>JAXLWC010000043.1:0-47636 GCA_046328675.1 Anaerolineae bacterium
CAGATTGAGCACACTCGACACCGCAGTCTGGCAAACTTGATGGTCAATGTTGTGGCTGGGTTGATCGCTTATTGCCATCAACCTAAGAAGCCATCCTTAGCCCTTAATCTGCCTCAACTGGACGCTCTTATCCCGAACTGAGGTTATATAGAGAGGGGGCTAAAAACGGGTCGCGTGGATGAGCGGCTGCACTGAGAATGGGTTGAGGAGACAGCGGTTTTGAGGTGGCTTTGCGGTAAATAGACAAGCAAAAGACGCCGGCTACATCGCGCTGGCGTCTTTTTATTGGGGGAATAGGTCTTCACCGAGTTAGTGCTGGGCCTGCTTCACGCGATCCTCGACATCGCTGCGCAGGCGTTCCACCTCTTTGCGCAGACTTTCAAAGGCGGTGCCTGTGACTTCGCGGCCATTGTCGTAGGCGTGTTCTACCTGCTGGCCGAGAATCTTACGGGTGCTTTCGCCCGGACGGGGGGCGAACAGCAGCGCCAGCAGCGCGCCAATCCCTAAACCCATCGCCAGCACCAGTGCCACCATCGCGGTACGCTGCTGCTGTGCCCGCTGCTCGGCCTCGCGACTGTAATACATGCGCTCGTTCATTAGTTTTGCTCCTTATAAATGGCTTGTGCAATAGAGTGGCAAAGACCGCCCACAGGGAGCGGTCTTTAGCTTACGAGATCGTGGGGGTTAGACCTGCAGGTTGTCTGCCCATTCGTCAATCTGATCGTTGATCTCGTCCTTGGAGATGCCGTAGCGTTCCTGCAATTTGCCGACCAGCTTTTCACGCTCGCCTGCAATCTGCTCAAGGTCATCGTCGGTCAGCTTGCCCCAACGGGTGCGGACTTCGCCCTTAACCTGATGCCATTTACCGACGATGCGGTCCCATGTTGCGGTAGTCATAGTCTACGCTCCTTATACCTTATGATTCTGGAAAACACGCTGTTCATTGCCACGAGTTGAGGATGATCTGATGGCTGATTTGCCCGTCGTCATCGTGAACGATGATGCTGCCGTTTTCTTCTTCGGCCATTTCCAGGGCTTTGTGCTGCGCCTGTTCGCGGCTGTTGAAGACGAAACTGGCGCGGCGGGCATCAGCGCGTCGTATCGCCCACCCCTCTGGATGAGGGACAACGTGCAGTTGATGTACGCCCGCGTGCCTGTTGTGGTCAGCATGTTCTGCCCATTTCCGGGCCGTAGCGATGGCAATCGGAATTGCATGGCCTTCGGCATAGCCCTCTTCAAGCAGGGCATTCGCGATTTCAACAGCCTTGCTGCGAATGTGCGGCCCAAGGTTTTTCATGCTGGGTGGATAGTGATCTGTGTCCCAGGGCATTTCCATGCATCTTTCGCTCACCTCATTTGGCAGAGGCGCGGACGATGCTTACACAATAGCCCATCCTCAGCCGCTGAACATGAGCCGGATGGTGCGTTTGGGATTAGGTGAACTGGGGGGTGTCAGGCTGTCCACAGCACCCAGCCCTTCACTTATATTTCAGTGTTGTTACATTAATCACCCAGTTGACCTATATAATTTCACCTGATTGGAGCATGTACGCGTGTGCTATTTTTTCTAGAATCAGTGTAACTTGACGTTACATAACAGAAGTAATATTTATTGTTATAGGCAGGAAGTAACGTGTTAGGGTTTTATGATAAATCATGCAGATGATCTCCGTGAAGCAGTAATGCAACCGATCTCCCTGCCGCCAGTGTTCGTTTTCGCTCGATACCCTACAATGGGTGAAATACGGATACTTCAACCAAGCAGGATTCTAAGCGGCAGATCGAACTCATGAAAATAACAGTACCTTCACCTCATAAAATATCGGGCCAGTTGCAGGGTTATGTCCTGGCGATTATCGTCCCCATCATCGCGCTGGTTTTAGCCCAGTTGATTAACCCGTTTATCGCTGGCTATGTGCGTTTCATTTTCCTGGCAGCGATTATTGTGAACACAGCAATCGGTGGTCTGGGGCCGGGATTGGTGTCGTCGCTGCTGTCTACGCTGCTGGCAGATTACTTTTTCATCCAGCCGATTGGGTCGTTACTCAATGATATCAACGGCTTTGTGCTGCTGGCGGTGTTTGCTCTGACATCGCTGCTGATAAGCTGGATAAAGGAGACGCGTGACCGTTCCGAACTGGTCTGGGTTGATACCCGCCTCCAGTTAGAGACTATCCTGAAAGGGTTTGCCGACGGCATTCTGGCGCAGGACATTAACGGCCAGCCGCTGTTTGGCAATGATGTGGCGGCGCAGTATTTAGGCTTTGCCGATGCGCAGGCGATGGTTACCGCCCCTCTCAGAGAGATGCACACCCGCTTTGAAGCCTATGATGAACAGGGCAGCCGCGTCACTACCAGTATGATGCCGCGCGTCAAGGCGTTGGAAACGGGCAAAAGCAGCGAACTCACCATGCGTCTGCGCCACCTGCAAACCAGCGAAGACCGCTGGCTGACCTTCAAGTCCACCGTCATCTGGGACAGCCAGCATAAGCCGAGGCTGACGATTACCAGCCTTCAGGATATTTCCGCGCGCAAGAAGGCCGAAGAAGAACGTATTAGTCTGCTGCTGCTGATCGAGCGTGAGCGCAGGCGTATCCAGAATATTCTGGATAATGTGCCCGGCATTGTCTGGGAAACCAGAGTAGACGCTGCCAAAAACGAGCAGGAGTTTGTGTTCGTCAGCCAGTATCTGACGCAGATGCTGGGCTACGAAGTCAGCGAGTGGGTGGGGATGCAGGATATTGGGCATAAAATCATTCACCCTGATGACCTGCAAAGCGCGACGGAGCAGACGATAGCCATCTATGAAGGCAGCAAAGCTGGTAAGATGGAACTGCGGCTGCTGGCAAAGAATGGCGAGGCTGTGCCCGTTGAAGCGCATATGACTATCCTGATGAGCGAGGCCGGGCAGCCGACAGGTGTCTGCGGCGTCTTCATGGATATTCGTGATCGTAAGGAAGATGAAGCCCACCTGGCACAGTCCGCGCTGGAACTGAAACGGTCTAATGAGGAACTTCAGCGCTTCGCCTATGTGGCCTCGCACGACTTACAGGAACCGCTGCGTATGATCGGCAGCTACTTGCAGTTGATCGAAAGCCGCTATGCCGACAAGCTGGACGACTCGGGGCGTGAGT
The DNA here is from genome assembly GCA_046328675.1 of Anaerolineae bacterium. Classification (GTDB taxonomy): domain Bacteria; phylum Chloroflexota; class Anaerolineae; order Aggregatilineales; family Phototrophicaceae; genus JACAER01. Next base: position 3,135 of record JAXLWC010000043.1, read on the forward strand.
TTATCGGCTTCGCGGTAGATGGCGCGGCGCGCATGAAGGATTTAATCAATGGGCTGCTGGCCTATTCCCGCGTGGAGACGCAGCCGCAGACCTTTATGACCATTGACTTCAACAAAAAAGTGGACGAGGCGCGCCGACTGCTGGCTGTGGCTATTGAGGAGTCCGGCGCGATTGTGAGCAACGATCATTTGCCACAAATCAAAGCGGATCGCCGTCTGATTATTCAGGTTTTCCAGAATCTGATCGGCAACGCCATCAAATATCGCAGCGAGCGCACGCCAGAAATCCATATCAGCGCGAAGCTCAATAAGAATGAATGGGTCTTCTCGGTACGCGACAATGGTATTGGTATTGAAGCACAGTATCTGGATCGTATCTTTGTAATCTTCCAGCGCTTGCACAATCGTGGTAAGTATCCGGGTACCGGGATTGGGCTGGCTATCTGCAAAAAAGTGATTGAACGTCATGGTGGACGTATCTGGGCCGAGTCGGAAGTTGGTAAAGGGACTACGTTTTATTTTACAATCCCTGCGTAAGAGCAGGTTGGCTCTCTACTCAGGAGAATCTTGGAGATGGCTATAGTGGAAACCATAGAAGTGCTGTTAATTGAGGATAACCCTGGCGATGTGCGTCTAACGATGGAAGCGCTGCGGGATGTTAAACTACATAATAAGCTCAGCGTGGTTAATGATGGTGTTGAGGCGATGGCTTTTCTGCGTCATGAGGGCAGTTACAGCCAGGCACCGCGCCCCGACCTGATTCTGCTTGACCTGAACCTGCCGCGTAAGGATGGCCGTGAAGTGCTGGAAGAAATTAAGAATGATGACGACCTGCGCCGTATCCCGGTGGTTATTCTTACCACCTCTAACGACGAGCGCGACATTCTTGAGAGTTATAACCTGCACGCCAATTGTTATATCACTAAACCTGTCGATTTGAAGCAGTTCCTGGCTATCGTCAAGAGTATTCAAAGTTTTTGGTTCAGCATTGTCAAACTGCCGCCGGAATAATCATGGAACGTTTAATCAGGGTTCTGCTGGTCGAAGATAACCCCGGTGATGCACGCCTCATTCGGGAAATGCTGCTGGACAGCCGGGACGAGGAATTCACGCTGGAACGGGTCGAAACGTTGAGCGCGGCGCTGAAAGAGGTGCATGAATCCTACTATGATGTGATTCTGCTTGATCTTTCGCTGCCGGACAGCTTCGGTTTTGACACGCTGCTGAAAGCCCGCGCAGACATCGCGGATACGGCGATTGTGGTGCTGACGGGCTACGACGACCAGCGCGTGGGCGTGCAGGCGGTGCAGATGGGCGCGCAGGACTACCTGATTAAAGGTGATGTCCATCCGAAGCTGCTCCAGCGCACCATTCGCTATGCTATCGAACGTCACCGCAGCGAAATCGCCCTGCGCCGCAGCGAAGAAGCCTATCGTTCGCTGATTAACGATGTTTTTGATACGTCGATGGTCGCGGTGATTATCCTTAAGAAGGATTTCACTGTTGTATGGTGCAATTCCGCGACGGAGGTTTACTTTGGCATCAGCCGTGAACAGATTATCAACAAAGACAAACGCGAACTGATCAACGACAGCCTCAAATGTGTTTTCGCTGACCCTGATGATTACGCGCGGCGGCTGTTGTTCGCTTACGAACAAAATCATTTCACCGAGCGTTTTGAGTGTCATGTGCTGCCTGACGAGACCCGCGAAGAACGCTGGCTGGAACATTGGAGCCAGCCTATCAGTACGGGGATGTATGCAGGCGGACGCATTGAACACTATACGGATATTACTGCACACAAGCGGCTGGAAGTGGCTGAACAGGAACAGCGTCACTTTGCTGAGGCGCTGCGCGATACTGCCGCTATCCTTAGCAGCACGCTGGACATCGACGAGGTGCTTGACCGCATTCTGGCGAACATTGGTATGGTCGTGCCGCACGACACCGCCAGCATCACCCTGAATCATGATGATGTGCTGCACGTTGCACGGCAGCGCAGCGACGATGTGCGTGATACCAAGGAGATTGCCGCCGAAAATCAGCTTCAGCTTGAGGATATTCCGCTGCTGCGCAAGTCAATCAATACGCAGGAAGCCATCATCATCCCTGATTTGCAGCATGAAACACAGTTCGCTCAAGTCGCTGAGCAGGCAAATGTGCGCTCCTACGCTGGCGTGCCTATCCTTTTTCAGGATATTGTTTACGGTTTCATCAACATTTTTAACCAAAATCCCAACGCCTTCACCGCGAAAGATGTGGCGCGTATGACGGCCTTTGCTCAACAGTCGGCCATCGCGCTGCAAAACGCGCGCCTGTATCAACGTTCGCAGGAACTGGCGGCGCTGGAAGAACGGCAGCGTTTGGCGCGCGAACTCCATGACTCGGTCAGCCAGACCTTATTTACGTGCAGCGCTATGAGCGAGTCGGTGCTGCGGCGCTGGGACAAACAGCCGGAGAGCGCGCGGGAACTGATGCGTGAGGTTCACGGCCTGACGGTGACGGCGCTCTCTGAGATGCGTATTCTGCTGCTGGAACTGCGTCCTGATTCGCTGACACGAATCAGCCTCAGGCAGCTTTTTGAACAGTACTTACAACCCATCCAAAGCCGTCGCGGTTTTCAACTGGAGTTAGACATCGAAGGTAACCCGACGCTGCCCCCGGCGGCACAGATTGCCTTTTATCGTATCACCCAGGAAACCCTCAATAATATCGACAAGCACGCCAAGGCGAAGGTGGTCCATGTCGCTGTGCGTGATTATCCTGACCGCATCGAACTGACTATTCGCGATAATGGGATAGGGTTCGACATTCATCACACAGCCTCCACCAGCCTGGGTCTGGGCATTATGCGTGAACGCGCCGAGTCGATTGGCGCGAATCTCACCATCGACAGTCAGGTTGGAAAGGGCACTCACATCAGTCTCATTTGGAAAAAGCAGAGAGAAGTCAAGGGATGAACGATACACAACGCATCAACGTTCTGATTGTGGATGACCACGATATGGTACGCAAAGGTCTGCAAGTGCTGCTGGAAGACTTTGAAGACCTGCGCGTCATCGGTGAGGTAGGCGACGGACAGGCAGCCGCCGATTTCTGTAAACAGCAGGCCGTCGATGTTGTGCTGATGGACATGATTATGCCGCGCCTCGATGGGATTGAAGCCACGCGCCGCATTCGCGAAAGCAGTTCCACGACGCAGGTTATCGCGCTGACCAGCTTCCGCGATGATGACAATGTTGCGAAGGCCTTCAAGGCAGGTGCTATCAGCTATCTGTTGAAGAATGTTTCTGGCGATGACCTGGCGAACGCCGTGCGCCGCGCCTACGAAGGACAGTCCACGTTGGCTCCCGAAGCCGCGCAAGCTCTGATCAGCGCTACCACGCGTCCGCCAGCCCCCGGTTATGACCTCACCGAGCGCGAACGCGAAGTGCTGATGCTGATGATTGAAGGGCTGAACAACCGCGAGATTGCTGAGCGTCTGTTTATCAGCGGCTCAACCGTGAAAAACCATGTCAGCAGTATTCTGTCCAAGCTGGGGACTGTCAGCCGCACCCAGGCCGTCGCGCTGGCGGTGGAAAACAGAATCGTGGGCTAAGCACCTCACCCTTTGCACTCACAGCGCCAGCCGCTGATGAGGATTATCCAATCATACAGCTTCACAAGCGTTAGCCGCATCAAAAAGGGACACACAAGGCGGTGTCCCTACGAAGTCTGAAATCTTCCCTGCGTGTCGTTAGCGCGTCTGCTCCTGTACCTCGTCCAGCAGCAGGATGCCGCCCTCGACGCGGCTGGGGGTGACCTTGGCGCGGCGCGGCTCGAATACCAGATGCTTGAGCAGAATCGCTACTGTGCCTGCTACGGGAATCGCCAGCAGCCCACCGGTCACGCCGTTAAGCGTGAAGCCCGCCGCGATGAACACAATCACCAGGATTTCGTCGAAGTCGGCGCTCTTGGACATGATACGCGGTGAGAGAACATAGTTCTCCACCTGCTGAATCAGCACCATGACCACGAGCACAATCAGCGCCGCCGACGGAGAGGACAGCACTGCCAGCCCTGTACCCAGCACCACGCCGACGAACCCTCCGACAATGGGCACCGCCGTCGCTACCGCATAGACAAAGCTCAGGGTGGCCGCGCCGGGTACGCGCAGCAGCGTTAGCACCACAAAGCTCATCAACCCCACGATGGCTGATACCGTGACGATGCCGCGCACATAAGTGCCCAGACTGGACTCAATCTCATCAAGGATGGCGCGCGCCTGCACCTGCCTGCTCAGCGGTAGAAGCTGCACGAGAAACGCTTCGGCACGCTCACGCGAGGTAATCCAGTAAATGCCCATGACGATAATCAGAATGAAGTCGCCGACAAAGTTGCCCATATCGACAATGAGCGTAGGGGCCGTGATGCGGATGTTTTCGACAAAATCATGCACCGCGCCGCGAATTTCATCGGGGTCGATTTGCAGATTGATTTCGCTGCCTGTGCTCTGGCTGAGGAAACGATCCGCCCAATACTGCGCTGAGATGATACGGTTGGCGAGGCGGTTGTCGTCCTGAATGAAGCCGATGAACTGGTTAACAATCGGCGGCAGCACAGCGACCAGCATCGTCAGGCTGACGATGGTCATCAGGCCGTAGACGATGAGGATGGCGATGCCCTGCGGCACACGCCACTGGCGCAGGCGCATGATGGGCGGACGCAGCGCTGAGGCGATGAGAATCGCCACCAGCAAAATAATCCACACGTTGAGCGTTCGCAGAAACAGATATGAAATTGCCAGCGTGAGCAGAATGATGAGGGTGTTGCGGAAAACCTGAAAGCCAGTCATGTTACGTCCCGTTCTGTGGTGGCTAGTGCAAGTTTACAGTTGTCAGTATTCAGTTTTCAGTAAAATGCGAGCTAAAGCGCTTGACTTTGCTGCATAGACTCGTGTGAAGATGCACTAAATATGCAGCAGCCCCGCATACACGGGGCTGGGAGATGCAGTTGTCGGTTTGGCGCACAGGCTAGGCGCGGCGCACCATCCGCAGCAGCGCCAGGAAGACGATGGAGCCGATGAAGGCGGTGAGGATGCTGACGAGGTTAAAGCCCGTCACGCCGCCGCCGATGTTCAGCAGGTTCAGCAGCAGCCCACCGAGGAAACCGCCGATAATCCCGACGAAAATGTCTTCCAGCAGTCCCTGACGACGATTGGTCTTCATGACCAGACTAGCGAGCCAGCCCGCGATGGCACCGACCACAATCCACATGAGAAGATCCATGATACCCATTGTTGTGTTCTCCTATCTTGCTTGAATTCAGGTTAAAGGTTTACAGATTCAGGGGTGAACAAGGCTGCTCACCCGTGCCGCTGCGCACGTTTAGCTGCGGCTTTCACGCCCCGCGCTGAGGCGGGCGACGCTTGACAGCAGGTTGTGCGCTTCAAAGGGTTTGATCAGCATGTCGTCCACACCCAGCAGATGGGCCAGCAGTTCATCCTCGCGGCTGTCACGCAGAAACAGGACAGCAGGCATTGAGGATTTGCCCAGGCGTGTGCGTGCAGCTTCGACCAACTGTTTGCCGTCCACGTGCGGGTGCTCGAAGTCACAGATCAGCACATCGGGCAGCATCTTGTCCAGCACATGCAGGGTTTCGGCAACCGTAGCTGTCGCCCCAACACGATAGTTGTTCTGTTCCAGCGTGCTGCCAATCAGCGCAGCAGTCGCGGCGTCGTCGCTGACCACAAGTACAGAGCCGTTACCTTCTGTCCCTTGACTTCTCAGGAATGAAAACCAATCTTTCAGCATAACGACTCCTAGTGGGCTGATGTGGAATGTGCGAGAAAGGTGCCGACTTCGTGAATATCGACGCATACCCCGTCAAGCTGCGTTGGAATGCGATCTTCCGGCGCGAGTTGTGCAGAGGGGATGAGCTTATCGACCATGACGACGATACACGGTTCGCCAGCGCTGAGGCGGTTCTGGTTGCGCACGCCGACTCCAACGCCTACCACATGCGGCTTCTTCAGCAGTTCGTTTTCGTAACGTGATTTGACGAGAAGCATTTGGTTAATGGCTTGCTTGTCCATGATCGATAGCTCCTATTCTGACGCTCAGGTCAGCTAGCCGAGACGAGATCACCTCGGATGGAGCAGACACGGCGGCCTGCCCCTTGACGGAAAGGGTGCTGCACTCAAGTACGGTTTACTCGTGACGTTCGATGGTGGTCACCTGGCGCGAGCCGCCTGTGCTGGCGAACAGGATGCGCAGGAGCTGGACGATCACCAGCACCGCGATGCTGTAGAAAGCGATGGCGAACAGTGAGGCTACATCAAACATGGAGCCGTTCTGTGCTGTCGGTGAGTTGACCAGTCCCATAAAGGGCGCGACCATGAAATCGGTGAGGCCGTAGATCACGCTGGCGAAGCCGCTGGCGGGATTGGCCGCGATGGCTTTCAGCACGAAGCGGAAGGCAATCAGCAGATCAACAACGCTGACCAGCAGCCAGATGAGCTTGGTTAAGCGCGAGACCAGTACGACCCGCGTGGAAGGCGCATAATTGACGACCTTCTGACGGCGCTCGAAACCATCTGCGCGTTCTACTCGGACTTGTTCCTGACGTTCGGTTGACATAGAGATTCCTCCTGAATAATGCCGTAGGGGGCATAGGCCCCCTTGTGTTATGGATGTGCCTAGACCGAGGGTGTGCGGCGTCCGAAGACCAGCGCAGCCAGGAACAGGACAACGAAGACGACGAACAAAAGCTGTGCGATGCTGGCGGCGGTTCCGGCGATGCCTGTGAAGCCGAAGACAGCAGCGACGATGGCGATGATGAAGAAGAACAGTGCCCAACTCAACATGTGCGTTTCTCCTTTGATTTAGCGAACAATGTTGATGTGTAAAACTGAACTTACTTTACGACAGTGCCGGGCCTGTCACATGAGCGTGCTGTCGCTATTTGCAGTAGTCCACCTGGGGGATATGGGCTTAGCCCTGTTTTGGGATGCAGAGGGTATAGAGTCGGGATACAAGCGCTGCCGCTTCAAGTGGTTAGGCTGCCGACAGCTTCAGATAGGGAGTCCGCAGGTCGTTGGCATGTGGGCGCGAAGCAGCGAAATTGCCGGGCGATTGAGAAGAGGATTGTTACGATTATAACTTAAGCAAATCAGGCTTTGCACAAGTTATCACAGAGTAATCAGGTGTTGAATCAATATCTCAGACTTTGACAGCCGGAGTCGCGAAAGCGCTGCTTAAGAGGCTGAGGGCAGTGTGACGGTAAACGTCGTGCCTTCGCCTAAAAGGCTTTCGCAGAGGATAGTACCCCCATGCAGCTCTATCGACTGCCAGGCGATGGATAAGCCCAGTCCGGTGCCGGAGATGGTGCCGACGTTGACACCGCGATGAAAAGCCTCAAAGAGATGCTTCTGATCTTCTTCGGGGATACCAATGCCTTCGTCGCGCACCTTAAGCTGCAAATGGCCATCCTCATGCATAACGTCCACATAGACGTGGGTTTTGTTGGGAGAGTACTTGATGGCATTCGAGACCAGGTTGTCGATAATTTTGCGCAGCAGTTTGGTGTCCGCATTGATGTACAGCGGGCGTTCGCTGCATGTGTAAACCAACTCATGCGTCACACTGGGCTGGCTCTGGAATTCGTCCAGAATGTCCCGACAGAACTCGTCAAAGTCCACGCGGGCAGGGCTGAATTCGATTCTGTTGGCCTGCATACGCGCAAGCTGGAGCACATCGTCCATGATGTCGCGCAGGTGGTTGACCTGATTGCGTATTTTGTTGATACGATGGTCAATCTGGGAGTCGTCCATCTTATGACGGTAAGCGCCCAGTGCATCAGCAGTAGCCAGAATGGTCGCCAGCGGCGTGCGGAATTCATGCGAGGCCATCGACACGAAACGGGATTTCAATTCGCCTAGCTCGCGTTCTTTTTCCAGGGCCATTAAAAGCGCTTTTTCCGCTTCCTTGCGCTGGGTGATGTCGCGGATAGAACTGGCGATCAGCACTGTATCCTCAAACTCGATGGGGCTTAAGCTGACTTCGACGGGGAAGCGGGAGCCATCAGCACGCTGCGCCCACAGTTCCAGCCCCGCGCCCATTGTCTGTATCTGGGGATGCCCCATGAAGTTTTCGCGGCGTTTTGAGTGATGGGGATAATCGGCAGCCGGCATGAGCAGTTCGACTTCGCGCTGAAGCATCTGTCGGCGGTCATAGCCGAAGAGTTTTTCCGCCTGGGTGTTGACCAATACAATCTTGCCTTCGGGATTAATCACGACCATCGCATCGGGGGCGGATTCCATGAGGGCGCGGAAGCGATTTTCCGCCTGTTTCTGGCGGGTGACATCGGTCACGATGCTGAGGAACCCGGCGATGCCGCCGACCTCGTCACGAATGGCAGTGGTCGAGATGAGCGCGGGCAAGCGGCTGCCATCCTTACGAATGAGCGCCCATTCAGCTTCGGCAGACCTGCCCAGGCTGGCTTGGGCGAACAGCGCTTCGGCCCCTGCCCGCAGATGGATTTCCAGCCCGTGTGAGATGGCCTCGGCATGGGCCTGAAGCTCAGAGGGATCGTAGAAGATGGTGATGCTGAGCCTGCCGACGACTTCGGAGGTGCTATAGCCCAGGATTTGTTCCGCGCCGGGATTAAAACTGGTAATGATGCCATTGAGGTCGGTAGAGATAATGCCCGATCTGGCGCTGTTGAGGATGGCCTGCTGGAAGTTGTTGATGCGCTGGAGCGATTTTTCCGCTTGTTTGCGCGCGGTAATATCACGGATGGACACGCCAAACTGTAAGCGGTCATCAGGATCATACAGGGCAAAGGCGTTGGCGCTGACTTCAAACACGCTGCCATCGACCCGCCGCTGGCGCACATCCCCGCTCCAACCGGTCTTACGTGCGCCGTTGAGTACCTGCGTAATGATCGGATAGTCTTCTTTGAACCAAAAGACGCGAGGGTCCTGCCCAATGAGGGTCGTAGCGCTTGCTTCGTAGCCGTACATCTGGTGGGCGGCGCGGTTGGCGTAGATAATCAGCGACTTCTGTGAGTCAATAATCACGATACCATCGAGCGAGTTTTCGACCATACGCCGGAATGTCTGGGCTTCCGCCGTGCGCATGATGACCCGTTCCCCCAGCTCCTCGGCGTAGTGGGCGACATGGTTCAACAGAATCACCTGACGCATCCCCAGGGCCAACTGTGCGGCAATTTCGCGCGCAATCTGCGTGTGTTCTTCGGTGAAAAAGCTGGTGGTTGTTGCCCCAAGATTAAGCGTGCCAATCAGTTCATCGCCCAGTACCAGCGGTAACGTTAACAGGGAACGAATGCCTTCGTTGTACAGGATTCGCAGCGTTTCGGTCCGGTCTTTACGTGTGTCCAGGTCATGGATGTAGAAATGCTCCTGCTGCCGCACCCAATCCATATCAGACTTCGAGAGTATGATGGTGTACGGGGGAAGCAACTGCGTAGGGAGTTCGGTAGATACTGCCAGATGGACGACGCGGCCTTCACTGGCCTCAACGGAGGAGACATGGGCACGCTGGCAGGGAATCAACTCGCGTATTTGGTCTACAGCGGCCTGGGCGACGGCTTCCATCGTGTCGGCCATGAGGATCGCTTCGACGATAGCCCGCTGTCGATCCAAACGCTGGGCGTACAGGTTCAACGCGGTTTCAGAGCGCTTACGTTCCGTGATGTCACGCACAATTGCCGTAAACAGCGTCTGGTCGCCGTAAGCCGCTGTGCTGAGGGCCATGTCTATCGGAAAGAGGCTGCCATCCTTACGGCGTCCCATGACTTCGCGTTTCAAATAGGTCATGGAGCCGGAAAGCGTGGAAAGAGTCTCATTGCTGGCCAGCAGCGACGACAATTTCTGCCCCATGATTTCGTTCGCCTGATAGCCGAAGATACGTTCTGCCGCAGGATTCATAATTTCAATGAGTCCGTGGGTGTTGGCTATAATCATGCCGTCCACCGTAGCGTTGACCACAGCGCTGAGGCGTGACTCTTTTTCGGATAGTTTGTTCTCGTTTTCTTTGGTGAGCTGATATGCGGTTTCAACACGCTGGGCCATGATGTTGAATGCTGTTCCCAGTTTGGTAAGTTCATCGTGCCCGCCCATATCCACGCGTGTAGAAAGTTTTCCATTGGCGAACTGCTCAGTCGCTGCGATGAGTTTATTAAGGCGGCGGAAAATAAGCCCATGCATGAGAAACAAGGTTGTCAGGATGCCGACCAGGGTAATGATGACCAGCAAAAAGGCTTCCACAATCAACAGGATATGTTCGCCGCTGGCGTAGACCTCGCTGCTGATGTGGGACAGGATGTGGGCGATGAACAGATAAAAGAGACCAACCTGCAAGAGGGCAAAAAAAACCAGCGTAACAGCAATTATCAGACGAATAGACAGCTTAGACATTACTTTAAACCTAGGTATTACGAGATTGCTCTGTGGTCAGATAACTTAAGAGTTCCCATTTACTATGCACATCAAGTTTACGCATCAGGTTCGTCCGGTGCGTTTCGACAGTACGCGGACTCAGGCTCAGCCGTTCGGCAATTTCAGCGCTGGTAAAGCCAGCAATCACCCAATCCAGAATTTCACGTTCGCGCCGTGTGAGCTGTCTGACCTTATCCGTTTCAACAGCATGACGCTTTGTATGAATATAGTATTCTATCGCTTGTTCGCGGAATGGGGAACTCAGGTAGCGCCGCCCGCTGTACACCTGGCGCACGGCGTGCAGCAGTTCCTCGGTGCCTGCGTTGCGCATGATGTAGCCTGTGGCTTTGTGGCGCAGCACTTCCAAGGCTGTATTTTCGTCGGTATTGTTACCAATAATCAGCAGCGGCGTCTGTGGATAGAGGTTGACTAATTGATCGACGGTTTCCAGGGTGTTCCCGCCTGATAAGTCGAGAATAATGACGACACTTTGGTCCACGAAAAGCTGGTGAACGTGTTCGTAGGCGGCTACTACCGTGATGTCCCCTGCTTCGGTCAGCAGCTTGAACAGGGTATCCCGCGTGCCTGCATGAGAACTCAGGATGATGGCCCGCACGAGGTTGTCAAAGGTCGTGGCAGCGGGTGGCAGAATTGTGATCGGGGTGATGGTCTCGGCATTGAACTGCGCCTCACTGTTGAGCGGCAGTTGGACCATGAGCAAGGCGGTGCCTGGCAGGGGAAAATCAAAACGCAACATGCCCCCAAAGGCAAAGGCGTATTCATACAGACGCAGCAGCGCAGACTCTGGGCGCTGCGTCACCTCGGATTGTCCAGAAAAGCGAATTTCGAGCAAATCCGCGTGCCCGTTGAGTTCGATTTGGATGTCCTGAAGTTCCAGCGTCGGCGCGAGGATGTTGAGGGCATCGCGGACAATCCAGTAAGCGACTTTCTGGATTTCAGGCGAGAGGGTTGTTTCAGGCGAGAGTTTTTCATCGATAAGCGTGACGCTGGTGGTGCTGCGCTGGCGGTAACGCTCCAGGAACCAGTTGAGCGTGGGCAATAACCCCACATGGTCGAGCATCAGCGGGTGTAAGTCCATTGCCAGTTCGGCCACTTGTACGGCGGCGTTGTTAATCAGGTTCTGAATCTCGTTCAGCCGTTCACTGACAAATCTATCCATGCGATGTTTGCTGGCATCCAGAATCAGCCCGGCGCTTTGCAGTACCTGCCCGACTTTCTCCTGAAGCTGGCGGGCGATGTGGTCGCGCTCGGCTGTTTGTGCCTGCACCAGATCGTAAGAAAGCTGGCGAAGCTGCGCCGAACGCACGATGTCCTGCTGTTCCAGCCGTGCGGCGACGGCGTTCAGCAGTTCTGTGTGGGTGAACGGCTTGCTGACGTAGTCGTTTGCGCCGCGTTCCATGCCCAGCCGCAGGTCATCGCGCGTAGAGCGTGCGGTGACGAAGATAAAGGGGATATGGGCGGTAAGCGAATCATTGCGAATGCGCTGTAAGACGCTGTAGCCATCTACATACGGCATCATCACATCACACAAAATCAGATCGGGACTCTGTTGGCAGGCCATCTCAATGCCGATTCGCGGGTCAGATGCACTTAACACCTCATAACCGCCAAACCGTAGGATTAACTCTATTTCTTCCAACAGCGGAAGTTCGTCATCAATTACTAAAATCTTTGTCATAAGCGCCTCGTTTTCTATTTTGATGGTAAACGAGAAATGCCGCTACTGATACGTAAAATTCTACGTAGGTAGAAACATACGCAGTTGCACGGATGACTCGACGCTCGTTTACGTCCTATAATAAAGTATAAAAAAAGTATTGAGATGATGAGATAGTTCGCTTTAGGATACAAGTCATTGGAAAAGGTGACTTTGATGCCAGCCGATCAAGATAAGTCAAAAGAGGAACTGCTGCGGGAGGTTGAGGCGCTTCGTCGCCAACTGAATGAGATGCAGTCTTCCGGCATCGCTCGTACCTCAGACCGTGATCTGCGCCGCTCCCAACCCATTCCGAAACCCCTTGAGCGTGAACTGCGGCTGCGTACTGAGACGTTCGCGACGGTGACTCTGGCCCTCACTTCTCATATCAGTCTGGACGAAGTTCTGGACGAAATTCTTGAGCAAACACATCGCCTAGTGCCCTACAAAACCGCAAATATCGCCCTGCTGGAAGGTGATATGCTGGTGGTCAAGCGCTGGCGCGGTTATGTGAATCAGGGCTTCATCCAGAATCTGCGCCATGCCTTAAGCGACACACCGTTGGAAATGGAGGCTTTTCAGAAGCGACGCGGTATTGTCATTTCTGATACACACCAGCATCCCAAATGGCAGATATGGAAACATTTGGAGTGGGTTCGTTCGTATATTGGCATTCCAATTCTGCTGCAAGACCAGATTCTGGGCATTCTGCGGCTCGACAGTGACATCCCCAATCAATTTAGCGAACACGATATTGAACTGCTGCAACCGCTGGCCAGCGCTGCTGCGATTGCGTTGGAAAACGCGCAACTGTATCAACATGCGCAGGAAGAAATCAGCGAGCGAACGCGGGTACAGACGGAATTAGAAGCGGTGAATTTTGAACTGGAACAGCGTGTCGCTCTGCGCACGAAAGAATACCAGACGGCCAAGCGCCGCGTGGAAGTGATTCTTGATAACAGCAGTGATGGTATCTTTTTTGCCTATTCTGACCGAGGCATTCAGCAAACTAATCGCGCTTTTAACACCCTGCTGCACTGTACTCAGGATGATTATTTCAATCGATCTGTGATGACGCTGGTGACGCCAGAAAGCCACGCACTGCTTCAATCGGTGCTGGATGCGGTTATGGAAGACGAGGCGACTCGTCACCTGGAAATCGGCATGATGCGTAAGGATGGCAGCGTGTTTGACGCTGAAATTGGCATCGCGCATATGAAAATGGGCGAGGGTGAAGAAGGGGTTGTCTGTAATCTGCGCGACATTTCGCTGCGCAAACAAATCGAATCCGCGCTGCGCAGTTCAGAAGCACAGATGCGCGCGATTCTGGATGGTACGTATACGTATATTGGCCTGCTGAAACCCGATGGTACGCTGATCATTGCCAATAAGGCGGCGCTGGGTGGCGTTGGGCTGACCGATCTGGAACAGGTAGACGGCAAGTTCTACTGGGATACACCGTGGTGGGATTGGAATGAGACTGGCCGCCAGCAGATTATCGATGGCATACGGCGCGCGGGAAAAGGCGAGTTTGTGCGCTTTGAGGCTGAACACTGGACGGTTAACGGTGTGATTACGGTGGATTTCTCGTTGAGTCCTATTAAGGACGAGAACGGTCAGGTGATCCTGTTAGTGCCTGAAGGGCGCGACATCACCGAGAAAAAGCGTGCCGAAGACAGCTTACGCCAGACCAAGAATCAGTTGCAGTCAATTCTCGATAATTCGGCGGCGGTGATTTATGCCAATGACACCCGGAACCGCCTCATGATGGTGAACCATCAGTATGAGAAAGTGTTCAATGTGAAGTCCGATGAAGTTGTCGGTAGTGGGCTGGGGCAGACACTTGCTGAAGAAACGATGGCACAGCTTTTGGCCAACAACCGGCAGGTGTTCGAAACGGGCAAGACGCTGGAATTCGAGGAACAGATTACGCTGGAGGACGGCGTTCATACTTACCTGTCGATCAAGTCGCCTCTGCTGGATGAGAGCGGTACCCCCTACGCGATCTGCGGCATTTCGACGGATATCACTGAGCGTAAGAAGGCAGAAATTGAACTACGGCAGGCGCTGGAGACACAAAAGGAACTCAATGAGCTTAAAACCCGTTTTGTGTCGATGGTCTCGCACGAGTTTCGCACCCCTCTGGCTACGATTCAGGCGGCCAGCGACGCGCTGAAAGCCTATATGCCCAAGATGACGCCAGAGCAAATTACCAACCGTCTGGACAAAATCCAGATGCAAATCAAATATATGACGCAGCTTATGAGTGATGTGCTGACTCTGGAACAGATTCAAGTGGGGAGGCTTCAGTATCAGCCCGATCACATGGATTTGGTTGCGTTTTGTCATGATGTGGTGGATGAACTAAATGAGGATCGTCTACCGCGTGTGATGTTCAAGGCGACCCAGCCTCAATATGAATTTGTGGCCGATGAACGGCTGCTGCGGCAGGTGCTGCTCAATCTGCTGACCAATGCCCTCAAGTATTCAGCGGAAACCAGCCCTGTAGAGTTCGATTTATGTATTGATGTGAATCGGGTGATTCTAACGTGTCGCGATTATGGCATTGGTATCCCCGAAAAAGATCAGGTTCATCTGTTTGAGCCTTTTTACCGGGCATCTAATGTTGGCGCAATTTCGGGTTCCGGGTTGGGCCTGGTGATTGCAAAGCAAGCCGTAGAACTCCACAACGGCACCCTGGAATGTGTAAGTCGGGATGGAATGGGGACCACTTTTACTGTGACATTCCCGTTAAATACGGAGACTAATCAAGCATGACGAAAATTTTAGTCATCGATGATGAAGCAGCTCTTTTGGAAGAACTTTGCGAAAATCTTGTGTTCGAGGGGTTTGAGGTTATCTCTTCTTCGGACAGTTTGCAGGGCGTGCAGCTTGCGCAGCAGCATCGACCCGATCTGATTCTGTGTGACATTATGATGCCAAAGCTGGATGGTTATGGGGTGCTGTTGGAACTGCGCTCCAGCCCGGCGACTGCGGGCATTCCGTTCATTTTTCTGACGGCGCGCGTGGCGCGACAGGATTGGCGTAAAGGAATGCAGTTGGGGGCCGATGATTATCTGACGAAGCCTTTCCTGCACACTGAACTGTTGGAGGCGATCAATATCCAGTTGCAAAAGCAGGCGGTACGCCACCGCGAAATGGCGGAAGAAGTGACTGCGTTGGAAGCGGCGCTGACGAAAGAACAGGAACTACGGCTCTTAAAATCGCGCTTTGTAGCGATGGCCTCTCATGAGTTCCGTAACCCGCTGACGACGATTATGTCATCGAACAATCTGCTGCGCGATTATGGGGATCGGATGAGTCCTGAACGGCGCGTGATCCATATGGAACGTATTGAAAGCGCGGTTAACCAGATGTTGTATCTGTTGGATGATATGTTGGTCATCGGTAAGGTTGAAACGGGGATGCTCAGCCTGAGTGAGTCCGAGTTTAGCCTTGCGGAGTTATGCAACACTATTGTTGAAGAACTGCGGCAGATGTATCAGGAGACCCATCAACTGGTCTTTGAATGTTATTACGACAGCATGGTGTTTGCCGATCAGAAGTTGATTCGTTTTGTGATTGTCAACCTGTTGACCAATGCGCTCAAGTATTCTCCTAATGGCGGTGATGTCCTGCTGCGCCTGGCCCGTGAGCGTGAGCAAATTCTGATCCAGGTTGAAGATCGTGGTATTGGTATCCCGGAGCAAGACAAGCCGGCGTTGTTTGGGGCTTTCCAGCGGGCCTCCAACGTTGGGGCAATTCAGGGTACGGGCCTTGGATTGACGATTGTTAAGCAGGCCGTTGAGTTACATCGAGGGTCAATCAGTTTTGAAAGTCAGGTTGGTTTAGGGACAGTGTTTACTGTTGCACTTCCGATATGTGTACAAGGAAGATAAAGCATGACAAAGATACTCGTAATTGAAGATGAGCACTTGCTGCTCGAAGAAATTCTCGACCTGCTGAGTTTTGGTGACTTTGAGGCGATTGGCGCGGTGAATGGGGTTGAAGGGGTTGAAATGGCGCGCCGCGAGATGCCTGACCTGATTGTCTGCGACATTATGATGCCGGAGATGGATGGGTATGAGGTTCTGCATAATTTGCGAAACAGCGCCCTTACTGAAAATATTCCTTTTATTTTCCTGACGGCGAAGGCGGACAAATCGGATATGCGGCGTGGTATGGAATTGGGGGCGGATGATTATCTCACCAAACCGTTTACGCATAACGAGATGTTCAGCGCGATTAACGCACGTTTGTCGAAGCAGGCGGTGGTGCGGCGTTTTGCTGAAAAAGCGCTTGATGAGCTGCGTCAGTCTTTGCTGTTGACGCTGCCGCATGAGCTGCGCACGCCTCTGGTCGGCATCCTTGGCTATGGCGAACTGCTGGCCACTGAGGCGGACTCGTTCCCATCAGAGGATGTGTCGCGGATGGCGCGCTCGATTGTGAACTCGGCGCACCGCCTGCACCATCTGATTGAGAATTATTTGTTGTATGCGCAGATGGAAATTGTGGGGACCAACACTAAACGTTCACAGATGCTGTACGGTGCTGAACCCAGTGAATTTCCCGATCAGGTGGTTACTCTGGAGGCGGCACGCCTGGCGGAGCGCTATGAACGCACCGACGATCTGCACATTGACACTGAGTTTGCCTCTATCGGCATCAATGAGGATCATCTGCGCAAGATTGTGGGTGAATTGGTGGACAACGCCTTCAAGTTCTCGCGGCCCGGCAGTCCGGTCAAGGTCAGCGCCCGTATTGGACGTGATAGTTATCGGATCGCGATTGGCGATTCCGGTAGAGGGATGACGGCGGATCAGGTGCAAAGTATTGGCGCTTATATGCAGTTTGAGCGCCGGTTATATGAACAGCAGGGTTCCGGTTTGGGCCTGGTGATCGCTAAACGCCTCACCGAGTTCTACGACGGAAAGTTCTATATCGAAAGCGTGCCGGGTCGTGGAACATCAGTCAGCATCACGTTCGCGCTGTTATCCAACGCGAACAATAATCATGTTTCGCAGCAACAATCCCAGGGGGTATAAGGGCTATGACGCGTATCCTCGTCATTGAAGATGAAGGGCCACTGCGTGAGGAAATCAGTGATATTCTGATGTTTGAGGGATTCGATGTCCTTGCTGCTGAAAATGGCAGGCTGGGTTTGGAGATAGCGCAGACTGAAGCTGTCGATCTCATCGTTTGCGACATTACTATGCCGGAGATGGATGGCTATCAGGTACTGCTGAACCTACGACAGGATACCAGATCGGCGTTGATTCCGTTTCTGTTCCTGACTGCCAGAGCAGATAAGGCGTTCATGCGGCACGGGATGGAGTTGGGGGCAGATGACTATGTCACCAAGCCTTTCACGCATGGCGAACTGCTTTCGGCAATTCGCTCCCGTCTCAACCGCCATCTGGCTATCGCTGAGGCGCATCAGATTGATCTGGAACAAGCCAAGACTCAACTGACGCGCCTGGTAACCCATGAACTGCGTACACCGCTGATTTCGATCCGTATGGTGCGCGATGTTATTGAACGCCAGATGAATCATCTTGGCCCGGATGAAATCAAAGACCTGATGGACACGCTGCGTTCTGGTACGGAGCGCCTCAATCATGTGGTGGAACAGATGGTGTATTTGACCCATCTGGAAACGGGCAGCCTGAGTTCAAAGCAGATTGGCGAACTGGGGCAGCAGCTTGAAGTCTGGCAGGTGCTGATGGGGGCGATTGATCTGGCGCGGCGCTATTCGTACCGCAACCCGGTGCTGCAAATTGATGTGGACGAGCGTGATCGCAAGGCGCGGATTATCGGCCATATTGCCTCGCTCAAACATGCCTTTGCGGAGTTAATTGCCAACGCGCTGGATTTCTCTGACTCGGATAGTTCGGTATCCATTTCCGAATGGCAGTCGTCGGGCATGATCTGGATTTGTATCACCGATCATGGTCGCGGCATTCCCAGCAAAGCCAAAGGCGCAGGCAAGGCCTTCCAGCAGGTTGATCGTGCGGCGCACGAGCAGCAAGGGATGGGGTTGGGCTTGTTTGTCTCGCGGCGGATTATCGAAGAACATGGGGGGATTCTGAATCTGAGTTCAGTGGAAGGCAAAGGTACACAGGTGAATATCGGGCTGCCGCTGTGTCCGCAGGAAGAAAACAGCTAATGCTATGATGGGCGCTGTATAGCTGTCAGCGATACCCTGTCTGCATCTTGCAAGACGCCAGGGAGTGATAAGATTCAAGGTTACGTGGACGTTCAGTTTTGTCGGGCGACATAGGGTTGGATCGACAAAACGACACACAGTTGGATCAATGCCGACGGCGTTTAGCCAGTCGCAGTTGACTGATTTGCTCATAGGTGATTTCCTTGGTCTTGTGGCGTCGCAAGAGACGTTGGTAGTCATCGGTGAAAACCCATTCATTGGTCGTTGGGTCAAAGGTAATGTGGATGGCTGGCGGGGCGTGAGCCACACCCAGCGAATAGCTGTTGGCAAACAGTGTCACACGCCCGTTGATCTCGACTTTGCGTCGAAAGTGGAACTGGGCTAAATACTGAATGACCCGTCCCCGGCACCACTGGGTTTCATCCTGGTCGGGCTGGTAGCGCCGGGTGTTCTCCTGGGGGCTGTGGATAGGCTTGACGGCGGGTATAGCCCTGAGGGGAACGATAGCGTTCCCGTTGGGTGAACGCTGCCCAATTCAAGCGCCCTTCACACATCTCAAAATCGGTACACTCGTGCGGTTCGACCCACTGCGCCAATACCCCATGATCCTGTTCAACGATGGCGTTGTCGGTACTGCATCCCGGACGCCCATAGATCGGCTGGGACAGCCAGCCCGACTAACCACAAACTTAAGGCCGAGGGCAACTGATTGTAGGGTGCCCCACGGCCGCCATTATCCATGCGTAACTTCTCCGGTTTCCCCTGTACGGGTCATGGCTGTTTGCAATCCGTGCTTGACAGCCAACGGACTTGCAACCAACGTTTCACGGGGGAAAAGACCCACCCACAACACCGCGCCGCTGGCTTCATCACTGATGGTCAACCAACTCACCGCGCTGCCATCCTTCAGTTTGATCTGTTCCTTAGCGTCCAACGCCCACACCTGATGCACAGCCAGCCCACGCGCCACCAAGGCCAACGGTTGACGCTCGCGTCGCGGCGGGGTCAGTTGCGCCTGGCGAAACCAGCGTTGCAAACTGCGCACGCTGGGCAGGTCTTGCTCCTCAAACTGATCGGCTAATTCTACCCAGATTAACCCCGCTCCCCACCCCCGATGAGCGCGTTTCATGGCCAGTGCCGCTTCATAGATGGCCTTCGCCGTGCGCACCCCACTGCGACGACACCGTTCATAATTCGGTTCCAGGTGTCCTGTGTCCTGGTAATGCGCATAGACCTTCCGTACCGTCCCATACGGCAGCGACAAGTCGCGTCCAATCGCGGCATAACTCTCCCCCGCCTCTCGCCGTCTGACAATTTGCCGACGGATGACGTTTGCTGTAGCGGCTGGCATCGTTCTATCCTAACCTAATCTAACTCCATGTCGTTTCTTTTATTCTAACCCTATGTCGCCCAACAAGTTGAACGTCCCTACACGAAAAATATCCACGAGACTCTCCACTCGCGACGCCAGAGCCATCTGGCGTTTTGCTTTCTGAGGGTTATACTCACTTTCCGCATGTAGAATATAGGAAGGATGAAGCACTATGCATATTGTGATGGTTTATATCCATGTGAAAAGTGAGCATCTCGAAGCGTTTAAGGCGGCCACGCTGGAAAACGCGCGCAACAGCGTCCAGGAAGCGGGCATTGCGCGCTTTGATGTGATCCAGCAGGCAGACGACCCCGCCCGATTTGTTCTGGTTGAAGTGTATCGCTCCAAGGATGCACCAGCGCAACACCGGGAAACCGCGCACTATAATCGCTGGCGCGAAACTGTTACGGACATGCTGGT
Source organism: Anaerolineae bacterium (assembly GCA_046328675.1). Taxonomy (GTDB): domain Bacteria; phylum Chloroflexota; class Anaerolineae; order Aggregatilineales; family Phototrophicaceae; genus JACAER01. Next base: position 23,247 of record JAXLWC010000043.1, read on the forward strand.
CGAACCCCGTACCCGTAACGAGTATGTCAACCTGTTCCCCGATGATGCAGGCTGGTAGGCTGGGTGGCGCTCAGTTGGCTGTTTGCTGAAGGGGCAGTTCTATGGTGAACTGTGTGCCTTTGCCGACTTCGCTTTCCAGGTAAACGCTCCCCCCGTGCGAATCCACAGCGCGTTTGACGATAGCCAGGCCCAACCCCGTCCCTTCAATGGTGCCAACGTTACCCGCGCGGTGGAAGGGTTCAAACATATGCTTCTGATCTTCCGGCGGGATACCAATGCCTGCGTCGCGGACTTTGATGAGCGCCGTTTTGTCGTTCATCTCCAGTTGGAACTTAATCGTGGTGCCTTCTGGTGAGTACTTGATGGCATTGGTCATCAGATTGGTGACCGCCTGATGCAGCAGTTTTTCATCAATATAGGCCTCCACAGGTTGGTCGGCATAGCGATAGTCAATATCATGATTGAGGTTGGGAGTCTGGCGGAATTCATCCACGATGCTTTCGCAGAACTGCTGTAGATTGGTAATCACCGGTAAGAAAGGGGTGGCCCCGGCATCGGCCCGGCTGATGGTGAGTACGTCGTTGAGCAGAGAGATCATGCGCTGGATTTGCCCTCGGATTTTGACAAGGCGTTTATTGCGCTGCTCTGGGTCCATTTTTTCATGGAACTGCTGTAAGGCATCGGTGCTGGACTGGATAATGGCCAGCGGCGTACGGAAATCATGGGAAACCATCGATACAAAGCGGGTTTTGAGTTCGTTGAGTTCTTTTTCGTTTTCCAGCGCCCGGCGCAGCCCTTCCTCAATCTGTTTACGTTCGGTGATATCGCGCAGGCTGCATACGATGTCGCGGATTTGGTCGTCTTCAGTGATCGGCGCAAAGGCGACATCAGCATCAAAGCGCTGTCCATCTTTGCGCTGCACGGGGATTTCAATACGGCGTGCCAGTTTGGTGTTGATGACGGTGTGCAGGGTCTCATACATCAGATTGGCCGAGTCTTCGGGCACGATGGTAAATAAAGAGGTGGAGAAAATCTCGTCGCTGTTGTAACCGACAATCCGGCTGAAGGCGGGATTAACCTGCCTGATGATACCATCGTAGCTGGCAAGAATAATGGCGTCACTGGTGTTGTTGAGGATTGCCTCAACGTGATCTTTGGAGCGTTCCAGTTCTGCGGTGCGCTCCTGTACCCGCTGCTCAAGGCTGGCAGCGTAACGGTTGATTTCTTCGTAGAGCTGTACAACCTCGATCGCTGCTGCCGCGCGTTCGGCAAAAGCCGTGAGGATACGCAGGTCGCGTTGATTAAATGCGTTAAGTTCTGCGCTTTGTAAATCCAGGACACCCAGCACGCTCTTACTCGTTTTCAGTGGGATGACGAGTTCGGAACGGGTACGGGAGTCATTGGCGGCATAGTGAGGGTCGGCGGTGGTATCTGGTGCGTAGACGATCTTTTCAGTGCGTACCGCTTCCGGCACTAAGCCTACCCCATCCAGATACAAGACGGAAACCGCATCGACCCCATATTCCCCGGCACGCGCCAGACGAATCATCTTGTTTTCCGTGCGGTCAACCAGCATCAGCCCACAATCCACCTGGTCAAATTCATGCACGACTGCCTGCACGATCTGGTGGCCGAGATTCACCAGAGTCTCGGCTTTAAACAGGAAGGACGTGGCATTGTACAACGCTGCTAGTTCGTTTTCGGCCTGTTTTTGCTCGGTGACATCGTTGAGGATGCAGTAGACAATGCGCTGACCTTGCAGCATGATGGTGTTGGGGAAGATTTCCACATTTCGACGTTCCCCCGAACGCTGTCGTACATAGGCACTGAAGGGGAGGTAGGTGCCCTCCAGTGCCTTGCTGAGGCGTTCAATTAAGTGCTCGAATGGGGGCAGACTGATGTCATGGATAGTCCTGGTCAGCAGTTCTGCATGGCTGTAGCCGAAGAATTCACAGGCGGCAGGGTTGGCTTCCAGGACGCGCCAGGTGGTGGGGTCCAGCATGAACTTCGCCGCCTGCGTGTTTTCAAACATGCTGCGGTAGCGGGCTTCACTTTCGCGAAGGTCAACCTGTGCCTGTCTTGCCGCGCGGCGCACTGCTGCTTCGCGCATTTCGCGCTCAATCGCCGGGATCAGGCGCGGCATTGTCCCTTTCAGCATGAAGTCATGGGCACCGGCTTTAAGAGCTGCGATAGCCGATTCTTCGCCTATGGTACCCGAAACGATAATGAAGGGAATATCAATTTCTGCCGCTTTCAATACTTCCAGCGCTTGTGGTGCGTCGAACTGGGGCATGGAATAATCAGAAATTACCAGATCCCATTCTTGTTTAGCCAGAGCACTGCGCATGGCAGGCTCAGAATCCACACGTTCATGCAGTGGTTCATAGCCGCCTTTACGCAGGACGCGCAGCAGCAGCATGTAGTCATCTTCAGTATCTTCTAAGATCAGAACCCGCAGGGGCGTGCTCATCCTACCTTCCTTTGGTCGGGGGAATCTCGTTTAATACTAACCAGTATAAACCTAATTGGCGTACTGCTTCCGTAAACTGTGTGAAGTCTACGGGTTTACGAATATAGCTGTTGGCTCCCAGTCTGTAGCTGGTGACAATATCGACTTCCTCTTTTGAAGAGGTCAACACCACAACGGGCAGGGTGGCTGTGCGCGGGTTTTCGCGAATGCGGCGCAGGACTTCCAGCCCGTCAATTTTGGGCAGCTTCAGGTCAAGCAGTGTGACCTGTGGCAGGATATTCGTATCGCGTCCGGCGTAGCTGCCTGTGCCAAACAGGAAATCCAGCGCTTCAACCCCATCGCGGGCAATGACCACATCGTTGCCAATGTTGTTTTTTTTCAGTGCTCGCAGCGTGAGAGCTTCATCATCGGGATTATCTTCAACTAGTAATATCACTTTTGCCTCCACCTTTTCCTCCTATAAAACTGTCGCAACAACGACAGGCAGGGTGAAATAGAAGGTCGCGCCCTGTGCCAGCGCCCCTTCTGCCCAAACCTGTCCGCCATGACGGTGTATAACGCGCTTAACCGTCGCCAGACCAACGCCTGTCCCTTCAAATTCATTCATCGCGTGTAAACGCTGGAAGGCCCCAAATAGTTTGTTGGTGAACGCCATATCGAAGCCCGCGCCGTTATCGCGCACAAAACAGGTCATCATGTCGTCTTTTTGTTCGCAGATACCGAATTCGATCTGGGCCGCTGACGTTTTACCTGTGAACTTCCAGGCGTTACCCAGCAGATTGTCCAAGACCACATGCAGCAGGGCTTTGTCACCGTGCGTAATGATGTTGGGTGCGATCTGAATTGTGACCTGTCGCTCCGGGTTTCTGTCCTGCAATTCCTCAATCACGGATTGAGCAAGCGCGCTCATGTCAACCGGTTCGAGATGCATCTCCGCGCGTGTCAGCCGCGACAGTTTCAGCAGGTCGTCGATAAGCTGGGCCATACGCTGGCTGGCAGTACGCACGCGCTGGGCATAGTTCTTGCCTTCGTCATTCAGTTGGTCGCCAAAGTCTTCGATGAGCGCGAGGCTGAAACCGTCGATGGCCCGCAGCGGCGCACGTAAGTCATGGGATACGGAATAACTGAAGGCTTCCAGTTCCTGATTAGCGGCCTCCAGCAGGGTTGAGCGATGCTGCAAGTCGCTATAAAGCTGCTGAATTTCGGCTTCTTTACGCTTGCGTTCGGTGATGTCACGATTGACCGAGATATACCCTGTTGGCTTCTTTGCGTCATCGTATAAGGTGATGAGCGTATTATCGACATAGATGGATTTACCGTCGGGAAGACGATATAAAATCTCCATCTGATAGCGTCCATGCAGCGGCAGTTCACGGCGAACGAGTGCGCGCTGTTCCTCTGAGACGGGCTGCCCCAAAATTGTCGTCGGCTGCCCCAGCGCTTCGGCTGCGCTTAAGCCAAACATCTGCTCCGCCGCTTTGTTCCAGAAAGTAATATAGTATTGGAGATCGGTGGCGAAAATGGCGTCACTGACGTTGGCCAGCAGGTGTGCCTGATAGGAAATTTGCTCGTCGCGGCGCATCCGTTCCGTGACATCGCGATTGACGGACACATAACCCGTCAGATTGCCCGCGTCGTCGCGCAAAGTGATGGATGTCCCTTCAATATAAATCGGCGTGCCATCGCGGCGCTGCTGTGCAACATCAATCCGATAGTGGCCTTTTTCCGCCAGTTCTTGCAGTACATTGGCACGCTGCTGCTCGGTCATGACCGTGTGGAAAATAGCGGAAGTCTGGCCGATGGCCTCTTCGGCAGTCCAGCCGTAGATTTGCTCCGCCGCCTTGTTCCAGAAGGTGATCCGAAACTGGGTATCGAGTGCGAAGATGGCATCGTTAACATTTTCCAGCAGACTTGCCTGGTAGGCAATTTGTTTGTCCTTGCGCTTGCGGTCAGTGATGTCAAACAGCGTGGAACGGCTGTGAAGGAAGTTCCCTGCTGCATCTTTGGTCGCGGTGGCATTAAGCAGGATAAAAAATGTGCTGCCATCCTTGCGTATCAGCTCAAATTCAAGATCATTGATCCAGCCCTGTTCCTGAAACACAGGGAAGTTCCTGCGGAAGTGTTCTACGCTAGCTGGGGTCATGAGATCGGTAATTTTCTTTTTGCCGATCAGTTCATTACGGTTGTAACCCAGCCAACGCAGTTCTGTTTCATTGATCTGGGTAAAAATGCCATTCCTGTCGAGCGAGTGATAACCGCAGGGGGCATTGTCGTACAGGTCACGCAGTTCATCGGCGTAGTTTCGTAAGGCTTGCTCAACAGCTTTACGCTCGGTGATGTCACGAATTACACTGGATACGAGTACGCCGTCTTCGGTTTCCAGCGGGCTTAGGCTGATTTCCACCGAAAATTCGCTGCCGTCCTTACGCCGTCCGAACAATTCCATGCCTGCGCCCATAGGCCGAGTTTTGCGGTTAGCGAAATAGCCTATGCGATGCTGGGGATGTTTGCCGGCCAGGCGCTCTGGCACCAGCCTATCGACGGAGGCGCCAATGAGTTCCTCTGCACTATAGCCGAAGACTTTCTGCGCCTGGGCATTGGCCACCACAATGGTGCCTTGATCGTTGACAATGACCATCGCGTCCGGTGCGGTTTCGATAATGTTTTGCAGCATTTTTTCGCGCCGCTTGCGTTCTGTAATGTCCAGATTAACGCCGATCAGCCCCATCACTTTGCCCTGAGCATCGAGCAGGGGGATTTTGCTGGTATTCAGCCAGCGGGTTTCATTGCGTGTGACATCAAAGGTCTCTTCTTCATAATCAAGGCGTGCTTGCCCACTGGCCATGATGGCCATCTCATCGGCGCGATACTGTTCCGCCAGTTCGTGGCTGTGAAAGTCGAAGTCGGTCTTGCCGATGATATCGTCGCGAGAGTTGGCTTTAAATGACTTGACGATGGCGCTGTTGACCATGAGGAAACGGCTGTCCATGTCCTTTACAAATACGGTTTCGGGAAGATGGTCAATCAGCAGGCGCAGCAGGCGTTCATTCGACTCGATTTCCTGTTCATACTGTTTTTGCAGCGTAATATCGCGGAAGGCGATCATGCCGCCGATGATTTTGCCAGAGGTGTCCTTTAAGGGCAGAAAATTGGAATGGTAGTGGCGGTTCGGCTGTCCGGTAAAAGCCCCGGTAACCTCATTGACTTCGCCGCGCAAGGCTGCTTCATAGAGCGGTTTCTGTTTCTCGTATACGGCGGGGGGACGATCTCATGCATGGGGTGCCCGTCGATTTTTTCCCCACCTACCCCGTCAAACAGTCCACCTGCGGCCAGTGTGAAGCGCAGTTGGGGGTCATACAGCAGCACGGCCATATCCGGGAGCTGCTGGACAATCTGACGATAGAGCGCCTCACGTTCACGCAGCTCTTCTTTGCCACGTTCACGATCTCGTGCTGCACGTCGCGACATGTAGTAAACCAGCAGCAGCAGCCCTACGCCCACTAAAGCGAATGCTCCGAAAACCAGGTATACCCAACGAATCGTTCTGGTGGCCTCGGCACGCCGTTCTGAAAGCAGATTCCTTTCCTCAGTTTCCATCGCCTCAAGAAACTGGCGGACCTCATTCATTAATTCTCTACCCACGCCCGTTGTAATTCTTTGGCGCGCCGCGTCCAGGCCCTGGCTTTCAAAAACACTCAGTGTTTCATCGAGGCTGTCAAAACGTTCAGTGATGGTGATCTCAAGCGTATCAAGGCGTGATAGCTGGTTGGGATTGTCGGCGATGAGGTCGCGCAGGCGCTGCACATTCGCGGTGACAGATTCGCGGGCTGTACTGTAGATGCTGAGCCAGCTTGCGTCGCTCGTTAGGATGTAACCCCGCTGTGCAGTTTCGACATCAAATAATTCCGAACGCAGGTGTTCCAGTTCACTCAGTACCTCAAGGGTATGCTCCACCTGCTGGGTGCTGGCCCTGGACTGCCGTCCGGCATAAGTGGATGCCACGACCAAAGCGACGATCAAAATCAGAACCAGACCTACATTAAGACTTGTACGACGTTTGAGGATCCACTTCATAATTTTACTTCTCGTTTAAGACATTACTTTAAGAGAATGAATCTGGCTATGGTCAGATGCCCCGATATTATTAGGTCGGTGAGTAATTGGTTAAATACCGTCTCTGTATCATCATACATCCTTTTTCATGTGTAGTTACAAGATGTTTACCTTAATGCTATTCAGGTAATTATATTAAGCATATATCCAAATCTCACCTAAATGATCCTTATAATGATAAAGTTTAACAAATTATAATTAAGAAGCAATATATATTGAGGCAATAAACATGTTTAATTTATGCAAATCTTAATGCGATTGTGAATTTGGCGATCAGCTATGCTGCCCGGCAAATGCAGCTTCTTGCGGCGGCTGTGCTTGAGTGTTCGTGTGCGGCTAACAACTTCTGCTGTCACCTCTACACATCATCCACATAATTTCTACACAACTTTGCGGGATAGTGGAGGGAATTCAACACAAACAGGATGTGAAGGAGCAAATCTCATGTTGAAGAAATCAGCAGCGGCGTTGACCGTAATCGCCCTCGTGGCAGTTCTCGTCGCATTCGGCTCATCAGCCGTGACTTTCGCACAGGAAGCTACCCCTACCCCATCGGGCAGCCCAATGATGAACAACGTTGATAATCTGGGCGAGGCCTGGACGGCCAGCGGCACAATCACCGCGCTGGACTTTCACGGCATCACCCTGCAACTGGAAGACAGCACCACCGTCTACGTAATGCTTGGCCCCAGCAGCTATTGGTCAGCCCAGGGCGTCACGCTGGCAGTCGGCGACGTGGTGACGATTGTCGGTTATGCCAATGGTGAGTATTATCACGCGGCGACGGTCACGCTGGCCGATGGCACGGTGCTTACCCTGCGCGATGAGAACGGTGTGCCGCTGTGGGCAGGTACGATGATGGGCGGCCAGTACGGCAATGGCACCTGTGCGCAGAACGCACAGGGCGGTATGATGGGCAACCAGAATGGCGGTATGATGGGCAACCAGAATGGCGGTATGATGGGCAACCAGAATGGCGGTATGATGGGTGGCCCGCACCACGATGATGACGAGAACTTTGGGCATCACCACATGGGTCGCTAACCATAGGTTGAGGATAGCTGGGGTTCGCTCTACAGGGGCGAACCCCATTTTTTATGGCGGCGCTATAATCTCCTGAAGTTTTTTCTCTGGCGGACTCTGCGATGGCACACAAAATTCTGATTGCTGACGATGAGCAGTCTATCCTCGACACGCTGCGGACGTATCTGAGCGCGGCAGGCTTGCAGGTGGTCACGGCTAAAAACGGGCGTGAAGCGCTGTTCACCTTCCGCCATGAGAATCCTGATCTGGTGATTCTGGATGTGATGATGCCGGAGATGGATGGCTGGGAGGCCGCCCGGCTGATGCGTAAGGAAAGCCAACTGCCGCTGCTGTTCCTCACTGCGCGCGTGGATGACATCGATCAGGTGACCGGGCTGGAAATCGGCGCGGACGAATACATCACCAAACCCTTCAGTCCGCGCGTGCTGGTGGCAAGGGTGCGCGCTCTACTGCGCCGTGCCTATGGCGAACTCAACGCCCCCTCCCCGACATGGCGCGTGGGCGAACTGGAAGTGAACAGCGAAAGCCGGACTGTCACCAAAAATGGCGTGTATATTGAACTCACGCCCAGCGAATTTGACCTGCTGGCGGCTCTGATTGCGCGTCCGGGGCGAGTGTTCACACGGATGGAACTGCTGGATCGCCTGCAAGGGCAGAGTTACGCGGCCTACGAGCGCGCCATCGACGTACACATCAAGAATCTGCGCGCCAAGATTGAGGACGACAGCCGCAGCCCGGTCTACGTAGAAACTGTGTTTGGCATTGGCTATCGCATGAGGAACGAGTGATGAAGCGGCTATGGCTACAGCTTTCGCTGGCGTTTCTGCTGGTGGCCTGGGTGAGCATTGCCGCGCTGGCGTTAGTCGTGCAGCGAACGACGGATGTGGGTTTTCGCGAGTATGTCATCCATCGGGACATGATGGGCATGAGCGGCGACCTTATTGGCGAACTTGAGCATCATTATGCGGAGCATGGCACATGGCAGGGCGTCGAAACGGTGCTAACGACACGCGGCGGCAGCGATATGGGCAATGGTGCGATGGGCGGCGGCGCGGGACGGCGCGGACAGCAGGTCGTTGTCGCTGATATGCACGGGACGGTTCTCGCCGCTAGCGATGCGACTCCTATTGGCACGACGCTGAGCAGCGATGAACTGCGCTATGCTATTGCCCTGCACGCTGACGGAATGCAGATTGGCTGGCTCTATCGACAGAACGCCAATACGCAGGCGTTGGGGGCGGCGGAGGAATCCTTTTTGGCAGAAGCCAACCGTTTGCTGCAAATGGCGGCGCTGGCGGCGAGTGGGCTGGCGCTGGTGGTAGGGATTACGCTGGCGTGGCTGCTGACCCGCCCGCTGCGCCGTTTGACCCACGCCGCGCACGCTTTGTCTGAGGGACGGCTGGGACAGCAGGTTCCTGTCAGCGGCACACAGGAAATACAGGACGTTGCCGTCGCCTTCAATCATATGTCTGCCGCGCTGGAAAAGTCCGAAGCGCTGCGCCAGCGCATGGCCGCCGATGTCGCCCACGAACTGCGCACGCCTGTTACCGTGCTGCGCGGACACCTCGAAGCGATGCTGGACGGCATGTACCCGCTGGACAGCGAACATGTCGCCGTTGCCCACGACCAGACGCTGTATCTGTCGCGGCTTGTCGAGGATTTGCGCCTGCTGACACTGGCCGAGGCACGCCAACTGCCGCTGGAAAAGAAGCGCTACGCTCCTGCTGAAATCGTGCGACAGGTGGTAGACGCCTTCGAGCCGCTGGCACTGGATGCCGATGTGCGGCTGAACCAGCAGGTCGCGGACAAGCTGCCTGAACTGGACGTGGACATCACGCGCATCCGGCAGGTGCTGGGCAATCTGCTGACCAACGGACTGCGCCATACGCCTGCGGGTGGTGAAATTACCCTGACCGTAAGCTGCCCCAACAAGGCTGTGCGCTTCAGTGTCGCCAATACGGGCAGACCACTCAACGCAGACGAGGCGGCGCAGGTGTTTCAACCGTTCTGGCGGGCGGAGCAGGCGCGCGAACGCGATAAAGGCGGCAGCGGCTTAGGCTTAGCCATCAGCCAGCAGTTGATTACGCTGCACGGCGGGCGCATGTGGGCCGAGACGAATGCTCAGCACACCCTGTTCACGTTCGAGCTTCCCTGTCCCTGACCTTTGTCCTATCGCGAAAACTTCAACCTTCCAACGTCTCTTATTTACCTATAATAACAATATAGTGCCAATCAGGTTTTGAGGGACGCATTTATGCGCAAATCATGGGCTGTTTTTATGCTGCTGCTCTCGTTGACTTTCGTCCGTGTCGTGTCGGCGCAGGATTCCACCTGTGACGATGCGCTGCCTGCGGATGCTAACGCCGAGATGTATTATTCGCGGGCTTATGACTGCTACTATGATGAGAAGTATGGGCAGGCGGTGGACGATTACACGCGCGCCATCCAGCTTAACCCCAATTTCGTCGATGCTTATCTGGGGCGCGGCGGGGCGTATTATCACCTGCACGATTATGAGAACTCGTTTTCCGATTATAACCATGCGGTGGAGTTGTCTCCGCGTTATGCCGACGCCTATTATGGTCGCGCACTGGCGCAGTACCGCCTTGAACGCTACGAAGAAGCGCTGGCCGATTACACGCGCACGCTGGAGCTTGATCCCGGCTATACCGCCGCCTACACCAATCGCGGGCTGGTGTACACGGAGTTAGGCGAATACGGCAGAGCCATCGCGGAATTTGACCGCGCGCTGCAAGATGACCCGGACAACGCGCGCACTTATCTCAATCGTGGTTATGCCAACCAGAACGCAGGCAATCAGACCGCCGCTATCCGCGACTACACGCGCGCCATCGAACTGGAGCCGGATTACGCCATTGCGTACAACAATCGCGGCACCGTCTATGAAGCGCTGGATGACTATGACGCGGCGCTGGAAGACTATACCCATGCCATTCAGGCTGACGGCGACTATGCTGTTGCTTATCGCAATCGCGGCGATATTCGCTACCGCCAGGATCGTTATGGAGACGCCATCGAGGACTACAACCGCGCGATTGAGCTGAATCCCAACGACGCTGAAGCCTACAGCGCACGCGGACGCAGCTATTTCGGGCTGGACGAGTACGACAATGCCCTGAATGATCTGAATCGTTCGATTGAACTGGACGCACAGGAAAGCTACAGCTATATCCGGCGGGCGAATGTGTACATGGAACTGGAACGTTATGACGAGGCGCTGGCCGATTACCGGCAGGCCGCAGTGGTCAACATCGAAAACAGTGATGCCTACTGGGGCATGGGCAACGCTTATTATGCCTTAGGCAACACCAGCGCCGCGCTGTTTAATTATGAGCAGTACCTAACCATGGAAGGTGCCGAAGCTGATGACTTCGTCCGTGACCGTGTGGACAGCATCCATACACAGTTTTATACCTCCATCGTCGGCGCGGTGATCGTGGTGGTTGGCATCGTCTTCATTGTGCTGCGCAACCTCAGCCGCCGCCGCGCGCCGCACCCGCTGGGCGGCAGTTGGTAACAGGAGTCATGATGAAACTCAGGATTGTGTGGCTGGTAGTGATGCTGATGCTGGGCAGTTGGTCGGTGGTACAGGCCGAAAATGGCGACGGCGATGACGACGGCAGCGACTTTGAGCCGCCGCAGGGTGCAGCCACGCCTGCGCCGGATGACAGCCGTATGCAGTCCGGCCCCTGGAATCAACGGCTGATGACGGCCTTTTCGACGGACGAGGGGCTGACATGGACGCGCACGAATCAGATTGTCAGCGATCAGGCTGATGTGCCTACCGCGATTATCGATGCTGAAGGGCGCATCTTCCTGTACTTCGTGACGTACTACGAAGCGCTGCGCAACAGCACCGTGCTGGCTCTCTCTGAGGACAGCGGCGAAACGTGGGTTTATCGCCAGTTGGACTTTGGAAACGTGCCGACGCGCCCCGCCCCCACCGACCCCGCCGCTGTGCTGCTGGAAGATGGACGTATCCGGCTGTACTTCATTCGCGGTGTTGGCCAGCCGCCGAGGCTGGTTTCGATGTCGGCCATCAGCGACGATGGACTTCACTTCACGATTGAAGACGGCACGCGGCTGGACAGCGCATTGGGTAACGTGTTCTGCGCGGCGATCCTGTCAATCAATGGACAGTATCACCTGTTTTCGCCGTCGATGGAGCCGGGTTGGGTACACGCGGTTTCCGACGATGGACTGAATTATGAGGAACAGGCTCCGATTGTGCTGCCGGGTGGTTACTTCATGGGCAAAGGCGTGGTGGAAACGCCGGAAGGCTACCGCGTGTTTGCGCATCAGGGTTCGCCAGACAGCGCCAGTTTCGTGCCGTCAATTGTGTCGTTCCTGACGACGGATGGTTTTAGCTTCACGCAGGAAGCTGGCACGCGCTTGCAGCCGGACGAAAGCGGTGGACTGGAGGCGCGGGCGGTGCGCAACCCCAGCGTGATTCGCCTGCCGGATGGGCGGCTGATGATGTTTTATGTCACTCTGATTCCAGAATAAATGCTCAGGGTGTGGTGAAGAAACGCTGCAATTGTTCAGCGAACTCAGCAGCTTTTTCGACAGGGAGCCAATGGCCGGCGTCGGGAAAGCTGACCAACTGCGCGCCCTGCTGCTGCAAGCGTCTGGGGAACGGCATCCCGATGTAAGGGTCTTTTTCGCCCCACAGCGCCAGCGTCGGCACCCGTTTCATCAGCGCGTAGAACCTGTCATCCCAGCCGCTGAACACCTGCGAGTCGGAGGTGCGGTAGATACGCAGCGTGTTGCCCACATTGGCGGGCGCGATCTGCTTAAACGTCTGGCGGACATGCTCACGCGTGAGTCCTTTGGAACCCCGGCGCATCTCGAATTCAAAAAGTATATAACCCAGTGGCAGCGCCTGCATGGCCAGGATTAGTTCGCCCAGCACCGGAGTACGCCACAGCCGCGCCCAGAAGTGCCAGTAGTAATCGCGGTGATAGAGCGTATCGGTGACGACCAGCCGCCGCAGACGGTCTTCGTGCTGAATTGCCCAGGTGATGGCGAATGGCCCGCCGTGATCGTGGCCGATGATGTTGATGGGTTCGCGGATGTCGAGCGCTTTGAGCAGGTCATCCACCCACTGCCCACGATTCGCCAGCGAATAGTCAAAATCGGCGGGCGTGATGGAATGTCCCATACCCGGTAAATCGGGGGCGATGCAGCGAAACTGGCCTTTCAAACGGTCAATCACGCCGCGCCACACTTCGCCGGAGTCCGGCACGCCGTGTAAAAACAGCGTGGGCTGTCCGCTGCCTTCATCAATGACGGGCGTTTTCACCCCCTGAACAATTAACTCGTGCAGCATGACATACCCCCTTATAATGTATACTGGGCAAGCGTTACATTATAGCGACACCTCACAGCGCAGCACAGCAGAGGTTAGGCTGTAACATCAGCGACAGCAGCATGACTACACACTGCCAATAACCATTTGAGGAGAGCGAGATGCAGGAACAACAAACAGCGCTGGCCGAACTACTCCGCAGCGTGGGCGGCGCACATCATCAGGCGTTTCTGGCGACGAATGGCGATGATGAGGACTGGGCCATCTGGTATGCGGATTTTCTGGTGGATAAGCTGCCGCCGCTGCTGGGCAAGCGGCTGTCACGCAGTGAAATTGTCTATGCTGTGAAGCGGCTGGATTACGAGTATCAGGCGGAGAAGCCCAGTGAGCAGTGGGCAGACTACTACGCGCGGCTGCTGCTGGCGCGTTATGCCTGATGACTGGAGACACAACAGGAATTGGCGATTCTGCTAGGTCTGTTGTGAATAACCGACAAAGACCACAGCGACGCAAAAAGGCCTGAATCGCTGTGGTTAGGCACTAGTTTATATAAAACCCCATACCTTCCACGCTCGATGTTGTGAATCTCTCACAAATTATGCTGACTAAAAATTAGTTGAAATCCCTGCTTTTGCAGAAAAGGAAGCAAAAACAGCAGATTCCGGCAGATCAGCGGGCGTTTGTGTCGTATTGCACAAATTAAAGGCCTTGAAACATACAAACCGCGTGTCAATTTGCATAATTTATCCTTTAAAACCCCTATTTTTTGGACATATCTGCAAATCTTGATGATTTATGCACGGCATTTGACCAGAAATTTATGAGTTTTTGACATGTAAACCGCTGTTGGTGAATTTGTACACTACTGCCATCGACTAAGGATTTCTGCCCCTGGAGAATAACATATGCGTCTAGGATTTAAGCGTAAACGGGTTTGGAGCCGCATCCTCGCGCTCGCAGTCGCATCGCTCGTGTTGGCGGTATTCGGCACGGCAGCGCACGCTCAGGACAGCGTGCCGATGGCAACACAGGCAGCCGTGGACACGACATGGGTACTGCTGACAGGCTTTTTGGTGTTTTTTATGCAGACTGGTTTCGCTATGCTGGAAACAGGTCTCATTCGCCAGACCAGTGCAGTTAATGCGCTGCTGGAAAACTTTGTGGACGCAGGTCTGACGGCTATTGCGTTCTGGGCAGTGGGTTTCGGTATCGCTTTTGGTGTTTCACAAGGCGGCCTGATCGGCGGCAGCAACTTCTTCCTCAGCCAGGCGATGACCATCGGGCCAGATGGCGCGGTGTTTGCGAAAATTGGCGAGGTTAACCCCTTCTTTAGCTGGTCTTCACTGGACGTACTCACCTTCTTCTTCTTCCAATTTGCGTTCGCCGCTACTGCCAGCACCATTACTACTGGCGCGATGGCCGAACGTACCGATTACATTGGCGACTTGATCTACAGTGTTATTATGGGCGCTTTCACCTATCCGATTATCGTCCATTGGATCTGGGGCGGCGGATGGATTCAACAACAGGGTATGGTGGACTTTGCGGGCAGTACCGTTGTTCATACGGTTGGCGGTGTCACGGCGCTGGTTGGCGCGTGGATGCTAGGGCCGCGTCCCTTCCGCATTGGCAAGGATGGCAAGTGGCAGCCGCTGCCTCCTGCGCACAACCTTGGGCTGGCGACTATCGGTACCATGATCCTGTGGTTTGGCTGGTACGGCTTCAACCCCGGCTCGACACTGGGCACGGGCAACCCAGGTCTCATCGGCATCGTGGTGTTGAACACAACGCTGGGTGCTGGCGCGGCCATGCTTTCAACCATGTTCTTCCAATACTTCCGCTCAAAGAAGTGGGACCTGGTTTACACGCTCAATGGTTCGCTGGCAGGTCTGGTGGCGATTACGGCAGGCTGCGCCTTCGTTGAACCCTACGCCGCTGTGATTATCGGTCTGGTGGCGGGTATTGTGGTCGTGGTGGCTGCGGATTTCATCGAAAGTCTGCGTATTGACGACCCTGTCGGCGCGTTCGCAGTACATGGTGCCTGCGGTATCTGGGGGACACTGGCGATTGGTTTGTTCGGGCGTGCGGAACTGTTTAGCGCGGCTGGTGCTCTGATCCCGCGCAGCGGCTTGCTGGCAGGCGGCGGTCTTGACCTGCTGCTGGTACAGGCGCTTGGCTCTGGCTCGACGATCATCGCGACTGCTGTGTTCAGCCTCATTATGTTCGGTGCGCTTAAGGCCATTGGTCGCCTGCGTGTCAGCAATTCTGTGGATGATGTCAAAGTCTTTATCGACGACTTTGAACACGGCGCTTCGATCTGGCCTGATGTCCGTGAAGCTGAAGAAGCGCTGGGTATTGATCCCAAGCACAAGGCCAGCGTTGCTCCAGTGGGTGACTAATCTCAGTATGTATGTTCACGCGAGCAAGGGGACTCCTCCCTTGCTCGGAGGTTAAGGTGTTCAGGTTTGCAGCGTAGGGGCAAGGCAGCGCTTTGCCCCTGCATCCCTTGTAGTAAAACGTAGTTGGAGATTCCTTCATGGGCATTGCCGTCCTCAGTATGACACCGGCGCTAGCCGCGCTGCTCATGCCCCGAAAACTGCCCAGAACCTTACAAGCATGGCTGCTCGCTGCTCTGGTGAGCGTTTTATTCCTGTGGCTTTTAACTTATCTTCCGCTGGTCAGCGATCAGGGCCATTTTGAAATCAGCGTACCCTGGGTGCCTGAGCTGGGCCTGACCCTCTCGATCTATCTCGATGGCTTGTCGCTGCTGTTCGGGTTGATTATCACGGGCATCGGCGCGGCGATCATCATCTATACCGCTTACTACTTTGAAGACATCGCCGAGCGCGGGCGTTTCTACTCCCTGCTGCTGGGTTTTATGAGCGCGATGCTGGCGCTGGTTCTGGCGGGTAATATCCTTACGCTGTTCATTGCGTGGGAGCTTACCAGTATTCTTTCCTTCCTGCTGATTAGCTTTAAAAGCGAAAAAGAAGACGCCCGCAGCGGCGCACTGCAAGCGCTGGTCATCACGGGCGGCGGTGGGCTGGCGCTGTTTGTGGGGCTGATGCTGCTGGGCACGGCGGCAGGCACGACACAAATCAGCGAACTGCTGACGAACGACACGCTGCGCACGCATCCCTGGTACGCGGCGTTCACGATTCTCATTCTGATTGGCTGTTTTAGTAAAAGCGCACAATTCCCGCTGCACTTCTGGCTGCCGGGCGCTATGTCCGCGCCGACGCCTGCCAGCGCCTATCTACATTCGGCGACGATGGTCAAGGCCGGGATTTATCTGATGGCGCGGCTGTATCCGGTGCTGGGCGATACCCCGTTGTGGCAGAATACGCTGCTGGTCGTCGGGCTGGCGACGATGGCGGTGGGTGCGACGCTGGCGCTGCGTCAGCGGGATTTAAAAGCGGCGCTGGCCTATTCTACGATCAGCCAGCTAGGCGCGCTGACGGCGCTGTGCGCGCTGCCGGAAGCGGAAGGCATCAAGGCGCTGCTGATTGGCGTGATCGCGCATAGTCTGTACAAAGCGACGCTGTTCCTGATGACGGGCGCGGTTGACCATACGACAGGCACGCGTAACCTTGACGAACTCGGCGGGCTGCGCAAACAGATGCCCGGCTGGGCGCTGGTCGCTATCGTCGCGGGGCTGTCGATGGCGGGCTTCCCGCCGCTGCTGGGTTTTGTCGCCAAAGAAACGCTGCTGGACGCGATGCTCACTTCCCCCGGCGCGCTGGTCATCGTGGTTTACAGCGCGGTGCTCACCGTGACGATGGCGGTGACGATGGTGGCCGAAGTGTTCTTTGGCAAATCGCCGTTTGAAACGGACGATCATCACCATCACCTGCACGCTGTTCCGCAGGCGATGCTGCTGGGTCCGGCGGCGCTGGCCCTCGGCTCAATTCTCACGGGTGTACAATTGGATACGCTGGTCACCCCTGTGATTGACCCGTCTATTCACCATGAATTTCATCTCGCGTTATTCGCGGGTTTCAACATTCCCTTCTTCCTGAGTCTGGTGGCGTTTCCCGGTGGGCTGATGCTGTTCGCTACGCGTCCCATCTGGATCAAGGCGCAGACCCCTCCCCTACCGAACGCTGCTGCCATTTATCGGCGCATCGTCGCGGGCGTGGAAGGTTTTGCGAGTATCCTGCTGCGTTCACAGGGCGGCAAAATCCGCTACTATCTGATTGTGATTCTGGCGGCAGCAACCCTGCTCATGGCTACTGCCGGGCTGTCGCATCTGGCGGGGAGATCGCTGACCTTCACCATCGACGGCGGCGCTGACCTGCTCAAAATCGTGCTGCTGGTGTTCGCGCTGGGAGCGATGCTGGCGAGCATTCTGTTCAAACGGCATCTGCTGGCGGCGCTGGCGTTAGGCTTGTCCGGCTACTGCATCGGCGGCGTGTTCCTGCTGGAACCTGCGCCGGATGTCGCGCTGGTGCAGTTCCTGGTGGAAACCATTGGCACGGTGCTGCTGATCGTCATGCTGGCGAAAATCAGCCCATCGGCCCGCAAGCAGGCGATGGAAAATCTGTGGTCAAGTTCGCGTGCGGGCGTGCTGCGTGACATCATCATCTCGACGGCTGTGGGCATCGGTATGACGGTGTTCGCGCTGGCGGCTGTGCTGAACCGCCCCGAAACGCAAACGATCACCATCTGGCACATGGAGCACGCGCTGCCCTATATTGGTATTCCTGACATCGTGGGCGCGATTGTTACCGATTTTCGCGGCATGGACACGGTGATTGAAATCTCGGTGTTCGGCATGGCGGCGCTGGGTGTGCTGACGCTGCTGACAACGCCTGACCACAGCCCGGCATGGCCCCTGCGTGACCTGGGATCATTGAACCGCCTGCGCCTGCGTATCCTGCGTGTGAAAGACTCGACCAGCGAAGAGAGCCATGTGCTGCATCCTGACGTGCAGGAAGGCGAGGATGAGTCTCACGGTTCACGGCTGTCCACACCACTGACGCGCGTCATTGCCAAGATTGTGCTGCCCTTCGCGCTGCTGCTGGCGTTTGCCCAACTGTTTTACGGCGGCGACGGCCCCGGCGATGGTTTCACGGCAGGCGTGACCAGCGGCTTAGGCGTGGCGCTGTGGTATATCGTGTTCGGCTATCATGAGTCGCGCGAACGGCTGCGCTGGCTGCGTCCGCGCCGCCTGATTGGGGCGGGCATTCTGCTGGTGGTGGTCAACGCCGCCGCGCCGCTGCTGTTTGGTCAGCCATTCCTGGCGCATATCCCGTTTGAAATTCCGCTGCCTGCAAACCTGCACCTGTCAACGACCTTCCTGTTTGAGACGGGCATCTTTCTAACGGTGTTCGGCAGCAGCAGCATGGTACTGGAAGCCATCGCGCATCCGAAGGAGATTGAACCGCAGTGAACGTGATTTTTGCGATTGCTACCGGGATTATGTTCGGGCTGGGCGTGTTTCAGCTTTTGCGGCGCGACATGATTAAAACGTCGATGGGCTTCTACATCCTGTTCACGGCGATTAACCTGCTGTTCATCGCGGTTGGCGCGTTCAATGGGAACGCCCCGGCGTACTCACAATATATGGCCACCGAGCAGCCCAGTGACCCACTGGTACAGGCGCTGCTGCTGACGGCGATTGTCATCAGCTTCGGCTCGTATGCTATTCTGCTGGGGCTGATTGCGATTTCGGCGCGCCGTTACAACACCGCCGACTCCGACGCGATGGATCATCTCAAGGGATAAAGAGTCGTCAATGCTAGTTTACCCCCTCATCCCCAACCCTTCTCCCCCGATTTCAGGGGAGAAGCGCGTAAAATGCGGGGCACGCCGACAAAAGGGTAAGGTTTGTTTTATGGACACTTCAAGTTTACTAGCACTGAAGACTCACAATGATTAGGTTGAAACGATGAATAATCCTCTGGTACTTGCGCCTGTATTCGTGCCGCTGGGCAGCGCGGCTGTGGCGGTACTGCTGTCCGGCTATCTGCGGTTGCAGCATATCGTCGGGATGGTCGCTACGCTGCTGGCGTGGCTGGCAAGCCTGGCGGTGCTGTACGCCAACTGGATCGGCGGCGTGCAGACTTATGCGATGGGCGGCTGGCAGGCTCCCTACGGCATCGTCTTTGCCCCCGATTTGCTGTCGGCGCTGATGGAAGTGATGGCGACGACGGTGGTTCTGGCGGGGATGATTTATATCCTCGGCTGCAAGGACAAATGCGTCAAACTACCCGCGTTTATCCCGCTGTTTCTGTGTATGGCCGCCGGACTCAACGGCGCATTTTACACAGGCGACATCTTCACGCTGTTTGTGTTTCAGGAACTGATGGTGATTTCGTCGGTGGTGCTGGTGGGCATCTCCGACAACCGCCTCGGCGTGGAAGCGGCGATCAAGTATCTGCTCATCAGCAGCATGGGATCGCTGTTTTTGCTGACGGGCATCGCGGCGATTTATGCCACTTTCGGCACGCTGAACCTGGCGGACATCGCGCGCTTGCTGGAAGGTGGAGACCGCCCGCTGCTGGCGCAGGCCGCCGCTGTGATGCTGATGTGCGCCTTCCTGATGAAAAGCGCCGTGTTCCCCTTCCACTTCTGGCAGCCGGATTTCCACACTGCCGCGCCGACGCCCGTTCATGCGGTGCTGTCGTCGGTGGTGGTCAAGGTCGGCGTGTACGGGCTGATTCGCCTGACGATGCTGTTGTTCACGGTAGAAGCGCCGCTGGTGCGCGGGCTGCTGGTGATTTTAGGCATCATCGGCATTTACTTCGGCAGCCTCGCCGCGCTGCGCACCTATGACGCCAAGCGTATGCTGGCCTACTCAACGTTCGGGCAAATCGGCTTCATTCTGCTGGGGATTGGCTGGGGCACGCCGCTGGCGCTGATTGGCGCGATTGTCTACACCGTGAACCACGCCTTTATCAAGTCGGCGCTGCTGATGATTACGGGCGCGATTTCCAGCCGTATGCCTAACAAAAGCGCACGCCTGACGGACATCGGCGGCGCGGGCAAAGCCATGACGCTGATCGGCGGTTTGTATCTGCTGGGCGGGCTGGCGCTGGCGGGCGTGCCACCACTGAACGGCTTTATCAGCAAATTAGCGCTGGTACGCGGTGGCATTCAGGCGGAAAGCTGGCTGGTGATCGGGCTGGCCGTCGGCGCAGGCATCATCACGCTGCTGTACATGGTGCGCACCTGGCAGCTCATCTTCCAGCGCACGCCAAGCGAAGAGCTGCACCTGAAACCTTACGGCGACAGCGTGCTTGCCCCTGCCCTGCTCATCAGTCTATGTGTGGGCTTAGGTTTATACGCGGTGCCGCTGGTACAGTTGGCAACCGAAGCCGTGAACCGCTTAGGCGACCCGAACCTGTACATTCGCGGCGTTTTAGGCGGCTGATAGTGCGTTGAAAGCAATGAGCAATGTTAAAGTACGACCCGTTAGTGCTGCTCACTGACAACATTGGCTCATCGATTTGTGAACCCGGTACTACAGCCGCCGACCCACATTCGACGGCTGTCCTTCACTTGAACGTCGAGGACTAAATCGTACCGCACATTGCTCATTGCTTGTGGCGCACTGTAATCTGGAAGGATGTCAATTATATGCTTGAAGCCATCGTGCTCGCCATCGTGTTGGCCGTTGGATGGATGATTATCACCGCGAACATCTCCCTTGGCAGCTTTGTCGTGGGTTTTGTGCTGGGGCTGGCGATTGTGCTGCTGCTGAAGTCGCAGGAGACAAAGGTGAATGTGCGCAAGCTGCCCGACCAACTGTGGGCGCTGGTGATTTACAGCGTAACGCTGGCGCGCGACATCTGGCTGTCGAGCGTGGACGTTGCAAAACGTGTGCTTAACCCTGATTTGCCGATGAAGCCGGGCATTCTGCGGGTGCCGACGCAAGACCCGAATGAGAGCGAAGTCGTGGCGGCCTTCAGCGCGCATGGCATCACCATCACGCCGGGGGAACTGGTGGTGGATTTCGATGGCAAGAGCGTGATGTACGTTCACTGCCTCGACGTGGAAGCCTCCAGCCAGAGCGCGCACAATGCCCAGACCAAACGGCTGAAGCTGCTGAACCGCATTCTGGGACGAGACTAACCCCCTTTACAGGGTAGGTCATTAAGGTAGTGAAAAGACAGGTGGACGAACGTGCGCGATTAGCCCCACCCCAACACCTCCCCATTTTGGGGGATTTGAGCGTAAGGGGAGGTTCGACACATGGAGAGGGGCTTAAAACGGGTTCGGGTAGAGGAGTGGTTGCCGTGAGAATGCGTAAAGAAGGCGGCGGTTTGAAGGCAGGTTTGAGGTGAAGCGTTAGGGTCACCTTGTTGTGAAGGAGTATTGCATGAGTCCGCTTACCGTACTCAGTTTACAAGCAGCGCTGGTGCTGCTGATTGCTATGCTGCTGCCGTGTGCTTATCGCGCGGCGGTGGGGCCAAGCGCGGCGGATCGTTTGCAGGCGATTGATACGATTACCACGCTGCTGATTGGCATCATCATTCTGCTGGCGATTGTGCAGCAGGAATGGATGTATGTTGATGTGGCGCTGGCACTGGCGGCCCTGGGCTTTATCGGCACGCTGGCGCTGGCGCGGTATATCGCTGAAGGGAAAGTGTTCTGATGATGGAATTACTCGGTGTCATCGCCATCTGGTTTGGCATGTTCTTCTGTGTGGTGGGCGTTGTTGGTTTGGGACGGATGCCTGATGTCTACTGCCGTTTGCACGCGTCGGGCAAGGTGACGACGGTGGGCTTGTGTGGGCTGCTGGTCGGCGCGGCGATTCTGCTGCCAGAGGTTACGCTGAAAATGATTGCGCTGGGCATCTTCGCGGTGCTGACGCTGCCGGTGAGCACGCACGCTATCGCGGCGGCGGCGTACCGTCACGGGGTACCGATGGCGAAGCAGGTACGCGATGATCTGGCGAACCGCGCGGCGTTCAACGATGAGGCCGCACAGCCCCAGTAAACGGGTTCAGCGAAAGCGATAGGAATTTGAAGCGCAAAGTGACGATGAAGGGGATCACACGCAAGAACGAAAATACATGTGAACCGCCAAGACGCCAAGGGAAAAAATGAGAATTGAACCGCAAAGGTGCAAAGGCGCAAAGAGTAGAGACCAAGAATTGAACCACCGAGAGCACCGAGGACACCGAGAGAAAAAAGAGAATTGAACCGCCAAGTCGCCAAGAGCGCCAAGAGTAGAGATAAAGATTTGAACCGCAAAGGCGCCGCGTTGAGTACAACGAAGAACGCGAAGGTAGGATTTTCAGAACAGGCGCCGCGTTGAGTACAACGAAGAATGCAAAGGGAAAGCTGTTTTTAGGATAGGAAACAAAAAGCGAGCACAGATGGCTCGCTTTTTTGTTGGAGAGATTAGTAGGAACGGCGGCGGTTGTCGCGGTTGGGGCGGCTGCCGCTGTTGTCGCGATTGCCGCTGCTGGTGCTGCCGCTGCGGTTCGGCGTGGATTGGCCTCCGCGTTGAGCGCTGCCGTTGTTGGGTGTGCCCTGCTGCCCGCCGCGATTAGACGCTGGTTGGGCGCTGCGCTGGCTGCTGCCGTTTCCACTGCGAGACGACGCGGGCTGTGCGCTGCGAGGCTGCTGCTGTGGTTGGATACGGCGCTGGTTATTCGACTGGCGGCTGGGCTGTGGTACGTAAGCGGGTGCGGCGAGGCTCACCGTAGACATGTACGGGTGATCGTTAACCACAGGCACGCGCAGGCGAATCAGCTTTTCGATGTCGCGCAGGTATTCGCGTTCTTCGACATCACAGAATGAGAAGGCGATGCCCGATGCTCCGGCGCGCGCGGTGCGCCCGATGCGGTGGACGTAACTTTCCGGCTCGTTGGGCAGGTCGTAGTTGATGACGTGCGAAACGTCGTCCACGTCGATGCCGCGCGCCGCGATGTCGGTTGCGACCAGGACGCGCGTGCGCCCGGTCTTGAAGTTCGCGAGGGCACGCTCACGCGCGCTCTGCGATTTGTTGCCGTGAATGGCTTCGGCGTTGATGCGTGCCATGTCCAACTGCTGCACCAGTTTATTTGCGCCGTGTTTGGTGCGGGTAAAGACCAGCACGCGGCGAATTTCACGGTCATTGAGCAGGTGTTCCAGCAGCGCACGCTTGTCCTTCTTCTCCACAAAGAAGACAGACTGTTCGATTTTCTCGACAGTCGTAGCCTGCGGCGTAACTTCGACACGCACCGGATTAATGAGGATGCGGTCCGCGAGGTCCTGGATGTCCTGCGGCATGGTGGCCGAAAACAACAGCGTCTGACGCCTGGTGGGCAGGACGTTGATGATGCGGCGTACGTCATGGATGAAGCCCATGTCGAGCATCCGGTCTGCTTCGTCGAGGACGAAAACTTCAATGGTGTTTAAGCTGAGCACGCCCTGACTCATCAGGTCGAGCAGGCGTCCGGGAGTGGCGACCAGAATGTCCGCGCCGCGCCGGATGGCCTGCACCTGCGGCTGCTGGCCGACGCCGCCAAAGATGACGATGTGGCGCAGTCCGGTGTGGCGTCCGTAGGTGGCGAAGCTGTCGCCGATCTGGGTGGCAAGTTCGCGCGTGGGCGAAAGTACCAGCGTGCGGATGACGCCGCGCTTGCGATTCTGTGTCGAATCGACAAGGCGCTGCAAGATGGGTAGAGCAAAGGCGGCGGTTTTACCCGTGCCGGTTTGTGCGCAGCCGATTAAATCCTTACCCGCGAGAACGTGGGGGATTGCCTGCGCCTGAATGGGGGTTGGTTCGTCGTAGCCCTCGGCACGCACAGCGCGCAGCAAAGGCTCTATCAGATTCAATTCTGAAAATTGCATGTTGCCTCAACATGAATAATGGATATGCGGGTGAACATATCATCTTCGTTCGATGTGTTGAGCGTGACAGGGGAATTTAACTGTGGAGGATTTAAACGCACTTATCATTCTCAATCAAGTACAGTGAGCATTATAGCACACATTTGGAAAAGGCAAGCAGTATGTCAGTACGGTTGTGTCTGTGGTGGGCGGCGTGCGGCGGCGGACTGACACAACGAGGGAGCGACAGACAGAAAATGCGGACTGACCCTCGTGTACGCTCGCCAGAGTCAGTATGTGCGTGGGAAATAGCGAAATCACAAGGCACATAGCGCTGGCGAGCAAACGGGCTGATGTTTGTAGGGTAGCACAAAAGAGGGTTCATTTGCGGTTCAATTGAACCTTTAATGGGGACTGTAAGTTACGAGCAACGAGCAATGAGCAATGAGTGAAATGCTAAAGCCCGCCGCTAAAGGTGCGGGCTAGGGCAAAAGGCGTCAGCTTGGTCAGGGCGTGGCGTGATCGATTGGGGAGGCGATGGGCGCACCGTCGCGCCGCTGACCAGCCCGAAGGCGAAGGGATAAAGAAGACAAAAGGCGGGGCGGCGAGCGTTCGCGTTTGGCCTCACCCAACCCTCTCCATTTTGGGGATTTGAGGGTGAGAGTCGG
>JAXLWC010000044.1:0-47417 GCA_046328675.1 Anaerolineae bacterium
GCGTCAGGAATATCAAATGTGGCGCGGAAAAACAGGTTGTAAAAAGGAAACGTCAGGCCGCCGGTAAAGCCAAAGAACAGCATCGGCACCGCCAGCATCAGCATGAGTCCCCAGGGCACACCGGATTGAACCCAGCGCGCGCCGTCAGCAATCTCACGTTCCCCCGGCGCATCGGCCATCGCCAGCAGCGGCATGATGCTGATAAACGTCACCGCCGCTGCCACCACAATCGAGGCTCCATAGGCGAAGGGTGTTTGCGAAGCGGGCACCGAAGCCGTCGGCGGCACATAACCCGCCAGCGACACCAGCAGCGCAGGCAGGACGCCGCCCACCAGGCTGCCGACAGCCGTACCCGCCATGCTGATGACATTGTGGTACGAGAACAGATGCGGCTGATTGCGCTTCTCAACGATGCGCCCCATGAAGGGATTGTTGGCGATCTGCTGTGCGCCGTAGAAAAAGCCGTGCAGGAAACGACTTACGCCCAGCAGCCACAGACTCGGTGAGACGACCAGCAGCAGCATCGCCCCGGCGCAGGCTATCGTGGAGTAGAGCATAATGCGCCGCGTGCCAAAACGATTGGCGATCAACCCGACAGGCACACCCGTCAGCAGGCCGCCAACGCGCGGAATGGATTGCAGCAGGCCAATCGTCTCTGCGGTGTAACCAAGGCTGACAAAATAAAAGTTCAGCACCACATCCATGATGCCGAACATGCCCACATTCCAGATCAAACTGTAGAGCAGAAACAGCGCTACCTGACGGTTAAAACCCGGCATCAGCCAGCGCGCGAACTTCTTTACTCCAACGACATCCATAGCGACCCGACTGCCTACCTCTACGCATCAGCCCGTGAACCCACTGAGCCGTTACATCCCCCGCGATAAAACGTGAAACCCCGAACAGCGGAGTCCCCTCCGGGCGACAAACAGAGTGTGGCATGTCGTGAGGCGCGGCGCAATACCTTGGTCTTCAACAGCAAAGTCCACGCTTCAGGCGGACAGACAGGCTCGCTCCTACAAGTCGCTAACGCTGCGGCAGCAGCCCCTGCTGACTGAGATAATCCTGCATCAGTCGTGCCAGCACCGCGTTACCATGCGGATTGAGATGCGGGTCATCCGTCCAGTAGAGATGCTCGCCCTGCTGCGCGTGTTCCCGCAAGCCGGGCAGCGCGTCAAAACACGTAAGCTGCAATTCATCGCACAGCGCTAGCATGGCATGATGCGCGCTGGCCCACACCGCAAACTCGCTTTCACCCAGAATCGGCTCCGTCTGATCCTGATAGACCAGTTCACGCGTAGGCACCAGCAGCACCACAAGCTGCCCGCCCCACGCCGCGACATCTTCCTGCGCCTGCTGCAATGCGCCGCGTGTATATGCATAACCAATCTGGTTCGGCGGATAATTCATGTCCGCGACCATACGCTCAATCCAGCGGCCAAACTGGAGCACCCCATCACGGTAGGTAATCTGATAGGGATCGGCGTGCATCATTTCCTCGGCCGTCAGACCGCCAACACGCCCTGTCGTAAGCATCTGGATCATGCCGTACAGTACGGAATTATGCTGCAACCAGTCCTGCACAGGCGAAACCTCAGGCGGCAGCGGCGCGGGCGGAAACTGCGACAGATCAACCTGCACAGGCTCAATCTCATGGCGAATGTTAGCCATCAAACCATAATCGTCGTTAAAGTCGTTGCCGACAAACTGCCACACCACCAGCGGCGGATGCAGCGGCGTGATAAAGCCTTCCAGGTAAGCGAGATGACTCAGCGAACCCGTTACGGGCTGGCCGAGGTTTACCGTGCCCATACCTGTCTCGCGGCTGAGAATCGTCACCCAGCAGTCTTCGAGTTCGGTAAAGCAGAAGGTATGCGAATCCCCGACAAAGCCCGCATCGACAAAGTAGTTCACCTCCGGCGACGACAGGCGAAAACCCATGCGGCTGCCCCACAGCGGATACGTCGTCAGATGAAAACTCACGCTGGGCGAACCATATTGCAAGACGTTATCGAGATTCGGCTTCACAATGTAGTAGTGCTCGGTGTCGTACTCCCAGGCGTTGCTGTAGCCTTCAACGTAACCACGCCCGGTCAGCACCTGACGCGCGGCAGCAGCCAGACGGGGCGGCAGCACACCCACCGACAAACGCAGCACCACTTCCAGCAGCAGCAAGCTAACAACCACCCAGACGGCAGTCATCAGCAGTATTTTCATAAATTTGCGCACAAACCAACCCTCCAGCGGCACACAAACCGCTGTGGGTGTGCCTAATCCTGCGGCTTGGATCGCGAAGAAGCAATCAAGCGCCGTTTACCATCCTCTATGATATAAACTTCCGCGCCCAATTCCAGAGCTAACAGCACCAGCGGGTCAGATAAGGCTTCTGCATCAGTCTCGACAGCAGGATCAATCTCAGCATCGGCAAGCGGTTTCCATGTGGTAAAGTCACGGCAGAAATCGCACATATCCGGCGGTTCTTCCGCAAAATGTACCTGACCACAATTAGGGCACTTCCAGAGTTTCAACGACGCCTCTTTATCCGCAGATGCTTCATCCACTATAACCGAAGAGTCAGCAGTAGAACAAGAGTCTCCATCAAATATTTGTTCTATATCCTCGCTGCGTTCCAGGAATTGAACCCCAAACATCTGGATACACGCACGCAGAATAATGTGCCCGACATAAACCGCGCGCTGCTCAGCATAACGCTGACGACGCGCCTGCCCCCGCCCCAGCTTGCCTGCCGGACGCGCCACTTTCTCATCCAACTGCGCATCCGTAAAAGCCAGCGCACGCCACCCCGCAGGCTCACGCGCTACCAATCCATAGGTCACCAGCTTGCGCAGCGCATAATTTACGCGGTGAACAGCCAGCCCCAACGCAGCCGCTAAAGCCGAGGGCATCATCGCCTCAGCCAGCGACAGCATCGCCTTATAAATGAAGAGTCCGCTGTAACCCAACGCCCCACGCTCCATTACATCCGTCGAGTTGAAAATGGAGTCGCTGAAACTTATCCAGGGGGGCACAGCGGGGGATGACTCACATTTCAATTTTTCGCCTTCCCGGATGAGGAGATTGCTGAAGCGCCACAGTGATGCTTGGCTGGTTTTGTCCTGTCCCGCATAAAAGATGTATTTGGCGTCTCGCAGCCGTTTTAGCGCTTTCTGCGTGGTGTTGATGTTGGTGCGCGATAAAACCGAAATTTCGCGGGTGCTGGCGCGAAATACGCCGTTTTCGTTAGTGCCTGTTTTTGCCCGTTCAATGAGTGCCAGCAGGATTAGTTTATCGCTGGTTCCGGTTCGCCCTTGCCACTCGTGCGTTTCGGCAAATGTGAGCGCTGCTTTCCAGTGTTCTGGGCGTTCCTTTTTTGCTGGCTGGTAAACGGGACGTGCGGGCTTCCGTTCGCGGCTGTAGGCGCTGCGGATGGTGGCGTAAACTTCGCTGCGATGTAGGCCGCTTTGTTCCGCGATGGCCGTCAGTTTTTGCTCGGCTTCGTGCTGGTCACAGTCGTTGCCGGCTAGATCACAGGCGGCGCTGAATAAGCGGTTATTACGGCTTCCTGCGCTGATGCTGCCGCCGTTAGTCAGGTAGTCCTGTGTGCTGCGTGAGAGGGGATTAAACGGGGTAGAAGCCCTTGAGCCTGTGGTCAATCGTAGGCGCAGCGGTTTTCCGTTTTTGTCCGTTAGCCAGTTAATGGTTTTTGCCGATACTTTGGGGATGGCGTCACCTTCACGCTTCAGCCAGCGGTAGACAGCGCCTGTAGGGTGGATTGATCCGCTGGTGAGAACATAACCCCGGCAGCCGCGCAGCTCTGCGTCCTGCATGATGCCGCTTTCGATGCTGGCAACTTCCCCGTCAGTACATTGCAGGTAGATGTGTCCGCCGCGTGCGGTTTCGACGATCCACAGGGGTATCTGGCGTTTCTGGAGTTCACTGGTATGATTGTGTAGAGCTTGCGGCGTTTCACAGTCGATGACGAACAGATTGCCGCTGGTTCTACCGCACATCACGGCGATGTTGCGTTTACCCTGAAACAGTGCCTTAACGCCGGCGACGGGGTGCGCAGCGTGCAGACGGGTGTATTGTAATTGTTTCCAGGGTAGCCCGGCTTTTTTGCCGTAAGGCTGTGGGAACACGTTAAGACCTAGGTCGTAGAGTTCTAGTGCCTGCTGCTGGGTGAAATGATTTCCAAACGAGTTAGAAACTGTTACATTAACCTGAGTCTCCAGATTGCTAGACAAATTGACTTGTCTTATTGCGATATTATGAGGTATACTATGTTCAATGCTATGTCCTAGCATGTGAAACAACCTTTCAATTGTGTCTCACCAACTGGCTAATCGTTTAGGTGGTGAGATCGGACTGGCGTCTAGAGCGGGGACGGAAACGTCTCAACGGGGTGTGCTCTAGACGTTTTTGTTTTCCCTGCTCATTTGATTCAAGTTTTTAAAGGCGGTAATCCTAACCTTGTTGGGTTTAGGATTACTTTTTGATATTGCAGATTGTATACGAAATTTTAACCGTGTGCAATCGATTGGGGCGTTTTAGCGATTATCAGTGAGGAATCCGTTTGGGGTCTCAATAAAAGAAGGAGCCGCCTTTGCGACTCCCCTTTCAGCGTGGTTTAGGGCCTGAAGTGCTATTTACGCTTGGCCAGCGGCGTAACCATGCCAATCAATCCACCGATAATCATGCCGATGCCAGCAGTCCCATAGAGGATGTTGCCGGAGTAAGGAAAAGGCATACTGAACAGGATCATATCGGTATGGTTGATAAACGTCTCCATGCCGACCCATGTGCTTAGTCCGATACCGCCCAACAGAATGACCAGTCCCACAAAAATGTACAGTGGACTTTGGCGCAGATTGATTTTCCCGGCATGTTCCTTTTCAACCTTGCTGACGAATGCTTGAGCCTCACGCCAGCCCATCTCATAATTCGTACACAGCTTCTCGATGATGTCGTTTTTGTGGTGATGTTTGCCAAGCTCGCGGATAACATACTGAGTAGCAGCTTCTTCGTTCATGAGTTCCCCTGATGAATATATAAGTTACACTTGGATTATATATTAACATGCAGTTTGCAGTGCCTTCAGAAATGAAAAAGAGAGCGTTGTGTCGCCCTCTTTTTCGCATGATTCATCTTATGGGGTTGTTCTATTCTTCGAGCGTGCTGATGTCACCTTCGGGCATACCCATTGCGCGCGCGCGCAGCACACGACGCATGATCTTGCCGGAACGAGTCTTGGGCAGCGCAGGCACAAGCTCCAGCTTGGTCGGAACGGCGATGGGGCCAATCTGGTGCCGGATGTGCTCTTTCAGTTCCTCGACCAGTGCTTCGCTGGGCTGGTAGCCAGCGCGCAGGATGCAGTAGGCATAGATCACATTGCCGCGTACTTCGTCGGGGATGCCGATGGCGGCGGCTTCCGCGACGGCGCTGTGGCTGACGAGGCCGGATTCGATTTCTGCTGTACCGAGGCGGTAGCCGCTGACCTTAATCACATCGTCGTTGCGGCCAATAATCCACACATAGCCATCCTTGTCGCGGCGCGCGGAGTCACCCGTGAGATACCATCCCTGTTTGGAATAGTGGCTCCAGTACTGGCGCACGTAGCGGTCAGGGTCGCCGTAGACAGTGCGCAGCATTCCGGGCCAGGGCTGCTTGATAACCAGATTGCCATCGGTGCCCGGCGCGACGGTATTTCCATCGTCGTCTACGACATCGACTTCGATACCGGGGAACGGGCGTGTTGCGCTGCCGGGTTTGAGCGCGACGTGCGGCAGCGGCGTAATCATAAAACCGCCTGTTCCGTTTGCCACAGGTGTCCATAATCAGGCATTTCCTTGCCGATGACGCGGTGATACCACTTCCACGCTTCGGGATTAATCGGCTCACCGACGGAGCCAAGCAGACGCAGGCTGCTCAGGTCGTGGCGGTTGGGCCATGCCTCGCCGAAGCGCATCAGGCCGCGAATGGCGGTAGGTGCGGTGTAGAGCACGGTGATGCCGTATTCTTCGACCAGCTTCCACCAGCGGTTTGGATAGGGGAAGTTCGGCGCGCCCTCGTACATGAAGCCTGTCGCGCCCAGAATCAGCGGGCCGTAGACAATATAGCTGTGTCCGGTGATCCAGCCGGGGTCAGCGGCGCACCACCAGCGGTCTTCGTCCTTGAGGTCAAACACCCATGACAGCGTGGTGGAAATATAAACCGAGTAGCCGCCGTGTGTGTGCAGAATGCCTTTCGGCTTGCCCGTCGTGCCGCTGGTATACAGGATGAACAGCGGGTCTTCGGCGTCCATCACCTGGGTCTCAAAGCGCGGGCTGGCGATGGGCAGCGCCATCAGGTCGTGATACCAGTAATCGCGCCCCTGTTCCATCCTGATGTCCTGTCCCGTGCGTTTGACGACGATGACGGTTTCGACAATCGGCGATTTGCTGATCGCTTTGTCTACCGTGTCCTTGAGGGGCACGATATTGCCGCGCAGCCAGGCACCGTCGCAGGTCACCAGTACGCGGCTCTGGGCGTCTTCGATGCGGTCTGCGATGGCCTGTTCCGAGAAGCCGCCGTAAATGACGCTGTGAACCGCGCCCACTTTGGCGCAGGCCAGCATGGCGATAATGAGTTCGGGGATACGTCCCATGTAAAGCGTGACGCGATCACCCTTCTTCACCCCCATGCTGCGCAGGACGTTGGCGAACTTATTGACTTCCTGGTACAGCCGCCAGTAGGAATAAGTGTGTTTGTCGCCCGGTTCCCCTTCCCAGATGAGCGCCAGCTTGTTTTTGCGCCACGTTTTGATATGGCGGTCAAGGGCGTTGTATGCGATGTTGGTTTTGCCGCCGACAAACCACTTGAAGAAGGGAGCGCCTGTCTTGTCCAGCACCTTATCCCAGGGAGCGAACCAGTCCAGCGTTTTGGCGCGTTCTGCCCAGAATTCTTCGATGTTGCTCATCGCTTTGGCATAAATTGCGTCGTATTCAGGGGCATTGGCGGTTTCGCGGACTTTTTCGTCGGGATAATACCATTCTTCAACAGCGGGGTTAAAACTATTGTCCGACATGAACAAACTCTCCTGAAACAAATTATTGACCAGCGGCAGGGAATTATAGCGTGCAATTTCGGGGAATGCTCAACACCTTATTTGCGGCCATGTTCGCGACCAGGCGACAACCGGGGTTGGTGTTGGTGGCCAGCGCAGCGGGAGTTTTGCTTGTGCGTTAAAAGAGGATGGGGCGGCTAAAAGAGGCGGACTCCCCTCGCTTGTGTTCTTCTGAACGGGTGCCTACTTAATCAGCACCGTGTTGATCGTGTTGCTTAATTCAACGGAAGAGATCGGCTTCATCAGGTAGCCCTTAACCCCGCTTTCCAGGGCTTCTGCGCGATGGCGGTCTTCACCGCTGGCCGTCAGCATAATAACAGGAATGCTCTTGTAGCGTTCGTCCGCGTGCATCTGGCGCACCAGCGTTAGGCCATCCATCTTCGGCATCGCGATGTCCACGATAAGCAGGTCGAAGCGGCCCTGCGATAGTTGATCCAGGGCTTGGATCCCATTTTCGGCGGAGACAACGACATGACCATCAATTTGGAGGAGATAAGACAGCAAATGGAGGGTAACAGTATAGTCTTCTACAATAAGAATTTTCGCCATGTAGCACTCGAACTTATTAACCGAACGATCCCGGAAAACCGGGAGTGTTTTGTACAGCATTGTGAGTGAAACGATTCCATTGTATCTTGAAATTGCAAAATCTTGCAAATCCTCTCAATTTAGATTAGACTAAAATATAATTAAATGTGCTATAAAATCGCAGATGCATCGAATCGCAGGTGAAATGGGCTTGTTTACGGCTGTTTTTGGGCTTTGGGCTGACCTGCGATGATATGTCAGTGCTCGAATCTGCTGCCCAATCGCGGTGTTGTGCGTCTGTGTGCTGAACTGCGGCAGGCAGTGGACTTGCCACCTGATGAGAGGAACATGTGAACAATGGACAATTTACTGCGCTGGCTGCTGCTCGTTTATCTGCTGCTGTATATCGGTTTTGCTTTTGTGTGGCGTTCGTTTCTGGTGTGGAAACGGACGGGCATCAATCCCTACACGCTGGGCGGCAGTGACAGCCCGCACGACTTTGTGGGGCGGCTGTTCCGGCTGACGCTGGCGGCGGATGCGCTGGTAATTGTGCTGTACGCCTTGTGGCAGGACGGCTACGTTTATCTGACGCCGATTACCTGGTTACAGACTCCCCTGCTGGTGGCGGTGGGGTTGGGGCTGCTGTTTGTGTCGCTGCTGTGGATACTGCTGGCGCAGGCGCAGATGGGCAGCGCGTGGCGCATCGGCATTGACGCCGCCAACCGTACAGAACTGGTGCAGGACGGTGTATTTCGGTTCTCGCGCAATCCGATTTTTCTGGGGATGCGCGTCACGTCGCTGGGATTGTTCCTTGTGCTGCCAAATGCGTTAACATTAGCGGCCTTGATTTTGGGCGACGCGCTGGTGCAGATTCAGGTGCGGCTGGAGGAGGAACACCTCAGCCAGCTTCATGGCGATGCCTATCGGCGTTACTGTCAGCAGACGCGGCGCTGGTTGTAGTACAACAAAGCAGGGTTTATGGATTCAACGTTGGCGGCGATGGGGCTGGCATTGATGGCTGCCGCAGTGTGGGGCGCGGGCGATTTCAGCGGGGCGATGGCCACGCGCAAGGCGAATCCTTCGGGCGCGCTGGTGATCGCGCATGGCGTCGGGATGCTGGTGCTGCTGCTGATTACGCTGGCGCGCGGTGAGCTTACGCTGAATGCGCGTGACGTGCAGTTAGGCGTGATTTGCGGCGTGCTGATCGGACTGGGACTGGCGGCGCTGTATCGGGCGTTCGCTGTCGGGCGGATGAGCCTCGTCGCGCCTATCGCGGCGGTGCTGAGCGCGATTATCCCGGTGCTGTTCGGCATTTTCACACAGGGGCTGCCTGCTCCCATTCAGATTGTCGGCTTCGTGCTGGCGTTCGTCGGCATCATCTTCATCTCGCGTTCCACGTCGAACGACAAAGGGCACGGCGGCCTTGGCTGGGCGGTGACGGCAGGCATTACCATCGGCTTTTACTTCATCGTCATGCAGCAGATCAACGCCGAATCGCTGTTCGTGCCGCTGACGATTGTGCGTGTGGTTTCGTCCGCGCTGATGCTGGTGTTTGCCTTCGTCGGCTATCGCAGCCTGGCGTGGATACCGAAGGGGGCGGCGCTTCCGCTGGCGGCGCTGGCAGGCGTGATGGATATCACCGGCAGCGCGTTGTATGTGCTGGCGGGCGAACAGGGGCAGCTTTCGGTGGTGGCGATGTTGGCCGCGCTCTATCCGGCCAGCACGGTGCTGCTGGCACGGCTGATTTTAAAGGAACAGACGAACCGCACTCAGAATATCAGTATTGTGGCGATTATGCTGGCGATTGCGCTGGTCACGATAGGAAAACCATGACAACTCATACGCTCCCTCTTGAACGCAGCACACTGCACGGACATTTCTCGCGCGATTTGCCGCCTGTGCTCACGATAGACAGCGGCGATACGGTGATTTTTCGCACGATGGATGCTGGCTGGAACACGACGGATTCCAAAATTGGCATTACGCCTTATGAGCCGCGCGACCCGGAGAAGGACAGCGGACATGCGCTGTGCGGGCCAGTGTTCGTACGCGGCGCAGCGGCGGCGCAATGCGAAATCGTCGCGTCTGGCAAGCTGGTGACCGGCCAACTGGGGCTGGTCATCGGCGGGCGGCGACGGCAAATGGAACAAACCCGTTGGCGTGGATGCCCCCCGCGAATTCTTCCGCTGGGGATTGGATGCCGCTAAAGGGGTAGGCATAAACGAACATGGGCATAAGCTGCGGCTGCGGCCATTCATGGGCGTGATGGGGCTGGCACCTGCCGAACACGGCATCCATGTGACCTTTCCGCCGCGCAGCGTAGGCGGCAACCTCGACTGCAAGGAACTGACGGAGGGGGCACACCTGTACCTGCCTGTGGCCGTAGACGGGGCGTTGTTTTCGACGGGCGACGGGCACGCGGTACAGGGTGATGGTGAAGTCTCCGGCGTGGCCATTGAGTGCGGGATGGAGCATGTGGAACTGGAATTCCACGTTCACCCGGAGATGCACCTGACGATGCCGCGTGCGAACACGCCTGCCGGATGGGTGACGTTCGGGCTGGACGAGGACTTGAACAAGGCCATGCCGCAAGCGCTGAGCGAAATGTTGACGCTGATGGAGGAACTGCACGGCTTTGACCGTCGCACCGCGTTAAATCTGGCGAGTCTGGTGGTCGATTTGCACGTCACGCAGATTGTGAACGGCGTGTGTGGCGTTCATGCGCTGCTGCCGCATGGCGCGCTGCTGAAGGAAGCGTAGGCACCCATTTCAGCGTGAACCACAACGTCTCCTCAAAAACTAATGGTGCTAGTGAACTCAAAGTGTCTATAAAACCTTACGCCTGTTGTCCGCACGCGCCGCATTTTACTCCCTTCTCCCTCGAAATCGGGGGAGAAGGGGCCTTTTCGGGGTAGGTTTTTAACGCTTTGCCATAAATCCACCGCAAAACTCCTGCCTTCTTTACGCATTCTCACGGCAACCACTCGTCCACCCGAACCTGTATTTCGCCCCTCTCCATGTGGTGAGCGCTTCCTCACGCTCAAATCCCAAAAATGGAGAGGGGCTGGGGTGAGGCCAAACGCGCCCATTCGCCCACCTGCCTTTTGTCTTTGTCTTGGACTAACAGCTAATGACTAACGACTAACGACTGACTAGGGGTGAGGTCAACGCGCCCATTCGCCTACCCATCTTCTCGCTGCACAAAATACCTACCCCGAAAAGATGGGGATGAGGGGGTAAATTAGCACCAAAGGTTCAAAATACTGCTAACCGCCAAGGCGCAAAGGTCGCAAAGGAAATACAGGAGAGTTAGGTAACAGAGAGCTTGAACGACAAAGGGCGAAGTGTTGTGCTTCGCCCTTGTGCTTGGTTGTCAGAATGCGCTGAGATATTAGGCGGCTTCGGCAGCAGGTTTATCGGTGCTGCGGCGCATGGGCATCAGTTTGCCGTAGGTGAGCGAACGCCACAGCCATTCCAGCGGGCCAAAGCTGAAGCGCTGTAACCACCACGCGCAGTAGATCATTTGCACCGTGCCAATCGTGATGGTGATGAGCAGGGCCGTTGCTGCGCCCATTTTCTCAAACTGCCCCAGGCCATAGCCGTAGAAAATCGTCGTCATGACGAGATTCTGCACGATATAGTTGCTCAGGGACATCCGTCCGAAGGGAATCAGCACCGACAGTCGTTTATTCCACGCCGGGTACATGGCAACGAGGGTGATGCCGCAGATGTGCAGCGCGGCCATACCGGGGCGATGAATGATGCTGATGCCGAGTATGTCACCGATAATCGCGGCAGCCAGGCCCCCGATCAGGCCGATGACGAAGACGTTGCGATACTGCGACAGATTTTCAAAGATGCGGATACGCCCGGCGTACATGCCCAGCATGAACATCGCCAGCACGTTCAACCCATCGAAGGTTAGCTCTGCCCAGAAGTCCGGGACGAAGTTGCTGATACGGTAGCCCACGACATCAAAGTAGCTGCCTGTGCTGTAAACGGTGGTAAGCTGTGTGAGCACATCACCCGACGACCCGCCCAGATCGACGTTGGATAATACGTTAGCGACGACAGGTGATATGAGCAGCAGCACCACAGACCCGATTAACAACAGCCTGTCCGGTAAGACGTTGAGCAGCAGCAGCACAACCCCAAACACGGCGTAGATGCGTAAAATGTCGCCATCCCAGATCAGCAGATAATGCAGCACACCAATCAGGAACAGCGCTCCCATACGCCGCAGATACAAGGCGTTGGATTGAATGCCTTTGGCTTTGGCGCGCATAATCTGGACGGCAAACCCTAACCCAAACAGGAATGAAAAGACCAGGTATAGTTCGGTTCCAAGTGTCGTGTGAATAAAATTGAAGGCAAGCTGGTCAATCGCCGTGCGGGTAGACTCTACGTAGCCCGGCGTAAAATACGGGACGCGGATGGTTTCCATGTTGCCAATCAGGATGGCGAAAAGAGCATAACCACGCAGAATATCAAGGACATCTATACGTTCTGCCCTCTGGACTGGAGCAAGATTCGCGGTCATATAACCTGCGCTTTCTCTGGATAAAGGCGGTGAGATAGATTTATAGACTTGGTGTTTTACAGGGAAAACATCAAACTAATTTGTTTTTAATCTAGTTAAAAATGAGAGCGTTGTCAACGTAACCAAGCCAATTTAAGGAAATTTTTTATCATTGGCACATTCGAGCTTGAGTGGGCATAACCGCGTCAATCCTTAAGGGCACAGCTATCGCACCATCTGTAATGATGATTTATAATTTGTGATACCTAATGCTGGATGCAGGAAACCCTCATGACAGACCTCAGCGGTTGGATTACCAAAGGCTACGAAATACGTGAAGTCATTGACAAAGGTGGCTTTGGAGCCGTTTACCGTGCGTACCAACCTGTCGTCGGGCGCGAGGTGGCTATTAAGGTAATCCTGCCGAGCTTTGCCAACCAGCCGGAATTTATCCGCCGTTTCGAGACGGAAGCGCAGCTTATCGCTCGGCTGGAACATCCGCACATTGTGCCGCTGTACGATTACTGGCGCGACCCCGATGGCGCCTATCTGGTGATGCGCTGGCTGCGCGGCGGCAGTCTGCGCACGGCGCTGCAAACCGAATCCCTCGACCTCTATAAGGTGGCCACGCTGGTTGATCAGATTGCGGGTGCGCTGACCATTGCCCACCGCAACGGCATTATTCACCGCGACCTGAAGCCAGAGAACATCCTGCTGGACGAAGACGGCAACGCCTACCTCAGCGATTTTGGCATCGCCAAAGACCTGAGCGTGCAGTCCGATAACGAAGACGAAATGACGGGTTCGCCCGCCTATGTTTCCCCTGAACAGATTACCAGCCAGGATGTCACGCCGCAGACCGATGTCTATAGTCTGGGCATTATGCTCTACGAGATGCTCACCGGACAGCAGCCGTTTACCGGAGAGAAGGTTGCGGTTGTCATTCTCAAGCAGCTTCGCGATCCTTTGCCGAGCGTAACCACTGTGCGCCCGGATTTGCCGCCGCTGTTTGACGACATTATCCAGAATGCCACGCAGAAAACCCCGGCGGACCGCTACCCGGACCCGCACTCGCTGGCCTCGGCCTTGTGGCGGGCGGTGCGCAGTACGCTCACGGATACCGGCACACACATCGAGTTCTCGGCGGTGCCGGCGGCGCTGCGCGAAACACTGACCATTACCGACCTGACGCCGCTGCCCGGCGCCTCGGATATGGTGAACCCCTACAAAGGGCTGCGGCCTTTCGAGGCCGTAGATGCCGACCAGTTCTTCGGGCGGGAAAAGCTCACGACACAGTTGTTGGGACGCCTGACGGAAGATGACCCGCTGAAGCGTTTCCTGGCGGTGGTCGGGCCAAGCGGCAGCGGTAAATCCAGCGTGGTCAAGGCGGGCTTAATCCCGGCGCTGCGACAGGGCGCGCTCCCCGGCTCAAAAGACTGGTTCCTGGTGGAAATGGTACCGGGGATGCATCCGCTGGACGAACTGGAAAATGCCCTGCTGCGTGTCGCGGTCAACAAGCCGGACAACCTGCGCGAAGTGCTGCGGCGGGACGCGCGTGGGCTGGGCATTGCCGCGCAGTCGATTCTGCCAACGGTGGGCAACAGCGAACTGGCGCTGTTTATCGACCAGTTTGAAGAGGCGTTTACGCTGGTTTCCGAACCCCAGGAAACCGCCCACTTCCTTGATTTGCTGGCCAGCGCGATTGTCGATCCCTACTGTCCGCTGCGTGTGGTGATTACCCTGCGTGCGGATTTTTATGATCGCCCGCTGATGCATCCTGCGTTCAGCGATTTGATAAGCAAGCGCACCAGCGTAGTTGTGCCGCTGAGCGTCAGCGAACTGGAACGCGCGATTGCTGCCCCTGCCGAAGGCGTTGGGGTGCTGGTTGAACCAGAACTGGTGCGCCAGATTATCGCCGAGGTCAAGAACGAACCCGGCACGCTGCCCCTGCTGCAATATGCCCTCACCGAGTTATTTGAACGGCGTGAAGGGCGCAAAATCACGCTGGCTTCCTACAGCAAACTCGGCGGCGTACTCGGTGCGCTGGCGCGGCGTGCCGACGAAATCTACGATACGCTGTCAGCCGAAGGCAAGTTAGCCGCTAAGCAGCTTTTTCTGCGGCTGGTGACGCTGGGTGAAGGCACTGAAGATACGCGCCGCCGTGTGGTGATGGGCGAACTGCTGTCGATGGGTATCGCGCAGGATCAGATGAACGAAGTCATCTCGATTTTTGGCAAGCACCGCCTGCTGACATTTGACCGTGACCCGATTACCCGTTCCCCGACGGTGGAAGTCGCGCATGAAGCCATCATTCGTGAGTGGAACCAGCTTAAGATGTGGCTGGATGCCAGCCGTGAAGATGTGCGCCAGCAGCGCCGCCTGGCCGTGCTGCTGAATGATTGGCTGGATGCCAACCGCGACCCCGGCTTTCTGCTGCGCGGCGCACGCCTCCAGCAGTTTGAATACTGGCGCGAGAACAGCGACCTTGCGCTGGCCGACAGCGAACGTGAATTTCTGCAAGCCAGCGTCGAAGCGCGTGAAGCGCAAACGGCTGCCGAACGCGCGCGCCAACTGCATGAACAGGAACTGGAGAAGCGTGCTGTCCTGTTCCAGCGCCGCCTGCTGGTGTTTGTATCTGTCGCCGCTGTAGTGGCTATCGTGCTGGCGGCCTTTGCCTTTACGCAGCGCAGCGAAGCCCAGCGCAGTGCCGCAACCGCGATGGCCGCTGAGGAATTGGCGGTGGCCGAAGCCAACAACGTGGCGACAGCCGCCGCTATCGCCCAGCGCCGCGCCAACGAACTGCAATCGCTGTCGCTGGCCGACAGTGCTGAAAACGCGCTGGCGGATAACAACACGGATTTGGCCTTGTCGCTGGCGATGGAAGCCAATCGGCTGCCCAACCCCCCTATCGAAGCGCGCCACGTTCTCTATGACTTAATCCCTGTCGC
Organism: Anaerolineae bacterium; assembly: GCA_046328675.1. Taxonomy (GTDB): domain Bacteria; phylum Chloroflexota; class Anaerolineae; order Aggregatilineales; family Phototrophicaceae; genus JACAER01. The sequence continues at coordinate 15,098 of JAXLWC010000044.1, forward strand.
GGCGGAGCGTCTGTTTTCCGGCGCGCATACTTCACGCATCAACGCGGTAGCCTACAGCCCTGATGGACAAACGCTGCTGTCTGCCAGCGGCGACGGGATGTGGGTGCTGTGGAACGCCAGCACCAGCCAGCCGATACGCCAGATCAGCGCCAGCAGCCCGATCAATGGCGTGGCTTATCTGCCCATCAGCGTGCAGGCCATATCTGCCGCCAACGATGGCACTTTGACTCTGTGGGATTTGAACACAGGCGAGGCCCTGCGTGTTTTCGGCGCAGACGGCAGCGGGCACAGCGATGCCGTGTTTAGCGTAGCCGTCAGCCCGGATGGCCGTTATGCGCTGTCCGGTTCGCGTGACGAGACGCTGATTCTCTGGGACATCGCGACGGGCGCAGTGCTGCGGCGTTTTGAAGGACACAGTGATCGTGTGACCAGCGTCGCCATCAGCCCCGATGGGCAGTTCGGGCTGTCCGGTTCAGCAGATGGCAGCGCTATTGTCTGGAATCTGGCCACAGGCGAAATCGTCTGGACGTTACAAGGGCACAGCGACATTGTCACCAGCGTGGCCTTTAGTCCTACCGAGAATCTGGCGCTGACAGGCGGCGCGGATAACGCGGTCATTCTGTGGAACCTGGCGACAGGGCTGCTCGTGCGGCGCTTTGAAGGACATCGCGAACGGGTGACCAGCGTGGCGTTCAGCCCGGATGGCACCTGGGCGGCCTCCGCTTCCGGCAGTCCCTTTGCAGGCGGCTCGCTGGAAAACGCGGTCATTTTGTGGGATGTACATACAGGTGCTCAGGTGGCGCGCTTTGATGGCCACGCCAGCCAGGTCACCAGCGTTGTTTTCAGCAGCGACAGCCAGAGCATTATTTCCGGCTCAACGGATATGACTCTGCGCGCGTGGTCGATTGAACCGGGGATCGAAATCGCGCGGCTTCAGCAGCCAGCCCCGATTGCCGATTTCGCGCTGAGTGCGGACAACAGTCAGGCGCTTACGGTGGGAACGGATGGCAGCCTGACCGATTGGGATGTTACAGGCTTGGCACAGTTATGGACTGTGGCTACCGGACATACGAGCGCCGTCAATGCAGTAGCTATCAATCCGGCTGGCACGCGGGCGCTGACTGCTTCCGATGATCGCACGCTCATCCTGTGGGATTTGAGCAGTGGCGCGGCGCTGCGCACGCTGACCGGACATACCAATCAGGTGAAGGATGTGGCCTTCAGCGCTGACGGGCGTTTCGCGCTGTCTGGTTCGCGTGACCGTACCCTGATTCTGTGGGATATGGATGAAAATTCCGCGACCTTCGGCCAGCCTGTGCGCGTGTTCGCCGCACGGCATACCAACGTGATTAACGCCGTCGCGCTCAATGCTGATGGCACGCTGGCCCTATCGGCGTCGTCCGACAATACCGTCATCCTCTGGGACGTGGCGACGGGCGCTGCGCTGCGCACTTTCAGCGGTCACGAAGCGGAAGTCCTCAGCGTCGTGTTTAGCGCGGACGGAGCCTATGCCCTTTCTGGCTCGGCGGATAAAACGGTGATTCTGTGGGACGTGGCGACAGGCACGGCGCTGCGGCGTTTTGGAACCACGACAGCCGATGAGGCAGCCCTGGCCAGCGGCCATACCGATTGGGTGACGAGTGTCGCTTTCAGCCCGGATGGCCGTCAGGTGGTTTCCGCTTCACGGGATCGCAGTGTGCTGGTCTGGGATGTGACAACGGGGCAGCAAATCCAGCGTTTCGGGGCGATCAACGGGCGCGGCGGTTATCAGAATACCGTGAGCAGTGTGGCGGTCACGAGTGATGGCCGCACGCTCATAGGGGCTGCGCTCGACGGAACGATTCGCATCATCCCCTTCAGCATGGATGTCCTGCTGAGCTGGGTGGAACAGCATCGGTATATTCGCCCGCTGAGCTGTGACGAACGGGTACAGTTCCGCGTGGAACCGCTGTGCAGCGCCGGGGCCACCGCGACACCCTGAGGGTTCCCCGCCATGCGTCCAGTAGCGAGTCTATCCCAAAGTACAGTAGGAAATGAGGCATGATAGGCTTACCATACAACATATATTTCTGCTATGAAGGAAGCCCCCATGCACAATTACATCTGTTCGACCTGCGGCGTACAGTATGCCGCCAGCGAAGCCGTGCCCGGACACTGCATCATCTGTGAAGACGAGCGCCAGTATGTGAACCCTGCCGGACAGCAGTGGACGACACTCGACGCCCTGCGCCGCGAACATCATAACGTCATCACTGCCCTTGAGCCGGGGCTGTACAGCATCAAATCAGAGCCGAAGGTTGCCATCGGGCAGACCGCGCATCTGGTACAGACGCCGCGCGGCAATGTCCTGTGGGACTGCATCACGCTGCTTGACGACGACACCATCAAACAGGTGCAGGCGTTGGGCGGTATCAGCGCGATTGCCCTGTCCCACCCTCATTATTACAGCACGATTGTCGAGTGGAGCCATGCCTTTGGCGGCGTGCCGATTTATATCCACGCGGCGGATTATCAGTGGGTTACACGTCCTGATCCGGTGATTGACTTCTGGGAAGGCGATACGCTGCAAATTCTCGAAGGTCTGACGCTGATTCACTGTGCCGGGCACTTTGAAGGCAGCGCGGTCATGCACTGGGCGGCAGGCGCGGAAGGCAAAGGCGTGCTGCTGACGGGCGACAGCATCGACGTGGCACCCGATGCGCGTTATGTGTCGTTTATGCGCAGCTATCCGAACCTGATTCCCATGAATCCGGCGCGCATCCGCCGCATTGTGGCGACGGTGGAACCGTTCGCCTTTGACCGCATCTACGAAGCGTTTGGCGGTGTGGTGACCACAAACGCCAAAGAATCCGTGCGCGTTTCGGCGGAGCGCTACATTAAAGCCATCACGGACTAAGGCTATGGTCAGCCGCTTCCCCTTTGCGTACAATTAACGCTTGCTGCAAAGGGGAAGACAACAATGGCAAGTTTCGGACACATCGTTCATAAATATATCGTGGGTGGTTTAAAGCTGCGCTGCCCCTCGTGCGAAAAAGGCGCGATGTTCAGCGGCTTCACCATGCATGAAACGTGTCCGGTGTGCGGCGTGCGCTTTGAGAAACGTTCCGGCGAATCGGTTGGCGGCGTGATGATTAACCTCGTCGTCGTGGAACTGTTGTTTGTGGTCGGCTTCTTTGGCGTGGACGCCCTCACCGATATTCCCCCGATGAACCAACTCCCCTTCTGGCTTCCCTTCGCCATCCTGTTCCCGATTGTGTTCTATCGCAGTTCACGCGGCCTGTGGGTCAGCACAACTTATCTCAACGGCGATCTGAGCGTCGATTGATCTGTCTGCTGCTGCGCGCCTGCAAACCGCGCCTGTGATGTGCTTTTCTATCCATAATTAAACCAGAATTGTCCTGTTTTATTCGACACTCCGTAATCTTCATAAAGAATTCACGGATTCTATATTGTAACCAAGCGTAATCTTGCCTCTATAATGATCTTTAGAGACATCATTTATTGAGCTGCTTGGCTCACGGTTATTACAATGTCGCTTCATCAGAAAACCCTTCTTATCACCAGTGCGGCTGTCGTCGGATTGTTTGCCTTGATGCTTATCTTTTCTCAAACCGTCATGGTGACGAGCTATGAACAGCTGGAACAGCGGGCTATGCGCCAGAACGCCTGGCGTGTGATTAACGCGATTCAGGACGAACTGAACGCTTTCCAGGCACAAACAATTGACTGGGCACGTTGGGATGCCACGTACCATTTTGTCGAGGGCAACTACAACGAGTTTCCCGATGACAACCTCATGGATTTTGTGTTTGTCAGCAATAACGTCAACCTGATGCTCTTTGTAGACCGTCAGTCTGAAGTGGTGTATGGCAAAGCCGTAAACCTACAGGACGGCCATGAAGTAACGGTTCCGCAGCAGGTGATTGACGACGTAGCACCAGAAAGTCCACTGGCCAATTTCAGTGATGGCATCAGCGGCATTCTGATGGTTGATGATACACCGATGCTGGTAGTGTCCACGCCTATTCTGCGCAGCAGCCTGCAAGGCCCCTCGAATGGTGCCCTGATCTGGGGACGTTTCCTCGATAGTAATGCAGTGCTGCGCATCCAGGAACAGCTTCGTTTTAACTTAACACTGATGAGTGTGAACGCGGCAGACATGCCTGATGATTTCGCCAGCGCCTTGTCTTCCCTGAGCCGCGAGTCCCAGATTGACGTTGAAGTCAACACTCAGGACACGGTTGCCAGTTACATGCTGTTTTTCGACGTGTATGACCAACCGGCGTTTGTCATGCGCCTGCAAATGCCAAGAGATATTTACAGCCAGGGACAAAACAGCATCCTGTACTTCACCGTGTTTCTGTTGGTGGCCTGCGCGCTGCTGATCGTGGTGGTGATGCTGCTGCTGGAAAAGAATGTGCTGTCGCGGCTGGAACATCTCAACGGCAGCGTCAGCCGCATCCGCCAGAGCACCGACTGGTCAGCGCGCGTGACTCTGCACGGCGACGACGAGGTGGGCGTGCTGGCCGTTTCTATCAACCAGATGCTGGAAGCCCTGACGCAAAGCCAGCAGCAGGAACAGCGGGCACGCGGCGAAGCGGAACTGCGCGAAAAGGTCTTTAAGACCTTCAGCCACGATGTGCGCACGCCGTTGGCGGCCATCGCCCTGTACTCGGAGATGCTCTATCGTGGGCTGTATGACGCCGTCTCCCCCAGACAGGCAGAAGCCGCCCAGAGTATTCACACCAGCGCCAAACATCTGATCCGCTTTATGGACAATCTGCTGGACGAAGCCCAACTGACGGCGGGTAAACTTCAGCTTCACGAGAAGACTGTCGAGATTGCCGATCTGGTAAAAGGCGTCGAAACCATAACACTGCCGCTGGCGCGCGAAAAGAAACTGGCGCTGAACATTGACACTGATGCTGATTTGCCCGGTTCGCTCTGTGGTGACTTTGAACGGTTGGAACAAATCCTGACTAACCTGATTACCAACTCCATCAAGTACACCAACGAAGGGGAAATTAAAGTTCGGCTGACGGTGCTGGATGAACATCACTGGCGCATTCAGGTCTCGGACAGCGGCGTCGGTATTTCAGCGGAAGCGCTGGAGCATATCTTCGACCCCTTCTGGCAGGTGGATGATACCAAGACACGCCGCGCCATGATGGGTGTGGGGTTAGGCTTGTCCATCGTCAAGCAGCTTGTCGAGTTGATGTCCGGCGAGCTTGAGGTTCAAAGCACCTTAGGCGTGGGTTCAGTATTCACCGTAACCCTGCCGCTGGTGCCTGTGGCCGAGGCCCCCGTGCCCGCCTGAAATCTTCCTGACCGCGAACGATTAGTCCCCTGTCCATTTGGCCGCTGCTTCGGCAATTACTGCCGCACAGCGCTGCACGTCGTCGAGGATGACATATTCGACGGCGGCGTGTGCCCCTGCCCCACCCGGCCCCAGAATAATCGTAGGAATGCCCGCGCGCCCCAGTATTGCCGAATCGAGCCAGGCGAACATGCCCATATAATGCGGCGCTGTGCCCACCACGCCGCGATAGGCAGCGTCCAGCGTTTGCGTAATCGGCGCGCCGCGTTCGATTTCGTAGCCGGGGCGGTAGAAGTCAGTGGTCACGGTAGCCGCAAAGCCGGGGACGGTTTTCGTCAGGTCATCAATCGCCGCCTGCCAGAAAGCGATCACACTGTCGGGCGTTTCGTCCGGCAGCAGGCGGTGTTCAATTTGCAGCTTACACTGGTCAGGATAGGTGCTTAAGCCCAGCCCGCCGCTGATAAAGCTGGCGTGCGCCGAAGCGCGTTCCAGAAGGGCGTGGCGCTGTGGCGCGGCGGCGTTGAACTTGTCCAGCGCGTGGAGCAGATGCCCCATGTGCGCGACAGCATCGACGCCTTCCATGTACAGGCTGCCATGCGCGGCTTTGCCCTGCGTGGTCAGCGTCAGCCACAGGAAACCTTTGTGCGCGATGCAGATGTCACAGCTTGTCGGCTCGGTGAGGATGGCGGCATCGGCCCGCACCTCTTTGACCAGCGCGTCGGTGCCGATGCTGAGATATTCCTCGTCGGTGACGAAGCCGAGGATGATGTCGCCTTTGGGCCTGAAGCCGCCGTCTTTCAGCGCTTTGACTGCGCCGAGAATCGCCGCCAGCCCACCTTTCATGTCCAGTGAGCCGCGTCCGTAGAGGCGTCCCGCTTCGATGCGTCCGTCAAATGGGTTGCCCTGCATATTCTCGACGCTGACGACATCGGTGTGCCCGGTGAGCAGCAGGCTTTTGCCGCCGCCGCTGCCCTGCCAGGTGGCGATGACGTTGGGGCGTCCCGGCGCGGTGTGCTGGAGACGAACAACCAGCCCCAGTTCGCGGCAGGTGTCCACCAGCCAGATCGCCATATCCATCTCGCCGTTGGCTCCGGCGACCAGACCGGGGTTAACCGAGTCGATGCGAACCATGTCCTGTAGATATTGGGTGGTGCGTGCGCTGTCGATATTCCACATAAGGGTTAGCCGTTAGTCGTGCGTCGATAGTCGTCGGTCATAGGCGGCTATAGTGACGTTCGGATAAGAAGTACTTCTTAACTATAGCGCATTTTAGGGCTATGGGTTGATGAAGATGTGCGGCAGTTGCTCCTGTTTTGTGCGACGCGTGCTCGTCAGCCACGCGAATGGGTTCTGCTAAACAGGGGCAGTGTTTTGTTCTGGCAGGCGCTTCACAGGGTGATAACCACTTTTCCTTTGGCGTGCCCTTCTCCAAGATAGCGCAGCGCCTCAGGAACGGCGCTCAACGGATAACTTTTATCAATCACCGCAGCAATTTTGCCTGTTTCACAAAGTTCCGTCACCGACTCTAAAGCCTTGCGATTGCGCTGAACGGCGAGGGTGCCGATCTTTTTGCCTGTCGTTCTTTTAATCCATGAACCAAGCAGCAGAATCTGCGCCAGCGTCGCAAACGACCCCCCTACCGCAAAATACTGACCAGCGGGCTTGAGCGCGCGCGCATAGGCGAACGCCGAACGATGCGCGATGAGATCAAGAATCAGATCATACTGCTGTCCATTTTGGGTGAAGTCCTCGCGCGCGTAGTCGATGACATGCTCTGCACCGAGCGAACGCATAAAGTCCAGCTTGCCGCCGTTATCGACGCCGGTGACTTCCGCCCCGTATAATTTGGCAAGCTGAATGGCAAACGAACCCGCGCCGCCGCCTGCGCCGTTAATCAGCACTTTTTGCCCCGGCTGAACCTGTCCGCTGTCGCGAATGCCCTGCAAGGCGATGACGCCCGCCTGCGGGATGGCGGCGGCCTGCTCGAAGGTCAGACGGGCGGGTTTCAACGCCCACGCTTTGCCACGCACGCAGACATACTCGGCAAAACCGCCATGATAGTCGCCCATTTCGCCAAAGACTTCATCGCCCGGCTGAAACTGCTGATGGTTTTTGCCCACGCTTTCAACGCGCCCGGCGATGTCCGACCCGAGTATCTGCTGCAGCCTCAGAAGCCCCATTAAAACGCGCGTAAAAGGGGTGCCCGTCAGTCCTTCCCAATCCGACCTGTTGACCGAGACCGCCTGCACCCTGACCAGCATTTCGTCGTCGGCAGGAACAGGCGTCCGCCACCTCCTTCAACTGAAGTCTATCGGTGGTTCCGTATTCAGTGTAGACGATGGCTTTCACCGACTCCCTCCTGTGGTGGTGTGAGGACACTATTCTATAGTAGTGTTTGATTTTCTGAGAAAATTAGTTATTGTAGTACTTCTTACATGAGGATGAACTTGTAGAAAATTCATTGTGCTCCGAATTAAGAACCAAGATAATTCAATTCAATAAGATTACCAATTGCATGTGAAACATTTGGGCAATAAATAGAAAAAATGTTCTAAAATAGAGTTGGAGGAAATCAATATTCAGGAATACCTCATGCGACTTAAACAATTTAGGTTTCAATTAGGGTTTTTTGTTTGTTAAAATTATAGATCACATCGTTATTCATCGACGTAATGAAGAACTGACTACAGGAGGCAAAGAATAATTATGCCTACTGTTAAACCCGAAGTTTTAATATGGGCACGGGAAACGGCTGATCTTACACTTGAAGAAGCTGCAAAGCTGATAGATCTGAAAGATGCCAAAGGAAGATCAGGCGCTGAGAGGGTTAGCGGCCATTGAGTCAGGTGCAAGAACCCGTTAGTCGTCGTTTACTTCTAAAAATGTCTCAGAAGTATCGTAGATCTCTATTGGTGTTTATCTTGATCATCCTCCAAAACGCTTGATCGTAGGCGATTTTCGCAACTTACCTGGAGAGGAAACACCCTATAACACCAATCTGGACGCATTGATACGAGACTTAAGGGCAAAAGACAAAGTTTAGTAAAATCGCTCCCTAGAAGATGAAGAGACAACTCACTCTCATTTATAGCTTCCGGCTTGGCTTATTCGATAGCCCTTCAAGGGTGGCTGAAAGTATTAGTTTAACTTTGGGGTTTAACCTTCAAGAATTTCGCGAACAACGCGAACCAGCAGACGCATTTAACTACCTTAGGAATCGAATAGAGCGAATAGGGGTATTTGTGTTAATTCTTGGGGATTTAGGTAGTCACCATACCAAAATTCCTGTTGAGGTATTTCGAGGATTTGCCATATCAGACCTATAGCCCCCTTTTGTAGTAGTCAACAGTAACGATGTGGCTCATGCACGATCGTTCACATTACTACATGAAATCTCGCATCTCTGGCTAGGCACAGGGGTTAGTGGGACTTCATGAGGTTGAGGTAGAGCGTTTTTGTAATGAGGTGGCGGGAATTCTTCTTTTGCCACAACAAGAATTAGAGAATTACAACAAATTCAATATGCTCCCATTGATGTTGCTGTCTCTCAAATTTCCGAATTGCTTCAAAAGAAACTTAAGTAGAACGTGGTAGCCTATAAGCTATTCAAAGCAGGTCAAATCGATGAATCAAGATGGCATACATTCAATGCAAGATTCAGAAAAGAGTGGATTGATGCTAATGCAAAGATGAAAGACAAGGAAGAGAAAGGTAGAGGGGGGCCAAGTTACTATGTCGTACATAGGCATCAGCTTGGACGTGCTTTACTTAGCCTTGTCAATCGGTCAATTAGCGGTGGGGCTGTTAGCCCAACGAAAGCGGCTCGTATCTTAGGTGTATTTCCAATGTGGCTCGCTTACTCGGCGATACTCAGCTACGAGGGGGAATTTAATGCTGTATCTTCTCGATGCCAATGTATTGATTACAGCACATAACACATATTACCCTATGGATGAATACCTGAATTTTGGGAATGGCTAGCTCATAATGGGAAAAACAACAATATAAAAATACCTTTAGAAATGTTTGAAGAGATTAAAAAGCGGACGAAAAAGCCCATTATTAGATTGGATTGATAATCCAAATGTTGAACAAGCTCTACTACTTGACGAAGAGGTTGAACAACGGTTAGTTCAACATGTTGTAAGCAATGGTTATGCTAGTGATCTAAAAGACGATGAAGTAGAACTTATAGGACGTGATCCTTTTTCTCATTGCATATGCATTAGTTGATAAAGGTAACAGGTGCGTTGTAACTGTTGAGACATCAGCGCCATCAAAGCAGAGACATAATAGGAAAATACCTGATGTATGCCAAACCTTCACCGTACCGTGGTGTGATCCTTTTACACTATATCGTAGTTTAGGATTCATTACCGGATGGAAAGCATAGATAATGTTTCTCTCCGAGACCGCTCACTAAAAATTTATCGACTTAAGGCGAGATCATTACTCGCCTAAATAGTCTACAGTTATTGGGTTTACAAATTGAGTCAGGATCAATTAGTTACTTCCTCGCCCGTGCCCACGCGGCGTCGAACCAGTCGCTAATCAGGTAGTCGTGGTAGCCGATTTTGCGCAGGTTGTCGATGCATTCTTCGCGCGAGGCCCCCTGCCCTGCCCAGTACGGCACGCGCTTAATCATGGTTTCCACCCGTTCGCGCGGGGTGATGATCCAGGTGTCGTGCGGCACGGTGCCGAAGGTGATGCATTCCGCCGCCGTGATCGACGAGGCGCTCTTGCGATAGGGCGCGATGATGATCGTTTCGCGCGCGCCATACTTCGGCGAACACAGAATATCCTGCACGAATTTGGCGGTCATGCCCAGGTCAATCAGGTCTTCGACGATGGCGACGGTGTGCCCGCGAATGTCAATCGACAGCGGCTGCACGATTTGCGGGTGTTCCAGCGGCTGACCGGGGCCGTAATAACATTTGACGCCGAACGTGCCGAACTCGATGTCGGGCATGTCGGCGGCGGCGGCGTGCTGGATGTAGTCCTGAAGCAGCACACCGGGCAGCAGCGCGCCCATCGTAATCATAATCATTTTGCTGATCTGTTTCTCGCTGTGGGCGTGTACCTCCTGGTACTCGAAGACGCGCTTCGCCAGCCACGACACCATCATGTGCTCGGCGGCGTCCGTAATATACAGGAAACGCAGCCGGTCCCGCGCAACTTCTACGCCTGTGGGGTTCTTCCAGAATTCAAGACTCTCGGTACTCTCTAACGCAATCATAGCCACCCTGCACTACTGCCTATCCCATTAATCGTTGTAGATGACATCCAAAAAAGCATAGCGAACTATTGGTGCTGGGGAACTCAAGAGCTGGTCGAAAGCCGTCCAGTTGCCCTCGCATACACTGTGTTTTCTCCTTTCTCTCCCGAAATCGGGGGAGAAGGGCTGGGGATGAGGGGTAAACTAACACCAATGGTTAACCAACGCGAATCGTGGCGCATCCCCTACAAGGGTAACAGATGTTTGGGTTGCAGGAAAAAAGAAAGCCAGCGGGGTTGAAGGAATTCCAGAAGTGTAGGTTAAATTGCCCGAACAGCAGTGAATGCCCGAACATCCCATACAAGATCACAATCGGGGTTTTCTAAGCAGACGTTGGCTCTGTACGACGCTATTTCCAGAATTCCCACCATTTCTTCTGCTGCATCGGGGGCGTCGGCATCAGGTCTTTCTTGTGGATCGTCTTGCCACAGGATGGACAATTTGTCGTGAAATCCTGCACCCCGGGGTTCGCCAGGCTGACCGTCGCTGTAATCAGCGCGCTGCCCGTCAGTTCTTTGTCACAATACGGGCAGAACAGCGGAGCAGCCTTTTGCGCTTGCGGCTGCGGCGCTGGTGCGGCAGTCTGCGGTTTTGGCTGAACAGCAGGCGCGGCGGCTTGCGCTTCGGCCTGTGCTGCTGGTTCCGGTTCGTGTTCCACTATCGCTTTGAATTTCTGCAAGCTGGTGTTGAGCTGTGCCAGATGCGTTCGCCCCCCGTCAGAAAAACTCGCGCCGCCTTTGGGTGCGCCTTCCTCTATCGCCACCACAGTCGAGCCGGAGTCAGCAGCGGTGAACGAAAACGTGGTGTTCATCCATGCGCCGCCAATTTCCATGCGCTGCTGCGGCACAAGGTCTACGATGGTTGACGATCCTCCCAGCCCCCACTGAAGACTCGCGCCTTTCTGCCAGCTTGGCGTGACACCTTTGAGCGGCCCTCCCCACCACTTCTCCCAGTAGGTGGGATACGTGAAGTACTTCCAGACTTTTTGGGGCGATTGATTGACTTTGATTTCTGCCCTGAGCATGATCCTTATCCTTTCTGTCTGTATGCACAATAGGCTCGAATAGTCAGGTCATTATTACCTATTGTGAATTATATCACATTGTCTCAGGCCGAACTCAATCGCTTGCATTTTGCCGCGAAGACTCAATAACTATTGGTGCTAGGGAACTCAAGAGTTGGTCGAAAGCCGTCTAGTTGCCCTCGGGTTGCCCTTTTGTTATCTCCTCAGGCGGCGAGTTCAATTGAACGTCCAGGTAACTCCCCCTGAACGTTTTACAAGGGTAGGTTTTTAACGTTTCGCCTCGAATTCACCGCAAATCCGCAGTGTTCTCAACACCTTCTCACGGCAACCACCTGTCACGGCGAACCCGTGTTAAGCCCCTCTCCATGTGGCGAACCTCCCCTCACGTTCAAATCCCCAAAAATGGGGAGGGGTTGGGGAGGGGCTAAACGCGAACGTTCGCCCACCTGCCTTTCCGTTCCATAAAATACCTACCCTTGTAAAGGGGAGAAGGGTTGGGGATGAGGGGGTAAACGAGCACCATGGGTTCAATAGGGAATGCTCGTGGGACTGCGGGGCTGTCGCGCGCTAAGGAGTTCGTCTGCCGCTGCACTTGTCTCGTGCAGTACAGCAGCACAACGAACTCCTCACAAGCCTATGATCGCGTTAGAGGTTGATTGTCAAGCGCAGAAACCGGGTTTCAACTACCGATGGCCGCCTTGACCGCCTCCCACCCTTCCAACTGCATCTGCTGCGTCGTCGGGTCGGTATCGGTGAAGTACAGATGCCCGCGCACCTCGTCGCTGGGATAAATGTTGACATTGCTGAGGAAGGCTTCGTCAATCAGCCCCAGATTGATGGCGGTCTGGTTGGGCGAGGCGTAAGCCGTAAAATTGCTGATGTCGGCGGCTACCTGCGGCTGCAAAATGTAATCGATGAAGGCTTCCGCCAGTCGTGGGTTGGGCGCGCTGGCCGGGATGGCGATGTTGTCCACCCACAGATTCGTGCCCTCCTGCGGGATGCTGAAGCGGAAGTCGTCACAGCCGCACTGCGAGGCAATCAGGTAGAAGCTGCCGCTGTATTCCACCGCCATGTCCGCCGCGCCCGCAATCAGCGGGTCGTAGCTGCCATATTCCACCACCGCCGCGACGTTGCCAGCGTTAGCGATCAGGAAATCACGGGCGGCGTTGATTTCGTCCCGGTTCTGCGAATTCGGGCTGTAGCTCAGCTTATTGAGCGCCATGCCCATCATGCCGCGCGTGTCTTCCAGCCAGTTGACGCTGCCGCGCGTGTACTCCAGCATCTGCTGCCAGGAGGTAATCGCCTCGCGCGTGCGGGTGATGTTGTAGAGGATACCGATGGTGCCCCACTGGTACGGGACGGAAAAGCGGCTGTCGGGGTCATACGGCGGGTTGCGCAGGTCTGCGCTGATGTTGACGAAGTTGGGGATGTTGGCGAAGTTCAGCGGGTGCAGCAGGTTTTCGCCAATCATGATGGCAATCGCATAGTCGCTGGGCACGACCACATCATACGCTGCGCTGCCCGTGCGCATCTGTTCCAGCAAGTCCTCGTTGCTGCCGAAGACTGCATAGTTCACGGTCACGCCGCACAGGGTTTCAAAGTTGGCGATGGTGTCTTCCGCGATGTACAAATCCCAGTTGGCGACGCTCAGCGTTTGCCCCGCGAATTCCGGCGGACAGACCCAGCCCTTCTCGCGTTCCAGCGCGGCGCGCAGCGGCAGGTCAGCGGCGGCGGTTGTTGGGACAGGCGTTGCCACAGCAGTCGCCGGGATGCTGGTGGGTGACGCTGGGGTACAGGCAGTAAGCAGCACAAGCGTAAGGACAAATAAAAATGACTTCATAACAAGACTCCCGATCCTCATTAATTATGAAATAAGGGAAAGATTTTTTAGCCGGGGCATTGAAGGCATCGAGGCTATTGGGGCTTGCTGGTTTCCATCACGCCCCACACTTTAACGCTTTTGATCTTGCCGCGAATCGCCACATCGCCCAAATCAGCGAACGTGAATTCGGCACTGCGCGAACCCAACGCGTGGTAGGTATCGTCGCCCGCCAGCACGGCATATTGAGGATATTCCTTGTTCAGCGCCTGAATACGCGAGGAAAGGTTCACGGTATCGCCGATGACCGTATACTCCTGCCGTTCTTTCGGCCCGATCACCCCGGCAATGACCTCGCCCGTGTTGACCCCAATACCGACCTTGAGCTTAAAGTCACGTTCTTTGAACTTCGTGTTATTCAGGTTTTCCAGGCGGTTGTGGATTTGCAGGGCGGCTTTCAGGGCATGGAACGCGCTTTCCTGCTGCGGCTGCGGCGCGCCGAACACCAGCAGCGTGCTGTCGCCGCCGAACTTGTTGACCATGCCGCCGTGCTGATGGGCAGCATCGACCACCAGCGGCAAAAACTCGTTGAGGATTTCCAGCACCGCGTGCGGCTCAAGGCGTTCGGTCAGCGAGGTGAAGCCGCGAATGTCGCAGAACACCACCGACACTACCACTTTTTTGCCCACAACATCGACTTCGCCCGTGCGAATCGCTTCCGCCACGTCTTTGCTGACGAAACGCCCGAAGGTTTCGCGCAGTTCGCGTTCCTGCTGGTGCTGCTGTAACAGCATCTGGAACAGATACGATTGTTCCAGCGCCATCGCCGCGCGGTTGGCGATTTGCAGCAGAAAATCGACATCTTCATCCTTAAAGGCCGCCAGCCGCTTGCTTTCCAGCAGCATCACGCCCAGCCGCCGTTCGGAGGTCGCCAGCGGCACGCCCAGCAGCGAACGCATTTCGGGATTGGTGGGGCGAATGCGCGGCATCTCGTCAATGTTGTTGATGTGGACAGGGCTTTCGCTGCGTACTGTGGTACCGATAATCCCTTCCAGCGGCCAGCGGTCTCCCTGTTTCGGCTTCTTGTCGGGCCACTGACCCGCGACATAACGCAGGTCAACGAACGGCTCATCCTGATCAATGATGCCCATCAGGGCGATTTCGGCTCCGGTGCGGCGCAGCGCCCAGTCCATCATCATCTCGATGATCCAGTCCGGGTTCAGCCGCACGGTCAATTCCTGGTCGATACGCCGCAGCAGATGCAGCTCGTCAATCTGCCGTGCCGCATCGCCCAGCAGCGTTTGCCGCCGTTCCAGACGTGCGCGAATCGTTGCCAGCAGTTCCGTGAAGGTGAAGGGTTTGGTCACATAGTCATCCGCACCATCCCCCATGCCCTTGCGATGGCTGTCACGATCAGCCTTGGCCGTCAAAAACACAAACGGGATATTCTGGGTCTCGTGGTTCTGGCGCAGCCCCTCCAGAACGCCGTAGCCATCCAGTTCCGGCATCATGATGTCGCAGACAATCAGATCGGGCAGATGTTCGCGCGCGAGTTCCAGCCCTTTTTTGCCATTGGGCGCATCGAAAACTTCATAGTTCTCAAAGCGCAAATACTCCGCAACCCCCAGGCGGATACCTTCTTCATCGTCAATGACCAGAATTTTTGTCATAAGTCTTCTCTACCTGGGGAAAAACTCATCTGCGGGCAGTACCGCTGCCTTGCAGTGCCAGTGATATACCGATCAATATGGTAGACAATACCAGAATAATGGTCGAAATAGCGTTAATTTCCGGCGTAACAGACAGCTTGAGCAAGCCGTAAACGAAAATGGGCAGCGTGGTCGCGCCGGGGCCGGTGTTGAAAAAAGTAATCACGAAGTCGTCCAGCGACAGCGTGAACGCCAGCAGCGCGCCGGAAATCACGCCGGGAAGAATCAGCGGGAAGGTCACGCGCCAGAAGGTGCGCCACTCATTCGCGCCGAGGTCACGCGCCGCTTCTTCAAAGCGTGGGTTCATGTCGGCCAACCGCGCGCGCACCACAATCGTCACGTAGGAAATCGAAAAGGCCACATGGGCGATAATCACGGTGTGCAGGCCGGGCACAATGCGGATGCCTGTCGCGTTGTCGATATAGTCAAACAGCACCGCGAAAAACGCCGCCAGCGAAATACCCTGCGTGATTTCGGGGATGACGACGGGCAGCAGCAGCAGGCCGTCAATGTACTGCTTGCCGGGGTAATTGCCGCGCGCGAGGCTCAGCGCCACCAGCGTACCGATGATCGTCGAAATCAGCGTCGCCACCAACCCTACAATCACACTGTTCCACAGCGTTTCCAGCATGATCGCGGTGGTAAAGCGCGCTTCTGTCCCGGCGATGTTGTTGAAGATGTTGCTGTACCATTGCAGCGTCAGGCCGTCGATGCGTGCCAGCGAGCGCGAGTTGTTGAACGAGAAGACCACCAGCAGGACAATCGGTGCCCACAGGAAAAAGTACACGGCAATCGGGTTAAGCGCCAGCGCTGCCTTGCCAATGGCGCGCGTAGCCAGATCGAAGCGCACCTTGTTGTGGTCGATGTGGATTTCCTGCTGCGGGAGTTTTACGGATGCCTGTGCCATCGCCTGTTCCATTCCTTCGTTAAGTATTGTCGCTGTTTTTTGATTTTTCTGCTGGCCGTTTTTCCCGCAAAATGGTCACGACGGCCCACAGCACCACCGCGACAGCGGCTGCCAGCACCATCACAAACACCACGATGCCAACGGGATTCAGCGGGCTTTGGCCGGGGCTTTCGGCGTTGAAGCTCAGATTGAGCATCCAGCCCACAAAAAGCGCGATGCAGCCAAAAAGCACCAGACTGATGCGCGCGATGATGCCGATGAGCGAGCGGAAGCCGTTGCTGCTGCGCATGATGCACTCCTTGCGCTAGGCTTCGCGGTCACCGAAGCGCACGTAGACGACCAGTGAAATTAGCACCAGCGCCATCATGACCATCGAGAAGGCCGCGCCGCGCGGCCAGTTGCCCGCCGAGCCGCGAAACTGTCCGGTAATCAGGTTGCCGATCATCAGGCCCTGCGTGCCGCCCATCAAATCCGGCGTGACGAACGCGCCAATCGCCGGGATGAACACGAGGATACAGCCTGCTACGACACCGGGGAGCGTCATGGGGAACACCACGCGCAGGAAAGCCCAGATGTCATTCGCGCCGAGGTCGTGCGCCGCTTCGACGTAATGGAAGTCAAAGCGTTCGACAGAGGCGTAAATCGGCAGCACCATGAATGGCAGGAAACCATACACCAGCCCGACCAGCACCGCGCCCTGCGTAAACAGCAGCGTCAGCGGCTCGTGAATGATGCCCAACTGCATCAGCACGCCGTTAATCGTGCCGTTTTCAGTGTTGCCGAGGATACCCATCCACGCATAGGTGCGCACCAGGAAGTTCGTCCAGAACGGCAGAATGACGAGGAACAGCGTGAACTGCCGCACAAAGGCATTCTTGCGCGTGCTGATGAAGAACGCCAGCGGATAGCCCAGCAGCAGACAGATGGCTGTCGTGAGGAAGGCAATCCACATGGAATCCAGCACGACTGGGAAATAAATCCCACCGAACACATCCTGATACGATTTGAGGCTAAAGGGAAGCTGTGCCCCGCCGCGCGCCAGGGTCATGAAGCTGATAACCATAATCATCAGCAGCGGCAGCATGAAGAACACCCCTAACCAGACGATGGCAGGCAGCGCCATCCAGTATCCCTGACGCTTCTCACTTGGACGATACCTTAAACTCGCGGACATAATTCCCCTCTTAAAAGCCGTTAGCGGTCAGTTTTGTACTGCTGTGGAACTTTTATGGATGGTTTAGGTACAGAGGTTTCATCCCCCTACCGCTGCGCTCGACATTGCCCGTGACGGCTCAGGCCCCTACCCCATGTACAGCCCAAGTTCACAGTATTTTTTGAAGCCGAGGCGCTGATACATTTTGTAGCCCATCGACGAGGCTTGCAGGATACCGACGTGATAGCCCTGCGCGCGCGCGTCGAGATACGGCTTAAGCGTAATCGCCGCGCCGATGCCCTTGCTGCGCGCCTTATGCACGGTGGCGACAGCGTAAATTCCGGCGACCCCTTCGGCCAGATGCAGCGCGGCGGCAGCAGCGGGTTCGCCAGCCAGCAGGCCCAGATAACGCGGCGTGCTTTCAAGTCCCCGCTTCAGTTCAAGCTGATAAAGGGACTCGAAGATGCTGGCATCCATCTCATTGGCGGCGGCGGCGACATCCGACCACTGCCGCAGTTGATGGGGCGTGCTCACAGGCACAATTTCAAAATCATCGGGCGCGGGCACACTGTCCGGCAGGTCGGCCAGCAGCATCGCCATACCGGGAATTTCGCCGCCATGCATCAGCCCATGCGCTTGCAGGTGATGTCCCATATCGGATGGCCGCGTCATCGGCCCTGTCCACCAGCAAAACGGCGTTTGGCGCGCACGAAAGTAGGCGATGGTTTCGTCAATCGTGGCCTGAATCTGGGTAATCGTGAGCTGCACGCGGAAGGCGGCGTTGAACAGCGGGTGCGGCACATCGGTAGCAAAGCGCAGAATACGCTCACTGTCCAGCCGGTCATGCCCGTATGCCGTCCAGAAGGAAAACATGTTGCTTTCAATCGCTGTAATAACGGCTTGCTCGTTGGATAAGTCGTGAAGCATAGGACTCAAAATGTAATCCACTGCGATAAAGATAATCACAAATCGTAGCGCGGAAATAACCGGAGTACAAATTTCGCCCTGACCGGGGTGTATTCGGAAGTCGGGGCAGAAGGGGGGAGATGCCTTAATCTCACCGTTCGGGCTGTTGCAAAACCCGTCAGCAGGCTAAAGCTGTTGTGCCACACGCCTGAAATAGCTCCGTCACCGCGCGTCCTTGTACTCAACGCACTGTCTTTCTGACTAGCCCGCACCTTTAGCTGCGGGCGGATGAAGCTCACTCGCTGCCCCCAAAACCGAATGTACCCCCTGACGGGCGCGCACGAATTCGCGTCTCGTGCGCCTTCTGATTACACTGTTGCATGTTAATGGTAGAAAGGCACACTTCGGTGACGCTGCACATTCGCCTGCTCGAAGCGCAGGACATTCACCCCATCGCAGATGCTTTTCTGGCGATTGGCTGGCACAAGCCCGTCGCCCAGTATGAACGTTACCTGACGCAGCAGCAGACCGGACAGCGTGTGGTGCTCGTGGCCTTCGTCGAGGATATTTTTGCGGGCTACGTCACGATTGTCTGGCAGTCGAGTTATCCCCCCTTCCGCGAGGCAGACATCCCCGAAATTCAGGACTTCAACGTGCTGCCCCGGTTCCAGCGGCGCGGCATCGGCAGCCGCCTGATGGACGAGGCCGAGCAGCGCGTAGCCCGGCAGTCGCCGCTGGTGGGCATCGGCGTCGGCATGTACGCGGACTACGGCACGGCGCAGCGCATGTACGTCCGGCGTGGTTATATCCCCGATGGGCGCGGCCTGTTCTTTCGCGGGCATTTCGTCAAACCCGGCGATAAGGTCATCGTCGATGATGATTTGTCGCTGCAATTCACCAAAAAACTGCGCTAGCCGGGGCCTATAGAATCGCAAATCTCCCGGAACATATCGCCGCGATGGATCGACGCTTGGCGGTGGTGGTAGGACATTGGTAGAGGCACGTCGGCAACATGCCCCTGCCCCACACCTCATTTCCGCCGCGCGAACATCTCCTCTTCCAGATACCAGCTTGCCCCATTGTCCTTCGAGGCCATTCCCCGCCAGCGAAAACTGTCCGGTGTAATCTCGCTGAATGACCACTGGTTCAGCGTGCCATCATCCTCAAGACCTTCAAGCAGGATGCCAGTGGCGCTCGGTCTGCCCGTGAGCGAGACGAATAAGCCGCTGCTCACGCCGAACCAGACGACGCGCCAGAGGTCCAGCTTCGGATTGTAGTAACGCAGGGTCGTCCCGATACCGCGCTGGCCGGGAGCGTTTTTAGCGGCATCCTGCTGGTCAACACTTTTCAGCACATCCTGAATAGCGCGTCCGTCCAGAATCCACGAGAACTGCCACTCAGCCTGTCGGTGCGAAATTTCGTCTCCGGCGGGATTAAAGAAACGCACATCCATATCCCACACGCCGATGAATTGCCCAAACAGCATCAGTTTTTGGGCATAATCAGGATGCGGCCCTTCCGCCCGTAAGTCAGTTAAAATGTGAAACGGCACTTGTTGCGAAACAGGGGTCGGATTCATAACATGTTCCTTGGTCTGTGTAACCATATTGACGGCTTGATAGGGTTACGTTATTATAAAATGTGTAACTTGTCAAATGATTTTTAGGGGTTACAGGAGCGCGCATGACTTTTGAATTTGAATGGAACGGCGACCATCCGGCGGCGAACTTCGTGAATACCCTGGACGAACGGCTTGCGGATTTGCCCGAAGAACGGCTCGTCAGCTACAGGGCACTGCTTGACTTCGTGCAGCAGGCAGCCTTAATCGACACGCAAACCGCCGCCAGCTTGATGCCGCACGCCGATAGCCGCGTGGGAGAAACGGCATTAGCCGCTGCCATAGCCTTCCGCGAGGCGCTTTTTAGCGTTTTGTGGGCGGCGATCCGCCAAACGATGCCGGATGTCCGCAGTCTGGCACAAGTGGACTCCTCGATTCAATCCGCACACGCCGCGCGTAGTTTGCGCTTTGATTCGTTAGGCTTCGTCTGGGCTTGGAAAGTACCTGACAGCCCATCACGCCCCTTATGGGAATTGGCGCTGTCCGCCGAGCAGCTCCTGCTGTCCGAACCCATCCAGCGGCTCAAAAAATGTGCTGCCGACGACTGTGGCGTTCTCTTCGTCGATCACAGCCGCGCGGGTGCGCGCCGCTGGTGTTCGATGGCTGGATGTGGCAACCGTCATAAGGTGCAGGCATTCCGTTCCAGCCGCAAACAGGCTGACCGGGATTTGTAGCCGGAGAAGCCATAAAACGGGCCATCCCCGATGTGGGGTTCAGCGCACGGCCAGCGGCTCAGGCACGCGAGGAATCCCTGGAGTCTCACGACGCAGATCTCTTCTTGGTGGGCACTTCGTCAAACCCGGCGATAAACGGATTGTCGATGAGGATTTGTCGCTGCAATTCACCAAAAAACTGCGTTAGTCGGGGCGTGTAGTTGCATCGAAATCGCGAATCTCCCTATAATGGCTTAACGGGAAAATGGGGTGATGTATGCAAGATCGACAGCACAAGCCAACTGCGGCGGCCCAGACACACGAACACCAATCGCCAGACACCCAATCGCAGCCTCAAAGCCAAACGGCGATCCTCCAGTATCAACATCTGCATCCACGACAAGTCCTTCAGTTGCAGCGCCAGATCGGCAACCGGGCCGTACAGCGTTTGATGCGCGCGCAGAAACCGCCGCGTATCCAGCGTTTTCAGGCGGGCGAAACCGGACACGGTGGGATTGAACGTGAGGCGTTGGGCGACCTCTTTAGCAGTGATGAAATCGGCCAGGTGTACTTTGGCAACTGGATGCGCGACTTCTCGCAGTTTCCAACCGTCAACAGCCTGCCGGAATTTCTTGACCCTGTTTTGCAAGTGGTCAGCATTGTCTCGATGGGCGAATTTAACCGCCCCACTACCCGCGCTGAGTTAGGCGGTTACGTGGCGTCGGAACACATGGATAACCCCGAAGGCGGCGGCACGGTGGAAGACCCCGAAGTGCGTGCCGACCCCGCCCGGCTGGCGGAAGCGCTGTCGCATCTTTCGCCTGCGCAGCGCGAAGAATACGAACGCAACGAGGCCGCCCGCGCCGAAATCACGGCGGCTTCTGCGGCGAGCCATCTGCCGGAATACATCGAGCGCAGCAAACTTCATGCCAAAAATAAGCTGCGTGAGGCCGCCGCCGCCGAAGACGAGGCGGAAGGCAGACGCTTGATGGGCGATGCCCTTCACGCCGTCGAAGACTATTTCGCGCATTCCAACTTCGCTGATGCGGCGGTGTGGCTGCTGCACAACGAAGGGGACGCGCGCGCCACCTTTTTAAGCGGACGTTTGACCGAGCATCTGCACGGCGTCAACCCCGCGCTTGTCGGCAACACCCCCGATGATTCCAGCGAGCATCCGCGTATTGTGACCGGGACATATGCCACAACCTCCGATACGATTGTGAGTTTGCTGGAGCAGTTCAAAACTGAGATTGAACACGGCCAGCTGAGTCGCGGTTTCATTCTGGGGCTGGTGCGTATGGGGCAAATTGGTGCCGCCGCCTTAAGCGAAATCGTCTGCGGCATTCCCGGCGGTGTGGCCGGCGCGGTGGATGGCATTATCCCCGGCGCTGTCGAAGGCGCTTCAGAAGGCTATGAACGCGGCAGCATCAGCGGTTACTCCAGCGGCTACGCCAGAGGTTCGGCGCTGCACCCCATTGTCGGCATGGCGATGGGCGAAGTGGAGTCCGTCGTGGGTGGCGTCACCGAAGGCGTCAGCGGCTTCTTTGGCGGCGCAGTTGAGGGTGCCGAACGCGGCTACACGGAGGGTTCTGAGAGCGCTGCGGCGGAATGCACGGCCATCGCCAATGGTGTCATTAGCGAGGAAGGCTGGACAGCGCTTCAGAATTCGGCGTTGATACGCGGTTATCTGTCGCGTTACACAGGGCTGCTGGAAACGGCTGCTGAACTCTATACCTCTGAGTCCGCCAGCGAGGCCGCCGAGGCTGGCTTGCACGGCCCCACACACTCGCAGATTGCCAAGGATTCGCCCGATCACCTGCTGTATCAGATGGCGCGCGCCTTAGCTGTCGAAGCGGACCGCGCGATTACAACGGTCATGCATGAAGCATGGGAAGCCCCGGCAGGCAGCGCCCGCACGGAAGCCGGAGAACGCGCCGCCGCGCTGGTGGACGAATACATCAGCGACCCCTCGCTCAACAACTGGTGGCGTTCTACGGTGACAGCCTCGTTGAGTCACCCTTAAAGCGGCGTTTTAAGCCTCTCTCCACGCAGTGGAAAGAGGCTTGGAGAGGGCTAAGGCCCGCCCTACCCCATCGGGCTGGCAAGCTCGACAGCCACGCCGTTTAAGTCACGGACGTAAGCCACGACCTGTCCCCACGGCTTTGTGACGGGCGCGGACACCGCCACCGCCCCCGTTTTGACGGCGTGGTCATACGCCGCCTGCACATCTGGCGTCACGAAAGCAATCTCGATGCCAGCGGGCAGTTCGTTGGGGCGGTTTTCGCGGAAACCGTCCGGCAGATTGGACTTGCCCAGATGATTGGCGGCGAAAGCCAGTGTCGTCCCGCCCGTGTCCATTTCGCCGTAGTCGTTTTCGTCCGAGACAAAGCGCACCGTTAAATTGAACGCGCGCGCATAAAATTCTGCCGCTTTTTTCACATCCGGCACGTAGATAATGGTGTATCCAAACTGCATACGACTTCCCTCATGGATAGACAATTGATGACTAAATAATGGTGCTAGTGAACCTAACGTCCTAAAAACGTTCCCCTTTTGTCGACGTGTGCTGCATTTTCCCCCTTCTCCCTTGAATTCGGGGGAGAAGGGTTGGGGATGAGGGGGTAAACGAGCGTCAAAGGTTAACTATCTACCACTGTATCAGGGAAGCCGCAGCCTGTATTGTAAAAAGCCGACATCGCGCTGCTGGGCCTGATATTCGCTGGGCGTCACACCTGCGAAGGCTTTGAAGTCGTGGATGAAGTGCGCCTGATCGTAAAAGCCGCTGGCAAACACTAAGTCCTGCACGGCAAGCTGCGGCTGCTGCTGGAGAAGCATCGCCGCGCTGCGGAAGCGTATCAGCCGCGCGAACAGCTTCGGCGACAGCCCCGTGTGCTCGCGGAAGCGGCGTTCTAGCTGGCGTTCGCTGAGCGCGGCGTGTGTGCTGAGTTCGCGCACGCTGACACGGCCTCTGGCTGCCCTGATGTAATGGATGGTGTTGAGGGTCAGCACATCAACAGCCGGGATGGCCAGCACGCGCCGCAGCAGTTCCGCTTCCAACCGCGCGACTTTAGCGGCCAGCGTTGGCGCGTCGTGGATTTGTTCGCTGAGGTCACGCGTGACGCTCGGCCACACATCATCCAGCCGCAGCACGCCGTCAGTCAGGGTTTGAGCCGACACACGCAGAAATGGCAGCGCCCCGCCCGGTTTGAAGCGCACGCCCAAAAACGTCGTCGCAGGTTCGAGGGGCACGCTGGCCGCCGACAGCATCGTGCCGACGACATCCGCGAAGCACGCCCCTGCCGTCACGCTGAACATCACGTCGATGCAGCCGTCAGGCAGCACATGGTTCGTCAGCGGTTGCGCGGATTGGGCGATGCTCCAGTAGCACTGCACATACGCTGCCAGCGCGGGATGCGGCACATATTCCTGATACAGTTGGGTGGGCATGAGCTTGAGTCGATAACCGTTCTGCTGCTGTCGTTATTGTGCCGCAGCAGAACCGGACGCGCTATGGTAATGGGCCATGTGAGCGCGTTTGGGAGTCTTCGGCTTGTGCTTCGGCGATGCGTGCGTAGGCTTGTTCCACCGTCTGCACCATCACAAAGTGTTGGCTGAGCTTGCTGGAAAACTTGGCCCCAATCTGAAACAGCGACTTGACAAAGGTATCGGTGGTGACGATGGCCCGAATCCCCAGATTCTCCACCTGTATCGTGCTGAAATTCGTCACATGCAGCATCGTGTTCGGCGGTATCCCTACTGCCCTGCGCATGTCGATAATGGCGTGGAAACGATGCGACACCGATTTTTGCAGCTCACTGCCCTTGTAGTACGCGGCGTACATCTCGTCCCATGTCCAAGTCCCTTCGACGACATACCAGATAATTTTTTGCTCATCGCTGTCCCAAAAAACACGGACGCTCATACTGCTGCCCCGTTATCATAAGCTCTTTATAGCTCTATTTTAACGCAAAGGCCCACAGTATAGTGTTGGGACTGCTTGACAAACGGGGAGTGGGGAGTGTCGCGGATATTTTTCGTGTAGGGACGTTCAATTGAACGTCATGTAACCTGAATCTCACCACTCCCGCTTGACAAACATGTCAGTCGCAACAAACCGGGCTGCCGTCAGCGCAGCACATGACGCTTAGGGGCCGTTTTGTCCAGTGAATCGCGCGCGATGGCCCGTTCAATCATGGCCCGTGCCTCGTCCATCGTCGCTGCAACCCGAAAGTAGTAATCGATCTTGCTGTAGAACTTCACCCCTACCTGATACAACATGTGAATGAAACTGTTGTGCGTCACAATAACCGACAGGCCGGACTTCTCAAGCTGCTGGTCGCTAATGTTTTTCACATGCATCAGGACATCAGTGGGCACGCTGACACTTTTGCGCATGTCCAGAATCGCGTGGACACGGTGCGGCACCGACTTTTCCATTTCAAACGCCTCGTTGAGGGCCGGATACAATTCTTCCCATGACCATTTCCCCTCGAATACGAAGCGCAGAATGCTCTGCTCTGCGTTGTCCCACATCACCTCAACACTCATACAATAACCTCTCATTCCCATACAACCGCTTTCCACAAACCATAAAACGCAATCAACCCGTAACGACGACGATAAAAGCTACGCTGGGTGTGAATACTGTGTTTCCGCCTCCGCGATCATGCTGTAAGCCGTTTCCAGCGTTTCGGCAACGCGGAAGTAGTACTCGATTTTGTTGTAGAACTTGATGCCAATCTGATACAGCGAATGGATAAAACTGCTGTTCGTGACAAAAACCGACAGCCCAATATTCGCCGGCTGCTTGTCCGAGATATTCTTCATATGCATCATCACATTCGCAGGCACACCAATAGCCTTGCGCATATCCAGAATCACATGCACCCGATGCGGCTGCGCTTTTTCCATCTCAATCGCCTGATTATAGGCCGGGTACATTTCTTCCCACGTCCATTTGCCTTCGACCACGTAGCGCACAATAGTCTTCTGCTCGTTATCCCACAACACACGCACACTCATTGGATTACCTCATCCCAATACAACGATTGACTCTAAAAGGTAGATGACAAAACAGCCATTAATTGCGGAGCGAGAGAGTTGGTGATGGAGGTGCGTAGGAGGCTTCAACTTCCGCGATTTTCACATAGGCCTGCTCAAGCGTGGGCACTATCGTATAGTACTGCTCGATCTTGCTGTAGAATTTTACCCCAATGCGATACAGCGAATAGATAAACGGTTCATATGTCACCATCACGGTAATGCCAATATTGTCCGGCTGCCGATCCGTCAGGTTTTTCACATGCATCAGGATGTTAGCTGGCATCCCGATGGCCTGACGCAAATCCATGATACAGTGGAAACGGTGGCTAACACTGCTTTCCAGTTCCAGCGCCTCGTTGTATGCCGCATAGAACTCCGGCCACGTCCAGCGGCCTTCCAGCACATACCAGATGATTT
Source organism: Anaerolineae bacterium (assembly GCA_046328675.1). Classification (GTDB taxonomy): domain Bacteria; phylum Chloroflexota; class Anaerolineae; order Aggregatilineales; family Phototrophicaceae; genus JACAER01. The sequence continues at coordinate 40,939 of JAXLWC010000044.1, forward strand.
TCTTCTCATCATTATCCCAATAAACCCGCACACCCATACTGCTATCCCATTACAATAAACCCATCTAACTATATTGTAATGCAATGCAATAAATTTTAGCGTTGAAGTTTACTTTCAGCCGGAAGTGTGTTGTTTGTCAGGTACAAGGTATTCCGAACCTCACTACCTTGGACTTTACTCCATAGAGATAATGAGCTTATTCAACATTGTATTTTCGTACAACCAATAGAGTTCAAAGGATAAGAAATGGTCAAGCAGCGTTATCTCAGTCTGGTTTTGCTGGCTGTAGTGTTGTTTAGTGGGCTGCTGATGAGCGCACAGGCGCAGGAAGCCACACCAGAAGCCACAGAAGAAGCGATGGACGGCATGGCGATGGAAATGGACACAGGCTATTCGGTGGACGACCTCGCGCCGATGGCCATGGCCTACTACGATGGCCAGATGGTCTACTTTATCCACCCGGAAGCCTCGGATGAAGGCGTGGCTGGCGTGCTCACCGAAATGATGGGGCCAGATGTCTTGTTCGTTCCCAGCCTTGCACAAATTCCCGTTGAACTGCTGGGCAATGCTTATGTGTTCACCAACGGCATCGAAGGCATGGGGCCGCTGGGTGCCCAGCCGGACGTTTTCGACAGCGTGCCCGGCGACGAAGCCTATACCCCGCTGCGTGCCGTCAACCTCGTAACATGGCAGGAAGGTGCTGAACCCCGCGAACTGATGAGTGTAGCAGAGATTGAAGCAGCGGCGGACGCCGAAGAAATCGTGATCGAACAGCCCGGCGTCGTGGTCAATATGCCTATTCTGGTCTGGGGTGAAAATACCCGTTAGGCCGCATAATGCTCACCTTGAAAGGCGAATCACCGTGTTCGCCTTTTCATGTTGATGAATAAAACCCTTCACGCGCATAAATTCCACATAAAAACCCCATCAATTTGCCCCCCTGCCCCCCCTGCCCCCCTTGCGGTGATTAAAAGGCGTGGTATGCTTGGGTTAGCGTAGGAAGCTGTCGTTCAGCCCTCACGCTCGGGCGCTGCGGTGCCCGTTCGTCCGAACGAGTGTAAGGAACTTTATGAATGCCAAACGAAGTCTCTCCACCGACAATATTCGTGTCGTAAACACCCGCCCCGAACACGCGGAGCAGGTGTGTAAGTTGCTGCTCCGTACCTACGGGTTCCCCGATGATACCCCGTACTTCAGCAATTTTATGCGCCCCGATGATGTCAAAAATCAGATCAAGCGCTTCCCACAAGGACAGTTTGTAGCGCTGCACGGCAAGAAAGTCGTCGGCATGGCTTGCACAATGCTGACCGACCACTCCCCTTACGATGAACCCCTTAGCTGGTATGATGCCATCGGAGATCGTGGAATTCAGGCGCATAAGCCTGAAGGCACCTGACTGTATGGCGTTGAGATTGCCGTAGACCCCAACTATCAAGGTCAGGGGATTGGCAAGGAACTCTACAAAGCACGTTTCAAGCTAGCCCGAAAACTCGGCGTGTACGCCTTCTTCGCCGGTGGAATGCTCATCGGTTATCGCGACTACCGTGACCATATGACCATTGAGGAATATGCGCGCAAGGTCGCCCGCGGTGAGCTGTACGATCCTACCGTCAGCGTTCAGATGAAGCGCGGCTTCCAGGCACGCGGCATTATTCGCAACTACTGCGAGGAACCCGATGCCGATGATACCGCCATGCTGATCGTCTGGGAGAACCCGGAGTTTGAGCTGGAGTATTAGGCGCGTGAGCTTTTAGCCGTTAGCTATCGGCTTTTCGCGCATGACTCAGGCCAGTGGTTTTTGGCGCTGCTGAAACCTTTAGTTGAGCCTACCGCAAAACGGGTAGCTAACGGCTGCTTTATCAGGAGCACTTATATTGACGCTTGTTACCGCTGCAAGTTGACAGGGTTGGCGTGAGCCTGCCTGCTGACCCTGATTATCCCACGTCGGATATCTCATAACCTGTTGCGTAACCCTGATGATGCGCCCTACCCTCCTGGACAGATGTCTTCGCAAGATTTTTATCGTAAAGATCACATCTTTGCGATATAGTCTTGTCAACATCTGGGGTTGCTCCCCAAAAGTGGTTTCGTCACCGCCCAATGCTACTAATACAGACGATTCAGTATAAGACGAGTTGCTGTTTGAATACAAAGATATGCAAGGATTGCCATACTGAATTTCCTGCCACCGATGAATTTTTCTACACCAAAGGGCAGAATGGGAAATTTCGTAGTATTTGCAAAAAATGTTACGCAGAGCGTCATCGCAAATATCAACATGGCGACCAATACGAAAAATGGCTTGAAAGCCAGCATCGCAAAAACACCCTGAAAGTAAACAATCTGAAACAATGTGGAGTTTGTAAGAGAATTCTTCCTGCAACTCCTGATTATTTTTATCCTGATAAGCGGGGAGCCTTTGGTCTTCGCGGAATTTGCAAGCAATGTCATGCTGTACAATCTGACGCATGGTGGAAAGCGCATCCAGCTAAGCGACGAGAGAAAAACAAAAGGTGGAGAAAAAACAACCCTGAGAAAAGAGTCGCTCAGCAACGTCGCTATCGTATTTTATATCCTGAAAAAGTGAGACTTATTCAATGCAGGTGGAGACTGAATCATTCTCAGGAAATTAACGAAGCATCTCGCCTCTATCGACTAAAGAATCCAGAAAAAAGAAAAGCAACTAATAGAAAGTGGCGTGAAAAGCACCCTGAAAAAGGTAGAATATATGTAATAAATCGTCGCGCACGTAAATGCTCCTTGCCAAATACACTCACAACTGAGCAATGGGCAAAAGTGATCGACTATTTTGGAAACAGGTGTGCATACTGCTGCACAGAGTTGGGTGATTTGGTTGGTCCTAATCTCCGAACAGGAGATCATATTGTTCCACTTACTGCCCCTAATTGTCCTGGTACGATACTAAGCAATATGATACTTGCTTGCAAAACTTGTAATGGCAGCAAAAATAACAAGGAACTACTTAGTTGGCTGCTTGAACGATTTGGCGACGAACGCGCCAAACAAATACGAGATAGAGTGGATAAATATGTAGATTGGACAAGGGAAAATTTCTAACGATCTCCGATATTTTTACGCGGAATCGAGTCGGAATCCCACGATCCAGACGTGTCATACCACCCGCGAGGTAGGCGTAGGCTTGCTCACACGTCATTCCAACTTGTTATGCCTGTATCATCCAAAATCAGCGCGTCAGCACCCGCCGTAGTTCGTCCAGCGGCATTTCCAGTAGCCCCCTGCCCTGAATGCCAAAGGCGTCGGCTACGCGGTTAAAGAACGCGAACAGCGCCGCGATATACACAATCTCTGCCAACTGTGCGTCGTCGTAACCCTGCTGGCGCAGCGCTTCGCTGTCCTCTGCTGTGATGTGCTGCGCGTCGAACGTGATTTTGCGCACATATTCCAGCATGGCGCGGCGCTTTGTTTCCAGCCCTGCCGCCGCTGCTGCCTCTAAATCGCCCTGGGCAATCGCTTTGACCACCTCTTCATCTTCGCCCTGCAACCGCAGGTAAGCCCCATGGCTGTCCAGTCAGAAGGGGCAGTGGTTCAGCGCCGAAACAAACGTCGCGATGGCCTCATGGTCGCGGCGGCTGAGCGTTCCCTTGCGGAAATGCATCAGGTTGCCCATCTCGTTTACCAGATGGCCGAAATCGGGGCGCGGGCTGAAACACTGCATAATCAGTGATACGCCTGCCTCCTTGTAGAAGTCAGCCGCCGCGCCGCTGGCTGTCTGCGGGTCAACAACCTCAATATGTGTCATAAATCCCCCCTGAACCTGACAATAACGCCCATTGTAGCGAGTTTTCTAAGACACGTCTAAGCACATGTGTTGCACAGCCGATACCAGAACGCATATAATGACGCTAACAGCGGTAAGGGGAGAGCCATGAATGCTAGTGATATTCTCAAATATGGCAACTTGACGTTCTTATCCAGCCTGAAGGGGCTTACCGACGTGGAAATGCTGCAAGGTGGGGTTTGCGGCTGGTGGTCAGTGCGGGACATTGCTGCACATCTGACTTCCTACGAGCATGTGCTGCTGGAAGTGCTGCAAGGATTTCTCGGCGGCGGCCCAACGCCTTATCTCGAACAGTTTAAAGGCGGTGAAATCTTCAACGATCAACAGGTTGAAGTCCGCAAAAATTACGCTGTGCGGGATGTGCTGCGTGAGTACGAAACGGTTCAGGCTAAAACCATGCAGTTGGTCGCTCAACTCTCGCCGGAAATACTGCGGCAGGTTGGCAGCCTGCCCTGGTACGGCGCAGATTACGCACTGGATGACTTCATCGTTTACGCTTTTTACGGGCATAAACGGGAACACAGCGCGCAGATTCATGTTTACCGCGATACGTTGAAGAAATCTTAGCATTTTTGGGCTATACTGTCCGTTCTCGTGATAGGTTTCCCAAGAAGGGTCTCGTATGCAGGATCAGCTTTTTGTCGCAAAAATTCCTTCCGACTATAGTACGGAACAGGTCGTCGCGCTGTTTGAAACAGTGGGCCAGGTCACCAAGATTTACCGCCCCACCAAGCGCGAAACGGGCCAGCCGGAAACCTATGCCTTCGTCACGATGGAGTCCCCTGAAGCTGCGCAGGCGGCGCTTGAGCGTCTGGACGGCTATCAGCTTACCGCAGAAAATTTGCCGATGGTGGTGAAAGCGGTGGAGGACCGCCCATCGAACGATAACCTGTTTGTGGCCAAAGTGCCAGGCAGCTTCCCGACTGAACAGCTTCGCGCGCTGTTTGACGGAATTGGCGAAGTGCGTCAGTTTCATCGCCCGGTCAAGCGCAGCACCGGCGCGCCGGAAACCTTTGCCTTTGTGCGCATGGCATCGTCCGACCTGGCAGCCGAGGCGATTAAACAGTTGGATGGGTATACCTTTGGTGAAGGCTTTCAGCCGATGGTGGTCAAGATGGCCAGTCCTCGTCAGGAAACCGCACCGACGGAACCCAATACCCGTTTATATGTCGCGCCGCTGCCCGCAGAAATGACGGTAGACGAACTTAAAGCATTGTTTGATACGGTGGGTGAAGTTGCCCATGTTCAGCGCGCGCTGCGGGGTAAAGATAAGAAACTGGCCAAGTTTGCCTTTATCACCATGGCCAGCGCTGAATTGGCGCAGCAGGCGGTTGCCAGCCTCAACGGCTATGTGCTCTCTGAGGAGTCCGAGCCTCTGACAGTAAAGCTGGCTGATGAACGCCCCGCGCAGCCGGAGAATGAAAACAAACGCCAGCGGCCTCAGGATGCACTCGCCGCGCAGTTGGCCGACCTGTTGGGCGAAACCGAGAAAATGCCGAAACAGCTTATCAAGAACATTGTCTACAAATGCGGCCTTGAACAAGCACGGGCCTGGTATGACGAGACCATGAAAATCGAGGCTGAGGGCGGCATGATGATGGAAAAGCTGGGGCGCAAACGCACCCCCGGCGGCGTTTTCTTCTTCATCGCCAAAAAGGCCATGCCCCAGGAACTGATGATCCAGATTTTCCCCAGAGAAGCCGCCTGGCACAAGAAAAAGCTGGAGCGTAAGCTCAATCAGGAGAACGATGGGGCCGCTGCCCCCGCCGCACCCGCTGAACCGGAAGCGCCCCCCTTTGAATGGAATCGACGCGTGGAACTCGTGCATGATCTGTTCGAGGAAAGCGGAAACACTTCCAGCGTGAAGGTAGTCGTCGTGGGCCGCCCTGATTCCGTAAAAATTAACGTGAATCAGGTGACGCTGACCATTAAGCGTAATTTCCAGATTTCCCACGTCCCGCGTGGCGTTCCGCGTCCTCCCGTCTTCCCTACCGTCACGACGGTCTATGTGCCGTTGAAGATGTGGCATAAAGTCGAGGAAGCGCTCAAAGACCCCGAAGATCGGCTGGTCGTCGAAGGCTTTGCGGCGGTGGAACCGGGACAATCCGGCTACAGCGTTTACGGCACAATGGTTACGACTGCCGTGCTCCAGCGTGCGCGGTTTGCCAAATCCGATTCGCCGCAGGAACCGAACTGAGTCGAGTCGCAGCATTTGATTTTATGGGACGCTCAAACGGGCGTCCTTTTTGTTGTCATGGCTTCACCCCGCTGCGGCGGTTTTCCGCGCCGCTGGCCCGCCGCCGCCTTTCTCGCCGTCCGTCAACTTATATGAGAACGGTGTTCTTGTATTAAATCGTGAACACTGTTCGCGATAAATATCTGCCAAAACAAAAACTGCCCGATCAATTTGACCGGGCAGTCGATTTTTGTCGCAGCGGGGTCAGGTTTGCACCCGCCCCGCCCTTTGTCTGCTTAAGGAGTCTGATCCGTCGCGACCTCAGTCAGGAGGAAACTGGGTTGCTTCTTCGGTGGGAACCTCGGTGACTACCTCAGTCGGGACTTCGGTAACGACTTCGGTGGGAACCTCGGTGACTACCTCAGTGGGAACTTCAGTGGGCGTTTCCGTGGGAACCTCGGTGACCACTTCCGTCGGGGTTTC
>JAXLWC010000045.1:0-46436 GCA_046328675.1 Anaerolineae bacterium
CCACAACGCGATCCCCGAAACGACGTACAAAGTCGTCAACGATCTGTTGTTCTGTCCAACCAGCTTCGAGCATCGTGCGAATTTCAGCACGCCAGTCCGCACAAGCAGCGGTTCCGCAGACATCGAGCGTAATGTTCTCGCATACCGGACAATACAAACCGTGTGCAATAGCGTTCACCTGATCGTCGGTGACGTTTCGTGGGTCGGTCTGCTGGGCAGCCGTGGGATACACGATGAGTAACGTCACCAACAGCAGTGTGAAGGCAATCTGAACGATCTTCTTCCCTAGAGTTCTAAGCATGGGATACACCCTTTTGTATTCCCTGCTTGGTGTTCCCGCGCACTTCCTCACGAAGGCGGGCGGGGAGTATTTCGCGCGGCCAACCAGCAGCTAATGTGCCTGCGATCAGGATGAAACTGCCCCACCAGATTAAGTTAATCAAGGGGTTGATGTAGACTTTGAAGGTCGCCGCGTTGGCTCCGACTGTTTCCCAGTTAACGAGCAGGACATACACATCGTTCTCAAATGTGCTGTAAGCACCCGCAATCGTCATCGAGTTCATCCCATCCGTTTGGGGGAAGAAATCGCGACGTGGGCGCAGGTGAGCCAGTTCCTGTCCATCGCGAATGACGGTAATGTCGGCGATGTCCATGAGACGCCCGTCTTCTGCAATCTGCTGCCCGTTGAGCGCGTCATAGCGCAGGGTGTAGCTGCCAATCTGGAGGCTTTGTCCGACAGACAGTGTTTGCTGCGTTTCCTGCTGGAACAGGGTGCTGCCGATGACGCCAAGGCCGATGACCGTGACACCAAAGTGAATCAAGTAACCCCCATAGCGGCGCGGATTGCGCGAATACAGCGAGCTTACCGAAGTCAGGACATTTTCTTTGTGTACACGCTGGCGGGCAAGCACACCGCGAACCGTTTCCCAGAGCGCGACCCATCCGGCAAGCAGCACAATACCGTAGCCGAAGAGCGCGTAGCCCTCTCTGGTTCCAGTAACGAAGAATACGGCGAGACTCGCAATGGTAAGAATGGCCGGGATGACCAGGGTCTGGCCCATGCGCCTCGGTGAAGTGAATCCCCATGCCGAAAGCGGCGCGATGCCCATCAGGATGTACAGCGCAATGAACAGCGGCGGGGTTACGCGGTTAAAGTAATCAGCACCCAGCGTAATGTCTGTGTTCATCACCAACTCACTGATGATGGGAGCGCCGAAACTACCCCAGAAGATCGCAATGAAGAGCGCGACGAAGACCAGATTGTTGAGGACAAACAGCGCCTCACGGCTGAGGATGCTGGAAACGGTGTGTTCATCGCGCAGCTCACCCCGACTGCGCCGCCAGAGGATCAGATAGACGCTGACGATTGTCACGCAGAACCAGAACGTGAACATGGGATAACCAATGGGGCTGCGGGCAAAGCTGTGAACGCTGTCCACCAGACCGCTTCGTGTAGCAAAGGTGCCAAAAATTACGGCGCTGAAGGTGCCGATGACAAGGAACATGTTCCAGGTCTTAAGCATTCCGCGTTTTTCCTGGATCATGACACTGTGCAAAAAGGCCGTGCCAATCAACCAGGGCAGGAATGCGGCATTTTCCACCGGGTCCCAGCCCCAGTAACCGCCCCACCCCAGCACATCGTAAGCCCAGCGACCACCGAGCAGCAGGCCAAGGCTGAGGAACAGCCATGCAACGAGTGCCCAACGACGGGTAATTTTGATCCAGTTGGTCGAAAGATCACCTGAAGCCAGCGCCGCCATGGCAAACGAGAAGGGGATGATGAAGCCCACGAAACCCAGGTACAGCAGCGGTGGGTGGAAGGCCATCCCAAAATGGCGGAGGAGTGGATTCAACCCCTGCGCACTTTGGGATAACTGGGTGGGATCAGGAATCTCGGCATTGGCTGGCATCAGCGCTGCTTTTACAACCTGCTGATCCACCGGATTGGTCGGGACGATCCACCAACGATCAAATGGATTTTCAAGGAAGAGGGAAAGCCCTACGAAGAATGCCACAGTGGCCATCATGAACACGATGGCATAGGGCATAAGCCGCCGGTGGTTACGCCAGTTCAGCGTGGCGGACAAGGCGGCGAAGATGCTCATGAGGAAGGACCAGAACAACAGCGATCCAGCCTGTGAACCCCAGAGAGCCGTAAAACGGTAAAAGATCGGCGTTTGTGGATTAGAGACCGACCAAACGTAAGCAACCTGGTACTGCTCGGATACGATGGCGGCTTGCAGCGAAACCACTGCCATCGTCATGAGTACGGCAGTGAGGACAACGGCATTGCGGCCACTCAGAACGAGGGCTTCACTATGGGCGAAACGTTCCCCATAGAATGAAACCCCTATCGCGTAAAGTGCTGACAGAAAAGCAAAGAACGTGACGAAAAGACCTATTTCAGCGAGCATATATCCCCTTTAAGCTTCTAGCACTAAGTGCGCGTACCAATTCGCACGATTATCGTACTTTTTCAAACAACGGTGACAGGACTGCAGTGTGATTTTGCTACGATCCGTTTGCTGGCGCAACTTGTTCCGGGATAGCTTCTTCATAGCGGCTAGGGCATTTGAGCAGCAATTCAGTGGCGTAAAAAATTCCATCCGTCCCAAGTTCCCCGCTGAGAATGGCCTGTGCTTCATTTTGAAGCAGATCAGGCATTACCTGATTTTCAACGTGAATTTGCAAGCGCGTAACGTTGGGGTCGCCAATTACGTCGTGCAATGTTTGCGCCAAGTCCGTCGTTTCTTCTGGAATGCTGGCAATCGTAAAATTAATGATCAGATTCTGGCTGTCGTAGGCGATTGTGTCGCCAATCACCGCGCCAGAGATACGCACGGACTGTCCTACATATTGAGGGTTATTCACTAATTCATCCACTGTAATGAAATAGCGTGCCCCATTGGATGTGCCTGTGATAATGAGGTAAATAACCGCAAGTACGATCATCCCACTACCGATGAGTAATTTAACCTGCGAGGAAATTCTAGCCTGCGAGGGCTTTTCGAGTTGACTAGTCTTGCCCCAACTAATATCGGTCATGATTACTCTCCTACTGTTCTAGTGTATCATTAACAATTGTACCTTTGTACATCCATAAAACTAACCTTTTTTTTATTCGCAAACAGCTTTCATTCGGCACCAATAGCCTGTGACATGTGTCACCAAACAGAAACGGACTTTTACCGCACAATAAATTGAGGGTTTGGAGGTGCTATGTTTCGGGTGGGAAAAAGTCTGCACACGCGTCTGATGGGGGCGTTTTTGCTCCTGCTTATCATTCCGCTATCGGCAATGGGACTATATGGGCACGTTTTTGCGCGTGACATCCTTTCTTCTAATGCTGTGGAGCGATCTGTCAGTCAGGTGCGTTTACAGGCCGAAAGTATTGTCGGTTCCTTGTCGCAAACTCAGGGCGATGTTTTATATCTGGGGAATTTACGCAGCTTACGAATGCTTCGACAGCAGTCGCAGGCCAGCCAGGTAGAAGTGTGGCGCAATGAAGTTGCCCAGGACTTCATGGTGCTGCTATCCGTTCGCCCGATGTATCGCGGCTTAACCTACATCGATAATAATGGAATGGATGTGATTTCGGTACAGTCTGACGGGCGAACCGTCAGCGCAGCCAATACCTTAAGTAACCGGAGCGCCACCGATTATTTTCAACAGGCCATTGACCTTCCCACGAATGGAATCCTTGTCTCTTCCTTTCTTAACGAGAATACCAACAGTGCACCTCTCGTCCATTATGCGATGCGCGCGTCAGAAGGCATCATCCTCATTGATATTCATGCCGGATGGCTGCTGCGAAACCTGCCCTCAAGCCTGGGGAATGATACATGGGCATTGGTCGATCAAAGTGGGCGGTATCTTGTCTACCCTGAGCATTTTGACCCCAGCGCCGTAAATGACGACTTAACGCCGATGTTAAATGGCACGCAGGGCAGTTTTGAGACTCAGAATAGTGTCTACGTTTACGACGCTATCTTCCCGTCTGCCAGCGTAACCGATCAATTTTGGGTTATTTACCGTGAAACGCCCAAATATGAGTTATATGCCGAGTTAAGCAATTTCTATATTGCTGCCGGGGGATTTACCCTGATTGGCGTAACTTTCGCTCTGCTGTTGGCTTATCTCATGAGTCATCGGCTGTCACAGCCTCTCGCCAACCTAAAACAGATGGCGTCCGAATTCGGACACACTGGCATTCTCCCACAGCTTCCAGAAAACCTTGCTGACGATGAAATTGGTACCCTTACGCGCACGTTTTACGATATGGCACAAGAGCTTGAACGTAAACGGGCAAAGGAACACCAACTGATTGAACGTCTTATCAAGGCCCAGGAAGAAGAACGCAAGCTGATTGCCTACGATCTGCATGATGGGCTGATACAGCAGTTGGTGGGCGCTCGCTTTTACCTCTCAAACTGCCGTGAGGCCTGCCCTATCGGCGCTAATGGTATGGGCAAAGGTATTCAACGCGGTTGCGATGCGCTGTCTGAGGCTATCGTAGAGGGGCGACGTATTATTGAAGGGCTGCGTCCGGCAGCGCTGGACGATTTAGGCTTAAAAGCGGCTATCGAAGAACATGCACAGTCCATCACAACGGCGGCAGGCTGGGAGCTTACGCTGGATTTGGCCCCGCTGCCGACAGAACCGGAAACGTCGGTATCTGTCACGCTGTTCCGCATCGCACAGGAAGCCCTCAACAATGCTCGTAAACATGCGAAGGCTCAGCATGTACGTGTCAGTCTGCGTAACCAGCTTGGCATTAGTTTGCGCATCGAAGATGATGGCATCGGCTTTGACGCAGACGCGATCACCAGCGAAAGTCGCGGATTGGGCATTCAAACGATGAAGGAACGCGCGGCCCTGCTTGGTGGTTTCTGCGCGATTACAACTCAACTAGAGCACGGTACAAAAATTGAAGTGTGGGTGCCTAATAACCTGCCTCAGCGTTTTTCGTCACATGCGCTCAATGGTTCAAATGGCAAGGTAAAGTCGGTATAAGGTATTGTTAGGGAGTGATGGTTTATGGTAGAGCTAAGAGAGGATCTGAGGATGAGTACCGATACCCAGCCAAATGTCCGTGTTGCGATTGTCGATGATCATGGAATTGTCCGTCAAGGTTTGCGGGCGCTTCTCACGAGACTTGGTATTGAGGTGATTGGTGAGGCGGACAGCGGCATTAATGCCATTGAACTGGCCCGCACGGAGAAACCGGATGTGATGCTACTGGACATTCGTATGAAGGATTTGGATGGTCTACAGGCGCTGCCCCATATTAAGGCGGCATCCCCTCGTACCAGCGTCATTATGCTGACGACCTACGCTAATCCGGGTTATCTGGCACGCGCTATCAGTGGTGGTGCCGCAGGTTATCTCTCCAAAGAAAGTGACCCGGATCAGATTGTGAGGGCGGTGCGTGCGGCGGCGGCGGGCGATGAGTTAATTGACCGCACTTTACTCACAGCGGCTTTAGCCTCAGTGGCGGATCACAGCGTGCCTTCGCCAGAACCGACGGAGTTGGACATCGAACCCCTTTCTGAGCGCGAACTGGACGTATTGCAGCTCATCGCCCAGGGGTTCTCGAACAATACTATTGCCGAGACTCTGAACGTGAGCCTGCCAACTGTAAAGACTCATGTGCAGCATATCCTGCAAAAGCTGCATGTTTCTGACCGCACCCAGGCAGCGCTGCTGGCGATACGTCAGAACCTGGTGACAAAGGATTAAGAGCAGTATACGAAAATTCATCCCGATAGATGATGCGTATTCATCCTGGTGAATGATTGCCTGTGAGATAAGAGAGAGCACAATGATAGATAAATAAGACATTTCCTTTGGGAATACTTATTTGTGAGTGCAATTGGAAAGAGGACCCCTATGAAACGCTTGCAGATTATCTTTGGGATAATCGGTAGCGTGGCCCAGATGATTGGCCTACTGATGATCGCCATGACCGCTTTTGCGGCAAGGATCACGGTTGATTCCCCTCTGTCTCTGGTCTCCGAACCTGCAGTTTATGTAGGGTCTGATGCTTGTCTGACATGCCATAATGCGGAGCACAATGACTGGTCGTTACCTCTTCGTCCGATTGGGATAGAAGATGTGGTGAATAATCCTACGGTTATGGCCGGGGCGTTGATCGCTGGCGAACAAGACCACCAGGTCGAAATAGCAAGCGAAACCAGACCCCACGCGGCGGAAGATGTACACCTGATGGATAGCCAACACCAGCGCTATATTATGCAAACCAATAATGGCTTTATGGTGTTCTCCAGCCATCTTAATTCCACAGCCTTTATTACTGAAGATGGGGTCATCAACAGTTGGTTCTCTTCCTGTGAAAACTGCCATATCGGCGCATCTGATCTGGAACTGCCCATTGATCCACAGGTTAATCAAATATGTGAGACGTGTCATGGTGCTGGCAGTCTTCAGGTGGAGACAGCGCAGTCAGCCAATACAGGTGTGGGTTCTGGGGAAGATGGGGTTGACGACGATAGCAGTTAAGCGACTGAGTCCGACTATGAGTAGTTTCTGAATAGTACAGTTCCTAGCACTGGCAACAAACTAAATATTTATTAAGAAATCGGTTTATTAGAGCTTTGAAAGTGCAATCGGGAAAGGCAGCAAAAGATGAGGCAAAGAATCATCCGGTTGCTGACAGTTTTTGGAGCAGCGATCATCACAGTTGGGGCATATTTGCTTGTATTTGATGGACGCCTTGTCTATTCACAGGGCGAAGATCTGGAATATGTAGGTTCACGCGAATGCACCTCATGTCATCGCAGCATCGTCAGCACACATCGCGAATCGAGTCATGCATTAGCACTACAGGATGTACAAGAACGTAAGGAACCCATTCTGGCGGACTTTAGCCAGGGCGAAGACCTGCGTACTGTAACCTTGCCAGGTGAAACTACGGCGCGTCCATTTACCGCAGACGACATCGCTTATGTTGTCGGCGCTGGACAGCGCGTACAGCGTTACCTGTTTGCCGTTGATCGTCATGATCTTGTTGTACTGCCAGCAGAGTGGAACGTCGAAACTCAATCGTGGCAGGCACTTCCTCTGGCCGCGTCATGGCCTGATCCTGCTTATGATTGGGAGCAGAATTGCGCAGGCTGTCATGTCACTGGTTTAGACTTGGAACGTGAGCGCTGGGAAGAAGAAGGCGTGCAGTGCGAGGCGTGTCATGGCCCCGGCAGCGAACATGCCAGCCTGGCCGACGACGCTGGAAGTCGCCCAGACGACAGTGAACTTGCAGAACTGCGCGCGGCTATCAACCCCGCTATCGACCCGCAAACCTGCGGTCAGTGTCATGCACGCGGGACTGGCGCGGATAATCGGGCATATCCTGTTGGGTTCATGCCTGGGACCAACCTCAGTGACGTGTTCACCCTGTTTAGTCCTGATGATACTGCTCACTGGTATGCTACGGGACACGCGCAGCAGCCCAATATGCAGTACAACGAATGGTTGACCACTGGACATGCTCAGTCACTGGTAAACCTGCTGGGAAGTGGCGAAACGGTGGATGCGACCTGCTTGAATTGTCACAGCAGTGATGCCGCCTTCGTCACACGACGCAATGCTGAGGTTCAGGCGGGAACTCGCGAGGGCGAACCGCTGACAGCGCTGACCGCCGAGACGGCGCAATACGGCGTAGGCTGCGTGAGCTGCCACAATCCTCATGGTGAAGCTGAGCAGCCTGCTCATCTGACTGAGGAACCGTATACGCTGTGTGTGAGCTGTCACAGTGATACCGCCGAAGATGGCACGATCCATCATCCGGTGCAGGCGATGTTTGAAGGTTTACCGCTGATCGAAGGCATCGATGGTGTTGAGAGCGCGCACTTTATTGCTGAGGATGGCCCGGACTGCGTGACCTGTCACATGCCGAGCGTGCCGACGACTGAAGGTCTGCGCGTCAGCCATACATCCAGCCCAATTCTTCCGGGAGCCGCACTTAATGTCGAAGGACTCACGGATACCTGCTCTGCCTGTCATGAAGACATTGGAGAGCCAGCACTACTACAGCAGTTGATTGATGATGTTCAGACAGATACCCGTACCCGCCTTGACGCAGCGCGCGCCGCTGTGACGCCGACGACGGCACCCTGGGTTACTCAAGCGCTCGACTTTGTCGAAGGAGATGGCAGTCTTGGTATACACAATTATGCGTATACCGACACAATCCTGGACGCCGTCTTTGTGGAACTTGGATTATTCGATGGGGGCAATTAACAATGTCAACCCGTAAACGCTACTTAATCACATTGCTCCTCGGTGTGGGAATAACACTCATTCTGGTCGGCTTAACCCCGCTGGTTGCGGCCCATGCGCAGGAGACAACACCTGAACCTGAAACAACGCCGGAGGCCGAAGCGACTGCCGCCGCTGGCGCGCCCGAACAACCCGCTATCGTACCGACTGGGGATAACGGCTATTGTATGATCTGCCACAATATCCCCTGGCGCACGGTAACGCTGGCCGATGACAATCTGCTGAACCTGTATGTCTCCTCAGAAACCGTTGCCGGTTCTGTTCACGGGGAACATGACGAGGAAGGTGCTTTAGGGTGCCTGGATTGTCACGGAGAGAACGCCTTCCCGCACAGTGGGCCGACCCCTGTTGACCGTCGTGAATACCGCCTGCAAATGGTGCAGACCTGCTTCGGCTGCCATGAAGAACAGCAGACGGGACTCATCAACGGCTTGCACGAAGAAGCGATTGCGGCGGGCAATACGGGCGCAGCCGTTTGCACGGATTGTCATGGCGCTCATGATGTGCAGCGTGTTGCCGCACAGCCCGGCCTGGTTGCAGGTATCTGCGGTGACTGCCATGTGAGTACATTGGCTGAATGGCGCGACAGCCCGCATCTGGATATTGGGCCACTGGGTTGTGCCACCTGCCATTCACCGCACACGCAGCGACTGCGCGTCGGAGCCGATACCACTGCGTTATGCCTCAACTGTCACAACTCCATGCCGGATACTTTTGTTCACAATCAGCACCTGGCTGATTCTCAACTGATGCAGTGCGCCGATTGTCACATGTTTGCCGAGCCTGCGCCTGCTGATATAGGAACGGTGAATGTAAGTTCCAATGTCGTACTCATGCCAACAGGTCACTCGATGCGAGTTGAAACGGTTGCGTGTAATACATGTCATGAGGAACTGGTAGCTTCTGGTGAATGGGCTACGCTGACAGGAGAAGCCGAAACAACATCCGCCGACGCGTCGTCCCAGACTGAAGTCGTTTCCGCTGAGAATGATGAGGCCGTTACGAACTACGTCCAACTGATACAGGGCTTGATTCTGGGAATTGGCTTTGGCATTACGGGTGCGGCGATCTTCATCACACGCGGTAATCGCCAGGGGAATTTGACCGCACCACAGGACAAGTAAATGGTTTGAGGGATGAAACCAAATGAATCAGCAACCAACATCTAGTACCCCGGTATCGAAAACACCCACTGCGCCGCCCAACATGCGCTTGCTGTCTCGACGCGAGTTCATGACGCTGCTCATCGGCGGCGGTGCATCCATGGTTCTGGCGGCGACCCTTTCGCAGCCGCTCAATACCTTTGTCCGCGAGATTACCCGCAGTCGTCAGGAAGCACATGGCGGTGATCCTAATTACCACTGGGTCATGGTGATCGATCTGAGCAAATGTATCGGCTGTGATTACTGCGTCTGGGCTTGCCAGGCGACCAACGACACGGCTGACGATATGCGCTGGAATATCCGCATTGATGATGAAACCCCGTTGGGGACGCCGTTCCATGTGACGCGGCCCTGCCTGCATTGCAGCCATGCGCCGTGTGTGGAGGTTTGTCCCGTTGGCGCTACTTATCACCGTGCCGATGGCTTAGTCATTATGGACTACAACAAGTGTATCGGCTGCCGCTACTGCCAGACGGCCTGCCCTTACGGGGCGCGCAGTTTTAACTGGGGCGAACGCACAGATGTTAATCCGCGCGTGCCAGAGTGGGGCAATCCAGAAGTCGCGCGTCGTCCGCGCGGCGTCGTTGAGAAGTGTACCTTCTGCGTCCAGCGCATTGATGCTGGCCTCGCCAAAGGATTGATGCCCGGCGTAGACGAAGAAGCTACACCTGCCTGCGTCAACATTTGCCCTGTTACTGCTCGTCACTTTGGGAATCTCAACGACCCTGAGAGCACAGTGTCCCAAATCATTAACAGCCAGGTGACCATTCGCCTGCGTGAAGACCTGGGCACGGAACCCAATGTCTATTACATTCCGCCGGAGGGTTTGGAAGCATGAGTACCCATGTGGAAGACATCAGACATACGTCTCAATTTAATCGATTGGGGTTACGCAATTCGTCCCCCTTACTGTGGATGTGGCTGGTCGGACTGATCTTTGCGCTGGTTATTGGCGGATTATCAGCGGCTCAGGTGCTGCTCAACGGCCTTGCGGTCACGAATTTGACCGATGAATTACCCTGGGGATTGTGGATCACCGTTGACCTTTCATCCATTGCTTTGGGTGCTGGCGCTTTCACCCTATCAGCAGCCGTGTACCTGTTTGGTCTGAAGCGCTATGAAGCCATCGCGCGTGCTGCTGTGTTTATCGGCCTGTTGGGATACTCCTCAGCCATGCTCGCGCTGTTCCTGGATATTGGGCGCTTTGATCGTTTCTATCATCCCATTATCTACTGGAATATCCATTCGGTATTGTGGGAAATCACGCTCTGCGTCATTTTGTACACCACCATCCTGTTTACGGAGCTGCTACCCATCATCATTGAAAGTAGTGCTCGGCTGCGCAATCTGCGCTTCCTGAGCACACTGGCGCACTTCCTGCATCGCTTGATGCCAGTAGTGGCGACGATGGGTATGGGCTTGTCACTCCTGCATCAGTCATCGCTAGGAGCGACTTACGGTATTCTGGCGGCGCGTCCCATTTGGTATTCACCCGCCGCGCCCGTGCTGTTCATTCTGTCTGCGGTTGCGGCTGGCCCGGCACTTACCCTGCTGGTGACTATTGTTGCTGGCAAGCTGCTGCGGCGTGAAATGGTGCCCTCTGACGTGCTGGATGGGGTTGCGAAGTTTGTAGGTTTCGCTTGTTTGGCCTATCTCTACCTTAAACTTTGGAGCTGGGCTTCCACCAATTACTACAGCCAGGTGCCCGAACAGCGTTTGGGCGTAGAAATTCTGGCTCAATACACCCCCTACAACTTCACCTTCTGGTTTGGGGAAGTGTTGTTCGGAGCCTTGATTCCGGCGGTGTTCATGTTGTGGGAACGCACGCGGCGTAACCGTAATGTGATCATTCTGGGAGCCTTAATGATCATCGCGGGACTGGTGATCAACCGTTGGAATATGACTCTCTCTGGTTTCGTTATTCCGCTGGACTGGTCGCCGGGAGTGCGTGATGTGTTCACGATCAACACGTATGAACCGTCAATAGTCGAATGGGGAGCAGCCATTGGTATTGTCGCTTACAGTTGGCTGGCGTTTACTCTAGGGGTACGCTATCTCAACATCTATCCCGCCGCGCGTAAGCTAGAGCTTGCCGAGCCTACCCCTGAGGAAAACACCGCTAAAACCTAAGGATTGTTCGCCGCGTTTGTAATCCACTGCAACATCCTGAAAATCGACATGGAAGCTGCCTGAAAATAAGAGGCGGCTTCTTTTTTAATTACAGTGCTGGAATAGGCGGCATGTGCCTGACGCACAGCTCGAAACATGTAAGTTTAAGAAATCAGCAGTATTTTTGAAGCGTACACCAGCGATGTGTTAAGCGATTTAGGGACGCTGTTCACCCAAAATGACGACAGCTTATAAAATTCGTAAAAAATTAATATCAATTGGCATAAAAGACGCAGGATTACGTGATAAGCTAGTGACGTGAACTTTGGTCATGAATAAACTGCTGCGGGCGATGCGTAAACACAGATATTTCATTTATGTCGTTTTAGTGAGTGGATTATTGGTGGCTCTTGTTCTGAGCCTCTCCGGTAATCCTGATGCAGGCATCTCACTGCCTACCTTAGCCTCATTTCCTACCCAGCCTGCTACTTCGGGAGTGGCTGCTGCGCCATCGCTTACGCCAGTTTCAAACATCGCAGCAAGCGCCACCCTTGATGAGCCAGTCACAAATCGGATTATTCTGCGGTTCGACCCGAACAGCACAGTACAGCAGCGTATGGAGTATATCGCGGCCATACAGGGCACCATTGCGCTTGATCTTGCCTCGCTGAATACCGCCGTCGTTAGCCTCCCGGAGGGCAGTACTGTCGATAGTTTGCCCACATCCTCCGTTGTCTTATCCCATGAAGCTGATTACTATGCTGTGGCACAGCAGGATGCCTCTGACGATCCGCACGCTGCGGAACAGTGGGCACTCCCGCTGATAAATGCGCCAGCAGCGTGGAGCGACCTGCCGAATTCGATGATTACGGTGGCTGTGATTGACAGCGGCATATGTGCCGAACATCCTGATCTTGCAGGGCGAATCATCGAGGGGTACGACTTTGTGGAAGGGGATTTCATTCCACAAGATGATCTGGGGCATGGATGTGGTGTGGCTGGGGTGATTGCGGCAAATGTCAACAATGGTCTGGGAATGGCTGGGGTGGCACCAAACACCCGCATTATGCCCTTGAAGGTGCTGAACAGTCAGGGCATCGGTACGTATTCAGATGTGGCCAGCGCTATCCTGTATGCCGCCGATCATGGAGCACAAATCGTTAATCTGTCACTGGGCGGCACGCAGCCATCAGACTTGTTGGAAAACGCAGTCAATTATGCCATTTCACGCGGCGTTATCATCATCGCTGCCGCGGGCAACACAGGAAACCGCACGCTGGTTCCCGCCTCGTATGCCAATGTGATTGCTGTCGGCTCTATTGACCGGAGTATGCAGCCAAGCAGTTTTAGCGCCATGAGCAAAGTTGATCTGTTCGCGCCAGGACGTGACATCCTGACCTTGCAAACAGATGGTGACTACGCCTTGATGAGTGGAACCAGTTTTGCTGCGCCCCAGGTTACAGGTATTGCCGCCCTGGAAATGGCTTATGGCCGGACGCTGACGCTCAACGGTGGCATCGTATCGTTTGGCGGAACGAACGCGCCCGTGAATCCCACAGCTACGCCGAACGTTTTCTCCAACCGTTATGCTGAATTACTGGATACGGTTCGTGCGCATGGAACTATTCGTGTGATTGTCAGCTTGAACGTCAATTTCCAACCAGAAAGCTTGCTGTCGCCACAGGCCGTCGAAACGCAGCAAACCATGATTGCCCAGGCGCAGCGTCATGTGGCGGCGGCTTTGGCTGGTTACAACGCCATCCTGCTTTCGCAATCTGACCAGTGGGTAGTCCCCGGTATTGCCTATCAGGTGGATGAAGCGGGTTTACTGTATCTCATGTCTCTACCAGAGGTTGTGAACCTCGTTGAGGATATTCCCATGGAGCAGGCGCTTGATAGCAGTGCCGGAATCGTTGGTGCGCCGGATGCGTGGGCATTAGGGTACACCGGGATGGGCCAAACGGTTGTGATTATCGACAGCGGCATCGAGCGAACTCACAGCACATTTGGCGGGCGAGTCGTTGGCGAAGCCTGCTATTCGTGGAATCAGGCGGATAATCCCGGCACGACTGACTATAATGAGCGCAACGACTCGCTCTGTGGCAATGGCTCCATTCAACAGTTTAGCGTCGGCGCTGCGGATGTTTCACGATGTACGGTTTTTGGCGTCGATTGCAGTCACGGCACCCACGTCGCTGGTATTGCGGCTGGCGGGGATTCCACCTATCGCGGCATTGCCCCCGCAGCCAATATTATCGCGATACAAGTCTTTACGCGCTGGGAAGATTGCCCGACGATTCCGGGCATTCAGCAGTGTATCCTGAGCTATACCTCCGACCAGATGAGCGCGCTTAATTATGTGTACACGAACCTGCGCGCTTCCTATGATATCGCAGCAATCAATCTCAGCATTGGTTCTGGACGCTATTACAGCGCTTGTGACAATCAGAACCCTGAGATGACGAATATCATCAACCAGCTTTACGCCGCACGGATCGCTACCGTTATTGCTTCCAGCAACAACGGATATTCAGATTCGATCAGCTTCCCCGCTTGCGTCACCAGCGCAGTGAGCGTGGCGTCCAGCAGTGACACGGATACCGTTTCCAGCTTTTCCAATGCCGATGACACGCTGGATTTACTGGCGCCGGGCGAGAGTATTATGTCGTCCATTCCCGGCAACGTCTTTGGCGTCAAAACAGGTACCTCAATGGCGACCCCGCATGTTGTCGGGGCATTCGCCTTGCTTCGTCAGGCTGTACCCTCTCTGACTGTTGAGCAGGGGCTGTCAGTGCTCCAAACAACTGGCATCCCTATTGTCGATGCCCGTAATGGCCTTACCTTTCGCCGTATCAATGTGGCAAACGCTGTAAACTCGTTTACGGCCCCAACAGAAACGCCGAGTGCCTATCAGACGGCCACCATCAGCGATCAGGCTTTGCTTGCCGCGCTGCAAAACCAGGCCAATTCTGCCCTGCGACCTGTGTTGGTTGTGATTACGCCAGCGCAGATGGAGATCTATGTTGATGTAGGGGGGACAGTGGGGCGCGCCGCAATTGAGGTGGTGCAGGGTAATCAGGTCGTAGCGTTGAGCATCACACAGGTTACGGATGCCAACGGTGAAACGGCACCTCAGTTTGTGATCGATGCAGTCAACACCCATTTGCCACTGCTATTGAGTGCGGCTCTGGATCAGGTGATCAACGCACAATTTGGCGGTTCGCCAGATACAGCCGATATCACCCTGTATCATAACTATCTTGACGTTGGTGTAACGCCATAAATCGCGTCATGATGTGGCGTAATACGATTATATACATTAGAATTTCGCTAATCCTACAAAGCGTAATTAATATAGCTAAACGTATAGTCTCTGGTTACAATACCATGACAAACGGTAGTCGCCTCTAATATATCGTTTTTCCAGCAAATGTTGAGTTTGAACCCATGTCTGAAAGCTTTGATGAAGCTCAACTTATTAAGCGTGTGATTCAAAAGGATCAATTGGCGCTTGCGGAACTTTACCAGCGTTATGGGGCGCTGGTCTATGGTTTAGCTTTGCGTGTGCTCAATAACCCTGTACTGGCTGAAGAAGCGGCACAGGACACGTTTATGAAAGTCTGGAATCAGGCGTATACCTGGGACGCGGCAAAAGGGCGCTTGTCCACCTGGCTGATGACCATTACACGTTACACTGCGATTGATCGACTTCGCAAGGAACAGAATCGCCCCCCGGCGTCTGTGGCGTTGGAAGATATTGAAGAGATTTTGGGCAAACGTTCATTTCTCGATACGCCGCAGGGTCAGGACAGTCAGTTATTGCGTACACTTATCCGCAAACTCCCGGTTGAACAAATACAAGTGATTGAGCAGGGGTTTTTCCAGGGACTATCCCATAGTGAAATCGCTGCCGAGTTGAAACTTCCGCTGGGCACTGTAAAAACACGGCTGCGGCTCGGCTTACAAAAGCTTAAGGTCATGTGGCTCGAATCTAACTTGCAGAATACAAAGGATTCATAATGAATTCACAACTTGTGAAATCCATTTTTACGACTTTTTACGTAATATGAGTATGAATGATGTGTTGAAACACTGAGTCCGTTAATGAGTGAGAATCCGTATCCGCCCATCAGTTCAGGTGAACCCGACTGCGAAACCCTTCAGTCGCTGCTTCCTGCCTACAGCATTGGAGCAACCGACGAAGAGGAAACTCGTTTAGTCGAAACACTGCTGCCCCTTTGTCCAGAGGTTGCCTCTGAACTGGAGGAATATGCTGCCTTAGCGGAGGCTATGCTCCAGACTGCCACACCTGTCATGCCGCCAGTCAGCCTGCATGATAAATTAATGGCGGCTACTGCCAGCACCGCCGCTCCGGGTACTTTGGTTAACAACCAGCCTAAAGCTGCACCTGCTCCGATCATCAAAGTGAGTCGGTTCTGGATAGCCGCCTCGGCTGCCATGCTGGTGTTGTTAGTGGCATCCAATGCTTATTGGGCGCTGGTCGTTTCAAATGTTCGTAAAGCGCAGGACGAACTTACAGCCCAGGTTCAGCAGCAAGATGCCGTCGTGAACAGCCTTACTTCAGGCAATATTGTCCAGGTGGATCTGGCGTCTTCTAGGGGGATGCCCGCGTCTTCTGGAATACCCAGCAGCATGTTGCCGTGTTATCGACTGAAGGGCTGCCGGAGTTGTCTCAGACGGAAACCTATCAACTGTGGCTGATTGGTGGCGATGGCCCTGTGAGTGCTGGGACCTTCCGGGTAGATGATACGGGTCGAGGAATTCTGTTTTTGTGCCGCCGCGCGGTATCAGCGAATATGACGCGGTAGGAATTTCGACAGAACCTGCGGGCGGCAGTGATGCCCCCCACCACCACCCCCATTGCCGTAGGGGAAATCTAATTCGGCAGCTTTGCACGCGCCCAGAAGGATTCGAACCTTCACCCTACAGTTCCGAAGACTGTCATTCATCCCTTGAACCATGGGCGCTTAATGCAAGTGATTCTAACTTCACTTTGTTGTGTGGTCAAGTTTCGCCTTGCAAGTCGCTGCTGCATTGTCATCACTCTGACGAGAAGCGTCAATGACTTTAACGCCTCGCAGAGCAGTTTGGCCGTCACCCTCGGCCAATTTCTACAGGCGGCATACAACGAATCGATTGAAGCTGCTGCGCTGGCAGGCGACCTGCCTGACATTATTGATGGCGATAGGAATCATGGCTCGTGTCACCGAACCCGGCGATTGACAAACAGGGGCATTTTGTTGGGGAAATTGTTGATCCCATCCCTGTAAAGCAGCACTCTACTAGTCACATAGAATTATCCCCATGATATACTGCTAACGTATCGTGTGGATAAAAACGAGCGGGAACGTGAACAAGAAACCGACTATTCAGGACATTGCTGAAAAGGCAGGGGTAAGCCCTGCCACAGTTTCACGCGTGTTAAACAACTATGAGCATATCAGTTCCAAAAAACGGCAGCGCGTCGAAAAGGCAATGCTTGAGTTAGACTACCGCCCGAGTTTTACAGCCCGTCACATGCGCACGCAGCGTTCACGGCTGATTGGCTTCCTGACAGACGAGGTTGCCACCACGCCTTACGCCGGGGATATTATTCGCGGCGCTGAGGAAGTCACGTGGAACAACAACCATATTTTGCTGGTCATTAGCGCCGGAGACAACCTGCATCACGCCGAGGCAGCCGTAAACGCCATGCTGGAACGTGAGGTTGAGGGCATCATTTACGCCGCCATGTATCATCGTCCTGTCCGCCTTCCAGACAACATCTACGAAGCACCCACTGTATTGGCCAACTGTTACGTTGAAGATCGTTCGCTGCCGTCTGTCGTCCCTGATGAGGTGCAAGGTGGCTACGATGCAACCATGCAGATTTTGGCGCGTGGACATCAGCGCGTTGCCTTTATCAACCTCAAACAGGGAATCCCTGCGTCCGAAGGCCGTCTAGCAGGCTTCAAAAAGGCGTTGGATCAGTATGGTATCCCGTTTGACAAGACGCTCATTCGGAATGGTAACGGCCAGCCCGACGATGGTTACACCTACACCAAAGAACTGATGTCGCTGGCAAACCCACCCACCGCCCTGTTCTGCGGCAATGATCGTACTGCGATGGGTGCTTACGACGCTTTACGCAAGCTCAAAATGGAAATCCCCACCGACATCGGGGTAATGAGTTTTGACAATCAGGAAATCATCGCTTCTGCGCTGCATCCCTCGCTTTCAACCATGCAGCTACCGCATTACGAAATGGGTTGTTGGGCAGCAAATTATCTTATCCAGCATTCACCGGAAGCAGAGGTTCCTGTTCAACAGCTTTTACCTTGTCCCTACGTAGAACGGGAGTCGTTATAGGACTCAGCGCCAGCGATGGGAAACATGCTTCCAGATTTTGATTTATCCGAAGTAGTTTTAACGACATTTCTAAAGATTATGACACCATTACCTGTCTACACAGAACCCTATCGCCCACAGTTTCACTTTAGCCCGCCGCAATGGTGGATGAATGATCCCAATGGTCTGGTCTACTATGAGGGGGAGTATCACTTCTTTTATCAGCACAATCCGGGAGCAACGGTTTGGGGGCCGATGCACTGGGGCCATGCCCTGAGCACGGATTTAGTCCACTGGCAGCATCTACCTATCGCCATGTATCCTGACGAAATCGGTACGATATTCTCTGGAACAGCAGTCGTTGACGCCAATAATACGAGTGGTTTGGTTCCCGGCGGTGGTCTGGTGGCGATTTATTCCTACGACAACCAGAGTCTGGGGGCTGCCTACAGCGTAGATCGTGGCCGGACATGGCACAAGTACGGCGGCAATCCCATTATTCCGGCTATGGCCAAGGATTTTCGTGATCCAAAGATTATGTGGTATGCGCCGCTTCAGCGCTGGGTGATGGCCCTGGCCGTCGGACAGATTGTCAAATTCTATACCTCTCCTGACCTGCTGCATTGGGATCATGCCAGCGATTTCACAGGCGGCTACATTGGCGGCACGTGGGAAATGCCCGATCTGTTTCCCTTGACCGTCGCAGGTCAGGTGCGCTGGATTTTGATTTTAGGCGTCAGTTCAACGGCTCCTGCGGGGGGGAGTGGCACACGCTACTTTATCGGCGGCTTTGACGGCAAAACCTTCGTGGATGCCTACCCTGATAAGACCCTGTGGTTGGACTATGGCCCTGATAACTACGCGGGTACCACCTGGAACAATCTGCCCGCCAATCAGCGCATTTTTATCGGCTGGATGAACAACTGGCTCTACGCCAATGAAATCCCTACTTCAACCTGGCGTGGCTCTACTACCGTTCCCCGTGAACTGAGTTTGCTTCAGACTGCCGATGGTCTGCGGCTGGCTCAAACCCCTGTGGCAGCGCTGAAGGAGCTGCGCCAGCCCATCAATACCTGGAACGATCTTATCATTGAGAATTCAGTGGTGCTCAACGGTTTACATGGCAAGCAGTTGGAAATCATCGCTGAATTTGAACTGGGCACAGCCGAAATATTCGGTTTTGAGTTCTTTGCGGGCGCAGCCTCAGTGCAGATTACCTACAATACCCGCCTGTCGCAGTTAACGGTTAATCGTCCGCAAGCCGATGTTAAAGCGCTTCCTACGACTTTTAGTGCGCCGCTGCCAGCACATGGCAGTCGTATTCAACTGCATCTTTACGTCGATCACTCCACAATTGAAATCTTTGCTGATGGTGGGTTGCTCAGCGTTTCGACATTGGCCTTTCCGCAACCTGATGATGACGCTGTAAATCTGTTTACCAAAGGTGGCAGCGTGCATCTGCTGTCCCTTGAAGCATACTCACTCGCCAGCATTTGGTGAAGCCGCTGCATCTGCTGGGAGCCGTCATATTCCACACCCATTGTTGCCTCTGATAAAATCGACCTGCAAGTTTCGTTGAGCCTGATACCTGAGGAACAATGGGTACTGCACAGCGGCTTGAATCTCAGCCTCGAAATGTCTCTTTGAGACACGGCCACTGGCTGCCGCGCTCACTGTGTACCCACAGCGGAATGCTGCTGTAGCCGTGTTTCTCTTTGCGCCAGCGCCCGCCTTCCGCCGTCTCGCCGGTCAGCAGGTTGCGCCATTGTCCTTCCGGCAGATAATAAACAACTTCGCCGTCAGGGCTAAAGACGGGCGCAACCAGCAGCGCCGAACCCAGCATATACTGCCTGTCGAGATAGCGGCAGTTCATGTCTTGGGGAAATTCCAGTACCATCGCGCGCATCATCGGGTAGCCACATTCGTGCGCCTCGCGTCGCATATCCATCAGATAGGGCATCAACTGTGATTTAAGGCGGCTAAAATATCGCAGCACGTCCACTGCTTCCTCATCAAACAGCCAGGGCATTTTTGCGCTGCTGTTCCCATGCAAACGGCTGTGCGACGACAGCAGACCGAACGCCACCCAGCGCTTGTACAGGTCAGGTGTCGCAGTATCATTAAACCCGCTGATGTCATGACTCCAGTAGCCATAACCGCACAGGCTGAGCGACAACCCACCGCGCAGTGTTTCCGCCATCGAGGGATAGGTCGAACTGTTGTCGCCGCCCCAGTGTACGGGGAACTTCTGCCCTCCGCTGGTCGTTGAGCGCGCAAATACCACAGCTTCCCCTTCGCCCCGTTCCTGCTGAAGCAGTTCAAATACGGTCTGGTTGTAGAGGTATGCGTAATAATTGTGCATCCGTTCCGGGTCTGTCCCATCGTGATAGCGCACATCCGTAGGAATGCGTTCACCGAAATCGGTCTTGAAGCAGTCTACGCCCATGTCCATCAACGCTTTCAGCTTGCCAGCATACCACGCGCGTGCTCCCGGATGGGTAAAATCCACGAAGCCAATGCCGGGCTGCCAGAAATCTGCCTGGCGCACATCACCCTCCGGCGTTTGCAGCAGATAACCCTGTGCCGCCCCTTCGGCGAACAGTGGCGACGCCTCTGCGATATACGGGTTAATCCACAGACAGACCTTGATGCCCTTATTCCTGATGCGCTGTAACATGCCCGCCGGGTCAGGAAAGTTTCGCTCATCCCATAGGAAGCTGCACCATGTCAGTTCCTTCATCCAGAAACAGTCAAAGTGGAACACACCAATTGGGATACCCAGCGACTCCATCCGTTCAATGTTGGCAAAGATGTCTCGCTCGTTGTAGTTTGTGGTAAAGGATGTGGACAGCCACAAACCGAACGACCATTCCGGCACGGCAGCCGGACGCCCACTCAAAGCGGTGTACTGTTCCAAGGCGTCCTTCATCGTCGGGCCGCCAAAGATGTAGTAATCAAGGCTGTGTCCGGCGGCGCTGAACTGTACACGGTTGACGTGATGTGACCCAACCTCGAACCCTACACAGCCGGGATGGTTGACCAGTACCCCATAGCCCTGACTCGTGAGATAAAAAGGCACATTCTTATAGGCATATTCTGAGTTCGTGCCGCCATCCTCATTCCACATTTCCACCGACTGCCCATTCTTAACGAATGCGCCAAAGCGTTCACCCAGGCCGTAGACCGTTTCGCCCACTTGCAGCGATAACTGCTCGCGGAGGTAAGTCTCGCCGTTCTGCGTAAACATGGCGAGGGCGTGCGGTTCACTTTCGGTCAAAGGCTGTCCGTCACGCTGGAAAGCAAAGTGCCATTCGCCCTGTGTCGGTGCGACCACCGCTAGACTCCCCGCTTTCAGCCATGCTTCACGCTCATTCCGCCCGGTAGAAACGTTTGGGTTGCTGAGGGCGTAGTCAAGGTCGAACATGGGTAGACGCGCGCGCCGCCCTTTAAAGTGGCTGATCTGGACCCGAATTACGTTTGGCATGGGGGAGGTGAACCGTGCGGAAATTGACGCCCCATCCAGATAACTCCAGCGTCCTTGAATACGCTGGTTGTAGCCCATAATCGTCAGCGCATTATCCTCTATAGAGACATCGGTAATGGCGACGGGATAAAGCGCTTGAGTGCCCGGTTGTAATCGCCAATGCCCTTGATCAAACTTCATGGGTTTTGCCTCGTTGTTGTGTAGGTCATAGTTGTAATCATCGTTTGTTATTTATGGTTTTTAGGTAACCGTCTGTTTTAATCCGGCACATGCTCCCCGGCAGAGACGCCCCGCAGCGTCAGTTCATCGCTCAGATGGCAGGCTACATAACGCGGTGCGCTGCCCTGCGGTTGGCTTTCCATGCGTCGCAGCGGGGGTTCCTGTTGGGCGCAAATCTCCTGGGCATAACGACAGCGCGGATGGAAATAACAGCCGCTTGGTGGATTGGCCGGGTCGGCAACCTCCCCTTCCAGCCGAATCCGCCGCTGTTGATCGCGCTGGCGTGGATTATGGATCGGTACAGCGGACATCAATGCCTCGGTGTACGGATGCTTTGGGTAAGCGTACAGCGGAGCCGCCGCCGCCGATTCTACCAGTTTGCCGACATACATCACGTTCACCCGGTCACAGATGTGACGAATGATGCTCAAATCATGGGCGATGAATAAATACGTCAGGCCGTACTCATCCTGCAAATCTTTCATCAGATTCAGGATTTGCGCACGAATCGACACATCCAGCGCGGAAATCGCTTCGTCTGCCACAATCAGGCGGGGATTGGTAGCCAGCGCCCGCGCGATGACAATGCGCTGCCGTTCGCCGCCGCTGAAAGCATGAGGATAACGCCGCATATATTCTGGACGCAGTCCCACACGTTGGAGAAGCTGTGCGACGCGATCTTCCAGTTCGCTGCCCCCTGCCAGATTATTTACCTTCAGAACTTCGCTTACAATCTCGAAGATGGTCATGCGCGGGTTCAGTGATGAGTAGGGGTCCTGGAAAATCATACGGATTTGCTGGCGATACGGCCTAAGTTCAGCGCGCGGCAGTGTCGCCAGATTGACCTGCTTCACAGCCCCATCGCCCGTTTTGGGCGCTTCGTGGTAAATGATTTCGCCGGCTGTCGGGTCATAAATGCGCATGATGCAGCGCCCCACGGTGGTCTTGCCACAGCCGCTTTCGCCTACCAGCCCCAGAGTTTCGCCGCGCCGGATAAAAAAGCTGACATTATCAACCGCGCGAACGTAGCTGACGTTACGCCCCATAAACCCTTTACGCCGCGCAAACCACATCTTCAGATTGCGCACTTCCAACAGCATATCAGCATCCACTGCGGCGCCGCTGCTGTTTTGTCTTTCACCCAGCGTCTCAACCATTGTTCATCTCTTTAATCAAAAACTTTTCGCGGTGATTTTCATCGTATATCAGACAGCGTGCCGTGTGGTCGGCGCTGATCGCAACCGCTTCGGGCGCTACCTGATCGCACAGCCCTTTCACTTTCAGCTCGCAGCGTGTGTGGAATGGGCAGCCTGTGGGACGCTCATAGGGTGACGGCACCATGCCTTCAATCGGATAGAGCCGCGTGTGGTCTGTGCCAATTTTGGGGATCGAGCGCAGCAGTGCCGAAGTATAGGGATGTTTCGGGTTATTGAAAATCGTATCGACATCACTGTGTTCAACTACGTTACCCAGGTATATCACGGCCACATCGTCGGCAATTTCCGCGACAACCCCTAAGTCGTGGGTAATGAACAGAATCGACATGTCATAGTCTTGCTGAAGCTCACGCATCAAGTCCAGGATTTGTGCCTGTGTCGTCACATCCAGCGCCGTTGTCGGCTCGTCAGCGATTAGCAGCTTGGGATTACACGATAGCGCCATCGCGATCATGCAGCGCTGCAACATCCCGCCACTCAGGCGGAACGGGTATTCGTCAATGCGAGTTTCCGGCTTAGGAATGCCCACCCGCCGCAGCAGTTCAATCGTCCGGCTGCGGGCTTCCGCTTTGGAGACATCATTGTGCAGGCGAATGGTTTCGATGATCTGATTGCCGACGGTGTACATCGGACTCATCGAGGCCATCGGTTCCTGAAAAATCATGCTGATGTCATTGCCGCGAATGCTGCGGATTTTTGCGCCACGCTGATCCAGTGCTGTGATGTCAATCGTCTCAGTTTGACCGTTGGGCAGAGGTTTGTGATAAATCACTTTCCCCCCCACAACCTTGCCCGGACGATGCACAATCCCCAGTATCGCGCGGGCTGCCACACTCTTGCCACTGCCACTTTCGCCGACCACGCACAGCGTTTTCCCGCGTCGGATAGCATAACTCACACCGTCCACAGCCTTCACCACACCCTCATCGGTGAAGAAGTGCAGCTTCAAATCTTGCATTTCGAGCAGTAAGTTTGACGAAACTTCAGCCATCTTTGTTCTCAAAAAACTAATCTTCACTCATCTGATATTGCTCAAAGTGGGCTTGCCAGCACATTCCTGGCATCCACGTATTCCATTGCACGCTCGGCGTTTTGGCGCTTCAATGGCATTTCAATGCCGAACTCAATGGTATGGGTCAGCGGCATCGCGCAGGCCATCGCCCAAAAAGTTAAAGGCCAGCACGGTAATCACCACCGCCAAACCGGGCAGAAGCAGCCAGGGCATCAGCGCAATCGCCGCCACATTCATCGCGTCCTGGAGCATGACGCCCCAGCTCACGACGGGCGCACGCAGCCCCATACCAAGGAAGCTGAGAGCCGTCTCGCCCAAAATCATCCCCGGAATCGCCAGCGTTGCCGAGGCGATAATGTGGCTCAGGAACGACGGGATCATGTGCCGGGTGATGATGCGATGGCGGGGCACCCCGTCAAGGTCTGCCGCGATGACGAAATCCTCCTCACGCAGCGCCAGAAATTTGCCACGTACCACGCGCGCCATATCTGTCCAGCGCAGCAGTGAGAGGATGATGGTGATGCCAAAGTAGACATAGATCGGGTCCCAGCGTGGGGGCACGGCGGTTGCCAGCGCCATCCACAGGGGGATTTCAGGGATCGAACGAATGACTTCAATCGTGCGTTGAACCACAAGGTCCAGCCAACCGCCAATCAAGCCTGACAGCCCACCCAGCAGAATGCCTAGCGCCAGACTCAAGAATACACCGACGAGACCGACAGAGAGTGAGACCTGCGAGCCGTAAATCATACGGCTCAACATGTCGCGCCCAACATCGTCCGCGCCTAATACATAAAAAGGGTCGCCCGCATTTATGGGGCCAAAGAAATGAATGTCCGAGGTGATAGCAATGCTGCTGATAAAAGGAATGGGGATACCATGTAAACCAATCCGATAGCTGTCCCCATGAACGAAGAAACCCAGATAGATTTTGTGTTCCTCGTCAATGGCGTAGGTGCGTCGATAGGTGCGTGGGTCTGTTTCCTGCTTATAGGCGTAGACAAAGGGGGAAAATGCGCCATTGTCGAACCAGTTTATGGCTTGCGGTGGTGCCTGCGTATAGCCTCGGCTGTAACTGTCTGTGGCCTGGGGTGCGAAAAATCCTGCGCAGAAGGCTACCGTATACAGTGATGTGATAATCACCAGGCTTATCATCGCCAGCTTATGTCTGCGGAACTTCCACCACATCAGCCGCCATTGTGAAGCCATCACAATGCGCGGCGTATCATCAGTTTTGCTCACTGTTTTCGTCGGGACTGCAATTTTAGGACTGTTGGCTACTTCTTTTGCCATGATAATGTGCCTCTTTAACTGTAACGGATGCGTGGGTCGAGCCACGCCAGCATGATGTCAGACACGAGCATTCCGATGACAGTCGTCAGGCTTAACAGCATCAGGAAGCCAGCCGCCAGGAACATATCTTGCACCAGCAGCGCAGTTAACAGGACCGGCCCTTCAGTCGGCAGGTTCAACACTATGGAGACGAGTGCTTCGCCACCAATTAGAGTTGGCAGTACCCATGCCATCCCGCTGACAAATGGGTTCATGGCGTGTCGTACTGGATATTTGACGAGCAAACGCCATTCAGGCATTCCTTTGGCACGGGCTGTTTCTACATAAGGCTTGTGTAGTTCATCAAGCAGGTTTGCCCGCATAATGCGGATTAAGCCCGCCGTACCGCCGACCCCGATGAGAATCATGGGTATCCATAGATGCTTCAGCAGGTCAATCACCTTGTCGATGCTCCAGGGAGCAGTTTCAAATTCAGCGGAAAACAAGCCGCTGAGACTGACGTTGCCAAATTTGAATGCGAGGAACATCAGCACCAGGGCAATCAGGAATCCCGGTGTCGCCAAGCCAATAAAGCCGATGAAACTGAAAACATAATCTGCGAGGCTGTATTGACGTACTGCGGAGAGTATGCCGATGGGCAGCGCCACAATCCAGGTAAAGATGAAGCTTGAGAACGACACCACCAGCGTAATCCCCATACGATCTGCGATCATCTTTTCCGCTGGCTCAGAATTCTGGAATGAGTAACCAAAGTCGCCGCGCAGTACGATGTTGCTGATCCATTTGAAGTACTGTACGGGCAGAGGTTCATTCAACCCATAGCGTTCGCGCATCGCGGCTTCAAACTCTGCTGACCATGTTGCGCCACCGGTCTGGTTACGCATGTTCTCCAGCATCTGCGTCACATAATCCCCCGGCGGAAGCTGAATGGTGATAAAGACCACCACCGAGATGATGAACATGGTTGGGATCACATAAATCAAGCGTTTAAGAATATACTTTGCCATCTTCTTGCCTTCGTCCACGAGCGCAGTACATGTCCTGCCTCGCCGCAAAACACGTTGGAGCCACAGAAAGGGGCGAGGGGATCATTCCCCCCACCCCCTCTAAAACTAATTTTAACTGCCGTAGAACCAGCCCTCAGGGAAGGCAATCGCTGGCCCACCGGGATTCCAACCGTTGACCCAGGTCTCTGGCACATTATGCAGCCGCGCGCTGAGTGGACGATAGCTCGGCGTTGCGCTGGAAATGCCGATGACCCAGAAGTTGTCGGCGGCGTTCTGCAGCACCTGCTGCATCAGCGAAATGCGCTGTTCAGAGGTCGGCGCTTGCAGAACTTGTTCATACAGTGCGAT
Source organism: Anaerolineae bacterium (assembly GCA_046328675.1). Classification (GTDB taxonomy): domain Bacteria; phylum Chloroflexota; class Anaerolineae; order Aggregatilineales; family Phototrophicaceae; genus JACAER01. Next base: position 26,496 of record JAXLWC010000045.1, read on the forward strand.
GTGATCCTGAATTTCCTGGGGCGGAACTACACCGGCGGGGTTGTTCGGCTCAAGGAACCAGATGTTCCAGGCATTGCCCCAGATGCTCTGGCCGTGTACAGGTACAAAGTAACGCGGATCGGTGATCGCTGTGATGCCGTAGCCACCTTCACCCGTGAAGATTGTTGCTTCCTGGGTATTTTCGTTGCGGCGTTCTGTCCAGACAGCGTTATCAACCACGTCCAGAATGATGTCAACACCGACTGCCGCGTAGTACTGCTTGAGCAGTTCACCGACATCGGCAAAACGCAGACCGTAGTCATTCACCTGAATGGTGAAAACGATCGACAGTTTTTCGCCCGTTGCCGGGTTAATACGCCAGCCTTCAGCATCGCGGTCAGGCAGCACAAGGTCAAGGTGCTCATTGGCCATATCAACATTGTAGTCGAGATACTGTGTTGACAGTTGTTCATTGTACAGCGGCGAGTCTTCAACTGGTGAAATCTGGCGCGGGAAGCCCTGCCCAAAGTACACGATGTCGATGACTTCCTGACGGTCAATGGCATACGACATGCCGATACGGAAGTCCTTCTGGCTGAAGATTTCGCCCAGTTCGGGGTGCGTCATGTTGAACATCACGCTGACCGTACCGCCGCCTTCACTCTGTGTCGGATAAACACTCAGGCCAGAGGTCGCTTCGTTCTCGAAGAACAGCGGACGCTGCTCGTCAGTCGTGTTGGCCATCGTATCATATTCGCCTGCCAGCACGTCTACCAGCATGGTCTGGTCGTCCTGATAAGCGGTGCCTACGATGCGATCAATGTACGGCAGTTGGTTGCCAGCGGTGTCCACCCAATAGAAGTAAGGGTTACGTTCAGCAACAAACTGCGTACCCGTACCCATCGGTTCGGTGAAGATCCAGGGGAACATGGTCGGGTAGTTCACATCGCGGCTGATAACCGCAGGATCGCCGCCGGGGCCAACGGCTGAGTGTGCCTGGAACAGAGACACCCAGTCAGTCGCGCCTTCGGTCTGCGCAATCAGGTCATCAATACCATCGGGGTTGTAGGCGATGTGGAACTGCTGTAGATAGTGCTTGGGGCCAGTGACCAGAATGTGGCCGTCATAACCGCACAGGTTGAGCAGGAACATGCCGTAGGAGACTTCAAACGTAATCGTGAAGGTTGTGTCGTCGATTTTTTCTGCAACGGGGGTTGTGCCGCCAGGGCTGAAGGTGCCTGCCGGGAATGTGCCGCCATTGATTTCTGCGTTGCCCAGAATGTCATTGAGGACGAAGACTGGATCGTCTGCCGTGAACGGTTCACCATCGGACCAGCGCAGTCCTTCGCGCAGGTGGAATGTGTAAACTGTCGCGTCTTCATTCACGTCCACGCTTTCGGCAATATTGGGAACCCAATCCGAGTAATTGTCGTTCCAGTTCACGAGACCTTTCCAGAACGTCCAGAAGACCATCTGGCTTGACCAGAAGGAGTCGCCCATGAACGGATCACGGAAATCGCCGCCGTAGGTACCCACTTCCGACCAGGGTAAATCGAGTACACGCGGGCTGCTGGGCAGACGTTCTTCGACAGGCGGAAGTTCGCCAGCGGCCACACGCTCCGCCAGCATTGGGGATTCCCCAAATCCACTTTGTGCATGGACTGAGGTGACGAATATGGCGAAAACTAAAGCAAGAAGCAGCGAGATAGGAATGCGCTTTTTCATATTGTTGATCTCCTAATTAGTAAATTGATAAATTGGCGAAAGTCGATGATAGGCACGACCTTTTTTTTCGACGGGTGCTCCTTTCTATGGGCCAGACCATATGAGGGTGTACTGTAAACATGACATGCGTCAGAAACTGGCATTACGGCGGCTAAAGCCGAAAAGCGCAGGAAGGCAGCAGATTGAAGGTCATTGGGCAGATTGAGGGGCTTTACAGGTTGTGCAACACGGCGCGGGCTTCTATCGTTTTGGCCCGCACACGCTAGAGCAACACCGGCTGGCGGCAGCGATGTTTTGGCGTTGACCGCTGTTGAGATGTGTTGAAGAGACCCACTTCTGCAGTGCGCAGTGGGAACACTAATATTTAACTGAGACAAAGTATTTTTCCCGGTTCTGTAGAAATGCTTTTAATTTTTGCGATGGTGCCTAAACAGCAAGTGCCTATCTAAATTCTGACCACATCTTCAGAGATGTTGATGTCTGATTTTTGACAACGTCCCGCTGCACTTATCCCGTCAGTCACTATCTGGTTTTATTCACACGACTGTACGACTCGACAAAATTGTTGGTATCGAATTGTGAACAGTCACAATTTTTATAACATGTTTTTTGCAAATATGTCAAGCTGAATTTGCAAACGCACTCATTTATCTCACGCATGATTTGTGACAAATCACATCACCTGAAGTCACGTATCCGCTTTAGATGCCTTGAACATTTGTGAAAAGTCACATATAGTTATAGCAGGTTATCATTATCTTTAGACTTTTTTTCACAATATGAAAACTAAACGTCCAACGCTGCGGGATGTCGCTCGTGAAGCAGGTGTTTCTTATCAAACCGTATCCCGCGTGATCAATAACAATGCGCATGTCTCACGTCGCACGCGGTCAAGTGTTCTCAAGGCCATTGATACCCTTGGGTTTCGCCCGAACCGTGCTGCCCAGATCATGCAGACAGAACGTTCGCATACTATCGAAGTTATCCTGTTCTATTCCGGTTTCAACATCTTCCTGTTTGAGATGGCGCGCGCGGCGCAGCAGTTAGGCTATCACTTTGTTATCTCGGCTATTACCGAGCAGGAATTCGTCAGCACACTGGAGAGTGCTTCCTCGCGTTTCGTGGATGGCTTGCTCATCGTGCCACGCTCCCTGACAACCTACGACTATGAGGCCCTGATTCGCCTTACTGATGACATTCCCTTTGTCCAGATTGGAGCCAAGTTAGGTGAAGATGTTCCGGCTGTGCTCTACGATCAGGCGCAGGGTGCGCGTTTAGCGACGCAGCACCTGATTGACCTCGGCCATCGGCGGATTGCCGAAATCAGCGGCCCGCTATGGAATCATCATGCCTGTGATCGTCATGAAAGCTGGCTGAAGACCCTGAAGGATAACGGCCTGGAGCCTGTGGCCAGCGTCGAAGGCACCTTTGAGATCAACAGTGGTTATCAGGCTATGCGTCAGCTTCTGAGCAGCGGTGCGGATTTTAGCGCTGTCGTGGTTGGTAACGACTCCATGTTGATGGGTGCTCACACAGCGCTGCGTGAGGCCGGACTGCGTGTGCCGGATGACATCTCGTTAGTCGGCTTCGATGACGTTCCCGAAGCGGAACATTTCTTGCCGGGCATCACGACGGTTCGTCAGGATTTTGAGCTTATTGGTCGTCTGGCAGTTGAATATCTCGTCAACATGATTGAGAACCCGGATACTGTTGTGCATCAGCGTGTGCTGTCGCCCCGGCTTATCGTGCGAGGTACAACGCGGCGCATCGACTAACCTGACGGTTTCCTCATCGCCCATCGCTAAAAGATAACTATATTTCTACCTCGCCATACGCTTTGGCGTTAGCGACCTGTTTAGTGTTTCCCCAAAACACTTGTTTTTCTGAACCCCTTGACGGCACTAATGTCGCACCAAATAGAACCATTGCTAGCGTCATGGAACCGTTTCAGGCAAACTTGTAGCGTTGTACAGTGGGTAGAAGGAAGCGCTGTGGATTACAAGAGTCGCTTGGAAAAGTTTCAACAGATACTTGCGGGTGCGGCAGATGTCGCATTTTTCCCCATTTCTGCTGACCTGCAATACCTGACCGGAGTCCCGCGTGATGTGCCGAACTACGGTGCTGTGCTTCATCCTGGCGGTTGGCTGGAAGGCGCATGGGTGTCGGCTAACAGTGATACCGTCCTTGCGCTGCCCCGAATGACGGCTGAGTTTGGCGGCCTGAGCAGTCTCCCCAATGTGCAGATTCGGGTGCTGGGCGATTGGGATGATCCGGCGCAGATGGTGCGCGATATTCTCAAGACTTTAAACGTAAGTGGGAAATCGCATCCGCGCGTTGCCATCAGTGATCGAACCCAGGGCGAAACTATCGTTCACCTGCAAAAGATTCTCCCGGACGCCGTGTTTGTTTCAGCCACAGACCTCCTGCGCCCGCTGCGTCGCATCAAATCCGAAGAAGAAATCGCCGTGATGCGTGAAGCCGGAAAAATCACGGAAGCCGCTTTTGCCGATGTCTTGAAAAACCTCAAATTGGGCATGAGCGAGTTAGATGTCATTGCAGAAGTCGATTATCAATTGTGGAAACATGGTGCCGTTGGCCCCTCCTTCACGACGAGCATGTATAACTCTGGCCCCCACTATCGCCTGATTTTCGGGGAACGTGAGAAGAAATGGCATCGTAAACTGGAAGCACCCGTATCGCTGCTGTTCGATTTTGGCGCTGTCCATGAAGGCTATTGCTACGATTTTGGGCGAACGGTTGCTTTCGGCCAGCCGGACAAGCAGTTCCAGCAGGTTTATAAGCTGATTATGGATGCTCAGGCGGCGGGTATTGCTGCCCTCAAGGCTGGTGAAGCCACCACTACGCAGGTCGATGCTGCCGCGCGCAAAGTCATCACCGATGCAGGCTATGGCGAAGCGTTCCGCCATCGCCTTGGACACGCTATCGGTATGGATGTGCATGAGCCTCCGTTCCTGACGGCTGGCGACGAGACAACTGTGCAGGAAGGGATGTTGTTCACGGTAGAGCCGAGCATCACCCTTTTCGACCAATTCTCGTCGCGCGTAGAGGATGTGGTCGTGGTGCGTAAAGGTGGCGGAGAACCCCTGACGCGCGGCTTCCAGGAACTCATTGTGATTGAGTAGGTATCCCTATTGTGGTGCCCTTCTGAGCAGGGCCAAGGGGTACCGAATTGACTTGAACCTTACGTCGCAAATGTGGAAATCATCTTGCGATTGAGGTAACTTTGACGGGATCGCGGTTGTTATAAAGGAGCGTAGAAGTGCGTAAGTATGTATCGTTTGTATTGCTGGTGCTGCTGCTGTTGGCATTAGCAACTGTATCGTTGGCGCAGGAAGAGAAAGTTCTGGTTTATGGTCTTGCGGAGAACAGCGACTCACTTGACCCTGCGCGTGGTTATACGCCCCAGGAAGGCACTGTGAATCATGCCACCTATGAAACACTGGTGACGTGGCCTGTAAACGATAATTCGGAAGTTCTGCCCGGTTTGGCCGAAAGCTGGACGATTTCGGAGGATGGGTTGACCTATACCTTCATCCTGCGTTCTGGTGTGACCTTCAACGATGGCAGCGCGCTTGCGGCCAGCGATGTAGTGTTCACCATCCAGCGTTTGCAGGGTATCGGCGGCAATCCCTCGTTCCTGGCAGAAAACATTGCCAGCGTGGAAGCTCCTGATGACAGCACCGTAGTCATTACTTTGTCGCAGTCTGATCCTGCGATTCTGGCGAAACTGGCAAGCGCTCCCTTTAGCATCGTCAGCGAAGCCATTGTCACCGCGAACGGTGGTACGACCACAGCCGATGACGCTGCTGAGGGTTTCCTGAACAGCACGTCTGCGGGTACCGGCCCCTATGTCCTCGAAAGCTGGGAACAGGGTGTGAGCACAGTGCTCGTGCGCAACCAGAACTATTACGGTGAAGCGCCGTATTTTGACCGTATCATTTTCCAGAACATTCCCGAAGCCGCTACCCAGGCTGCTGCCCTACAGACGGGTGACATTGATGTGGCTGCTGACATCACTGCTGATCAGGTCGCAAGCCTGACGGCCAATGGTGATGTGGCTGTGTCACAGGTTCCGACCCCCATCATTATGTTCCTCCTGTTCAATCAGAATGAGGAAATTGGTGGCCCTGTGAGCAATCCGCTGGTACAGCGCGCGATTCGTTACGCGGTGGATTATCAGTCGATTCTTGCTCTAACCGCTGGTTCTGGTGTGCAGCCGCCGTCGGTTATTCCCGCAGGCTGGGCTGGCGCATTGCCCAACGATGCCGTCATTACCCGCGATGTAGCCATGGCCAGCAGCCTCCTGGCTGAAGCCGGATATGCTGACGGGTTCTCGATTGATCTCCAGTATCCTGAATATACGTTGCAGGGTGTCGCTATTGGTGATGTGGCCCAGATCGTCCAGGCCAACCTCGCCGAAGTCGGCATTACTGTGAACCTCGCCCCTGGTGAACTGTTGGCCGAACTTGATCTGTATCGTGGTGGTCAGGAAGGCTTAGGTCTGTGGTGGTGGGGTCCCGACTTCCAGGATGCGTTGAGCAATCTGGAATTCCTGCCCAACCGTATCGTTGGCAATCGTGTCAACTGGACAGACGACAACTCTGATGAAACCATCCGCAGCCTGCGCGATCAGGCCTTTGTCGAGGTTGATCCGGCAGCACGTGCGGAGTTGGTACAGCAGATTCAGAGCTACTTGCAGGAAAACGGCCCCTTCGCGCCGCTGGTGCAGGTAGGTCGTCAGATTGGCTATCGCGCCGACATCACTGGCATGAACTTCAATCCGCAGTGGGATATTGACGTGACACTGCTTGGCCGTTAGTTGGTATTTCATGTTTGGGGCGGGCGTTTGGCTCGCCCCTTTTCTTTAGGCCCTTATGCCCATCTATCTGTTTATTCTTCGCCGTATCCTGTTTGCTATTCCCGTATTGCTGGGCATTACGCTGGTGTCGTTTGTCATCGGCAATGCCGTGCCTGCCGATCCGGTGTTGGCCTACCTGGGTCAGCGCTCCATCTCCGATCCTGACATCGTCGCCAATTTCAAACGCGAGTGGGGTCTCGATCAGTCGCTTCCGGTGCAGTACCTGACCTACTTGAACAACGTTGTGCATGGCAATCTTGGCGTATCGATTCGCAGCCGTCAGCCTGTCCTGGAAGATCTACGAACCTATTTCCCGGCCACCATCGAGCTGGCAACAACCTCCATTATCCTGGCATTGGTGCTTGGTGTAAGTGCTGGCTTAATCTCTGCTGTCTGGCGTAATCATCCCATTGATTTTATTGCGCGCTTTGTTTCACTGATTGGTGTAAGCGCGCCTGTTTTCTGGCTGGCGATTATTTTCCTGGTTGTTTTTTATCAGCAGTTGGGTTGGGTTCCCGGCCCCGGCAGGCTGGATGTGCGCCTGTCTCCCCCGCCCTATGTGACGGGTTTCTTCACGCTTGATAGTGCGTTGGCTGGCCAGTGGAACACCTTCTGGAATGCAGTGGGACATCTGGTGCTGCCGTCCGTCGTGCTTGCCAGCTATTCAACAGGCGTGATTACGCGTGTAACACGTTCTTCTATGCTTGAAGTGTTGAGTCAGGATTATGTGCGTACTGCCCGCAGCAAAGGGCTTCGTGAGCGCGCTGTCGTGCTCATCCACGCCTTTTCCAATGCTCGACTGCCTGTGGTGACGGTCATCGGCTTATCCTACAGCACGCTTCTTACTGGCGCAGTCCTTACGGAAACCATCTTTGCCTGGCCCGGCATCGGGCGTTATGTGTTTCGCGCCTCGACCTCGCTGGATTTTCCTGCAATCATGGGTTCGAGTCTGGTGATTGCCTTTGTCTTTGTGATCTCTAATTTGGCCGTAGATGTTTTGTATTATCTGCTTGATCCCAGGATTCGTGCGTCATGAGAAAACTCACGCATTGGGCTGTACGTAATCCTTTGGCGTTAATCGGTGTAGTTGTCGTAGTCGTTTGGATTATTGGCGCTGTGGCCGCAAGTTGGCTTGCCCCCTATGACCCGCTTGCGCAGAATGTTGCCAATCGCTTGAAACCACCCGGTGCGGAGCACATCTGGGGCACCGATCAACTGGGGCGTGACATCTTCAGCCGCGTATTGTACGGAGGTCGTATCTCCCTGCCTGCCGGGCTTGTCGCTGTCGTTTCCGCAACCATCGTCGGCAGCATCATTGGCGCAGTCGCGGGTTACGCGGGTGGACTTTGGGACGAACTGCTTATGCGTCTCACCGAGATTTTTATGGCGTTCCCGACTATCATTCTGGCAATGGCCATTTCAGCGGCGCTTAGTCCCAGCATTGTGAACGCCATGATTGCCCTTGTCGTGGTTTCCTGGCCCTCCTACGCGCGCATCACGCGAGGTCTGGTCATCTCCGAAAAGGTGAACGAATATGTTGTGGCCTCGCGCGCGATGGGGGCCTCACACCAGCGCGTCTTAATACGCTCGATTTTGCCAAACTGTTTATCACCGATCATCGTGGTGGCGACGCTCGATTTTGGTAACGCCGTGCTGCTGTTTGCGGGTCTCAGCTTTCTTGGCCTGGGGCCGGAGCCAGCCTCGCCGGAGTGGGGGCGCATGGTCTCTACCGGAATTGATTTCTTCGATCAGTGGTGGATGTCGATTTTCCCCGGCCTGGCAATGTTCAGCGTCGTCATGGCATTCAACTTCATCGGGGATGGCATTCGCGACCTTGCCGATCCCCGCACCGCAAAAAAGTAACGAGGCTTGTGATGGAATTTCCGCTTTACGACATCAAAGTGACGGTAGAAGCTATCGAGGGGCGTTCAGTCTGCGGCATGGAAGTGGGGGATTATTTTGAACTCACCGAAAGCAGCCGGCTGCGCATTCCAGCGGGCAAACACTTCTGTATCTTTGCTTTGAATTCAATTCTGCCGCTGCTGATTGCCAAGCAGCGTTTGTTATCCTCTGGCGACTGGCTGGAGCGCGATTCGCTGGTCGTATGCCCTGACCCTGATGAGCGCCTCATTATGCGCATGGAACGCACCCAAAAACGGGTGATGAACAGCGATGAGTTAACATAATGCGCCGCGAACTGAGCATCGCCTTTCAGACCGACAAAACACCAGCGCAGTACATCGCCTTAGCCAAACTCGTGAACCAGTATGCCTTTGATGTGATGAGCGTTTACTGCGACGCGCCATTTCACCCAAGCTACGGCCCGTTGCTGCTGATGGCTCCTCATATCGAACGGGCACGCCTCGGCCCTGCGGCGATTTCTCCTTCGCGTATGATGCCTATCGACATCGCTGCGGACACCGCCTTGTTGGCGCGTACCGCACATGGCGGCGCATATTTGGGCATCGCGCGCGGTGCCTGGCTTTTAGAGCATGGCATCCGCGAGATTGACCAACCTATTCAGGCCATCCGCGAAACGATTGAGATTGTGCGCTTGCTGCTGTCCGGCCAATCTGCGGGTTATCAGGGCAGGGTTTATCAGATTGACCCTGAGGTTAAAGCCCCCTACCCTCTGCCTGCTCGTCCCGTGCCTATCATGATAGGTACCTGGGGGCGTAAGCTGAGTGCCCTCGCGGGTGAATTGGCTGACGAAGTGAAGGTTGGCGGCTCTGCCAATCCCGATATGGTAGCAGTCATTCGCGGTTATATCGCTGAAGGTGAACAAGCTGCTGCACGCCCAACAGGCACGGTTGGCGTTGTCATGGGGGCTGTTTCGGTGATTGATGAGGATCGGGAACAGGCCAGGGAAGCCGCACGCAGGTCTGTGGCGCTCTATCTTCCGGTGGTTGCGCCGCTGGATGTTACCTTGCAAGTGGAACCGGAACTCATCACGCGCCTAAGCGAACTGGCGCATCATAAGCAGTTCGCGGATGCCGCGCGCCTGATTTCCGATGACCTGCTGGAGCGTTTTGCCTTCGCTGGCAACGCGGCAGACATCATTCGCCAGAGTGAACGCTTGTTTGCGGCAGGAGCCAGTCGTATTGAATTCGGCACCCCGCATGGCTTGATTCCCGAAACAGGCATACGGATTCTAGGCGAAAAGATACTTCCTGCCCTTCAACCAAATCATGATGCTGTCTAAGTGTGTTCTGAGAACGTAAGCTAAGTGGACTTATTCTTCGGACGAACGAGGCATTGGACGCTCACTGATGTCTTCCAGCAGACCGCCATGCCCCATCGCGACCAGATCAGCGCGGGTCAGCCGTTCCCCGGCAAACAGGCGCGGCAGAATCATGTCAATTACATTGGTCTTCAGCGATTTGATGCATCCGGGCGCTCCAATCACGGGCGTTTGTCCCAGATAGCCCAGCATCAGCAGGCTGCCGGGGTCAACGGGCACGCCGAAATGCGCCACGCTGCCACCTGCCTCACACAGTGCTGACGGAATAATATCTGCATAGTCAATCGTTGCCGAGATGCCAGCAATAATGATCACATCCAGCGTTTGCTGCTGTAGGATGGCGTTTGCGATAGCCGAAGCGTTATGCGGCACATAGCCGATGCTGCTGAGGGTGCTGCCGAGCCTTTCTACGCGTTCGCGCACAGGAGTTGTAAAGTCGCTCAGCATCGATTGGCGTGCGTTTTCAGGCCCGGAAACGATCAATCCTACGGTTCGCGCTTGCAAAGCCCGCACGCTGATGACAGGCGCGCTTTCATGAGCAATTGCTTCGACATCCTCGACGCGCGCTGCGGGTACGGCGAAGGGAATGATTTTCACAAGAGCGAGAAGCTGACCCGCGTGAACTAACGTGTGTTCATAGAGCGTAGCAATGGTAATGCCCTCGTCGATATTGTTCAGGCGATGCAGCGCGGTTACGTTGATGCGCAGCGGGCCGCTAACGGTGGCCACGACATTTGCCCGTCCAACACCCGGCGCAGTTACCCGTGTGCCTTCGCCTGCAATCGCGCAGCCAACGCGCGCCGCAGCATCATTTTCACTCAGGTCTGTTGCAGACAGCGTAGCCACGATAACCGATGTGATCCCCACGCTGCGCAGCTTGCCGATGTCGTCTGTGGTCAGCATGTGGCCTTTGCCGAACAGCTTGTGTCCATCGGCTGCGATGAGCTTATGGGCCAGCACGCTGCCAACCGCATCATCAATCAGCATGGGGCCAAACTTCATGCCAGCACTCCATTACGCACCGCGACGACTTCGGCCATGATGCACAGAGCGATTTCTTCTGGCGTTTTCGCGCCGATTTCCAGCCCAATCGGGATATGGATGCGCCCGAACAACTGCGGATCAACCCCCGCTTCCGTAAGCCGCGCGATGCGTTTTTCGTGGGTGCGTCTGCTGCTCAGCACGCCAATGTAACGGGCATTGCTGGGGAGCGCAGTAATCAGCGCCGGGTCGTCTATTTTCGGGTCATGCGTCAGCACGGCGACATAAGTCTCTGGCGTGATGCCAAGGGCCGCCAGCGCTTTGTCCGGGTACTGATGGGATACCAGTTCAACGTCGGGGAAACGCTCCTTTGTCGCGAAGGCTTTGCGGGGGTCAATCAGCACGACGCGGAAACCAAGCTGATGCGCGAAGTTCTTTAAGGCTATCGCCACATGTGCCCCGCCAACAATCACCAGTCGCGGACGCGGTTGGTAAACATCGAGCATAATATTGGTTTCGCCAATGTCCGTGCGCCCTGAAACGCTGCGATTTGTGAGGGCGTCCGTCAAAACCACTTGCAGCGCCTCACTGGCTGAATTGAATATCACGCCATCGGCACTCATCAGGATTCTCTGTCCTGCGTTGTCGCCTTGCAGGACAATCGCCGACTTTATCGCCTGATCCTGTCGCACGAGATTAGCGGCTGCGCGCCACCACTCTGCATTCAACGGCTCCACGTACACCGCGATTTTGCCGCCGCACGCCAGCCCCACATCCCATGCCGTATCATCGCTGACGCCATAGTTGAGCAGGCGTGGTTTACCGTCTTTCAACGCTTTCAGCGCTTCCTGTACCACCGCGGTTTCAACGCAGCCGCCGCTCACCGAGCCGACCATCGCCATATTCTGGTCGATAGCCATTTTTGCCCCGGCCTGACGTGGCGATGACCCCCACGTTTCGACAACCGTAGCTAATGCGATGCGTCGGTCTTCTCTCAGCCATTTGTCAACAGTTTCCAGAATATCTAACATGGGTTATGTAACCTGCTTTTTCACGATCAGATGGGTGTGTGGTGCGCGCTCAGGCCGACGCCAGTCAACGCGCCCAAGCTCACGCGCTAACATCTCTAAGTTTGCCAGATTGGACACAGGGAGAAAGTCATCCACAAAGGGTAACAGGGCCTGCGCGCCGCGTGTGAGCGGCTCATATTGTGGCGCGCTCAGCAGCGGATTTAGCCAGATGAAGCGGTAGCAGCTTCGTTGTAAGCGTGCCGCTTCCTTCGCCAGTTCTTCCGGTTCACCGCGATCCCAGCCATCGCTGATGAGCAGCACAACCGCCCCCTGCCCTAAAACACGCCGTGACCAGAAGTAGTTGAAGGTGTGGAGGGCGTGGTCGATGCGTGTGCCGCTGCCCCAGTGATTTACCGCCGTGCCAACATCGCGCAGCGCCGCGTCAATAGAACGTCGGCGCACAGGCAGCGTGATTCGCGTGAGTCGCGTGCTGAAGACGAACGATTCCACCTGAAAGATACTATGCGCCAGCGCGTGAACAAAATGCAGCAGTAGGCGGGTATAACGCTCCATACTGCCGCTTACATCGCACAGGAGAATAAGCGGACGCGGTTTGATTTTAGGCGCGCGTTCCATCATGTGCAGCATTTCGCCTTCGTAGCGGATGTTATAGCGTATGGAGCGTCGCAAATCTACCTGCTGGCCCTTGCCGGGATGAAAGCGTCGTGTCGTCCGAACCCCCAATGACCACTTTAGCTGGGCCATCATGCGCTGAGCAGCAGCCACTTCCTCGCCCGTCATATCCGCAAAATCCTTGTGCCGCAGAACTTCCTCTGTGCTCACAGTAGGCACAATCGCGATAAGGTTCGGGTCATGAGGCGTTTTGCTGTCGGAGGCTTCGTCATCGGGTTCAGATTCAAGCGGCGGCAAAAATTGTGTTTTCTTCTGATGGCGACGCTCACCCAGTGAACTCAGATTGAGCGTAGACCATTCTTCGGTGGGGCGCTGCCAGAACAGCTTAAAGGCTTGCTCAAACAGCTCCAAATCTCGCTGTCGGGTAACCATTAACGCCCGCAGTGTATGATACACATCCTGTTTCTGCCCAATTCGGATGAACTCGATTGCGCGCGCAACCTCTGTCATGCGATTCGGGGTGATATCCATGCCCAGCGCGCGGCACAGCCGTCCAAAAAGCAGAATGTTATGCAGTAAACTTCCGCCAGCGTAAGGCGAACCTTCCTCGCCCAGATAAAGCTGCGACTTTTTGCCTGTCATTGGGATTCTACGCTTCGGTTTCCGCGCGCAGTTTCGCCCGATCCAGCAGCGCGCTGATAGACCCTTTGTTCAAGGTGTCGATGTCATCCTGATATTTAAGAATGACTCCCACCGTATCCTGAACAATTTCCGGCGATAACTCCCTTTGGTCGAGCGCAATGAGTGCCGCCGTCCAGTCGATGGTTTCCGCGACGCCCGGTGATTTAAACAACTCCATGCGACGCATCTCCTGGATGAACGCGGTAATTTGTTTGGCCAGCATAGGCTTTACGGCAGGCGCTTTGATTTGAACGATGTTTAGTTCCTTCTGGAAGCTCGGATATTCAATCCAATAGTACAGACAGCGCCGCTTCAGCGCATCATGGATTTCACGGGTGCGGTTGGAAGTAATCACCACCACAGGCGGCGTCTCAGCCTTGATAGTGCCAATCTCTGGAATCGTGATCTGGAAGTCGGACAGCAGTTCAAGCAGAAAGGCTTCAAATTCCTCATCGGCGCGGTCAATTTCGTCAATCAGCAGTACAGGGGGATTGCCGCTGGCACTGGCGTCGAGCGCTTGCAGCAGCGGACGCGCCTGCAAAAACTCGCGCGTGAACAATCCATGCTGCATTTCGTCACGACTGGCACCGCTGGCTTCCAGCAGACGCAGGTACAGCAGTTGATGGGCATAGTTCCACTCATAAAGTGCCGTGCTCACATCCAGACCTTCATAACATTGCAGCCGTATCAGGTCTGTGTCCAGAATTCGCGCCAGTGTTTTGGCGACCTCTGTTTTGCCAACGCCAGCCTCACCCTCCAGAAAAAGCGGTTTTTGCATCCGCAGCGATAGATATATCGCCGTTGCCAGGCTGCGTTCTGCGATATACGTGTTATTGTTTAATGCCTGCTGGACAGAATCTACACTATTAAACATGGGCTAAACCTTGAACAGGGGTGCAGGAACCTCCCACACCCCTCTGAACGACTTCCTTAAGCAAGCGCGGCACGCACCGCCCGTTTCAGATAGACCCCTGCCATTTGTTTGCGGTACTTCTCTGGCGCATAAATATCCCCCGTAACCGCACTGGCAATATCGCTCATCAGCGCGTTCGCGGCAGCGTCCAGCGCTTGGTCATCCAGTGATGAGCCTTTGAGCGCTGCTTCTGCCCCTGCCGATTTGGTCGCTTTGGGCACGCAGCCGCCAATGGCCACACTCGCGCTGCTGCACTTGCCACCCTCAACGCCCAGCACGACGCAAATTCCCAGCACGGCATAGCGTGATGCCGGGTGTGTCATTTTTACGTAGGCACTTTTCTTGCCCTGCAAACTGGGAATTTCGATGCGGGTGATGAGTTCGCCGTCAGCTAACGCTGTGGTGAACAGATCGACAAAAAAGTCGGACGCGGCGACAGACCGTGAACCGCCTGTTCCCTGAATATGGACAGTTCCGCCAGCCGCCAGCAGTACGGTGGGCGGGTCAGACGACGGGTCGGCATGGGCGATGCCGTCGCAAAGGAGGCCCCAGTTACGTACCTGCGGATCACCGACGTTCGCGCAGGCCGAAGCCAGTGCCGCGCAGTGCGCTTTCACGTCAGCCGATGCTGCAATCTCAGCATGGGTTGAAAGCGCCCCAATCGAGAGCTTGCCACCACTGGCGCTGATGCCCTTGAGTTCGCTCAAACGCCCAATATCGACCAGCGCGTCGGGCTGTGCAAGGCGCAAGTTAAGGGCTGGAATTCCGCTTTCGTGTCCGCCCGCCAGTGCTTTGGCGCCGCCGCTGCTGGAAAGCATCTTGATCGCTTCAGCAACCGATGAGGGACGTTGATAGTCAAATTTCGCAGGGCGCATTAGTGGCCTCCTCCGTTTGCTTTTGCATCTTGAACTGCTTGCCACACGCGGGCAGGGGTCATCGGCATATCCATCTGCTTGATGCCGAAGGGCTTCAACGCATCGAGCACCGCGTTATAAACTGTGGGCGTGCTGGCGATGGTGCCTGTCTCGCCGATGCCTTTTACGCCGACTGGATGGTGAGGTGACGGCGTGACGGTATGATCCAGCTCAAATTTGGGGAACAAATCCGCGCGGGAGGGCGTAATCCATCATCGTTCCCGTGAGAAGCTGTCCATTTTCGTCATAGACCACACCTTCCCATAATGTCTGCGCGATACCCTGTACGATACCGCCGTGAATCTGGCCTTCAACAATCACGGGGTTGATCTGTGGCCCGCAATCATCAACGGCGATATAGCGCTTGAGGGTAGTCCCGCCTGTTTCGGGGTCTACTTCGACGATAGCAATGTGTACGCCGAAGGGATAGGCAAAGTTCGGCGGATCATAGAACTGAGACGCCTCCATGCCGGGGTCCATGCCGGGAGGCAGATTCCACGCCAGCGTCGCCATCAGGGTTGCATCCTGAATGGTCTTGAACTTGTCCGGCGAGCCTTTGACGAAGAATTTGCCATCCTGATAGTCGATGTCTTCCACCGCAGCTTCAAGCAGATGCGCGGCCATCGCCCGTGCTTTTTCCTTGATCTTGCGTGTCGCCAGCACCAGCGCGGCACCCGCGACAGGCGTTGTACGGCTGCCATACGTGCCCCAACCCATCGGGGTTGTGTTGGTATCGCCGTGAACAATTTCGATGTCTTCTACCGGAATGCCAATCTCGCTGGAAATGAGT
The DNA here is from genome assembly GCA_046328675.1 of Anaerolineae bacterium. Classification (GTDB taxonomy): domain Bacteria; phylum Chloroflexota; class Anaerolineae; order Aggregatilineales; family Phototrophicaceae; genus JACAER01. The sequence goes on from JAXLWC010000045.1 coordinate 42,242, forward strand.
TGTGCAAACGTGGTTTCTTCGCCTTGCCCATGCGGAGACGCGCCGATCATCGCCTGTACTTTGCCGCTGGGCGAGATGCGAACAATGCTGCTTTCCCACAGACCGCCCTGGAAGCCTACAGCACCCGCCACCTGGCTGGGGCCAAGGCCGCAGATTTCGCAGTAAGTGGTAACACCGATACCCAGGTAGCGTCCCTGTTTGCGCGCTTCTGCCTGTTCCTTGCGGAAGTTGTCGTATCCCGCAATCCCTAATGCTTTTTCAAGCGCTGCCTGATAGTTACCGCTGTCGTAGGTCAGCCCGATAGCGACGGCGTGCCCATTTTCAAACGGCGGGATCAGGTTCTTGCGGCGTACTTCAACCGGATCCATCTTCAGCTCATCAGCCAGTCTGTCCATCAGGGCTTCGAGCAGGAAAGTGGCTTCGGGACGCCCTGCGCCGCGATAGGCATCGGTTGGTGTGGTCGTTGTGAAGACGCCCAGCGTTTCGCAGCGAATGTTCGGGAACATATACGGCCCGCTGTACATCAGGCCGTGCAGAATGGTCGGGATACCCGGTGCTGCCGTAGACAGGTAGGCACCCATGCCCGCGTACACTTTGCCACGAATGCCCGTCACAGTGCCGTCTTTTTTCGCCGCGATTTCGACGTACTCCACATGGTCACGCCCATGAATAGTGACACTGTAGTTTTCGCTGCGTGTTTCCGCCCATTTCACCGGGCGATTCAGCTTCATTGAGGCCCATGCCGCCAGCGCTTCATCCGGGTAAACCGGAATCTTGCTGCCGAAGCCGCCGCCAACTTCAGGGGCAATCACACGCAGTTTATGCTCAGGCACGCCCGTCACGCCGCTGAGGATGAAGCGGTGAATGTGCGGATTCTGGCTTGTCACCCACACCGTGAGTTCCTCGGTGCCGGAATTCCACTGTGCCAGTGCCGAGCGTGGTTCCATCGCGGTAGGCAGCAGGCGCTGCTGCACGATACGCTCCTTGACGACGATTTCTGCCTCTGCAAATGCCTTTTCGACGCCTTCATCACCGCTGCTGGCAATCCAGGTAAATGCGACATTGTTGGGCACATCGTCAAACAGTTGTGGCGCGCCGCTCTGTGTGGCTTCTTCCGGGCTGACCACAGCGGGCAGCACCTCATAATCGACCTCTACCATCTCAACCGCATCCTGCGCGAGGTAGCGGTTTTCGGCGATGATGATCGCTACGCCGTCGCCTACATAGCGCACGATGTCTTTTGCCAGAGCAGGGTGTGCTGGCGTCTTGAGGTTTGAGTTCGGCACGAGCCATGCGCACGGCAGATTGCCAAGTCCGGTGAGGTCTGCGCCTGTGTACACGGCCACTACACCGGGGGCAGCCTTTGCTTTGGAGGTGTCAATACTTTTGATCCGGGCGTGTGCGTGCGGGCTGCGGACAACCGCCATGTGTACCATTCCCAGCAGCGCCATATCATCTGTATATTTGCCTTTGCCTGTAATCAGACGAGGGTCTTCGCGACGCTTAATTCCTGAGCCGAATATACGTGTACTCATCGCTTAACCTTTCATCTTTGCTGAGGCAGTCTTCACTGCGGCAACGATATTCTGATACCCTGTGCAGCGGCAGATATTGCCTTCCAGCGCATGGCGAATTTCTTCTTCGCTTGGGTTGGGGTTATTCTTCAAAAAAGCCGACGACGCCATCATCATGCCCGGCGTGCAGTAACCACATTGCAGCCCGTGTTTTTCCCAGAAGGCTTCCTGAATCGGGTGCAGGGTGCCATTGGTTGCCAGCCCTTCAACTGTGGTCACCTCACGCCCATCTGCCTGAACCGCCAGACAGGTACAGGACTTGATCGCTTTGCCATCCATGTGGACGGTACACGCGCCGCACTGGCTCGTGTCACAGCCAATGTTCGTGCCTGTCAGATTGATTTCTTCGCGGATAAAGTGGACCAGCAGCATTCGGGGGTCGATGTCGCGTTCGTATAGGGTGCCGTTGACCTTGATCGATACCTTCATAAGTGTGTGCCTCCAAATCAAATAAGGAATTCTTGGGGAGACTCTCTATGCGACGGAAATTCCGATAGTTACTCCTTCCTGCGGTTTGCAGCGGCGCTAAAACAGGTCAGATTTGGGGTGATGTCCTGTAGGCGAAGGGGCGGTTGCTCCCCTGACGCCTGATGGCTGTTGTCTCACACAGCACGACACTTGCATCCCATAGAGGAATGATATTTTTTGCAGGGAGTCTTGTGGCAAGCAATTCGCTGCCATTGGAGGCGCGGTTACACAGGCGACGTTCGTCGATAGTTAAGCCATTGGGGAATTGGCGGCTGGCAAAATGAGGAGTGTGATGTAATATCGGCGCAGTGGGTACAAAAGTGTAACCAATGTTAAATCCCATAAAACCCCGAAACAAAAAATATTTAACCGCATTATATGAACTCATCGTTTTTACCTTAAGCGCTGGCAAAATACAAATTTGCGCACCTGATACTTGCTACTGACATCCAGAAACAAAATGAAGATGTACGCTTGTACACCTTCATTCTGTTTTCCCTCTTTACCATGCCAGCGGTTATTTGTGCAGTTCCCTCACCACTATTCAGCGAGCGCGTTCGCCTGCGCAATGCTGCCCAGCCACTGCGCGCTCGGTTTCAGGGTGCGCACCTGCGTCGTGCGGTCTACAGCGATCAGCCCAAACTTCGGGCCATAGCCCTGCGACCACTCAAAATTGTCAAAGATTGACCAGTAGCAGTAGCCGCGCACTTCAATGCCGTCCGCCAGGCAGCGCTGAACACCATGCAGCGCGCGGCGCACATATTCAATGCGTCGGGTGTCATCTTCGGTTCCGATGCCGTTTTCGGTCACCAGCACAGGCCGTCCGGTGTAGTGGGATGCGTAGCGGATCGTCGCCTCCAGCGCCTCCGGCCAGAATTCATAGCCCATCTGTGTCAGCTCGACGCCGGGTTCTGCGGGCAGCACGCCGTTAGCACCAAAGCGAGTTCGGCTGTAGGTTTGCACGCCAATGAAATCATCGTCACGCGCCGAGTCCAAAAACACATCATCGACTTCATGCCGCACACGATCTCTCACCGCCTCACCACCTGCCACCGCCTGATGGTCAGACATCGCCAGCGTCATGCCCACCGGGAAATCGCCGCGCCCCGCTTTGATCGCATTGAAGGCCAGTCGGTGTGCTTTAAGGAAGGTGTCGCGCGCGGGCTTCTGCTGGCAGTTGGGGAATGCCGCGAAGGTCTCGCTGCCAGCGGCTTTGGCGGCTGCCGCACGAAATGGAGCCGCTGCCAGCTTCTCATCCGGCGGCATAAAGCCCATTTGTTGAATCAGCAGGCCAACGTTAGGCTCATTCAGCGTGCATCCAGCGCCAATCAAATCACCGAGATGCGCCGTTGCCCGTTCGCAGTAGCGGGCGAACAATTCCGCGTTGCCCAGCACTTCCCATCCACCTTTAGCCGCAAACCAGCGAGGTGACGTGAAATGGTGATACGTCACGATAGGCGTGAGTCCGTGTTCATGACACTTTGCCAGCATTCGGCGGTAGTGTTCCAGTTCCGCCATCGAGAACTCGCCTTCTTCAGGTTCGATGCGTGCCCACTCGATAGAAAAACGGTAGGTGTTAAAGCCGAGAGAGGCAATCAGCGCAATGTCGTCGGGATAGCGGTGATAGTGATCGCAGGCATCGCCCGATGGCTCCACAAAAGGCGAGCCGGGAATATGCTCCAGCAGCCACGAATCGCTGTTGACGTTGTTCCCTTCCACCTGATGCGCTGCGCCCGCTGTTCCCCATAAGAATCCAGCCGGGAATGTAAGTTTTTCTGCCATGTTTTTAACCTTCACTGATAGTAACTAAGTCGGCGTCAATCGCCTTCAGAACTTCTGGTTTCAGCATATCGGGGACAAATCCGGCAATCTGCTCAAGGGTTAACCCCATTGCCATGCCCAATTGAGGGTGATCTACCATGCCGGGTAGATGTTTGGCAAGCACCGCTTTCGCAGAGTCAACGTTCAGCAGTTCTTGCAGCGTGCTGCGTGTGCTCAATTTAAGCGCAGGTTTCGCTGCCGCCGCCACCGTTCGGGTGAGTTCAAAAGTGCTGCGCGCGCGCATGTTGGCGGAAGAACTGCCCGCCAGTATTTCAAATGTTCCCGCTTCGGCCACCCAACTTTTTTGCGCCGGATCATAATAAGCGAAAGCT
>JAXLWC010000046.1:0-45327 GCA_046328675.1 Anaerolineae bacterium
GCGACAACGCCTGTACGTTTTGCGTGACGACGATTGCGCGCGGAGCCGGACGCAGCCGTTCTATCGCGGACGTAGTGAACGAAGTGCGCTATCTGCACGCTTCCGGCTATCAGGAAGCTGTTCTCACTGGCGTACACCTCGGCAGTTTTGGCCATGATGCAGGCGATATGCATGGATTAGTGCATCTCGTGCAAGCCATCCTGATGGACACGGACATTCCCCGCCTGCGGTTGTCATCGCTTGAACCGTGGGATTTGTCGCCTGAATTCTTTACGCTGTGGCAGGACGCGCGGGTTTGCCGGCACCTGCATCTGCCGTTACAAAGCGGCTGCGATGCCACGCTGCGACGTATGGCACGGCGAACATCGCAGGTGCAGTTCCGGTCACTGGTTAACGCTGCGCGCGATGCAATCCCTGATGTTGGCATCACCAGTGATGTAATTGTGGGCTTTCCGGGCGAAAGCGATGATGAGTTTGCCACAAGCGAAGCCTTCATTCGTGAGATGCAGTTTGCTGGAATCCATATCTTCCGCTACAGCAAACGCCCCGGCACAGCGGCTTCTCGTATGCGCGGACATGTCCCTGAAGCCGCGAAGAAAGAACGCAGCAATCGCCTTCATGCTCTGTCGATGGAAGGAGAGCAGGCGTTCGCGGAGCGTTTCAGCGGGCAAACGCTCAATGTTCTGTGGGAGCATATTGCGGGCGCAACACAAGACGGTTTTATGAATGGGGGCTATACGGATAACTACATCCGTGTACAATGTATCCATCCGCGCGTGCTGACGAACCATATCACACATGCACGTTTAGGCAGTTACGATCCTTCGCGGCGTCAAATGATGGTTACGCCGCTTCTGGCATAAGGACTAGGGTATGGAAGAAGCTAAAGCAAAATTACAGGCCGCTTTAAAAGACGCTATGGTCAATAAAGACAATTTCCGGCGTGATGTGGTGCGCCTGATGCAAAGCGCCATCAAGCAGGTTGAAATTGATACGCGCAAAGAACTGACCAACGACGAAATTCTCGGTATCCTGCAAAAGGAAGTCAAGAAACGCCGCGAGAGCATTGAGGAAGCCAAAAAAGTTGGCCGCAGCGATATTGCTGAAAACGAAGCCGCTGAGGTTGCCATTATTGAGCAATTCCTACCCCAGCAGCTTTCCCGCGAAGAAGTTACAGCGCTGGCCAAAGAAGCCGTTGCTGTCAGCGGGGCCACTTCCGTCAAGGAAATGGGCAAGGTGATGAGCCTGCTGATGCCGAAAGTCAAAGGTCTGGCAGATGGCGGCATGGTCAACCAGGTTGTCAAAGAATTATTGAGTTAGCGGTATGTCTGCATGGTTGGCTGCGCTGCTTGAGCGCCATTTCAATATTTCGCCAGAGCGCACAATAATAGCAGTGCATCGTGCTGGTATCGTTGGCGCAGCCGTTTCCTTTGTCCTGCTGACGACCTTGCTGGTCGCCTTTAATGACTTATTCCCCAGCCAGAACGGCATCGTTGGGCTACAGGTTGGTGACATCGCGCGACAGGATATTCACGCGCCGATCAGCCTGACCTACGTTAGCGATGAGCTAACGAACCAACGGCGTGCAGCGGCAGCAGCGGCCATACAGCCTGTGTTTGATCCCCCTGATCCGAATGTCGCGCGCAGACAGTCGCAACTTGCGCGGCAAATCCTTGACTTTATCGATAATGTGCGACGTGATCCATTTGGAACATTGGAGCAAAAGCTTGCTGACCTGAGCATGATCACGACGATCACCCTGGATAGTCAACTGCTGCAACATATCCTGGAAGTCGATGACACTTCATGGCAGGCGATTGACGAACAGGTTGTGACGATCCTTGAACGTGTGATGCGTGACGAGATTCGTGAAGCCGACATTTCCACCATTGTCAGCCAGGTGCCGCTTGAAGTGAGCGTGCGTTCCAATGATCGCGATGCTGAGGTGATAGCGGCAATTGTTTCGGATTTAATTCGCCCGAATACATTTGAGAACCCGGATGCTACGGCGCAAGCACGACAGGCAGCGATGGATGCCGTGCAGCCGGAGCAGCGCAGCTTTGAACGCGGTCAGATTGTCGTGCGCGAGGGTGTGCCCATTGAGCGTGCCGACTACGAGGCTTTGAATGAGCTTGGACTGCTTAGGCCCGCTGATTTTAACCTGCAAGTTCTCGGACGCGCGCTGCTGGCGACCATTATCACGATGGTGATTCTGGGCTTATATATTGCCCGTTTCCGCCCGATTCTGTTTCAGGGCAGCCCACGTATTCTCCTGCTGCTGGCCAGCATCTTCCTGATTATGCTCACGGGTGCTCGGTTTCTGGGTATCAACGGGCAGATTTATGTCTATCCTTCGGCTGGGTTAGCGCTCCTGTTTGTGTCGCTGATTGGCCCAGATATTGCCGCGATGGGCGCGCTGTGTCTGGCGGTGCTTGTCGGGTTGATGGCGGACAATTCTCTGGAGATTACGGCGCTGGTGGCGGCTGGTGGGTTGATTGGCATCCCAACCCTGAGACGAACTGAGAGCTTTAATAACTACTTTTTTGCCGGGCTGATGGTTGCTATCGCAAACATCACAATTGTGGCACTGTTTAACCTCGGTGTACCGCAAAACCAGTTTGCTAACATCGCTACCCTGCTGATTTATAGTGTACTCAACGGTATTCTTTCTGCTGCCGCAGCCTTAGTTGGCTTATATATAGTTACCCAGTTATTCAACCTGCCAACCAGTTTGAAACTCCTCGAACTCAGCCGGCCCAATCATGCGCTGCTGCAACGCCTGCTGCGAGAAGCGCCCGGCACGTACCAGCATTCTTTGCAGGTCGCGAATCTGTGTGAGCAGGCGGCGAATGCTATCGGGGCGAATGCTGAACTGGTGCATGTCGCCGCACTTTATCACGATATTGGCAAGATGGAGGATCCACAGTTTTTTGTGGAGAATCAGGTCAACGGTGTCAATCCACACAACGCCTTGAATGATCCGTATCGCAGTGCGTCCATCATTATTGGACATGTGATCGAAGGGGAGCAACTTGCCCGCCAGTTTCGCCTTCCGGCGCGAATCCGTGATTTCATCATGGAGCATCATGGAACTACTCAGGTGGCCTATTTTTACAGAAAAGCCATCGAACAGACTGGCGATGCCCATGCCGTCAATATTGACGAATTTACGTATCCTGGCCCACGTCCGCAAACTCGTGAGACGGCGATTCTGATGCTGGCCGATAGCTGCGAAAGCACGGTGCGCGCGCGCAGACCGGGCAGCAAGCAAGAAATTGCGGATATCGTTCACGAGATTATTCAGGCAAAACTCAACGAATCACAGCTTGACGATTCCAATTTAACGCTGAATGATCTCAAAGAAATACAGGCAATCTTTGTCGATATGCTTCAGGGCGTATTCCATCCTCGCATCAACTACCCTGTAGCCGACAAGACGGTCACTTCTACCTCGACGAGTACGGCTGCGAACAGCAAAACTGCTGATGCAGGTGCGACGCTTGAAGAGGCGACGGCTGCTGGTAACAGCGCTGATGTCACGCCTGCCGCTGCTGAACCAGAATTAACGCGAACTGTGCCACAACCGGCCACCGAGTTTCTCACTGTGCCACTTGACGACGATGAATCTGATGCGCCGCTGCCGCAGGTTCCTCCCTTGCGCCGCACCGGAGAAACACGCGCCATCAATGGGAAATTGGACGCGCTCAATGATACACTCGATAAAAAACCTGAAAGTAAAGAAACTGGCGAAAGATAATGCCCTTTAATGTAGATGTTCAGAATGAACTGAATTACCTTATCGATGTTTCACGCCTCATCGCATCTGTGGAAACCGTACTCAAACAGCAGCAAGCCGAAGATGAGAGCGCCGTGACGATTGTCATTACCGATAATGATGAAGTCGCTGCGCTGAATCAGCAGTATCGCGGCGTTGATGCGCCTACTGATGTGCTCTCTTTTCCTGCCGATGAGCCGCCTGTCGAAATCCCTGATGAGCCGCCATATCTGGGCGACCTGATTATCGCTTATCCTTATGCTGCTGCTCAGGCTGAACAGGAACACCACGCACTCGATGACAGTCTTGACCTGCTGGTCATTCATGGCACTTTGCATCTCCTGGGGTATGACCATGATACGCCTGAGCGCCGCGCCGACATGTGGAACGCTCAGGAAACAGCTCTAAAGGCACGCGGGATTTCTCCAGCGATTGTGCCTGCTTTGGAGTCTAAGACCGATGACCACTAAAACCAATTTCGACAAAGTTAAAGAAGCCCTCACAGGAACAATGCAGATTGATCCTGATGAATACAGTCATATCACCAGCCCGAATCGTTTGGCCAGTTTTAGCTACGCGCTGGCGGGCTGGCTTTATATGCTGCGCCGCCAGAAGAACACGCGTATCCAAGCGGTGGCGAGCATCGCGATTATGGCGTTTGCCCTGTGGTTACAGATTGACGCGGTGCGGTGGGCGATTCTCATCCTGACCATTACGATTGTGTGGATGGCGGAGTTTATGAATGCGGCGGTAGAGGCGGTGATTAACATGGTATCGCCAGATTATCACCCGATGGCGAAGGTAGGCAAGGATGTGGCGGCTGCCACTGTACTGCTGTGCGTGGTGGCCTCGATTTTCGTCGGACTATTGATCCTCGGCCCGGCGCTACTGGCGAGATTTGGCATTTCGGTCTAGCATTCTAGATATGAGTACAGAGCCATTTTCTTCAGAAGAACAACCTACTTCCAATGAGCGGCGTGGACGAGCACGTGAACGCCATTTGAAGCGTCAGCAGCGGCAGAAAGACGGGCCGTCTTCTGTGTCGCCCCGCCTCCCAACCATCCCACGCGCAAATGTACCACGCGCGCCACGACAGTTAACGCCTTCTGGCAGTTTCAAACTACCCGAACTGAAATTACCGCAAAGCCGTCTGCCGCTGTTTATTGTGGCAGGTATCGTCTTTGTGATTCTGGGTGTAGTGCTGCTGGGGGAACTGCGTAATCGCGCGCCGGAAGCCGGGCCGAATGCCATCTGGCTTTTCGACGAGTGGACTTATGCACGGCGCAGTGACGATGCCATCGCGGAATTGGTTCAGCAACTACGCGATAACCGTATTGGCACGATTTATGCGTGGGTCAGCTATTTGCGAACAGACGGTTCGTGGGCTGGCAATCAAGGCGGGCGATTTGATGACATCGCCGATGATGTGCAGGCGTTTGTGGTTCAACTCAAACGTGCGTACCCGGAAGCGCAAGTGCTGGCGTGGATTGGGCTGCCCAGCGGCACTAATCCGCAAACTTACGCTATGGAGCCAACCGTTTGGGCACAGACTATCAGCGATTTCAGCGAGAGATCCATTACGCAGATGGGCTTTGACGGCGTTTTCCTTCATGCGGATCAGGTTGTCACAGGCGATGAGAATTACATGGATTTGCTGCGGCTGCTGCGCCTGAACCTTGGCGAAGGGGCGACTATTGGTGTCGCTGTGCCGCCTGACTGGACGCCCACTGACGCTAACATCACGCTGCCGCCGCTTTACGCTCCAGGTACCCTCTGGACAGAAGATTACAAGCAGCGTGTTGCTCTGATTGCAGATCAAATCGCAGTGATGGCGTATAACAGCGGCTTCACAGATGCTGAAGACTACATCAACTGGGTGGCGTATCAGACGCGGGTGTACGCTGAAACTGTTGCCGCGCTCGATGGTGCCGCGCAAATTATTATCGGGGTATCAACGGGCAGCGCGGATTTGCCCCGCCATGACCCTACAGTCGAGAATATTGAGACCGCAGCGGCGGGGGTAAGGCAAGGTATCGCTGAAGCGGAAAGTGCGGCCCTTTCGATTCGGGGCATTGCGCTCTACTTCAGCCAGACGATTGACCCAGAGGAATGGACGCAGTTCCGCGATCACTGGTTAAGATAAAGACAAAGCGGCGACCTGAAAATCGCCGCTTTTTAATTGCACCTTTCCAGCCTGTCCGTATTTTGTCCGTTCCGTGTCCAAAACAAAGGACGGCAACCACCCTAACATGACACTCTGAGTGTATCGCAGATACATTTCAGGAGTGACCTATGAACAACGGTGGTTCAACAAACAGCGGCCCCAGCGGCCCAATCATTCCGCCTCCGATGCAGTAATGAGTTTCAAGTAGGCCGCTCACCGTTAGAGCGGCTTACTGATTTTATCCAGAATGTCGTTCATGCCTTCTTCAAGTTTATGACGTGCCGGGGTGTCCGGCAGTTCCTCACAAATCCGCAGTCCCTCATACAAGCATTCCAGACAGCGCACCGGATTGTCACGATGCTTTTCCATCTCCGCCCAACCGAAATAGAGATTGGCCTGTTCGTAGTAGTTTTCGAGGCTTTGCCAGATTTTCAGGGCTTCCTCAAAACGTGCCTGAGATTCGTCGTAGCGCTCCAGATGAGCATAGGTGATAGCCAGCGAATGCAGAGCTGCTGCGTGATAAAACTGCTGCTGCAAAGGGCCGAATTCCAGAACCACATTCTCGAACCACTGTGCGGCGGCGGGATAATCTCCCTGATCCAGATTTAGCAGGCCTTCCTCATAATCAAGCGCGGCATAACGTGCGCCAGAGGGTGTGCGGGCATAGAGTGAGCGAGAGAGATTCAAGTGGCTGCGCGCAAGCTGAAAACGTTCGATCACACGACAGGTTTGAGCTAAGGTAAAGGCTACGCGTGCCATTTCGATAGGCTCATCGAGCTTACGCCAATAACAATAGGCCATCTGTCCGTGCGCAAAAGCCTGCACGGTCTGATGGCGGGCGGTGTAGGCCATCGCCAAGGCTTTGTGCAGTTCGGCCCACAAGCGTGGCATGTCAACACGTTCTGCCAATTTAAGGGCAGCGTTTACCATCTCGTCGTTGAAAGTGGCATCCTGGCTGATCGTCTGCAAGCTAATTAAGCCGATGTAGCCCGTGAGCACCAGTTCTACATTTCCATTTTCCTTAGCGCGATCCAGAAAGTTCATGAACGCGGCGCGCCCGCGTTTGTGGTTGCCAGAACTTGCGTACAGCCCGCCCATCTCACGCCAGATGTGGGTCTGGGCTGTGCTATCCCTTACGCCCTGGGCGTTGCGTAAGCAGTCGTACCATAAACGCACCCATCGCTCCCAATCGCCGTAGATCAGGATGTACTGGTAGAGCAAGTTCAAGGCTTCTATGGCCAGGCGATGTTCCGGTGGTCGATTTACCGCAAAGGTAATCGCCAAGTAGAGTTTGTCAACTTTTGTGGAAAGCCAGTTGTAATCTTTGTGGTGTTGGCGCAGTGCAGGCATCCAGTAAGTCAGTGTGTCCGTCATACTGCAAAACCTGAATGATAGGTTAAGGAGTGTATACTATTTGTATAAATTATAGCGTGAATAGGGGATAATACCAAGAAATTTCTTTTGGCATTACAGGATGACCATTAGGATATGGTCATCCTTATTTGTGGGTATGTTTAATTACTATTGTACAGCTTGCAATTGCAGCACACTTCCGGCGTAGTTGACGAGATATAGTTCGCCATTTTCGTCTTCGCCAAAGGAACTGATGTTGTATTCAGTGTCCATGAACACCTGGGTTTGCCAATTGTCTGCGGTATCGCGATAGGATGCCCAGATAATCCCGGTACACCAATCGCCAAACAGATAGGCCGCCTGCAAATCGGGCAGGGCTTCACCGCGATAGACAAAGCCACCGGTCACGGAACAGCCCTGATTATGGGAGTAGGCCGCGACGGGCAGTACCAGATTTGCCGGATCAGCGGCACCGCTGTAGCGAACAGCCGCTTCAAAGACGTTCCAGCCATAATTTGCACCGCCAATGCTGTCTGCCGCCTGGAAGTTCACTTCTTCCCATTGATTCTGTCCAACATCCGCGATGTACAGGTCTCCGGTGGCCCGATCAAAGCTAAAGCGCCAGGGATTACGCAGTCCCAGTGCCCAGATTTCTGCCCTGGCAGCGGTGTTGCTGAGCAGTGGGTTATCGTCCGGGATGGTGTATGTTTGTGCATTGATGTCGATGCGCAGGATTTTTCCTAGAAGCACCGAGACATTCTGTCCGTTGCCGTAGGGGTCGCCCTGATTGCCGCCGTCACCCAGCCCGATGTACAGGTACCCATCGGGGCCAAAGGCAATCTGTCCGCCGTTGTGATTAGGGAACGGCTGCTCGACCTGCAAGATAATCTGCGCGCTGCCTGCGTCTGCCTGATTGGGGTCATCTGCCGACACAGAGTAACGTGCAATCACGGTGTTGCCGTTCACGTCAGAATAGTGGACGAAGAATATCCCATTTTCAGCGTAGTCAGGGTGAAACGCGAGGCCCAGCAGCCCGCGCTCGCTGTATCCGCCGCTAAACACCTCTGAACTCAGCAGATTCGATATATCCAGAAAGGGCTGATCCAGCAGCGTGCCGTCCTGCATAATCCAGATACGCCCACTCTGTTCCCACATGAACACACGCTGCGAACCATCGCCCGCGTTAGTCACGCCAATAGGACGGTCAAAGCCTGATGCCATTTGTACCCATTGATAGTGAGCGCCATCAGGCGCCGAGTCGCGCGTTGTGGGGACTTCATCCTGGGCAAAGACGATGCTGCTCAACGCAAAAGCGACAACGAGTCCCAACGTTAAACGCAGAAACTTACCAGACATAATTACGTATCCTTATGCTCAACTCAGTTCGGGCCAGCCACAGCCACCACAAGCGCGTCAGGCTTGAGATAGTGCTGAGCTGCCGCTAACAGATTTTCTTTGGTGAGACGATAAATCGTGTCGCGATAACTCTGAACATAATCCAACCCAAGCCCGTAGGTCTCCATGTTCAGGATTACAGACGCAAGCCCCTCATTGTTTTCCAACTGCAACGGCAAATGACCTGTATAGTACGATTTGTTGTCCTCAAGGTCTTCGTCGCTCACCAGTTCGGTGATCAGGACGCGCAGTTCCTTTTGGATACGGTCAATTGCCAGATCAACATTAGCGGGGTTGACGCCTGCGGCGACGCTCCAGGGTCCCGGCCCATACCCCCCTTCGATACGGCTGTAGGCGTAATAGGCCAGCCCCAATTCTTCGCGCACGATGCGCCCGATGCGTCCCATCATACCAAACTGCCCAAGGATACTGTTGGCGATGCTGGATGCCTGATAATCCTCGGCGTAGCGCGATGGCCCCAGTCCGCCCAGCACAATATCTGATTGTGTTTTTCCCTGAACGGTGACATTGACCCGCGCGGCTTTGGCTTTGTGCCTAAGTTCGGGCAGTGGTTTTTCAGCGGGCTGTGCCGGATTTTGCCAGTCTTCCAACCGCGCACGAACGATTTCAACCGCGTCCTTGGCCATGACAGCCCCGACGACGACCACGATCATTCCCTGCGGGCCGTAAATGCTGCTGTGGAAACTTTGCAAATCGTCTACCTTGATTGTGGGAATGGTCTGCAAGGTGCCGCTTCTGCTTTGATGATAAGGATGCGTTGCGGGATACAGGCTCTCACGGAATGCCCGATCAGCACGATAGCGGGTGTCATGCTGACGGTATTGCAAGCCAGTGATGATTTCTCCACGCAGTCGCTCAATATGTGCCGCAGGAAACACGGGATGACGCAGCACATCACCGAGAATATCCACCAGCACAGGCAAATCCTCGGCAAGCGATTTGCCAAAGAAATTTGCTTTATGTGCTCCGGCGCTCACGCCAACATCCGCGCCGATGTTTTCCAGGCTTTCGTGAATCGTATTGAAATCGCGGTTGTGGGTGCCGCGCATCAAGGCTGCCGCTGTCATGGACGCTAAGCCGGCTTTTTCGGCGGGGTCATTGATCGTCCCAGCGTTGAGTACGCCGCTGATGACAACCGATTGGGCGGCGAAGTTCTCATAGACCAATACAGTGATACCGTTTTGCAGCGTTACCCGTGTGATGTTGTCCGGCCCCGGCAAAGAAAGTGTCTGATGTGCCATCGTTTATTCTTCCTCATCGAATTCTGCGCCATCCGCGCCTGTCGGCACTAACCAGCCCACAGTACGATTTTGCGGGATTAAATAGTGCTGTGCGGCCTCATTGACTTCTTCCAGCGTTACGGCTGAGAGGCGCGATACATAATCTTCAAACCACTTATAGCTTTCAAAGTTCTCGGCGAATGCCAGCCAGAAGCCCTGACCTGTTACCCCTTCGGTGCTGTAGGCGAACAGGGCGCGTGCCTGTTTCTTGGCTTTGTCCAGTTCAGCCTGTGTGATGTCTCCGTTTAGTACGCGTTCGATCTGGGCGTCGAGGGCGGCCTCGGCTTCTTCCAGCGTATGTCCGTCGCGCACGGTGACGGTGATGCTGTAGAGATAGGGATCAATCGTGGGGATCATGCTGCCGTAAACTGACGCGGCGACTTCGGTTTCTACGAGCGCTTTGTAAAGGCGGCTGGTTTTGTTGTCGATGTTGCCACCACCGGGGCCGCTTGGCCCGCTCATGATGCTGTCAATGAGCGCGATTTTGAACCAGTCAGGATGGGTCGAAGCGGGCACATGGTAGGCCATTTCCAGGAAGGCAGTGCTGCCTGGACGCTCCACTTTGACGCGGCGTTCGCCTTGCTGCGCGGGTTCGGGACGCTGGAACAGCTTCGGGTTTTCGCCTGCCGGAATCGATTCGTAGAGTTCACGAATGCGCGCCAGCATCTCTTCGCTGTCAAAGTCCCCAACAGCGACGGCAATCGCGTTATTGGGCATGTAGTGCTGTTTGTAGTGGTTATACAGGTCATCGCGCGTCATCGTTTCCAGGTCAGTCATATCGCCGATGATTTCGTGGTGATAGCCGTGTACACGAAAGGCGGCGGCACTGATTTCTTCGCTCAGCCAGAACAGCGGCGAGTTTTCGGAACCCTGGCGTTCGGAGATAATCACAGTCCGTTCGGACTCGACTTCTTCAGGGTCGAACTGCGCGTTTTTCATGCGGTCAGCTTCCAGGCGCAGAGCCAGGTCAATCCGGTCAGAGGGCATGGTCTCATAGTATGCGGTGTAATCCATCGACGTTTGTGCGTTCCAGCTTCCCCCTTCACGGTCAATCATCTTGTCCAGATTGCCGGCGGGAAACATGTCGGTGCCCTTGAACATCATGTGCTCTACCCAGTGCGAAACACCAGTTTGTCCAGTGCGTTCATTACGACTGCCAATGCGGTACAGCACCCACCAGCTTGTCACTGGCGCGCTGTGTGACTCTTTGAGGAGCACCACCATGCCATTTTTTAGGACGTGTCGGGTTACGTTGCTCACACTTCACCTTTGGAAAAATTCTAATCGTTCAACACACTATAAATAAAAAGGCGCAGGGAGGCAAAGATTCTATTGAATCTCATGTACTCCCGCGCCTGTCAATTACTGAAGTGATGATTTATTTGCCGTTGCCGTTGTAACCGCGCCCGACACCGGTATAGCTAAAGCCCAGATTGTGCATCACAGTTGGCTCGTACATGTTGCGCCCATCAATCAGCAGCGGGGTTTTCATGCTTTTGTGAATGGTTGACATGTCCAACTGTTTGAATTCATTCCAGGGCGTAACCACGATCAAGGCATCCGCGCCAGCCGCGACCTCGTATGAATCCTTGCACATTTTCACATCCGGTAGGACACGCGCTGAGTGTTCCATCGCCACAGGGTCAAAGGCGCGCACGGTTGCTCCCCGTTCGATGAGATACTGCGCAATCGTGATGGCCGGAGACTCGCGGATGTCGTCGGTGTTCTCTTTAAACGCCAGCCCCAGCAGACCGACCTGTTTGCCCTTTACCTCGCCCATCATGTCTTCGAGCTTGATAATCACATGGCGGCGCATAAAGTCGTTAATTTCCATGACGGCATTGAGCAGTTGGGGGTGCATCCCGTGTGTCTGTGCCATGTATGCCAGCGCTTTGACATCCTTGGGGAAACATGAGCCACCATAGCCGACGCCTGCTTGCAGGAAGTGATGGCCAATACGCTTGTCGAAGCCCATACCCTGCGCTACTTCCATCACATCGGCGCCGAGACGTTCGCAAATGATGCTGATCTCGTTGATGAAGCTGATGCGTGTTGCCAGGAAAGCGTTGGAGGCGTATTTAATCATCTCAGCCGTGCGTAAATCGGTCATCACAATCGGCTTGCGCAGCGGCAGGAACAACTGTGCCACTGCTTCCGATGCCCGTTGGTCGGTAGACCCCAGAACGGTGCGATCCGGGTTCATGAAGTCGCCCAGCGCCGAGCCTTCGCGCAAAAATTCCGGGCAGCTCACTACCGAGAATTCAATCGGCCTGGGCTGTTTGCTGCGCACAATATCGGCTACCCAATCACCTGTTCCTACAGGCACAGTAGACTTGTTGACAATCACCAACGGGTGATCCATAAGCTGGGCGATTTCTTCAGCCGCCGCGCGTACATAACGCAGATCAGCTTCGCCGTCTACACCTTCCGGTGTGCCGACGCAGATAAACACGAAATCAGCATCCTTCAGCGCGTCTGGGAAGAATGTGGTGAAGTGCAGACGGCCTGCCTTCACATTGCGCGCGACCATTTCCCCCAGGCCCGGTTCATAGATGGGCATGACGCCTTTTTTCAAATCATTGATTTTGTCCTGGTTTACGTCAATCCCGGTGACATTATTGCCCAAATCGGCAAAACAAGTGCCTGTCACCAGACCAACATACCCGACACCGACAACACAGATGTTTTTCATCGTTGCTCCATACATGTGTAAATGAAAGTACAAATGCTCCAAAACTGAATCTTATACAGCATAAATTTATTCAATCATCAAGCAGGAAATCGCTCAACCAGCGCGGCAGCAGCGGACGAGCTACGCTGGCCATGAAACCGCCAAACTGGTCATCTGTGGCTAAGGTGGTTGGCAGCACGGCCACCAGCGCGCAGATATACAACAAAAACTGATCAAGCCCGACAAGTTCACCGATATGTTGCAAGAACGATGACAGATAATACCAGTCAAAGGTAATCGTGTAGATGCGGATGCTGCGCAGGAAGAAGCAATACTCGATGATCAACACAATCAACGCCGTAATCACACTGACCACAATCGCGCTGATGATTCCCGGTTTCGCATGTTTCTCGCGCCCGGCCCACACCATAATACGTAAGGGCAAGCCAACAAATACAAAGAAGCCCGGCAGATACAGAATCGGGCGGATGTCTTTTGTGGCAAGATCGTACAGCGGCTTGCACAGCAGGGCTAACACCAGCACGACTGCCCCAATGAACAGCGCTTGCTTACGCCGCTGTTTTGCCCGATATTCCTTGGCCTTCGCTACCCGCAGGTCATGATGGGTGTCAAGTTTGGATTGGGCGCCTTTGACGCTTTTCATCCATGCCGATTCTTCGCTTGCCAGCGGTTCGTAGGGATGATTGGTCGCGCTGACCTCCTCCGCATAGTAGTTCGTCTTGCGCGTGTCCGGCGCGATTTTCTCCAGCTTTTGCAGCCAATCGCGAGCAATCGGATGGTCAATCGTTTTCAGAATATCGCGTGCTTCATTATGGCGTCCCGCACGTATGAGTTCGCGTGCTTCTTCGAGTTTCGCTTTTGACATACCATTCACCCTGGACGTATTCACCCCATAGGGTTGAACTCGTTTTACGATGAATTAATACTACTCCTATACTATCAAGCTGGCTACACGGCGTCCAAGTTCTACTGCGTAATTTGTCCCACGATCCCAGGGATATACCTGACTCATGCTGGCCCAGTACAATCCCGCGAGCGGCGTTTGCAGCGGCAGAATCTTTTCGCTGTGATTGATACCTGGCACAGGCTGCGCATATGGCGCTTTGAACACCCACGCTTTGCGTATCCAATCCATTTTGAAGGCTGCGTTAAACGTCGGTAATGTGCTGGCAAAGCGTTCTACCAGCTCGTCGTCGCTTAGCTTAAAGTATTCATGGTCGGCTGGCACATAATCGCCACAGTAAACAAGCCTATCGCCATTATAATGCGCTTTGTCCATAAAATTCGTATGTTCTACCAGCGCAAGGAATGGAAACTGGCTCACCTTTTTATCGGGGCTGGTCGCGGGAAGGTTCAGCCAATAGGTGCCATCTGTCAGCAGGGGCTGCTTCAACGCCAGCACCACACACACCGCGCCGATACTGCGCAGCGCTGTCATCTTTTTGCCGTAGTCTGTGACTGCTAAGCCTTCGGTCAAGCGCAGCATCATGGTTGGGGACAGCGTGCTGATAACCCGATCAAAGGTAAACGTTTCGCCGCTGACTTTCAGCGTGGGTTTGCCGTCCTGCACGCTGATATGCTCAATCGGCGCGTTCAGATGCAGCGTGACGCCCTTGCCGCGCACGGCCTCTGCCAGCGCTTCCAGAAACGCCTGAAAACCACCTTTAAACATGCCCAGACGCAGGCTGCGCGTATGGATGCGCGCCCAGAACCAGGCCATGTTGATTTTGTCGTATTCGGTGCTGAATTTGCCGATGAACAGCGGTCTCCACAGCTTTTCGTAGACTTCGCGCCCCATGAAACGCTGCAGCCATTCGTGCGCGGTGACTTTTTCCAGCGGCTGCCAGAACGGCGTGAGCTTAAGATATGCGCCAAACAGACCCAAACGAATTTTCGCCAGTGGTGACAGCGGCAGTTGCAGCGCCGACAGGTTAATTTCTGAACGATAAACTTTGCCATCCAGCCAGTAGCTGGTCTTCGGGCGTGGGAACATCACTTTATCGCTGTGCCCGATTTCTTCAATCAGACCCAGCACATCTTTATCCGACTGAAACCAGTGATGATAAAACTTCTCCAGTGTCCATTCCCATGACTCGTCCTTGAAGCCTGCCGCCAGCCCGCCGACTTCCGCGCCTGCTTCAAAAATGGTGACCTGATGTCCTGCGCGCGCCAAATCCCAGGCAGCGGCCAGTCCCGCCGCCCCCGCGCCAATAATGCCAACGTTTAAGCGATTTGCCATGAATTAGCCTTCAGCGTGTAAAACTTCTGTGTTTTGTTCCAACTCGCGTGCGTGCGTAATGGCGTTCCAGCCTAGTCCCTGTCGTGCGAGGAAGTAAAAGCCGACCAGCGTCACCGGCAGCCAGATCACGACATGTACGACCAGTGCGTAAGCCTGTGCCCGTGAGGCATCAGTCCCTAAGCCTACCAGAACGGTTTGCACGAAAAACTCATAGACGCCGATTTGCCCCGGCGTCGCGGGAATCAATCCAGCTAAATTGACGACCCCGACCACCAGCAGGATTTCGGGATAGCTCATTCCCAGATCAAAGGCGAATGACACCAGCCAGTAAACACTGGCCTCCACCATCCAACTGGCGTAGGAACTGAACACTGCACCCCCCAGATCAGCAGGTGTGCGCAGCGCTTCCAGGCCGTGAATGATGTCTTCGCTCAGATGCAGGACGATACTACGCAGCCGTCCGGGGATAAATCGGCTAAAGAAGGCCACCACGCGCCGGAATAAATCGGGCTTTGCTGCCAGCACAAAAAACACTGCCAGCGCTGTAAGAAAAATCGGCGCGCTGAGTATCGCGACTCGTTTCACTTCGGGCGATGGGAGTTCAATGAACAGCAGCGGTACAATGATAAACGTCAGCATGACAATGCCGTCAAATACACGCTCGATAATGACCGTGGTGGCGGCTTTGGCAAAAGATACCCCATGATTACGCTGGAGCAGCAGCAGACGCAGCACTTCGCCACTGCGAAATGGGTAGACGTTGTTGCCCATATAACCGACAGCGGTCAGCGGAATCAGGTGTTTTAGGGAGATATTCTTGACAGAACGCAGCAGGAAGTGCCAGCGCAGCGAAATCAGGGCCAGCGCGCCAAACCACACCGGCACGCCAAGCACTAACCACACGGGATTGATTTCGCGGATGTGATTCCAAACGGCTTCTGGGTTGAGATTACGAAAGGCGAACCATAAAAAAATCACACTGATGACCAGTCCTACAGCCACCAGCAGACGTTGATTTCGACTCATAAATTAGACCGTAACGTTATGACCTATCGTTTCATTTTATCAGGCTCTACCGTCTAATACACGTCTTAATCCTGAAAACCGCACGAATTCCCGGATGCCATCTTTTGGCGTTGCGCGCCTTTAGCTCTAAACGTATAATGACACCATCAACTCCGGTGCTTGGGAAGACCATGTCTGTCATTGATGAGGTGAAAAACAGGCTGGATATTGTGACTTATATCCAGCAATTTGTACCCCTCAAAAAGGCAGGACGCAGCTACAAGGCGTGCTGCCCGTTTCATGCTGAGCATACCCCATCCTTTGTGGTCAATCCCGATACCCAGACGTGGCGCTGTTTTGGTGCCTGCGCTGAAGGTGGCGACGTGTTCAAATTCGCCATGAAGCAGCACGGCTGGTCTTTTGGAGAAGCCCTGCGCGAACTGGGTAAATCCGTCGGCGTCGAGGTGGAGAAACAATCCCCGGTCCAGCAGCAGCGCACGGAACGTCTGGATACGCTGCGCGGGCTGATGCAGACCATCGCCGACGAATATCATCGCTTTCTGATCAGTTCTCAGGACGATGACGCCGCCGCTGCCCTCAAGTATGCCCGTGAAAAACGCGGCTTCACCGACGAAACGATTACACGCTTCAAAATCGGTTATGCGCCATCAGGCTGGCACAACGCGCTGGAATTCCTGAAAAATCTTGGCTATAAAGAAGACGACATCATTGAAACAGGGCTTGCCGTCCGTAATGAGCAGGGACGTGTCTATGACCGCTTCCGCAATCGGCTGATGATCCCTATTCGCGATGATCGTGGCCGCGTCGTTGGCTTTGGGGCCCGCGCCCTTGACCCTAACGACAATCCCAAGTATCTCAACTCGCCGCAAACCCCGCTGTTCGATAAGAGCCGTTTGCTGTTTGGTCTGGATAGCGCGCGCCGCAAAATCCGCGACAGCAAAACGGCGGTCATCGTCGAAGGCTATATGGACGCCATTCAGGCGCACCAAGCCGGGTTCACCAATGTCGTTGCCCAGATGGGCACGGCGATGACCGAGCATCAGTTGAAACTGCTTGCCCCCGCGCTGGCGGAGAAAATCATTCTGGCTTTAGACTCGGACGCGGCGGGACAAAGTGCAACGCGCCGCAGCCTGGAAGTTGCACGGCAAACCCTGCAAGCGGATTATGCCGGACGTTTGTCGGTTGATATACGTATCCTGCAAATTCCCGGGGCAAAAGACCCCGATGACCTCATCCGGGAAACGCCAGAACGCTGGCAGGAACTTGTTGACCACGCGCTGCCTATCACCGATTACGTTATCGAGCACGAAACCGCCGATTTAGCCCCCAACGCCACAGTGCAGGAACGACAGGCTGTCGCGCGGCGTCTGCTGCCCATTTTGCAGGCATCAGAAAACAATCTCTATACCAAAGAGAATTTGCAGAAACTCGCAGTTAAGCTGCGCATCTCAGAACGTGATCTTCTGGCATGGGCACAGGAACAGCAGCGGATTGACAGTGCTGCCGCGCCACGTCCTGCAAGCCACAGCGCAGCCCCTGCCGCATTTATGCCAGATGACTCGCCTGATTTCCCTGCTGTGAACTATGATGCGCTCGAACCGCCGCCTGGCCTTGAGGGTGCTGATGAACCGCTTGCGCCGCTGCGTATCCTTCCCGCTGCGCCAGCACGTGTCATGCCACCGCGCATTGTGCCTGCCCGCCAGCGCCCCGATGCCGCGTTGGAAGCCTCCTGTTTGCGTGTTCTGTTCCGTGACCCTGACCTCTTGTTTGAAGTCAACCGCAGGCTGCGCACCTTGGCTGGCAATCAATCGAAATTGCTAAGCGGGCCGCTGGCAGACTTCGGCGTCGAAGACTTCAGCCACAGTACCTATCGGGCGCTGATGGAGGTGCTGACGACAGCGTTCGCGCAACATGACCTTGAACCGATGGTGTATATTGAACGGCACTTAGAGAGCGTGTTGCTGCCAGAAGTCGAAGTGCTGCTGGTGGACGAGCTGGACGGACTGCGCCCGCGTCTGCGGCACGGCCTGTCGATAGACCTTTCCAGCTATCTGAAGCAAAACGATCAAACTAAGGATGGGCAAAGTGAATTGATTGAAAAAGCCCTGCGTTTGCGTAAAGAACGCCTTAATCGGCAAATTGATGATATTTTCTTCCTGAAAATGGATACAACATCGCCGTCTGAAGCCAATTATGAAGAGTTATTGATGTTGTCCCTTAAAGCGCGCCAGCTAATTGAGGTAGAATTGCAGCGTAGTATGACAAGTCATTGATAACCCATCTAAGGTATGAGGCCGCAGTTTCGCTGTCACCGGGCAGCATCTTACCTCTCGGAATCATTCCGGGTCACGCAGACGGACAGTTTTTCAGCAAAAGTACAGGCTCATGGTGAAAAAACGTAAAGACAAAGCACAATCCTCAGACAAGATGACGGATAGCTCAATGGAAGAAACGGAAGACATTGGGCAGGATTTTGATTTTGAAGATGATCTGGACGACGATGACAGCCTATTTGACACCCTAGGGTTCAAGGATGACGACGACTCGGGAGAGATGATGCTCTCCGATGAACCTGATGAGGATGATCTCGGCGACTTTGAAGATGGTGCAGATTCAAGCAAGCTCGACAGTGTGCCACTGGCCGATGATCCGGTACGGATGTATCTCAAGGAAATTGGCCAGGTTCCGCTGCTGGACACTAACCGCGAGATGTGGCTGAGCATTCAGATTGCGGCAGAGCGTTTGCTGCAACCGTTGATGGACAACCTTTCGCGTACCAGTGAAGACGACGACAGTTTGCCCAATCCCCAGGATATTGCCGTCGCCGCCTTCGAGGAGTTCGTGCGGAACTGGGAAGAAGTGCTGTCGATGGCGAACACGTTCAAGCTGCCAAAACCTGAACTCAGTTCCATCATCAACGAAGTCCAGCTTATCGGCAACAGTTGGGATACGAGCGCTTCGTCCTATATGCGCGAGTATTTGCGCCAGCGTGATTGGGGCCGCGATGAGCGCTGGACCGAGATGGCACGCAGGTTGTTCGATGTGTTTCAGGCATTGTGCCTGATTCCGCGCAAGGAACAACTGCTTGTCCTGCAATACTATCAGGAAAAAGGCGTGTTCCCGGATGCAAAACAACTGCGCGCGTGGTTTGCGGTTCATCCCATGATCGAAGATGAGTTAAGCGATATGTACATGCTCATCGAGGAACGGGCAGAACTTGCGGCTGAAGCACTGACACGCGCTAATCTGCGTTTGGTGGTAAGTGTCGCCAAGCGTTATATGGGACGTGGGATTAATTTCCTGGACTTGATTCAGGAAGGCAACATTGGCTTGCTGCGTGCGGTTGCCAAGTTTGATCACACCAAAGGCTTTAAGTTCAGCACCTACGCAACGTGGTGGATTCGCCAGGCTATCAGCCGTGCTATCGCTGATCAGGCACGTACCATCCGTATTCCTGTACACATGGTGGAAACCATCAACAGGTTGATGCGGGTGCAGCGTCAACTGATTCAAGAGCTTGGGGCAGAGCCAACCGCAGAACAAATCGCGCTGGAAATGGACTTTCTGACGGCGGAAGAAACGGAAGCCATCAAACTGCTGCGGCGCAAGGGGATGCGCCTTGACCCCGGCCTGACACGTAAACTGCGGCGCGCCGCGCAGAAGGTGCGCAAAATTATGCGCATCAGTCAGGAACCGATGAGTCTGGAAATGCCTATCGGGCAAGAGGACAGCAGTTTGTTGGGTGATTTTATTGAAGATGATAAAGTCATGGGGCCTGTAGATGCGGCCAGCCGTCAACTGCTGAAGGAGCAAATTCGGTCAGCGTTAGGGGTCTTGAGTGACCGTGAGCGTGAAGTGCTTGAAATGCGCTTTGGCTTGACGGATGGACAGGATCATACGCTGGAAGAAGTTGGCAGACACTTCGGTGTAACACGCGAACGTATCCGCCAGATTGAAGCCAAGGCGCTGCGCAAGCTGCGTCATCCGACACGCAGCCGCCAGTTACGCGATTACCTAGAAATGTAAAAAATAAGCGGGAGAAACGATTCTCCCGCTCCACATTCTTCGCTAAGTCTTGAAATATAATACATACCTAAACTATAATCGTTATATATACCGTTTCTCCGTTACTGTTAGAACTTTGACTCACCAAATTCCATTATTGTATTCCATACACCATTATACGAGACTGCTACGAAGCTGGCTCGTTTTTTCTATTTCTCTTACGGGAGGCAGGTAACTTTATGCCGAGTCATCCTTGGACACGCAATTTCAGCGTTGATAAAGGCGATATTGACTACCTTATGAACCTCCTGCTCGAAAAGGAGACTCCACTTACCACTGAATCGCTTGCTCGAGAGCTTATTGACAAACGGCTAAAACGCGAATCCGCAGACCTGAAGGAACGTTTCAAGGATACTGAGCTGTACAACCCGTCTCACAGTTATAAGGTGGGACAAAAGCTTCTGTTCCAGACGTTCGAGTATGCTCCAGGTACCGTAATGAGCGTTCGTCGTGGTAATAACACCGAGTACGGGGCATTCAGTGTCGTTGGAGTTAAATTTGACGGCAGTGATGAGGTTCGTGAGTTTGCGTCGGAGCTGACAGTACCACATAAGCTGAGTCAGGCAGTCACCAATGGGGATAACCCCCTGACAGCAAAACCAGAATTCACAACGGATGAGATTCTGGCTGCGGGACGAACTGATATTCTCGCGGTTCTGGAGAAACATCTGGCTGCTTCGACGGATCTGGTTTCCATTGGTGGGAAGTGGTTCCCGCGCGAATTGATGCTTGAGGTCAATCAGGGGCACATCAATCTGGCAGAAGCTGTGCTGGATATCGCGGGGGGCGGTCCTCTTACCACCGACGAGATTCTGGAACAAATGGGTGGTTTAGGTAAAGCACCTCAGGAACTTCAGAAGTTCACCCTGAATTATGCGCTGCGTGACGACCCGCGGTTTGACGAGGTTGGCCCCACCGGTCATGTGTTCTGGTATCTGACAAGACTGGAACCGTCGGAAGTCATGCAAATTCCGGCCAACCTGCGCTATGTCCCTGTTGATTATGATCGTGGTTTGCTCACACCGGACATGGTGGCGCTCGAAGCCGAAATCGACGATGAACTGTCCCCCGCAAATGCACCTGTTGAAGTCGGCGACGAAGTGGCCATTACCTTGACCTATCCGCATCGACGGGTGGGAACGCTGCCACTCACTGCGCGCATCCGCCAGATTGTGCCCACTGCCCTTAAGACGCAGCGGGTATGGATTACGCTGGTTGACGGGCAGGATGGAGAGGAAACAACAGGATGGGTTGTGCGCAATGAAGGCTATATCTTTGGGCTGGCCAACTTCTATCGCAAACATCGGCTCCCCATTGGTGCTTATGTAAAAATCAAGCGCAGTGAAGACCCGTCAAAAATTATCGTTGACTTTAATGCGCATCGTCCGCGAACTGAGTACGTGCGTCTGATTGTCCCTAAGAATGATCAGCTTCAGTTTGAGAACCACAAACGCTCAATTGGCGCTGAGTACGATGACCTGATGATTATTGGGGTTGATGATCTTGCCGCCGTCGATGCGCTGTTCCAGGCTACACAACAGCAGCGAAAGAGCATCAGCTCTATTCTTAAAATGGTAATGCCTGGCCTCTCACGCCTGACGCCACAGGGCACGACCCATGCCAAAACGCTTTACAGTGTACTCAATGTGCTTCGACGCTGCCCGCCCGGACCCATTTTCGCAACGCTTGTTGCCAATCCAGATTTCCAAAACGTCGGCGGGCATTATTGGAAACTGGTAGAAGATTAGGAACATCGCTATGGTCATGCCCAAACCGAGTTCTTTCGTAAAACCCACCCTCGATACAAAATACCACATTGACTACAGTTGGTGGGATCGCAGTGGTGAGGATTTGCGGACGTATCTCCTGAGCCATCTTCTGCCAGAGCAGCGAGAACGGCTGTCGCAAAGCAAAGAGGAGCATGTTGTGGATTATATTCACCCCGACACGGGTGAAATTTTCCAGTTGGATGAAATTGGTATCGCCGTGCAGACAGCGGCCAAGGACCCTGGGTTTATCAATCCTTACATTTCGCTTGTTGACAGCATCTTTCGTGTGTTCCTGGCGAACGCCAACACACCGCTTTCGCCACGCGAACTCGGTGAAGAAACCGGGCGACCTGCTTCAACCATCCTCAAAACGTTAAGCGGTGGGCGGATTTATAAAGGTATTCGCCCGTATCAGTCGTAAAAGGAGTACCCAAACTCATGGGACGAGTTATCAATCCAGATACTAACGGCAAACGTCGCAATCAATTGATGCGTTCATCGGCGGAAATTCTGCGTCTGCTGACCCAGAAAGGTGCGATTGACGACGAAAGCAAGGATATGCTGGCGACGCTTGTCTATAATTTTCGCGAGATTGACGAAGGGGTAGAAGAATCTGCCGCCGCGTGGGAAAAACGCGATTACTGGATGAAAGCAGAAGAATTCCGTCAGCGCTGGAACTGGGCGGGGTACATGGCGGGACAGATTACGTCTGTGCTGGTGGAAAGCAAATGGGACGCCCTTCCGCAGATTATGGTTAAGCTGCTGCCGCGTTTCGCGGACATCAAGATCACGAAAGTCAAAAGCAAGGAAACCGAATGGGTGGGCAGTTACGCCCGCCTCGCACAGGAAAAGTCCCCACTCGACAAACCCACGAAGTAGAAACAAAAAGACGGATCGCTGAATGATCCGTCTTTTTAGTTCAACAGTCGTTAATTCACATTCGGCGGTGGTTCAGCGAGTCCGTCACGCATAGCATTCAGATAACTCTGCAATATCACCCGCGCGGCAAGGTCATCAATCGGGTCGCGCGGTTTACGCTTTTGACGGATGGATAACTCACGCGCGTCCTCGCTCGTTAACTGCTCATCCCAGAAAACAATCGGCAGTGTGGTGGTTTCGGCAAAACGATCTGTCCACAGACGCACGGTGTCGGCCTGAGTATGTTCCCCGTCTTTGGCTTCAGGGTTGTGGGGAAGACCAACCACGACGGCCTCGGCACCATGCTCCGACGCAATCTGGTTAATGAGCGCAAAATCTTCTGCTTTGGATTTGCGCTCGATAACCCTCAGTTCGCGGGCAATCATGCCTGACGGGTCGCAAATCGCGAGGCCGATGCGCTTCAGGCCGTGATCAATGCACAACAAGCGCACTACGAGCCATCCTGCAAAATGATTTCAATGCGGCTTGAGAGCAGAGGCAGCGATGGCAGGAAATCGGGCGTGATGATGATCTGCGGCAGTCCGCCATCGGCGACATCGATCTCTGTGACAAGATACTGCTGTGCGTCGGCGATGCTTCGCCCGGCGAGACGTTCTTGCAGCAAGGCAGTATCCACCTGTTCCACGACTTCGGCGCTTCCGGTTACGTTAACCGTGATACGTCCCTGCTCGTCAATAGATAACAAGGAGCCGACTTCAAAATCCACTGTATCAGGCAGAATTGAGCGCCCGCGTGGAAGCTGTGAGGACAAACGTGCAAGGGCAATCTGTCGCATAAGCTGTGTATCTAAGGCGGCAGCTTCTACCACCGCGCGCATGGTGAGCGTCAGGTTATCGGAAATATCCCCTACATCGGCGTCGAAGGTCGTCCACTCTGGTTGTTCTTCCGCGATGTGCAGCGTTTCCACGATGATAATCTGGTTTTCCGTCAGGTTGGATGACATCGCAGTAAAGGCGCGCGCCTGCAACTGCTGACGGACAATCGCCAGCAGCCGCGTCTGGTCATCTTCGGTCACCACATGGACTTCCCGACTGTCGCCGCCCGCTGTTGGAGCGATGTTACGTACCGTCAAATCTGCGGACAGGGCGCCAATTACGGTGTTGATCATGCCTTCGCTGACATTTCCAGCACTGCCGCCAGCGCTGGGCATGGCCTGAATAGCCACCTCTAGCTGATTGCCGCGTCCGGCGGAAATGACTGCATCGCTGGTTGTCTGGAAGAGTATCGGCGTGCCTGCGCTGGTACTGATGGTTGTTCCTGCGGGGATGGTGATTTCACGGTCTGTCTGATTGATGAACACCACAGAACCAGTCGCCAGAATGTCGTCGGAATCTTCAATACCTGTCGTTTCGATAGTTCCGGTTTCCTCGATCTCGACACGCAGCGTAAGCGCTGGCACCACAGCATTTTCAATCGCTACGTTTCCCGCTTGTGGGTCTGCTACAATCTGCACTTCCACAGGTATCGTCTCGCGGTTCAAGACGATGGTGACCACAGCACGTGGGCCGACCACGTAAGCCGCCCCCAGAATCATGGCGATGAGTACCAGCGCCAGCACGATACGCAGCAAACAGCCACCACGTCGGCTCGGTGGAGCATCGTCCTCAGCGGTTTCATTCACGACGCGGCTGGCCGCTTCTTTGAGTTCATCCTGCGGAAGCTCGTCCTTGGGCTTCTGGTCACGTCCAACAAACACCTTTGAGCGTGCGCGTTTCCAGCGTCCGCGTTCGCTTGCCCCAATGGTCTCAAACGTGCTGATGTTAAGTTCCCTGGCATGTTTGACGACCTCTGGATCGTGCGTGACGAAAGCAATCTGAATGGCGCGGCGCATCGCCTCGCGCTGGAGCAGCACAAGATCGAGCTTACGTGTCAGCACCGTGCCATCTTCCGGCCAGATGAGCAGCACACGCTGGCCGCGCATGAAGGCAAGGCGATCACGCACGGCGTTGGCGTCATCGCCCTGCTCAAGCTGGACGAACTCCGGCTTGCGGCTGCTCATGGCTTGTAGGTATCCGCAATTAACTTGGGCGCGGCATCAAGGGCGGCAGGCAGTTTATCGCTGTCCTTGCCTCCGGCCTGAGCCATTGTTGGGCGTCCGCCGCCGCCACCGCCGACTATTGCTGCCAGTTTCTTCACGAGATCACCCGCATGAAGTCCTTTCTTGGTCAAATCGTCCGTTACGGCAACGACCAACTGCGGTTTATCTTCCACAACAGTTCCAATCACCATCACACCGCTTTTGACCTTGCCCCGGAACCAGTCAGACATTTCTCGCAGCGTGTCTACCGACACATCACTGACCTGCCCCACCAGAGTCGGAACGCCATTGGCTTCCTTCAAGTGCGTCATCAACTGCTCGAAGCGATAACGAGCAAGATCACGACGCAGTTGAGCGATTTGTTTCTTGCTGGCGTTCAGTTCTTCTTGCAGTGAATCCAGACGTGTCGCGGCCTGTTCCGGCACAGTGCCAAGACGCCCGGCTACCTGAGCCAGCACATCGAGATTATGTTGAATGTATTCCACTGCGCCGCGTCCGGTCAGCGCTTCAACGCGCCGCACGCCCGCGCTGACGCTGCCTTCGCTGACAATCACGAATGAGCCAATTTCGGCAGTTTCCTTGACATGGACGCCGCCGCAGAGTTCATAGCTGTAGCGGCTGCCGTTGTTTTCGATGATGATGGTACGGACACGGTCACCGTATTTCTCGCCGAACAAGGCCATCGCGCCTTCGCGCCGCGCCTGTTCCAGTGATTTCTCTTCAGCACGGACAGGGTAGTTCTTCAGGATGATGTCGTTGACCGCTGTCTCAATGTCCTTCAATTCCTCGTCGGAGACTTTGTGGTCATGGGCAAAGTCAAAGCGCAACCGATCTGGCGCTACCAGCGAACCACGCTGTTCAACGTGAGTGCCGAGGCGACCACGCAGCGCGGCGTGCAGCAGATGGGTGCCTGTGTGGTTACGAATGATACTCGCACGGCGCAGCTCATCAACCTCTGCCTGTACCGCGTCCCCGATGTTGGGCGTGCCTTCCACGACTTCGCCAACATGCACAATCAAGCCGCCCACTGGTCGCTGCGTATCTTCGACTTCGATTGTCCAATCCTTACCGCTGATGGTGCCCGTATCGCTGATTTGACCGCCTGCTTCGACATAGAAGGGTGTCTGCGCCAGCACGACTTCAACCTTATCGCCGACGATGGCGCTTTCTACGGGTTGACCGTTCACCAACAGCGCGACCAGATTCGTTTTCACGCTGGTCGGGCCATAAGGGTTATAGGCAACACCCTTATCCTCCACGAGCGCCTTTTTCTTCAAGTCGGCCAGCACGGTATTGTAGGTTTCCTGTGTGGCGATTTCGCCCATCGCCTGCCCACCGCCGCTGACTTCGGCATGGTGCGCTTCTTCGCGATTGAAATCGGCCATATCAACCGTGAAGCCGCGTTCCTCCGCGATGTCCTTGGTGACCTGTATCGGCAGCCCCAGCGTTGCCTTAAGGTAGAAGGCAACCTTGCCAGAAAGCTCACGCTTGCCTTCTTTTTCCAGCATGTCCAGCGCTTCGTTCAGTTCGTCAAGACCGCGCTCCATCGTGCGGCGGAAACGGACTTCCTCCTGCGTAATGACGTGCTTGATGCGTGCGGCTTTTTCGGCAAGCTGCGTATAGTGCCCACCCATCACCTCAATGACGGCATCGGCCACCGTGCCGAGGAATGGCTCATGGAAACCGAGTTTAGTGCCAAAACGAGCCGCACGGCGAATCACCAGACGGCATACCGAATCGCGGTTCTTCGCGCCGGGCATTACGCCGTCGGCAATGAGGAAGACCGCCGCGCGCACATGGTCAGCAATTACGCGATAAGGCACGATGTTGGCGTTGCGTTCTTCGTCAGTGTGGCCGGTCAAACGCTGTGTCGCCTGGATAATGGGCATAAACAGATCGGTTTCGTAGTTCGCCTTCACTTCCTGAATAACACTTACGATGCGTTCCAGCCCCATGCCTGTGTCCACACCCGGCGCGGGCAGACGAACGTCGAATTTGCCCGTATGTTCGGGGTCATCCTGTGTGCGGTTGAACTGCATGAACACCAGATTCCACAGTTCGAGGAAGCGATCATCTTCCGCCTGCATCAACGGGATAATATCATCCACACCCAAGTCCGGGGTTTTGTCCCAGTGGATTTCGCTGGTGGGGCCGCAGGGACCCGTTTCGGCCATCTGCCAGAAGTTGGTCTTGGGTCCCATACGCGCGACCCGTTTGGGGTCAACGCCCACGTCATTGACCCAGATGTTGTAGGCTTCGTCGTCATCCCTGTAGACGGTGTAGGCCAGACGTTCCGGCGGCAAGCCGTAAACCTTTGTCAACACTTCGTAAGCAAACTTAATCGCATCACGTTTGAAATAGTCGCCAAAGCTAAAGTTGCCGAGCATTTCAAAAAACGTGTGGTGGCGTGGTGATGGCCCAACATTCTCTAAATCTGAATGCTTGCCACTGACGCGCATAGACTTCTGCGAAGTGGTTGCTCGTTTGTAGTCACGCTTGTCCAGACCTAAGAACACGTCCTTGAACTGCACCATGCCTGCGTTGGTAAACAGCAGGGTGGGATCATTGGCAGGAACAAGCGAAGATGACGGGACAACCTTGTGACCCATCTCCTCGAAATAATCTAAAAATGCCTGTCGCGCCTCCGCGCCGGTCATATATTTCATGTGCGGTTTTTCCTTAGACATTCTGTACTTCCATAACTAGGGAGATTATATTCCCCCCTTATACACTCAACAAGGGTAGCGGCTATGGTATAATCAGCGCCGTTTGTCAGTATTTCTGCTTGACAACGACATCATCTCAATACATGATACTATGAGTTCTTAAAGGGTCAATACGGCTCTGTTACAACAGGATACGGCGATGCCAACAATTGATGAGCAAATTGAAGTTCTCATGCAGGGCACCGAATACGGTGATCCCCAGATTAAAATTACCATGCGCAATGAACTGCGCGAACGCTTGATTGAAGCCGAAAAGCAGGGGCGTGCGCTGCGGGTGTACTGTGGTTATGATCCACGTAAACCTGACTTACATCTTGGGCATACGATCACCATGCGCAAACTGCGTCAGTTCCAGGATTTTGGACATGACGTGACCTTCCTCATCGGCACGTTCACCAGCCTTATCGGTGATCCTTCTGATAAGGAAAAAGCGCGCGACCAACTGACGCGGCAGCAGGTCGAAGAAAACTCACGTACCTATACTGACCAGGCATTCAAGATTTTAGATCGGGATAAGACCCGCGTGCGTTATAACGACGAGTGGCTGTCGCCGCTGGATTTCGCAGACATCATTCGTCTGGCCAGCAATTTTACGGTGCAGCAGTTCCTTGTGCGTGAAAACTTCGCTAAGCGTATGACTGAAGGTCAGCCAATTTACCTGCATGAATTCTTCTATGCGCTGATGCAAGCCTACGACGCCGTTGCTCAGGAAGCAGATGTTCAGGTTGGCGGTCAGGATCAGCTCTTTAATATCCTCGTCGCGGGTCGTAAGCTCCAGCAGGGGCTGGGCCAGCGTCCACAGATTGCCATCATCATGGGGGAAAGCCTGCCAGGTACCGATGGCGACATCAAAATGAGCAAGAGTCTGGGTAACGACATCCCGCTGCTGTCTGAACCGTGGGACATGTTCGGTAAAATCATGAGTGTTCCTGACAAAGCGATGCCTGTGTATCACCGGCTGCTGCTGGGTTGGCTGCCTGCGCAGGTTGATGCCTTAGAAAATGGCCTGCGTGATGGCAGCCTGCATCCGAATATCGAGAAAATGCGTCTGGCACATGAGATTGTCTCGATTTTCCACAGCCCGGAAGCCGCAGAAGCCGCGCGCAAGCGCTGGAACGAGGTCTTCCGCAGCGGTGGCATCCCGGAGGACATTCCACAGGAAGTCATCACCGATGAGGAACGGGTCGTTGATATTTTGCGGCGTCTGAAGATGGTGGCCAGCGGTGGCGAAGCGAAACGCCTGATGGAACAAAATGGCGTTCGGCTCAATGAACAGCCTGTCACCGACCCTACGGCAACCATCAAGCCGGATATGCTGCCGATTGTCCTCCAGGTGGGCAAACGTAAATTCGTGCGTTTAGTCGCAAACGGGCATTAACACCTGGTCTTCCTGCGTAGAGAAGCCAGCAGGTGCAGCGGTTGGCGGTGAGGGCTGACCGCTGCTGATGGAGTTTTACCTCCAAGGAGACTCATTTGAAGCGTTTTGTCAGAGACGTAATCGCGGTCATGGTGATTATTGGCTTTGCTGCTGCGGTGTGCGGCGCGGCAGTTTTTATCCTCGCTGGAGACCGCATCATCGACTTCGTACAGGTGGGTCTGGCGCGCTATGCCCTTTCATCGCATCAGGATGAGCTAAATCGCGGCGTCAGCGATGATGCCACGCCTGTACGCTTCGTCGTGGCTTCTGGTGATACGCCGCGCATCATTGCCACCCACCTGTTTGAATCTGGCCTAATCGTCAACGATGATTTGTTCCTAGATTATGTGCGCGCCAACGATCTTGATACAGAACTGGAAGCCGGAACTTACTTTTTCAACCGCACGCAGACTATCCCTGATCTTGCGAATGCCCTCACGGATTCTGCCTCCAGCCAATTCGCCTTCCGTATTCTGGAAGGCTGGCGCATTGAAGAAGTGGCGGCGGTGATTGACGAGAACCCGGTGTACTTCGATTTCACAGGCGCAGACTTCCTCGCTGTTGTCGGTCCGGGGGCCATCGTGGATCAATCCTTCCGCGATTTTGTGGGCTTGCCTGATGGCGCGTCTCTTGAAGGGTTCCTCTACCCGGACACCTATCAGCTTCCGGCTGGCGTCACCGTCGTTCAACTGCGCGACATCCTGTTGCAGACCTTCGTGGAGCGCGTGGGAACGCAGATTGCGCTGGATGCACAGGAGCAAGGGTTTACGCTTTATCAGATCGTGACGCTGGCCTCGATTGTGGAAAAAGAAGCGCTGCATGACGATGAGCATGTGCTGATTGCCAGCGCGTACCGCAACCGGCTGGACATCGGCATGAACCTTGACGCCGACCCCACTGTACAATATGCGCTGAACGGCGCGCGCGGCAGATGGTGGCCGCAAATCACGCTGTCTGATTATCGCGGCGTGGACTCGCCCTACAACACCTACCTCTACAACGGCCTGCCACCCGGCCCCATCGCGAGTCCGGGTATTTCTGCTATTCGCGGCGCAACCTATCCGGCAGAATCCAACTACATCTATTTCCGGGCGCGCTGCGATGGCAGCGGCTATCACGATTTCGCCGTTACCTATGAGGAACATATTGGGAATGGGTGTTAGGAGCGCATTTGCATTGTTTCTAGCGGCGGCGCTGGTGCTTTTGTCCTCATGCGCTGTTGTCCGCACGACACTTCCACCCCGCATTGCGCTGCTGGCCCCCTTTGAAGGACGTTATCGCGAGATGGGCTACAACGCTTACTACGCCATCCGCCTGGCCTTTGCCGATGCAAATCTCAATGTCGAGTTTTTGCCGATTGACGATGGTGGTTCTGCTGCCAGTGCGGTTGAGCGCGCGCGCGCCCTCGCTCTTGACCCGCAGGTACAGGCGGCGCTGGTTATGGGTTACGCTGCCACTAGCGCTGAGACACAGCAGGCTTTTGGCGATGTTCCGCTGCTGGTTATTGGACACTGGTCGGCACAACCCCAGCGTGAGGGTGTCTTTCTGCTGGCGTCACCAGAACTGGGTCATCTGATTACAACACCAGCTTCTGTGGATGTCACGGACGCAGCACACCTCGCGCCGCCGCTGGTGGGCGGCGAGGTCTTTGCGCTTGCTCAGTTCCCGCTGCTTAGAGAGCAGCTGCTTGAAAATGTCATCCTGGTCAGCAGCGCCAGTCTGCCTGATGCCGCGTTTACAGAACGTTACCAGGCGAGCGCTGAGTTTGCGCCGGCTCCAAATTTGCTGGCGACACTTGCTTACGACGCTGCCCGCATCGCCATACAAGCTGTCACCTCTTCCGCTACGCGAGCAGAGGCTGTCGAAACCCTATCGACTACTACTTTTGAGGGCATCAACGGCAGCATTCGCTTCGCCGATGGTTACTGGCTGGATGCCCCAATTCACTATTACGTTTACGATGAGAATCGCCAGCTAACCGCCGTAGATGGTATCGTAGAACAGCGGTAGCGGCTCTACCAGGGCATCGCTGTACCATATGGCCTGCTGTAGGTGATACTGCGCGGCGGCGAGACGATTGGTATCGTTAGCATAGATGCTAATTAAGGGCGCGCCTTCCTTGACGTAATCACCCACCTTAAAATGTACTTTCA
This sequence comes from Anaerolineae bacterium, assembly GCA_046328675.1. Classification (GTDB taxonomy): domain Bacteria; phylum Chloroflexota; class Anaerolineae; order Aggregatilineales; family Phototrophicaceae; genus JACAER01. The sequence continues at coordinate 31,053 of JAXLWC010000046.1, forward strand.
CGCCAACAGCAAGGTCAACAGTATCAGTCTTCTTTTCGCGCCCTGCCCCCAACTCGAAGGCGGCCATCGCGATTTTATCTGCGGCGATTTCCGAGACGTAGGCACTGCGTTCAGCTACCATCGTTTCAATGATACGTGCCTGTGGCAGCAGCGTGGGATCATCGACCATACGCACATCACCCCCTTGCGCCTCGACCATCAGCCGCAGCTTTCCAAAGGCCTCACCGTTTTCAAGCTGGCGCACCAACAGTTCACGCACTTCGTCAGCTTCTGTCCAGCGCTGCATACGTCCGGCGAGGCGCAGCATGTAGCCTGCTACCTGCAAGCAGTGTTCGCGGAAATCTGCTGGCCCGCCGCCTTTGAGCGTTTCGACGGCTTCCTCGACTTCAATGGCATTGCCAACGGCCATACCCAACGGTTGATTCATGTCCGAGATCACGGCGATCATATCGCGCCCGGCATCGGTGCCAATGTCCACCATCATCTGCGCCAGCGCGCGGGCGTCTTCCAGATTGGTCATGAAGGCCCCGCTGCCCATCTTCACATCCAGCACAATCCCATTTGCGCCAGAGGCCAGCTTCTTGCTCATGATACTGCTGGCAATCAGCGGCAAACTGGGCACCGTTGCGGTGACATCGCGCAGCGCATACAGCTTGCCATCGGCGGGGGCCAAATCAGCAGTTTGCCCCGCCAGCACCATACCTGTTTTCTGCGCTACAGATTTAAATTCTTCTATGGTCAGCCTGGAATTGTAGCCGCTGATTGCATCCAGTTTGTCGAGAGTACCGCCGCTAAACCCTAATCCACGCCCGCTCATTTTAGCGACAGGTACGCCACAGGATGCCACGAGGGGCAGCACGACCAGCGTGGTCTTGTCGCCAACACCCCCTGACGAGTGTTTGTCAACGGCATAAGGGATAATGTCGGACAGGTCAAGCTGTTCCCCTGAGTGCGCCATCGATGTCGTCAGATGCAGTATTTCCTCACGCTCCATACCCTTCAACAGAATGGCCATCAACAGGGCTGATGCCTGATAGTCTGGAATCTCACCTCGAGTATAATTCTCAATAAACCAGGCGATTTCTTCTTTGGAGAGTGAGTTGCCGTCGCGCTTTTTAGCGATAATATCTACAGCACGCATGATAGGAGTCCTTTGCCGAAATGTTTGTAAACGTTCTATTAGGAATGTTCATTTACGCCGTTGTTCACAGTATATTCGCGACACAAAATTTCAAACGATGGATGCGCAGTCGTTTGGGCGAACGTACCTATGAAGGATTATACCGTATCGGGTATAACGTATTTGCGGTGCTTACGCTACTCCCCATTTCGTGGCTCATTGTTGCTGACCCCGGCAGTACCCTCTGGCGTGTTGAGGGGGTAGTACTGTGGGTACTACTGGCGATTCAGGCAGTCGGCCTGATTGGATTTCTGCTGGCATTGGTTCAGATTGATCTGGGCAGATTTGCGGGCATCAGCCAGCTACGCGCGCTCCTTAAAGGGGAAGCGCTGCCACTACAGGATGAGGGCTTACAGGTACACGGGGTTTATGCGCTTGTGCGCCACCCACTTTATCTTTTCTCGTTAATGCTCATCTGGGCATTACCCATCATGACGGAGTCTACCCTAGCGTTGAATCTTGCTATAACATTATACTTCGTCGTAGGCTCGCGGCTGGAAGAAAGGCGTATGGTAGCGCTTTTTGGACAGTCGTACATTGAATATCAGCAGCGTGTGCCCTGGTTGATACCTGGTTTGCGCTGGCCCTATAGTGTTTAGTATAGAAAAGAATGTCACAATGCAAACTCAACAACGCAATTTTCTGGTGATTGGAATTATCGTTGCGATGGCTGCCGTCGCAGCGGTTATCGTTATCATTATTTCCAGCAACAACACATCAGGCTCTTCGTTTGATTACAGCAGCATTCACACCGAGCGTCTCGCAGATGGCGGGTTCATTCTGGGTGACCCGAATGCGCCGATAACGATTGTCGAATTTGCTGATTTTCTGTGCCCCCACTGCCAGGAATACGAACCCACAATTGAACGACTAATCCAGACTTTCGTCAGCGTTGGACAGGCACGCCTCGAATATCGCACGTTTCCGGTGATCGACGCCACGCTGTCGCCCTATGTCGCTGGACTGGCAGAATGCAGTGACGATCAGCGGCAGGGAGCGTTCTGGTCAGCACGTGATACCTTGTTTGCGTATGCGAGCGCTGGTCGTGTCTATAACGACACCAGTAACCTGACCCGCAATTTCGCCAACGATATGGGGCTGGACTATGGTGGACTGCTGCAATGCCTCAGCAGCGCCAATCAGGCAGCAGTTGACCAGGAACTGGGACGTGGTTTAGGCGTCAGTGGTACACCGGCGGTAATGGTTCGTTATGGCAATAGTGCTCCTACGTGGATTACGTACAATGGCCAGACCTATAATCGTGGCGGCGTGGCCTTTGATGTCATCGCCGCAGTTATCATTGAGGCGCAGGTCGCGCAATAGCCTCTTTGCCTCAGATGATAAGAACAGGAGGACATTGTGCGTACTGTAGAATGGTATAACAATCAGGTGCGAATGATCGACCAGAAGAAGATCCCTTTTGCTCTGGAGCAGGTCGATCTCCCTACAGTTGAGGCGGTTGCTCACGCCATTACCGATATGACTGTGCGTGGCGCCCCGGCAATTGGCGCTTCTGCCGCGTTTGGCATGGCGCTTTCTGCTTCCCAAAGTACTGCTAAATCTGTGGATGCCTTGCTTGCCGATTTGCGTCGTGACGGGCAGGTCTTGAAGGCTTCGCGGCCTACTGCTGTGAATCTGGCCTGGGCCGTTGATCAGATGCTAGCGTTAGCGGTTAACGGCGAGTATAAGTCGGCAGATGATCTGCGCGAAACCCTTCTACAGGCGGCGCAGAAAATTGCGGATGATGATGTGGAAATCAACAAGCGCATGGGAGCCAATGGCGCTGTGCTCATCAACGATGGTGATACCGTGCTTCATCACTGTAACACGGGCGCGCTGGCAACCGTTGATTATGGCACCGCGCTTGGTGTCATCCGCGCAGCCCATGAACAGGGTAAGCGCTTCCATGTACTGCTGGACGAGACCCGCCCTCGTCTGCAAGGTGCGCGCCTGAGCGCATGGGAACTGCATCAGCTTGGTGTCTCTTATGACATCATTCCTGATACGGCAGCGGGTTTCTATATGCAAAAGGGTGAGATTAAATTGGGGCTAGTGGGTGCAGATCGCATCACGGCGAATGGCGACACCGCCAACAAAATCGGCACCTATCAAATTGCTGTGCTGGCGAAGGAAAATGGCATTCCCTTTTATACAGTTGCCCCAACGTCCACAGTTGACCTTGCCCTCGCCACAGGTTCTCAAATCCCGATTGAGGAACGCAGCAAGGATGAAGTGCTCACGCCGTATGGCCATCCCATTACACCGAGCCATTTCCACGCGCGTAACCCGGCATTTGATGTAACCCCTAACCGCTACCTCTCAGGTATTATTACCGAAAAAGGCATTGTCCGTCCGCCTTTTGAGGTCAATCTGCGTAACGCTGTTCTGGGTAGCTGATCGACAAATCATGAGGAATGCTGCGGTGTAGTGCTAGCAGTATTCCTTATTTTCCCAAAATAAACTCTCTATCTCTAAAATTGGTTCAATTGAAACTCAACTGGCCCGTGTTTTATAGTTAACCTATGTTGCAGGCGTTGGTGTTTTCACAGAGTCGCGATGGGCAGCAGCAAATTCAGCGAAACCGGATGCAGGAGATTTTAGGATGAAACGGATTGAGCCGAAAGCGGGGCAGGAGTCGGTTTGGGATTATCCTCGACCCCCGCGCGTTGAATCGACGAAAAAACTCATCAAAGTCATTTTTGCTGGTCAGGTGATTGTTGAAACCCGCAGCGCATTTCGTGTGCTGGAAACCAGCCATCCGCCTGTGTATTATGTCCCTCAAAGTGATGTTCATATGGAGTATCTGAAGCCTGCGTCTGGTCGCACGATGTGTGAGTTCAAAGGTGCAGCAAACTACTGGACGCTGGATGTCACTGGCAAAGCATCGCCCAATGCAGCGTGGAGCTACGCAGACCCGACGCCTGCCTTTCGTGTCATCAAGGATTGTCTGGCATTCTACGCCAGTCGGGTTGATGAATGTTACGTGGATGACGAGCGTGTTATGCCGCAAGAAGGCGATTTTTATGGCGGGTGGATTACCGCAGACGTTGTGGGGCCGTTCAAAGGCGGTTCAGGGACCTGGGGCTGGTGACTGATTTACCGATTACGATTCGCCGTGAGAAGCGCAAAAGCCTGGTCATGCGCATGACTACGCGCGGGATTCTGGTTTTGATTCCACGCTGGCTAAACGCAGACAGTCCGCAGGTGCAGCAGTTCATCGCTGGTGGATTGAAGAAACTGCAAGGTCGCAAGCTCCTTGATTCCCCAGAAGTTAAGACAACGCCAGCACAACTCAAGACCCTTGTCTATCACTGGGCAGCGCTGATTGGCGTTCAACCAACCCGTATCCAAATGCGATCCATGTATCGTAAATGGGGATCGTGTTCAAAAGGCGGGAGCATCACCCTTAATCAGTCGCTGTGTTACGTCCCACCACACCTTGCGGAGTATGTTGTATGTCATGAATTGGTTCACATGCGAGAATTTAATCATGGCAAGGGCTTCAAGGATTTGATGAGCCACTATATGCCGGATTGGCATGATCGTGATAAAGAACTTGACAAGTATGTGATTTTGCGCCCTGGATAAGAGGAAGTGGGACACTCAAGCCTTGAGTGTCCCTACGAAATATTTAGAGCGCTTTCAGACCTTCAAACAGGCGCTTGGTCGCCTTTTCAGTCTTTTCAGGGGGCAGCGCGTAAGAGAAACGAATCCAGTTGGCGCCCGCCTGTGAGAAGTAGACGCCCGGCACGACGACTACACCGTAGTTTTCACCCAGGTAGGCCAGCAGCGCCTCAGAGTCCGCTAAGCCACCTTTTTCGATGAAGGGTGTGCAATCGATGAAGGCATAGTAACCATCGCCCATGATGAAGTTCGCGCCTTCTGCTGTAAGTTCACGACGCAGCACCTGACGGCTTGCGTTGGTTGGCCCGGTGATTGAGGCACAGGCTTTGCCAAAGCCCATCTCGTAAGCCGCGATAGCGACTGCCTGAGAGTAGAAGGCGGGGATTACCCCATGTGATGCCTGGCTGGTGATGTGGCTGATCACCTTTTTGCCCGCGACCAGATGAGCACTGCGAATGTTCGATGCGCCGAGACTCTTGGTGATACCATCGAGGAACATCAGGCGTTCACGTTCTGCGGGTGAAAATGCCTTGAGTACGGCATTAATGTCAGACGGTTGACCACTTTCAGTTACCCAGTGGTAAATCCAGTCGAACAGCACAAAGCCGTAGCCGCTTTCCAGCGCGGTGCGTGCCAGCAGAATTTGCTCTTCGACGGGAATGGTACGTCCGGTTGGGTTATCGGGCGAGGTAATCACGATGCCCGCGATTTTACGGCCTTCGCGTGCTGCATATTCAGCGCACGCCTTAATACCTTCCGGTGTGTAGCGCCAGCCTTCTTCAGGGCGTCCCGGCGCCAGCAGTACATTTAGGCCGACGGCATATGGCCCCCAGTTGTAGCTGATCCAGGGTACGCGTGAGACGACCAGTGCGTCACCAATTTCGCCAGTGCCCAGCGCGGTCATGGCTTGATAGGCTTTTTGCAGACCATCACGACCACCCTGTACAAAGGCAATGTTTTCACCTGACCAACCCGTTTCGGCGTCAAGGTGCCAATAATTTTCCGCTGCGGCTTTGCGGAAACGGACGGTTCCCCACGGCTGATCGTAAGCGGTACCCTGTGCAAGCTGTAGTTCCAGGGCCTTCTCCAGAAGCTCTCGTGGAACTCCAGGCAAGCTGGCACCCCCATCGCCTTGTGAAGCATCGTAAGTTGCCGCGTCAGCGCCAACTTTCGCCTTATACTTGGCAAGGGCATCGCGGATGATAAACATCCGTGAGGGCGGGATGGGCATCATGTGGGCAAGATAATTATTGATCGGAACACGATACTGCTCCGAAACTGCATACTCTGGCGTATCTAAATTGGTTATAGGTTGAACGACCAAAACATCCTCCGTTGCTGAAAATAAAAACACCCCTTAGCGGGGTGCAGTATCGGCGATATGACAGATAGGCAATCCCGCTAACAAAGCACGATGCAATCAGTAGTGGTGAGGATTTTCATGTGGACACCTATCTCCATCAAAAGATTATGGTAATTTTTATCCCTGATGTCTAAGCTGTCAATGTGCAAGGCGTGAGAATGCAAGGTGCATCTATTCGTGAGTCCTGCACAAAAGGTTATAAGGATGTCGTTGCTGGCGCATCATCCTGCGGTTTCTCATGGGGTATAGAACGCAGGGAATAGCTTCCTGTATGCTTGGTGAGAACGTGCAAATTTAAATCTTCAATCTTGGGGAAAGTCTTTTGGCAATAAGGACAAATATACAAGTTTGGATCACGATTTCCCTGCTCACCAGAGAAGTTTTCATTTTTCTGCATAAGGAAACACCTCAATCATACGCAAACCTGCCATCTTATTATAACATTACAGGTGTAACCGATTCCATAAAGGAACGGCATATTTTTGTGCTTTGATCATAACAGTCTAGAAATTCCCTGACAGGTGATGTTGTTGAGGGCGATATTGAATCGCCTCGGCGGCGTGCTGGACTTCGATGCGCTCACTTAAAGCCAGGTCTGCTATCGTCCTGCTCAATTTGAGGATACGATGATAGGAGCGCGCGCTGAGCTGCAACCGTTTCAAAGAGAGTTCAATAAGCTGCTGCGCTTCGGGAGAGAGCGTACAGAATTTGCTGATTTCGCTCACCCGCATATCGGAGTTTGCGAAAAGCCCCTGGTAGCCTTCAAATCGCCTGCGCTGCATTTCTCTGGCTTGTTCAATACGTTCGCGGATGACTAATGAGGATTCTGCTCGTTGAGAGTTCAGCAGTTTATCATAATCCACGCGTGGGACATCCACATGAATGTCGATGCGATCTAGCAGTGGGCCGGACAAACGGCTCTGATAGCGTGCAATCATGGTTGGGGTGCAGGTGCAGGGTTTGACGGGATCACCGTAATAACCGCAAGGACATGGGTTATGGGCAAGGACGAGCAAGAAGTTTGCTGGGAACGTCAATGTGCCTTTGGCGCGCGAAATGGTGACGATTTTGTCTTCTATTGGCTGCCGGAGGGCTTCCAATGTCTTGATATTGTGCTCAGTACATTCGTCCAGAAAGAGTACGCCGCGATGTGAGAGCGTGATTTCGCCCGGTTTGGGTATGGCTCCCCCTCCAACCATTCCAGCCTGGCTTATAGTGTGATGCGGCGCGCGAAACGGGCGATTGCGTACCAACGGTCTCCCACTTTGCAGCATATCCGCGACAGAATAGATACGCGTAATTTCCAGCGCTTCTTCATGGCTTAAATGAGGCAGGATACCCGACATGGCGCGGGCAAGCAGGGTCTTACCTGTTCCCGGCGGGCCGATCAGACGAACGTTGTGATTGCCAGCGGCGGCAATTTCCAGGGCACGCTTGACATGGTGCTGCCCCTTTATGTCTGCAAAGTCCACAATACCATCTGCTAGGGACGGCGGTTCTCTATCCAATGGGTTTTCCGAGGAATAGGGTGGAATGGGATTCAGGTTGTAGAGATGTTCCACCAACTGTCCCAGTGTTTTAACGGGGATAATGTTGATGCCTTGTACCAGACCCGCCTCAGCAGCGTCATCTGCTGGAACAAATACACTTTCGTAGCCTGATTGCGCGGCAGTATAGACTGTAGACATGATACCTTTGACATGTCTGATCGTGCCGTCAAGTGATAATTCTCCGACAAACATAGCGTTTTTGATAGCCTCTAGTGGGATTTGGTCTGTTGCGGCCAAGACGCTTACTGCGATGGCTAAGTCATAAGCGGTACTGTGCTTAGGAATGTCCGCTGGGGAGAGGTTGACGACATAGACTTTGTTCGGGAACTGGAGTCCGCTGTTACGAATGGAAGCTCGCACGCGTTCGCGACTTTCCTTGATGGCGCTGTCCGGTAAGCCGACGATGGTAAAGCTAGGAATTCCAGCACGCGGGTTAAAGTCGGTTTGCACTTCAACTATGTATCCATCAAGCCCGATGACTGCACATGCCCTTACGATAGCGAGCATACCCATTCCCTGATTAAGTCATTTAAGTAAGTATAAGTATAGCTTTCCATGCTTTTGGCTGCATGTGTCGATAACAAAATGGACATACTAATTCAGTTCCCAACCATCATTATAGGGAAGGAGAAACCTAAAGTGGGTTTTTATAGGAAATCAAAGAGGAGTCCTAATTTAGGACTCCCATATCGGTTCAGTGGGTCACAATCGGTTGTTTATGAGGCCGTTCGTTTCAGGATTTGCGAGAGGAACATTTCTGTACGGGGGTGATGCATCGTCCCCGGGTCATAGAACTGATTCGGGGTGCCTTCTTCTACGATACGACCATGATCGAAGAACAGCACACGATCAGCGACTTCACGCGCAAAGCCCATTTCATGCGTGACAACCAGCATAGTCATTCCACTGCGTGCCAATTCCTTCATCGCTTCAAGCACTTCTTTAATCATTTCCGGGTCGAGTGCAGAAGTCGGCTCATCAAACAGCATAATTTTCGGCTCCATCGCGAGAGCACGGGCGATGGCAACACGCTGCTGCTGCCCACCAGAAAGCTGGCCGGGGAATTTGTTGGCTTGTTCGGGAATGCCAACACGAGTCAGTAACTCAATAGCTTTTGCTTCTGCTTTCTCGCGGGAAATGCGGCGGACTTCACGCGGGCCAAGCGTGATATTATCCATAACAGTGAGGTGCGGGAATAGGTTGAACTGCTGAAAGACCATGCCAATTTCACTGCGTGCTTCTTCAAGATTGGGGGTGTTGTGCTTCATGAGTGTGCCATCAACAATGATTTCCCCTTCCTGATAGGATTCCAGACAGTTGATGCAGCGCACAAACGATGATTTCCCTGATCCTGAAGGGCCAATGATCACTACTACTTCACGCGGCATCACTTCAACATTGACATCACGCAGTACGTGAAACTCCCCATACCACTTATTCAGCCCCTGGCAGACAATAATCGGAACTTCAGCGTTTTGCATGATCTGTGGCATAGAATCCCCTTATAGTTGCTGTCGACGGGTTACACCAGAGCCGGTAAGTTCAATACGGCGGCTGACGGCGGCAATGCTGTAACACATTGTGAAGTAAATAATCGTAACGAAAAGCAATGTTTCACGACGCAAGCCGATGAACTCTGTTTGGGCATAAACTGTATCTGCAATGCCGGTGAGGTCAACCAGACCAACAATCGCTACCAGTGATGTATCTTTGATGAGCGAGATGAACTGCCCAACGAGCGTAGGCAGTACAATACGCAGCGCCTGTGGCAGGGTGATGGTTAAGGTGATTTGCGCGCCGTTCAAACCGAGCGCTTTCGCGGCCTCGATCTGGCCGCTGGGAATGGCTTGCAAGCCCCCACGCACATTTTCGGCGAGATAAGCTGCGCTAAAGAGGAAGATACCGACCATCGCCCGAAACACATTGTCAATTTCTGCAAGCGCTGGACTTACCAGTGGAACGAACAGTTGCGACATGAACAGGACGGTAATCAGTGGTACCCCACGCACAAATTCAATGTAAAGGGTACAGAAGGTACTGACGACAGGTAGGGAACTGCGCCGACCCAATGCAAGTGCCAAACCGATAGGGAACGAGATGACAATCCCGGAAATTGCCAGGAACAGCGTCAGCATGAGGCCGCCCCAGTCGGATGTATTTGTTACCGGAATGACGGTTTCAGCTGTTGGAACCAGGATGTTGACCGCGATGTTTAGCACCATGTACAGCATAACCATGAGAAGCACGATTAAGGCAATGATGATGATGGTGCGCAAAAGTTCGACGAAAATGTTAAGCGGCTGCCAGCGGCTCACGATAAAGGCGTTGATCTTGGGGGCAAGCAGGTAGGTGAGGTAAATCGTCAAGCCTATTGCCAGCGCTGATGCGATAAGTCCTGTGAAGCCATAGATCAGGATAAAGGACAGCGGCGGTACTAGAATCGCCAGATATAGTGCTGCTGAAATGGAGGGACGCCGCAGTTGATTGGGACGCGAGAAGACGGGATCAACAACCCGACGGCTAGCAAGATAACCTGCGGCAGTGGATACAAAGATCAGCAGGAAGGCAAAGTTGATCTGGTTGAAGAACGGCGCTACGTACAGCCGGAGATAATGCGCAAAACTGGCATCACCTCGATATTGGTTATCAATAATGACAACCATTGGGATGCGCGTGCCGCCTACTGTGGCATCGACAGTAGGCTGCGGTTCCTGTGTCAGGAACTGGTCGATCATACGCACATACTGACTGATGCTGCCAGCGGTAGTGTTGCCACGTTCTTGTGAAACAGTACGCTCCAGAATCGGTGAAACGCCATGTGCAGCGATGATGGTTACCCCTTCGTCGGCGGCATCCATCGTCTTCTCAAGGACATACCAACCGTCTTCCGGCAAGGTAAATGAAAGCGCGCTACCGCTCGGAGACAAAACGCCTTCAAAGAGTGGTTCAAGCGTTGTTCCCCGAAGAATGCGGATATTCACTGCTGCCTGATTGACTAAAAAGGTTTCTGTCGCCACTGGCGCTACACTAAAATTCGAGAGTTCACTTTCGAGCTGCGCGCGCTGATTAGCCGTAATGGTGTCCGTGGCAAGGAGGCGCTGGATTTCTGCTAAACGTGCTTCGTCCTGAAGATGGTCGATTGCGGCATTGCGTAAGGCGTTAGTACCTTTGTCTTCAAAACTAATCAGTGATGCAAGCGCTGCATCACTAACGCCGTATTCTTCTGCGATTTCCAGTGTAATCGTCGCACCCTGCGCGCCAGTGAACGCAATTTGTGGTAATGCGGTTTCAGTGGATGTCCCCGAAATGACGGGCGTATTGCCGGCAAGCAGATAGGTGGGCGGGACGGGGATAATTGCCTGTACAACGAATGGCACCAAAAACAACAATAGCAACAGCACAACCAGAACAGCTAAGACACGGCGCGGCATTCGGGAAAATGCCGCGAGGATGAATCCGCCTAAAAACGCAAACATGAGCACAACAATCTGGACACGCCATTCGTATTCTGGCCCTAAACGCCCAACCATGAACAGGCGCAGGTTAAAGATAATCACGTACCAATTGGCGGCGCTGATCGCCCAACGGATTACCGCAGTGACCGCAGTGACCAGCACAAGGACCGAGATAATCGTCAAGATGGCATCGAACCACGTTCTGAGGAGGTTATGGCGTATCCAGGCTAGCACGCCAACTTCCAGAACGGGAGGTGTTTTGCGCGGTGGATCGTCGTTGTATATCTTCGTTCCAGGTGTTGATTTCTGGCCTGAGAAGGGGTTAGAAGCTGTAGTCATGAAATCCCCTTAGTGCGCCACTAGACGTGTGCGCCGATTGACGAGGTTGATTATCGCGGAAATCGTCAGGCTCATACTGAGATAAGTAATCATGACGATGATGATGCCTGCGACTGATTGACCCGACTGGTTCATAATCTGTCGCATAACGAGAAATAAGTCAGCGTAAGAAATCGCAATCGCCAGACTGGAGTTTTTAGTCAGATTTAGATATTGATTCCCTAAGGGGGGAATAATAACCCGCAGTGCCTGAGGCAGCACAATCATGCGAAGAATTTTGTGATTAGGTAAACCGATGGAACGAGCTGCCTCGACTTGTCCAAATGGAACTGCCTGAATCCCTGCACGCACAATTTCTGCGATGTAGGTGGAGGTATATACCGACAGGCCGAGGAAAAGCGCCATGTATTCTGGAGAGACTCGTGAACCTGCGCTGAAGTTAAATCCCTGTCGATGCGGCAGCAGGAATATGAGAGGTTGATTGCTGTACAGGACTTCGTCCTGTTTGGTTAACAAGCCCTGCGCTCGCGCTTCTTCCAACGGTACAAAGACCGTTTGACCATCTTGCTCAAGCGGTACAATTTCCGGCTGCGGTTCAAGACCAACCAGGAACCACCCTGCTATCGTAAAGCCAACAATCAGCAAAAATGCCGTTAGACCGTAGTTTATGGGTCTGCCCGTCTGTTCGGAGACGCGCCGGTAATACACAGCCTGCATGACTGCAAGCGCTGCCCCGACAATGATAAATAACAGCCACTCGTTGAAACGAGGGGTTAGTAAAATTTCAGGGAAGATGATGCCGCGAATATTCGCATAAATCGCCGGATAAATCTCGAAGCGTGCAGCAGCGGTTGGAATGACGCCTAAATAGAATGCTGCTCCACCCACAAGTTGTCCGATGGCGATTCCCATGATTGTCCAACGTACAGAGCGCGGCAGATAGAAGGTGGCAAACGCAACGACCACGCTGCCCAAAATGTAGGTGATGAAAACTGGATCGAAGAGTTGAGCCTTACCAAATATGCCTTGCCAACCTGCCTGGGTTGTAGATAACCAGAAGGCTGATTCGATGACGAAAATGGCGGCAAACAGGCCACTAATCAACGCCCGGCGATAATTTGTGCCGCGTTTTGTGGAACGATAAGCAATAAAGATCGCGATGACATAAATGAAGAAACGCAGTGTTAGGAAGAATACGCTTTCCGGTGGAAATGTGATGCTCTGCTGCACGACAGGCAGTTGGAACATAATCACGAAGTACCAGACAAAGAGCTGGACAATGAGTGGTGTGTTTCGCAGCACCTCCACATAGGAACGGGTGATTGTACGCACTAACCAGTTGTTGCTTAAGAGGAAAATGCCGCCAAAGACACCCAGGATGGTGGCTGCCACGAGTCCGGCCACAATCACTCGAAACGTGTTGAGTAGACCCGCAACAAAGGCTGCAAAATATGATTGGTTTGAGTCATACCAGCTTGGGCTTTCCCCAATATCAAATCCGGCGCGGTTTTGCATGAAAGTGAAGGTTGGGGTGGCGTTCTGTGCAGCAAGCGCGGATAGAACATTGGTCGTCAGGACAGAAACCGCTGTAATGAGCAGAATGACAAAGGCAATTTGTCCAACGATTTGCAGCACACGCACGTCGAAAATTGTGCCTAACCATTTGGGTGGTGATGATGTGGTGGAAGATGCTGCCATCGAGATACTCTCTTTTCTGCCGAAGCCGGGCTTGGATTTGAGTTTAAAACATCAATTCACTGCGACAAGGTAAATCAATGTGGATTGCGCCTGGCCGTGTCTGAATCCTTTGTATGATAATTTGGTCAATTCATCAAAGTCTTTTTCAAAACTATCCTCTCTGCGTGAATACAGAGAGGATAGCCAGAAGTACTATTTAGCGGAACGGCGGTGAATAGAGCAGACCACCGTTAGTCCACAGAGCGTTCACACCACGTTCCAATCCCAGCGGGGCGAGGTTACGTTCAAAAATTTCGCCGTAGTTTCCAACCTGGGTAATGACCGTGACCATGAAGTCATTGGCGATACCGAAGAGCGAACCTGTTGCATTGTCGCCCTGACCGAGGAAGCGCTGAATTGCTGGGCTTTCGTTGGTCAGGAAGTCATTGACGTTGGCGCTGGTGATGCCAAATTCTTCGGCCTGGATCACACCGTAAACGACCCAGCGGACGATGTCGGCAAACTGGGCATCAGATTGCGGACTCAGTGGGCCAAGGGGTTCCTTGCTGATGACTTCGGGGAGGATCAGGTGCGCGCCGGGGTCTTCTGCCTGTGAACGATAGGCAACCAGACCGCTCTGGTCGGTGGTGAAGGCATCGCAGCGACCTGCAATGTAGGCTTCCCATGTGGCTGCTGCATCTGCGAATGTCTGGGCTGTATAGGTCAGCCCACGTTCGTCGAAGGCGTCAGCGAGGTTCAACTCAGTGGTTGTGCCGGTCTGGACGCAGATTGAAGCGCCTTCAAGTTGATCAAGTGAGGTAACACCGCTGTCTGCGCGTACCATGAACCCCTGACCGTCATAGAAAGTAGTAGGAGCAAACGTGGCTCCCCAGACAACATCACGGCTCAGGGTGTAGGTTGTGTTGCGGGCCATCATGTCAATTTCACCGCTCTGGATAGCAGCCTGACGCTCATCTGCCTGAAGTGGGCGATATTCCACAGCATTGGCGTCACCCAAAACAGCGGCGGCTACCGCACGGCAGAAATCAACGTCAAAGCCCTCGTACTGACCAGCGTCATTGACTGC
>JAXLWC010000047.1:0-44896 GCA_046328675.1 Anaerolineae bacterium
GATTTACACCATTACCACCCAGGATGGACGCCGAGCAGAAGCCCACAGTTGGCAGATTGATTATGCCCCTGATATTACACCCGGTTTTGTACCCACCATGATGTTCAGCGGCGCGGTAGGCTATGGCGTGCTTCAGGTGGTGACAATAGAGCCGCTGGGGGAAATTCCCGCTGGCACGAAAGTCAGCCTGAACGGCGCGACCTTTGACGGGCGTGAGTGGCTTTATACCCTTCAGACGACAGATGGTCTGGTGTACGAAGGCGCGCGCGCGTCCCAGCTTCGATGGGCACCCGGTGTAACTCCCAACGCGCCCACGCCGACGGCTGCGTTTCAGGGCAGCGGCTACATCCTCATCACGCTGGAGCAGATTGGTGAAATCCCTGCTGGAACGCGTGTGGGCATTGGTTCGATGTATATGCAGGGCGGGGTGTGGATTTACCAGATTACGACACAGGATGGGCTGTATGCTGACGCCCACGCCAGCCAACTGGCCTATGCGCCGGGGGTGACTCCAGGTGCGCCCACGCCGACAGCCCTGTTTAACAGCGAGTTTGGCATGAACGTGTATCGTGTGGTGACGCTGGTGCAGGTTGGCCCCATCGCGGCAGGGACGCGGGTGCGCGTCAGCAGCGGTTACTATGATGGCTTTGAGTGGGTGTATCAGATTGCCACAGAAGACGGGGTGTTCGCGGATGCCAGCGCGTCACAGATTGCTTATGCTCCCGGTGAAACCCCGGGTATGCCGACGCCGACCATGACCCCTTAAAAACAGGGGGACGTTCAGGCGAACGTCCCCCTGGCGATTTCTGTGCTATTTCTTTGAATAGCCGATTATTGTACCCGCCGGGATGATTTTGTTTTCGTATTCCTTAAAGTGGCTTTCAGAAAGGTCGGTGCCTAGAATGCAGCTATGGCCGACGTTAAAGCCTGCCGGAATATGGGTATTCTTGCCGATGCAGGTGATGCCCAGTTCGCCCATCTGCTGAATGCTGCCGACGTTGGCGTCCTGGCCGATGACGGCGATTTTGTCGATGATGCAGCGTTCGACGACGGCGTTGGCTTCGATATACGCATCATTGAGAATGATGGACTCGCGGACGATGGCCCCCGGCCCCACAAAGACGCCCGGCGAGAGAATGGAACGCTCGACGACTGCGCCTTCAGAAATCACCGATCCATCGGTAATCATGCTGTTCTTGATGACGGCCCCTGTGCGAAGCTGAACAGGCGGGCGTTCCTCGCTTCGGGTGTGGATAATCCATGTGCGGTCATTCAGATCGAGGGATGGCGGCGAACTGAGCAAGTCCATGTGCGATTCCCAGTAGGCGTCAATCGTGCCGACATCAATCCAGTAGCCGCCGTAGGGATAGGCGAATACGCTCATCTTCTCACGCACCATGCGCGGGATGATGTCCTTGCCAAAGTCGTGGTTGGAGTCGCGTTTTTTCTGATCTTCCTTCAGCATGTTTTCGAGCGTGTCATAGTTGAAGACGTAAATCCCCATGCTTGCCAGATTGCCGGGCGGGTTCTTGGGTTTTTCGATGAAGTCCTTGACGCTGTAGTCCTCGTTGACATCGAGAATACCGTAGCGGCTGGCTTCATCCATTGGCACGCGGATAACGCAGATGGTCGCGTCTGCGCCTTTTTCGCGATGATATTGAATGAGGGCGTCATAATCCATCTCATAAATATGGTCGCCGGAAAGAATCAGCACGTATTCCGGGTGCCCACGCCGCACGAAGTTGACGTTCTGGGCGACGGCGTCGGCTGTGCCCGCATACCAGTCGGTGTCGAAGCGTCCTTTATAGGGTTGCAGGATTTGGACGCCGCCCGTGAAGGAACGGTCTAAGTCCCAGGGACGCCCCTTGCCGATGTGGTCAATCAGACTATGGGGACGGTATTGGGTCAGGATTAACACATCGAAGATGTTGGAGTTCACACAGTTGCTCAAGGTGAAGTCGATAATGCGATATTTTCCAGCAAAAGGAACAGCAGGCTTGGCGCGTTTGGCCGTAAGCGTGGCGAGACGAGTACCTTCTCCACCAGCAAGAATAACAGCTTTTGTTTTCACGATGCATTCTCCCAAAAACGATTGTTGGTGATCCGTAAAATAAGCTCTGGATACTTTGATACTGATTGTAGCGCACTCAAGGCGCTATCCGAAAATAGTGTTCGATTAAAATCTGGTGCATTGTGCCGGGCCGTCGATTACTTATGCCTGTTCAGGGCCTCACGATACAACTCGGCATAACGTTCGGCGCTTTTTTCCCAGCTAAAATCAAGCTGCATTCCGCGTTTCTGCATCCGCCGCCAAGCCTCGCGCTTATTGTAGAAGGACTCAATTGCCCAGCGCATTGTGCCTAAAATGGCTTCGGGGGTCTCCCAGGTGAACACGAAGCCTGTGCCTCTATCGGCAGGGCCGTCATCGTAGTTTTCGACGGTGTCTGCCAGCCCACCCGTCTCGCGTACCAGCGGCAGTGAACCGTAACGCAGCGCGCCCATCTGGCTCGTGCCGCAGGGTTCGTAGTGACTGGGCATCAGGAAGATGTCGCTGCCCGCATAGAACTGCTGCGCCAGTGTCGCGTTGTATTGCAGAATCGCGCGCATTTTCCAGCCAAAGTCCTGCCCCAGACGCCATACTGCATGTTCCACTTCGGGTTCGCCTGTGCCGAGCACAACGACCTGTACATCGGTGGTGGAAAGCAGCGTGCGCAGGGCAGGGGCCGCCATGTCAAACCCCTTTTGTGCTACCAGACGGCTTACCGCGCCAATGAGCGGCACTTCGGGGCGTACAGGCAGTCCCAAGCGTTCCTGAAGGTTGGCTTTGTTGGGCGGACGTTTTTCGACAAAGGTATTCGAGTCGAAGTTGGAGAAAATGCGCGGGTCTGTCGCCGGATTCCACTCTGCCATATCCAGACCGTTAAGAATGCCTTCGAGGTCATTTGCGCGCCGCTGGATCAGGTGTTCCAGGCCATAGGCCATGTAGGGGTACTGGATTTCAATCGCGTGACGGGGGCTGACGGTGGTGATTTTGTCGGCGTAAGCGATGCCAATGGCCAGCAGATTGTCGGTTAAATCCTGATAGACCAAATCGGGTTGGTGGCGGCCCGGCACGCCAGCCTCCCAGAGCCAGCCTCCCGCATACGGGCCTTGATAGCCCATGTTGTGGATGGTCATGATGCTGCCGATGTGTGCCCATTCCGGGGTGCGGCGCGCCTCTGCAATCAGGAAGGGGATGAGTCCTGTATGCCAGTCGTTGACGTGAAACACGTCCGGGAACCAGCCAGCGCGCTGTTTCAGTTCCCAGGCGGCGGCGACCACGGCCTGATTAAACAAGATGAAACGCGGCATGTCCCAGTTCCATTCGGTGTAGACGCTGTTTTCGTCACCGAAGAAGGGCCAGCTTTTGAGGAAGTAAAAGGTTATATCGTTGTATTCCGCCGTGAACACATGAACTTCAGCCGTACCGTTGCGACGGGGCAGGGGGAACGAAAACATGTAGCGCAGAGCGTACTTCTGCTGGTTGATAGTGCCATACAGCGGCATGATGACGCGCGCGTCCATGCCATGCTGATTGAGCACTTTGGGCAGCGAGCCAATGACATCGCCAATCCCCCCGACTTTCGCGAACGGTGCGGCTTCTGTGGCGGCAAGTAGAATATTCATCTGATGGGGTACTCCTTATGAAGACAGAGAAGCCTCTACACCGCCGCAAACCAGCGATAATCAATATCCGGGAAGACTCTGTCCAACTCAAAATATTCTTCAGCAAGCATCCTGTTTGGTGTATCACCTTCCAGTCCCAATGCCAGTGCGTTAAAGCGTTCGAGATGCGTGCTGAAACGCTGCGTGGCGTATTCGCGGGCTTGCCCGGTGGTCACCAGAAACGCCCAGTCAGAGGATTGCAGCAGCAGCAGTTCGCGTGCCGTTTGTGAGAGCACGAGGTGTTCGTCCTCAGAGGGATTGGGGAACTGCGCGACGAGGGCTTCCATACGCGCTTCGGCTTCATGAATCGGCTGCCACATCCAATGGGTGTCGCCGTTGTCCCACATGAAATGGGTTCCGCCTGCACCCCACGAGCCTTCGGGCAGGCTGATGGTTTCCTGCGGCTGATGGTTCGCCACGTAGTCGCCTGCTGTGGAAATTTCCACGTCGGGATTTTCTGAAAGATGCTGGAGGACTTTGCCCAGCCAGGAAACTCCCTCGAACCACCAGTGACCGAACAATTCCCCATCGTAGTTGGAGGCGATGATGCCAAACTTGCCGCTGTTGTTGTGAAAGTCGCGCAGCAAATCCCCGACGAGGTGTGCGTAATGTTCGGCGTGCTGGTCGATTTTGTACGCCGCCCAATCGGGATGATAGTAATCCTTGCGCCCAAGCTCGACTTTTGCGCCCGTGACGCGCCAGTATTGTAAGCCGCTGGTGCCTGCCTTCTTGTGGAACTCGCGATAATCAAAATCGCCGGGATAGCCCCAATCGGCGCTCCATACCTGCTGCCCCGTGCGGTTGTTGCGGCCTATCACGACTACGCCTGAATGGTCGCCAGCGTTTGTCCCGGCCACTGTGTTGGTGACGAAATACGCCTGATAGGTGGTCGCGGGTCTTTCTGGCAGGTTCTGGATGACGGGGATTACATAACGTCGTTTCACTTCGCCGTAAGGGCCGAGCACATCCCCAGCGGCAATGCCTACTGGCTGCCCGCCCGTGATGGTGTGTGTTTCGGTAAAGAACACCTTCAGCCCATGTCGCGCCAGCCATGTTTCCAGACCGGGACGCGTACTGCCGTTCTCGCTGATGTAAGCCGGACGGTAGGCACATTCGGGCAGCCAGAAGGTCGTGGGCTTGCGCCCGAAGAGGCGTTCGTAGCTGGCGATGCCTGTCTGAATCTGGGCGTTGACGGAGCTGTCTTTGGAGAGCAGCGGCAGATAAGCATGGGTGGCCGCGCTGGTGGCGATTTCGATGTAACCATCGTCTTGCAGACGGCGGAAGGCCCCGATAATGTCCCGGTTGAAGCGCTGCTGGAAGGCTTTTTTCACACTGTCAAACCAGCTTTTGTACCATTCGGCCAGATAACGCAGGTGCGGATTTGCTGGACTTGGCTGCTGGACGCTGCTGGCTCCGATGATGCCTGTCAGGTCAATCGGCTTGCCTTCGTAGTAATCCATGTCACGCTGCGCAGCGGCGATTTTGATGTCGAGATAATCATCAAGATGCCGCAGTACATCAGGGTCTGCCAGTTGTTCTGCCAGAACAGGTGTCATGCCCAGTGTCAGTTTGAACTTTGCACCGGATTCTTTGAGATCATAAAGCGTTTGCAATAAGGGGATATAAGTTTCGCTGGCGGCTTCGTGAAGCCATTCTTCACCGTGTGGCCAACGCCCGGCGAGTCGTACATAAGGGAGGTGGCTGTGTAACACAAAGGTAAACGCACCTAACGCGCCCACTGTTTACTCCTGAACTCATTAGACATATCAGGCGCGATTGTAACGATTCGAGCACAATACTCAAAATATCAATCGGGGAAATAATGTCCAAGGGGATTGGGGCAGCGTCAAAGGGCTGCCCACTGTTTATTCGCTTGTCTGGGGCAGTACCATTGTAAACACGCTGCCTTCGCCTTGCGTGCTGTGCAGGCTGAGGTAGCCGTGATGCGCCTCGGCAACGGTGCGGGCGATAAACAAACCCTGTCCTAAGCCGCGTGGATCGAGCAGTTTACCGCTGGGGGTGCGAGGTTCGCCGCGATAGAAACGCTCAAATACATGTGGCAAATCCTTTTCGGAAATGCCGACGCCCGTATCAATGACCTGTACGGCTACGCGCGGTGTGCCATCGGCTGCCGTTTCGCTTTGGCCCGCTGCAACCGTGATATGTCCTCCCGGTTCGGTGTAACGCACGCTGTTTTGTACCAGATGACCCAGCGCCCAGCGCAAACGTTGTTCGTCGCCCGTGACGCGCAGTTGTTCGCCGTCACGGACCATTACGCCAATGTCCAGCCTGGCCCGCCTGACTTCCGGCGTAATGCCGTTGACCACGCTCCACATCATCTCTTCGAGGTTCAGATGATCTTCGCGGATGCTGAAGTTGCCCGCGCCCATTTCTGACAGGTCGAGGAGTTCCACCACCATGCGGTTAAGCACATCTACGTTACGTGTCAGCAGTTCAAGGTAGCGGCGCGGTGGTGTGGTGTTCTCTGGCATACTGCCGATGAGTTCACTGGCGCTCTTGATGACCTGCATGGGTGTGTTCAACTCATGGGAAATGCTGAGCGTGAATTGATTCTTCAGGCGTTCGGCCAGCGCGTCACGGGTCACATCGCGCAGCACAATCATGGTACCCAGGCGCCGTCCATCGTCGCCCGCGACAGCCGCTAACTGTGCGCCGAGGATGCGGTTGTTGATCTGAATGCGTGTCGGTTCACCGAGGGGCATCAGTTCCGAATCGCTGTAGGTTACTTCGCGGTAGGCGTCGAACAGGGTGCCGAGTTCGCTTTCCCAAAAGGCGCGGTGACTGCCCGTCCCCAGGAGGCTCTTAGCCGCTTTGTTAATCAGGACGATGCGCCCATCGTTGTCCTGCATGATAATGCCTTCGTCGAGCGTGCTGAGTACGCCCGCCAGGCGCTCCAGTTCAATCTCGCGTTCACGGAGTTGACGCTTGATGGTCTGGTTGCGCTCTGTCATGCGCAGGAACTGCTCATGGGTGTGATGTTCCTGCTGCGAACGACGGTTTAGGCCGCGATACAAACGGCTGAACAACTGCTCAGTGGCCGTTCCCAGGCGGTTGACACGGCTGAGGATGCCGCTGATTTCCTGGGGGTTTGGGTTAGGGGACTCCATTGACATGCTGTTTTACCCGCCTGCTTTGGAACTGATAATGCCATGAAGAATCCTGTGCAGTTCGGTGAAGTCTGGCAGCGGCTTGGTGATGATCTGATCCACGCCATCTTGATTCATCATCTCGGCGCGTTCATCATCGTTGAGGGTGAAGGCCGTCATCAGCACGATAGGGATATGGGACAGCGCGGCAACCTGGCGAATGCGCGCGGCAACCTCATTGCCTTTTTTCCCCGGCATACGGATATCCATGAGCGCGAATTCTGGCATCGGCCCGTTGTAGGTGCCCGCTTCAACGGAGTCCAGAAATTCCCATGCCTTGCCTCCGCTTTCAAAGGGTATGGGATTGTGGCCCCATACACGGCACATCATGCTTACCAAATTGCGGATGTCCGCTTCGTCTTCAGCAATCAACCAGTTCAACGCGCTGCCTCCGTGGTTTCAGTACGTGAGATTTCAAATCCAGGGATAATCAAATAGACCTTTATTCTAAGTATATCCTTTTTGGTCTAAACTGCGTGATAAAGAGTTTGCTTTAACTTAATCTGAATTCTATTATAATATGGTGTTTAATCAGTTAGGCAGTTTCAACGCCTATCATTATAGTACAGACCGAAATTACTTGTCTGGTGTTATCGATAACCAGCCAAACCTGCCCGCGAAAACAAAAAGGAGTGTGCCCTTGTCTACGTGGATGGTGGTAGAGGACGAACCGGATATCTATGAAGTACTGCTGGCGATGTTCGAGATGTGGGGCATCGAAGGCGTCGCTTTTGTCGATGGCGAAGAAGCCGTCGCCTGGATTGAAGACGTAGATCATGGACGCTTCAAGGGTGAATTACCAGAACTTGCGCTGCTGGACATCCGTCTGCCCGGTGAAATAAAGGGGCATATGGTGGGTGAACGGCTGCGCAAAAGCCCGATTCTGGGACAGGTGGCGATTGTGATGAGCACCGCCTTCAAGCTGTCTGCTGATGAAGAACGGGCGATGATGGCCCAGGCGGGCGCGGACAAGCTGGTGTATAAGCCGCTGCCCAAGTTTAATGAACTACAGCGGATGCTGGAAGAAGTGATCAGCCAGCGGCGTGCCAAGAGCAAGCCAGCGCCGGCGGTGGATGGCAGCGCGCCAACCCCTGCCGTGCCGCCGACCCCGGCTGCGCCGACGACGCCGACCCCTTCCAGCAGCAATAACACGGCTGCCAAATAGGGAAGGGGGAATCGTTCATGCGTAGTGTCGCCCCGACTCGTTCACTGGCTCGCCGATCCAGACGACTGCTGCAAATCGCAGCGGTTGTCGTGTTGGGCGGGATTTTCCTGTTTTTTGTGTCGTTGATGCTGTACGTCATCAACTTCGTTGTGCCCAGCAACCCCGGATACGCCTTCTACAATACGATGCGCGGCGTATTGCTGTTCCTGAGCATTGCCATTGCCCTGATTGGTGGTGTGCTGGCGCTGCGGGCTGTCACCTGGAAGCGTGATAACAGCCTGGCGATTCGTGTCAGTGAAGTGCTGGCACCGCGTCTTGATGATCGCTACACCTTTATTCGTAATGTTAGCAAGCTCGGCCTGGGCTATATCGATGCTGTGCTGGTCGGGCCGCCGGGCGCGCTGGTGTTTCGTGTGCTGGACAGCGAAGGCAGCCTGCTCAACGAAGGCCCGAACTGGGTGAAGAAGAATCGCAGCGGTGAGTATGTGCCGATGATGCTAAACCCGACGAAAGAGGCGTTGGACGACATCAAGGGCTTGGGCGAATTCTGTGCGCGCCGGGGCATTGCACAGGTGCCGATTTACGGCGTGATTGTGTTCACCAAGGAACCGCCGCTGGTGACGCTCAAATCGAATAATCCGACGGTGCCGTCCAGCCTGACCAGTGGTGTGGTTGAAGCGCTGGTGGACAGCTACTTTGCTGCCGAGCGTCTGGATACCAACGCGGTGCAGAAAATTGTCAAACTGCTGTACGATCAGTAATCATTCGCGTTATTCAAACCAGATTCATACAAACAAGGGACGAGAGTCCCTTGTTTTCGTTTCTCGTTCTGACAGCGCGCTTTGCGCTACAATACCCTAACAGAACTGCAAGAACATCACCAGAACCTCAAAGATGAAGGGCTTTCTTTGTTATGACCACAGAGATACTTCTTGCGCCCGCCGCGACAGGCAAAACGGAACAGGCCATTGAGCGCTTGCTCAACGTTGTCGAGGAGCCATTTGCCGCCGCGTGGGTGCTGCTGGCCAGCGCCCGACAGGAAGATGCGTTCCGCCAGCGCCTGCTGCAAACAGGTGGCAAGCAGGTCTATTTCAACATTGAGTTTTTTGACTTTTATAAACTGTACAAACGGCTGCTGAATATCGCCGGACAGCCTGTGCGTTCGCTCGACCAGACCGGACGCTTTCGTCTGCTGCGGGCGGTCATCGAAGGACTTCAGGCGAACCATCAGCTTGAGTATTTTAAGTCGATTGCCAATACGCCGGGATTTGTGCGGGTCGTCGCCAGCTTCATCGACGAATTGAAGCAGGGGGTTATCCCGGCAGATGCGTTTGCCGCCACCGCTGAACTTCCCAAAGACCGCGAGCTTTCGCTGATTTACACGGCCTATCAGGAACGGCTGATCGCGCACAAGCTGGTAGACCGCGAAGGTGAAGGCTGGCTGGCGCTGGATGCCTTGCGCAAGGACGATAACCGCAGCATCGCGCATGAACCTGTGCAGCTTAAGCTGCCGCTGAAGATGCTGCTGGTTGATGGCTTCGACCTGCTGACGCCGCTGCAAGCGCGTTTGGTGGCTCGTTTGTCGGGGCGTGCAGGGCTGGCGCTGGTGACGCTCACGACGGTCACAGAGCGCGAATCGACTATCGGCAGACGCTTTAAGCAGGCATTGGAACGCCTCATCGAGTCGCACACGCTGGAACAGCAGTCGGAGCCTGTCGTCAGGGTGCTGTCCGGCGCGGCAGCCGAAGACGGGCGCGCGCCCGATATGCGTCACCTGCTGGCGAATATCTTCCGCTTAGGGGTGTCCCCAGTGCAATGGCAAAACAATGTGCGCTGGCTGGAAGCGCCGGACACCGCGCGCGAGGTGTCGGCGGTGCTGCGGCGCGTCAAACGCCTGCTGCTGGACGGCGTCAGCCCTGACGAGATTATGATTGCGCTGCGCGACTGGACAGGCTACAACGCGCATCTCATCAGCATGACGCGCACGTATGGCTTACCGATGGCGCTGCATTACGGCGAACCGCTGGCCCAGAACGCGGCGATCATCGCCCTGATGAACCTGCTGCAACTGCACGGCGGCGACTTTAAGCGGCGTGATTTGCTGGATGCGCTGCGCTCTCCCTACTTTCAGCCTGCCGGACTGGACAGCACGCAGATTGATGAACTGGAACGCATCAGCCATGCCCTGCTGGTCACCGGGGGGCGCAGTATGTGGCTGGAAGCGCTGGACGAAGCGCCGCGCGTTTCCAGCGACGAGGAATACGACGCCGAACCCATTATTGACGATGCTGTCGCGCAGCAGCTTAAAGCGTCCCTCAGCCTGTTCTTCGATGCGGTGACGCCGCCCGAAGAAGCTGCCGTTGACGACTACGTCTACTGGATTGAACGCCTGATTGGCCCTGATGTCACCAAATCGCCGGACAACGACGAAACGATAACGGACGACGCAACCTATCGTCTGCATATGCTGGGCAGTGTGCGGCGTGATGCGCCTTCGTACATCGTTTCACGCGATATTGCCGCCATGCAGACCTTCAAACGGGTGCTGCGCGGTTTGCTCTCCGGTCAGGAACTGCTTAAGGCGCTGGGCGAAGATAAGCCCGTCGCATGGGACATCTTCTTTTCGGATTTGCGCGCCGCCGTCGAAGCCAGCGAAATCAACACTACGCCGTCGCGTTCAGGGCGTGTGCTGGTGACGACTGCGGCTAATGCACGCGGACTGCCGCATAAGCACCTGTTTATTCTGGGCCTATCGGAAGGTTTGTTCCCCGCGCGCCAGCCGGAAGACCCGCTGTACACTGACAGCGAACGCCAGCGCTTCAAAGTGGAGAAAAATATCCCGCTGCTGACGCGCAGTGAACGTGCCGCCGATGATGGTTTATTTTACGAACTTATCGGCTTGCCACGCGAAAGCCTCACACTGTCGCGCCCTTATTTGCAGGACGGCAAGCTGTGGATCGAAAGCCACCTGTGGCGGGCGACGCGTCTGGTGTTCGATGCGCCCCATGCGGTGGAACGTATCCGCGCGGGTATGGTCATCGGGCAGCAGGAAGTCGCCTCGCTCGAAGAAGCGGCGCTGGCAGTTTCGCAAGACCTCAACGGCGGGGTACAGCAGGCTAATGGGTTATACAACTGGATGCTCCAGTCGCAGCGTGGTTATTGGGACGTGATACGGCTCGGACGTACTGTTGAAGCGCGGCGCATGTCCCGCAGCCCGCACGACCAGTATTCGGGACGGCTGCGGGATGCCGTGCTGATTGAGCAGGTTGCGCATAAGCTGGGCCGGAGTCGTCCCTGGAGCGCCAGCCAGCTCGGCGAAATGGGGCAGTGCGGTTTTCGCTTTTTTGCCAAGCGTCTGCTGCGGCTTGAGGCGCTGGAAGAACCGGAAGAGGGCACCGACGCGCTGGTACTGGGCAGCATTTACCACAAGATTCTGGAAAACACCTATAACCGCCTCGGCGCATCTGGTGCGGCGATTAGCGCCGAATACGTGGACAGCGCGCTCGTTGTGCTGGGTGAAGAAGCGGAAAAAGTGCTGGACAGCGCGCCGCAGGATATGCACTTCCGCGCGGACGCCGTGTGGGAAGGCGAGAAGCGTGTGATTCGCCGCCGCCTTGAGGCGCTGCTGCGCAAGGATTTCTCCGAGGGAAGCCCCCTCAACGCATGGAGCCGTGCGGAGCGCCGTCCCTACAAAATGGAGGCGTCATTTGGCGCTGACGTGCCGCTGTATATCGACCTGCCCGGCGGGGAACAGATACGGGTGCGCGGGTATATTGACCGCATTGACCGACAGGGAGAACTGGCGCTGGTGGTGGATTACAAAAGCGGCACGACACCCATTTCCACCAATGAGATGAAAATCGGGCGCAATTTCCAGATGATGCTGTATTTGCAGGCGCTGCCGCATGTGCTGGCAAACGACCCCGATGCGCCGCAGCAGGTGGCAGGCGGCATGTTCTGGCACATCCGTAACGGCGCTCCAAGTGGGCAGGTCACGCCTGCTGACGAGGCGATTGAGCAGGCGCGTGTGCATCTTGTGAACTATCTGCACGCCGGACGCGCGGGGGATTTCGCCGCTATCGCCACGAAACTGGAACAGGGGAAATGCGCGCGCTACTGTGAGTTTTCGCAGATGTGCCGCATGTCGAACATGAGCCGAGGCAAACGATGAACCACACCAAAGAACAATACGACGCCATCAGCATTCACAATCGTAATCTGGTGGTCACGGCGGGCGCAGGCAGCGGCAAAACGCGCGTGCTGGTTGAACGTTACCTTGCTCTGCTGGTGGCCCACGAAGACTGGGACTTAAATGCGCTGGTGGCGATCACCTTCACCAGCAAAGCCGCACAGGAAATGCGTGACCGCGTGCGGCTTGAACTGGAGAAACGCCTGCGCGAGGCTATCACGGCTGATGCGGCGCAGCGCTGGTCGAACCTGCTGGCGCAGATGGAAAGCGCGCGCATTGATACCATTCATGCGCTGTGTGCCAGCATTTTGCGGGCCAATGCTGCCGAAGCGGGGATTGACCCTGCGTTCCGTGTGCTGGACGATGTGGCGGCCAATATTCTGCTGGAAGATGCGGTAGACACGACGTTTCAGCAGTTGATGGACGAAGGACATCCGGCGGCGGCTTTGTTCAGCATCTACGATGATCGCATGATTCGCGATGCGCTCACGCCTGATTTAGTGGGCGCGAACCTTCCCGAACTGCCTTCAGACTTATTTGACGAGTGGCAGCGCCAGTGGGAAGTACACGCGCAGGATACCCTGACGAATCTGCTGCATGGCGGCATTTTTGAGCGCTTTCGACAGTGGCAGCCGCCGCATTCCGCGCGTGAGGATAGACTCTATCTGGTGTGGGAAAGCTGCTGCCTGGAACTGGAAACCCTCCATCAGAGCGAGAGTCTGCCCGCACGACTCGGCGCGCTTAAGGCTTTGATTCAGGCGGTGAACCTGAAGGTCGGCTCAAAAGGTGCCTGGGGCGGCGACGAGAACCTTAAGCAAGCTAAGGATTTTCTGCGCTCGCTGCGCGAAACGGGCGCGGAAGCTGTCGCCGCGATTGGCGAACCGCTGGGGGATTTGGAGCGTGAAGCCGCGCGCCTGCTGCCGTTCTGGCTGGAACTGCTGCGCCGCGTGCAGAATCTGTTTCGCGAAGCCAAAGCGCGTGATGGGCTGTTGGACTTCAACGACCTTGAGAGCCGCGCCCGCGACCTGCTGGTGGGTAACGTCCATGTACGTGAACGGTATCGCGGCAGGGAATTCAAGCATGTGCTGGTGGACGAGTTTCAGGACACCAACGAGGCGCAGTGGGACATCGTGCGCGCGCTGGCAGACCCCATGCAGCCGGGTTCACTGTTTATTGTCGGCGATGAGAAGCAGAGCATCTACGCCTTTCGCGGCGCTGATGTGCGCGTGTTCGGTGCCGCGCGCGAAACCATTGTCAACGCGGGCGGGATGCGGATTCCGCTGGCGCAGTCCTTCCGCACGCATAAGCCGCTGGTGGACAGCTTTAACAGCCTGTTCGAGCATCTGCTGACGCAGAGCGCGCCGCATCGCCATTACGAAGTGAAATTCGATCAGGGCATGACTGCCGCACGCGCCACGCCGCCGCACGACGCTCCTGCGATGGAACTGATTCTGATTGACAAGAGCCTGCTGCAAGTCGAAAACGACAAGGCCGCTGCTGCACGTCGGGAAGCTTACGAAATCGCGCAGCGTTTGCAGCTTCTGGTGAACGCGGAAACGCCGATTTACGACAAGGAGCGTCATCATTCGTCCGGTGGAATACAGCGACATGGCACTGCTGTTTCAGTCGATGGGGCATGTGACGGTCTACGAAGAAGTGTTTAAGGCGGTGGGCGTGCCTTTCCTCACGGTGGCCGGACGCGGCTATTATGACCGTCAGGAAGTGTGGGACGTGATTAATCTGCTCACCGTGCTGCACAATCCGGCGGACAATCTGGCGCTGGCGTCCGTGCTGCGTTCGCCGATGTTTAGCATCAGCGACGATGGGCTGCTGGCGCTGCGGCTGCTGCAAGACGCCAACAAGGTCACGCCATCGTTGTGGGATGCGCTGGCCTACAGCCGCACAACGGACGCTGCCGTCTATCTGCCGCCAGATCAGAGTCCGGCGATGTTTTTGCCCGTGAGACCCTCTACGCTCTGAAACACATCGCCGGACGTGTCACTATTTCCGAACTACTGCGCGATGCGTTGGCGCGTACTGGTTATCTGGCGACGCTCAACGGCTTACCTGACGGCGCGCGCAAACGGGCCAACGTCGAGAAGCTGCTGACAAAGCGCAGGCCAGCGGGCAGGTCACACTGGGCGATTTTCAGCAGTATCTGCGCGATTTAAGTGCGAGGGAAGTGCGCGAAGGTGAAGCTGCGCTGGAAGCCACAGGCGCGGTGACGCTGATGACGGTCCACGCCAGTAAGGGGCTGGAGTTTCCTGTTGTAGTGCTGCCGGACGCGTCATGGGAGAATCGCGGCAATCGCGGCGGGGTGGTGATCTTCGACGAGGGCGTTTTGGCGTGCAAGGTGTTTAACGATGACGAAAACCGATTTGTCGCCTCGTTCCCTTACCGCCGCTTGCAGGACGAAGCTGAACTGCGCGACACCGCCGAACGTAAACGATTGCCGTACGTGGCTGCTACGCGCGCGCAGGACATGCTGATTATCAGCGGACAGTACAACGTGACCAGAGACGGCAGAGTCAGTGATACCGGACTGTGGCTGGCATGGCTGCTGGAAACCCTGAATCTCCATGATTGGAAAGAGGGCGAGTCGCTGTACCCCTACGGCTGGGGGACGCTGCGGCTGTACAACCCCTCGCAGCCGCCGCCTGCCGAAGCCTACATGATTGGCGGCGACGACGAGCAATCCGTGTGGGAGAGCGCCGCTGTGGGGCAAGGCGAACTGCTGCCTGGCGGCGTCTATCAGCCGCCGCTGCTGGCAAGGGTGCGCGTTGCCCGTGACCGCCGCGCGCGCAACCTGTCGGCCACACAGATTGCCGACCTTGGCTCCGCCGAATTTGACCCGTACTTCCGCCAGAAACTGCGCCGCAGCGTGCAGCACGATGCGCCTGCCAGCGTCGATCAGGTCAGCGAGCGCACGCCCAAAGTCTCGGCCCGCGTGTTGGGCGACATCGTGCATGAGGCGCTGCGCTGGTGGCGTTTCCCCTCGGCGGAGGATGATCTGGAGGAACTGCTGCAAAACTACGCCTGGGAGGAAGGCATCATTGACGAACGTGACCGCCGCTACGCTGTCGATACGGCGCGGCAGTGGCTGCAAGACATTCGCCGCAGCGATTTATTCGCCCGAGTCGAAAATGCGCGGCAGGTGTTCCGTGAGCTGCCGCTGATCTTCAAAACGGACAAACGCACCATTCACGGCGTCATCGACATGCTGCTGCAAGAGGCCGATGGCACATGGACGATTATCGACTACAAAACCAGCTACGTCGAAGATGGCTTCGGCGTTTACAATCCTGATTTGCTCAAAGAACATGCGCAGCGCTATCATCTGCAAGTGGGCGTGTATGCAGAAGCCGCGCGTGTGCAAATCGGAGGGCAAGCGCCGCGTGCGTACATTCACTATCTGCGTTATCGTCGTACTGTAGAGATTCGTGAAAACGAGTGGCGCTCAGCGCTGATGAAACTGGAAGAGCATATCGGTAGTTTTATGTGGGAAGAAAGCGATGTTGAGTAAACTGTTCAGCCTACCAGATTGGGCGCGCCCGCAGCATCCTGTCCTGCGTTATGTGCTGGGGAATGTGCCGCAGCCTTCACGTCGTGCCCGCATTGGGCGCATAGTCTTAATCTCACTGTTGGGGATTCTACTGGTGTTAGGCGGCTATGTTTTGGCCACCAGCTTTTTGCAGAACCCCAATCCCGGCCAGCACCTCACTGACTCCGTGCTGGCGATTGTTTTCTGGCCTTCGATAGTGATACAGGTCGTGGTCAGCATCACGGCACTGTCACTGACGGCGGGCGCGGTCAGCGAAGAACAGCGCCGCCAAACGTGGGACAGCCTGCGCTCCACGCGCGAGGGTATCCAACTGACGCTGCGTGCGCGCTGGTGGCGGTCTTCTATCGCCTGCGCGGACTCATCGGCCTGATCTTGCTGGTACGGCTGGTGCTGGTAGCGGGCATCCTTTACGACCTGACAGCATTTCGCGGCGGCTACCTTGACCGCATTATCAACGGAATTGTGCCCGAACTGCCTTCGTTCATGGGTGTAATTCTGCTGTCGTTCTGGATGTCTGCGGCACTGTTGCTGCCTGTGGTCGCGATAGGTTTCGATGCGGCGCTCGGATTGCTGGTTTCGACCTTGCATATGGACGCGGCACCAGCATCATCACGCAGTTGATTATCGCTATCTCGCATGGCTGTGGTGGTGTTTTTCCTGTGGACGATGCGCCAGTTTCTGGATGGTTTCTTCGCGCAGGCAGGATTAGCGCCTGACTCGCCGCTGCCCTGGCTGCTGGTCACGGGTTATGCCGCGCTGGGCGATTGGGGCTTGTACTTCCTTGAAGTCGGCGCAAATGGCATGGTGTGGGCGACAGTGCCGTATTCCGTGTTTATCGGCGTCGTGCTGCTGCTGTTCTGTTTCGTGCTGGCGCTGCTGACAGACGCGATGATCGCCTGGGCCGTGCGCCGCGCCGAACATACAGGGTAAGGATGTCCATCTACTTTTACAGCACGCAGGGCGAACACGGCTGCTTCTCTAATTTCTCGAAGCATGGATTTGAACTCGACGGAAAATACTGGAAAACCAGCGAACACTACTTTCAGGCACAGAAGTTCGCTGGTACTCCCCACGAAGAAGATGTTCGCTGTGCTGCAACCCCCAAACAAGCGGCAACTGTTGGGCGTGATCGCAAGCGTCCGCTGCGCCCCGATTGGGAGCAGGTCAAGGATGATGTGATGCGCCGCGCCGTGCTGGCAAAGTTCAGCACTCATGCTGAAATCCGCGAAGTACTTCTCAGTACTGGCGATGAAGAAATTATCGAGAATGCTCCCGGTGACTACTATTGGGGCTGCGGCAAGACAGGCACGGGCAAAAACATGCTCGGCAAAATCCTGATGGAAGTGCGCGAGAAACTGCGCTCCCCATAAAAAACCTGCACAAAAATCTGACAGCGCCCCCTGTTACGTATATGCTCAAAACGTAACCAAGGCATCGTTGTTTAAAGGGGGCAAGTCTTTATGTCAGAGTCTACGCAGTGGTATGACCTCGGCGAAGTTGAAAAGCTAAAATCTGAAGCGCTGCAGCAGATTACCATCGGACGCACGCGTATTGCCCTGAGTTATCGCAACGGCCAATTCGGCGCTGTGTCCGGCGTATGCAACCACGTTGGCGGGCCATTGGGGGAAGGCACGCTCGAAGGCGATTACATCGTTTGCGCGTGGCATTACTACAAATATCACTGTGTCACAGGGGAAGGTGAGCCGGGTTTCGAGGCGGATCGGGTGCCGCGCTACGAACTCAAAGAGGAAGATGGTCATCTGTTTGTCAACCTCAACGCGGTGACCACACGTAATAAGCTGCCGCACAGGCCGCATCCTCTGGCACGCCCGATACAACGTGAGCCGGGGAAAGTACGCCTGCTAGGGATTTCCACCACCGCGATGGATGTCCATCACCCGCGTTATTCCACCTCCGACGCGCTGCTGCAAACCGCGCTGGAACATGCTGCTACGCTGGATGTCGAAACCAGGCTGATTAAAATCAATGAACTGAAGTTCCGCCACTGTGAAGGCTTTTATTCCAAGGGCGCGCACGCCTGTACCTGGCCCTGTTCCATCACGCAGTTAGACAAGACCGATCAGATGGAGCAGGTCTATGAGGCGCTGGTACACTGGTGCGATGCGGTCATTATCGCGTCGCCGATTCGCTGGGGCAGCGCCAGTTCGCTGTACTTCAAGATGATTGAACGTATGAACTGCATTCAGAATCAGATGACCATTGCCAACAACGTCCTGATTCGGAACAAGGTCGCGTCGTTCATTATCACGGGCGGGCAGGACAACATTCAGGCGGTGGCCGGGCACATGCTGCTGTTTTTCTCGGAGCTGGGCTTCGACTTTCCACAGTTCCCCTTTATCGCGCACAGTCGCGGCTGGTCAGCAGAAGATATGGAGCGCAATATGGCCTATGTCAAGCGCAGCCCGGAACTGTGCGATGGGGCTAAGGCGCTGGCGGAGCGCAGCATCGAAAAGGCGCGCGGCATGATTTCACAGGTCCCCGTCACCAAAACCGAACGTGCCGGACGCAAAGCGCACAAACTGGATATTGTGGAAATCGACTGAGGGCGAAGTGTATCGAAAATGAGGGATGTTGCACAAAAGCAGGCATCCCTTTTTCGTTTCTGCGATTGTTGCAAGCCATATTAAGCGCCCGGTATAATAAAGTTGCCTCGTGTTCTCAATAACGTTGTGTAAATTTAGTACATTTCAGGAGTCCCAACGATGTGTTCACCCTTGGTTGAGAAAATCGTTCGTGAACGAATCAAGAAGGAAGGGCTGCCCAGTGTCAGCCGTCGCAACTTCCTCAAATTAGGCGGTGTGGCAGCAAGTGGGTTGGCGGTTGCCAGCCTGATGCCGCAGCGTAAGGCACAGGCACAGGCCGCGATGGGCATTACTGACATGAGCCACGTCTTTGGGACGGGGATTCCAACGTACACCCCCGGCGAAGAACCGACCCGCGAGGACTTTGTGACGGTTGAGGCCAACGGCTTCTTTATCCAGCGCTGGACACTTTACGAACACGCTGGTACGCATTGTGACTTCCCCGCGCACTTTATTGCGGACGGGGTGACCGTTGACAATTATCCGGTGGAGAACCTGCTGAGTCAGGCGGTTGTGATTGACATCTCGGCACGCGCCGCCGAAGACCCGGACGCGATGGTGCTGCCGGAAGACCTGCTGGCGTGGGAAGAAGCCAACGGCGAAATCCCGGCGGGTGCGGTGGTGTGCATGTACACGGGCTGGGAAAGCAAATGGGCCGATGTGGCGGCTTTCCGCAACCCGGACGCTGACGGCGTGATGCACTTCCCCGGTTTTGGGCCGGAAGCGGCGGCGTGGCTGCTGGAGGAACGCGACATTCACGGCATCGCTGTGGATACGCTGAGCCTTGACCCCGGCAATTCGACGACGTTTGACGTACACTACGCCATGCTGGGTGCGGGCAAGTTCGGCATCGAGAACATCGCGAACCTCGCCGCCATCAAGGACATGCAGGCGATGGTTTTCGTCGGCATTCCGCGCTGGGAAGGCAGCGGCGGCGGCCCGTCGCGCGTGGTCGCTTTCCACGAAGCAATGTAATCTTTTACACTGCGCAACTTCAGGAGACAGCTCACAGGGGCTGTCTCTTTTGTTTCCGCTGATGAATTACAGCGCCTTCTGCGAAATGATGAACGCCGCCGTCGCAGGGTTGGTTGCCAGCGGCACGTTGTGTACGTTGCAGATGCGCAGCAAGCCCTGAATGTCGGGGTCATGGGGCTGCGCGTTCAGCGGGTCGATGAAAAAGAAAACCGCTTCGATCTGCCCCTCGGCGACTTTGGCGGCAATCTGCGCGTCACCGCCTTTGGGGCCGGACAGCATCAGTTGGGGATTCAGGCCGCATTTGTCGCGCAGCAGGGTTCCAGTGGTGTGGGTGGCGACCAGTTCGTATTTTTGCAGCACAGCGCGGTGGTCAATGGCAAAGGCCACCATATCGGCTTTTTTGCCATCGTGGGAAATCAGGGCAACAGTTTTGGGGTTGGTAGACATCGTGTGTTCTCGGTTAAGGTGTGGACGATAAACAATGTCCACCATTTTAACCGCCAAGACGCCAAGTGCGCCAAGAGTCAGACCTGGTTCTTCCTGTGACTTTCCTGCACATTTTTTATGCGCGCCTGAATCCGCTGCTGATCAGTTGCATTGTACGCCTCAAACTTCTGCGGGAGATGTTCGTAATCAACACGCGCCCCGAACGAGGCAAAACTCTCAAACGTCTGGTTGTAGACACTGTGCAAATCCAGCACAAAGCCGTCGCCATCCAGCAGCGGTACAAAAATCACGGGGATGGGTTCATCAACGTGGAAGGCGTGCAGCGTCATCCGGCCATCTTCGAGATTGGGATGCGGGTCGGTGACGATGACACGGTAGGGGGCAGCCTCAGCATCCTGTGGATAGACGGGCAGCCACAGCACCGGGGAGCGCGTTTCGTGAATGTAGTCAATTTCGACCAGCGACACGCCAGCCTTGAGTGTCGCCGCACGTTTAGCGCTGTACTGCCAGAAGCCATCTTCAAAAGGTTTGTTGGTAGGAGATAGGAGTTCAAGCCATGTGACCGGCTTGCGTTCGCCATCCATGACCACCTGATAAATGACCAGCGCTGTCAGGTAAAGATCATCATCGGGTGGCAGGGCATCAATAGCCGGGGCTACCAGCGTCGGTACACTGGCAGGCATGGCTGAAGCAGTGGTTTTTGCTATCGGCTCATTCGTGCGGTAGATGGTGACGTCAGGTCGTGGGCGGCGCGGCGAAACAGTGATAGGGTTGCCCGTGTGCGTGTCAAAGGCACGGATTTGCAGCCCTTTTTCGGGGTCAACCAGGTAGCCGGGTGGCAGCAGCGCGTCAATAGCGCGCCCCAGGTCAATGATGTGGCTGGCGTGAAACACCTCCCAGCCGCCAGACTCATGCTGCAAGTGGCTGTGCAGATGAGCGTTGATACCGTTGTACAGGTTCTTGCGTGCGCGGATGGGCATGGTTTCACCAGCACCTTACTGAGCTTTAGGTCTTATTATACACCCGCCCGTACCGCGCATTCATCGCTGCCGCCTCCGCGTAGTAGCCCTCTAGCTGCCCCATGACCGCCTCCCACGAGCGATTTTCGACCAGTTGACGCGCGTTCTGGGACATCCTGCGCCGCAGTGCGTCATCATCGCGCAGACGCCGCACCGCCTCGGCAAACGCGCCCGGATGCGGTGGACACGTATAGCCGTTGACGCCGTTCTCGACTAAATCCGCCGCGCCGCCCTGATCGATAACCACCGACGGCAAGCCCGACGCCATCGCCTCCTGTACCACCTGCCCGAACGTCTCATTAGGCCCTGTGAACAGGAACACATCGGCGCTGGCAAAGGCTTGTGCCAGTTCCGCGCCAAACATGTAGCCTGTGAAGTGTGTGCCCGTATCCGCGAACATACGCTCCAAATCCTCGCGCATCGCGCCGTCACCGATGATGGTCAGCGCCACGCCGGGAGTCTGCGCCACTTCAAGCAGCAGATCGACACGTTTTTCTGTCGCCAGCCTGCCAACGTACAGGCACAGCAGCGAGTCGGGGTCACGTCCGTTGAGCAGCCGCGTGCGCATCTCGGCACGATAATGCTGCGGATTGAAGCGTTCGCCATTGACGCCGCGTCCCCAGCGCCGCAGCCGATGATAGCCCCAACGGCGAAGCTGGTGCATTGTGTAGGTTGAAGGGGCAAGCGTCAGGTGGCAGCCGTTGTGGATGTAGCGCAGCCATTCGCGCATCATGTGCTGCGTGAACTCCGGGAAGCCGTAGACGGGCGCGTAACCCGGCAAGTCTGTCTGATAGTTGGCGATGATCGGCACGTTCATGTAACGCCCGTTGACCATGCCGCTGACCGACATCAGCGCCGGACTGAACATGTGAATCAGATCGGGTTTGAAGGCGTGCAGTTCCTGCGCAATCAGCGGGTTGGGCAGCGCCACGCGCGTTTCCGGTACATTGGGGAAGCCCAGCGAGGGCAGGGGGATGATGCGCGTATCACCAACGGATTGGATGGCGATGTCCGGCGCGAAAACCAAGACCTCGCGCCCTGTCTGCTGCAAGTAGCGCACGGTGAGGAATGCAGTTTTGGAAACGCCGTCGACCTTCGGCAGGAAGGCTTCGGCAAACAGCGCCACGCGGCGCACAGGTGCCAGTGGAACGTGTGAATCAGGCGGTTTTAGCGCGAATTCCTCGCCAAAAACCCGCTCAATGTCCCCCGTATCGAAGTGGGTGAAATTTTCAAAAAGTCGATGAACGCCCATGAAGCCCCTTCAACCAGCGTTTGTCCCGATGTGATTGCTTTGCGCAGGTCGGCGGCGTTATGCCCCTGAAAGCGCGTCACGCCGCAGCCGATGCCGCCCAGCGTATGCGCGTCACTGTTGCCGACGACGGGCAGCCCCGCTTTGGCACAGATGCGCGCCGCCAGCCGATTGCCGCGCGGGGTAATCGCTCCGGCGTTGTACATCTCCAGCGCATCCAGCTCTGCATCAATTAACACTTGCGGGTTGCGCAGGTGACGCCATACATTGCGTCCCGCAATCAGCACTTCGCCGGGGTGCGCCAGAATCGCCAGCCCGCCCTGCTCATGAACGGCGGCAGCAGTTTCCTTCAGTGACATGCGCCTGGGGATAGGCTTCGTGACCCACAGCCCCAGCACATGCCCCTCGCGCGTGGTGATTTCCACACCGGGGATGATGTCGAAAGCGTAGTTCGCACGCTGCTCGTAGGCCCACAGGCT
The DNA here is from genome assembly GCA_046328675.1 of Anaerolineae bacterium. Lineage (GTDB taxonomy): Bacteria > Chloroflexota > Anaerolineae > Aggregatilineales > Phototrophicaceae > JACAER01. Next base: position 22,561 of record JAXLWC010000047.1, read on the forward strand.
GGCGTCCAGCACATCATGGTCGGTGACGGCGATCACATCTAAGTTTGTTTTACGCGCGACGTGATCCAAAAGTTGCTGGACAGTAGGCAGGCCATCGCTGGCTTTGGTGTGCATGTGCAGGTCGGCGGTTCCGAGATGATGATTCAATTCGTTTTACACTCCCTCGAATGACGAATACTCATAACACCAGCATAGGGGTGCTGCATGAAGAACATTTAAAGACTCGTTTATCTCGTAATATTTGATCTGTTAACGGGGTGTAACAAAATAATCACAACGCGTCAGACAACAGCTACCATATCACAAAATGGGCCGCGATGAAGTTCGATTGACATTTCAGTTTACATTTTTCACAGCTTATTCACGTTTCGGTGGTTCAAATGGGCGTCTGGCTGTACAATCGCCATATATGATTGGCTTCATTCGTCGCAACGGACTTATCTTACCTTTACTCCTGCTGATGCTGGCGCTGGCTGCCGGGCTGGTATACATCGCCGGCACGCTGGGCACGCTGGACAACAGTGTGCGCGTTTATCCCGTCTCGGTCACACTGACGCCGCCCGTATTCGGCACGCCTGTCGCGCTGCTGTCACAGGTTGACCCCGGCGTCATCCAGTACCTCGATAATTCACAGTCGGGCAGCGGCGTCAACCCGCTGGACAGCGATATTGCACCCGTCGGAGCTTATCTACCGCAGAGTGGCAACACGCAGTTCAATTTGCCGCAGCCTACACCGTTACCCACACTGCTGCCGTATCCTACCTCACCACCGCTGCCTGTGCCACAGTTGGGTGAGTTCGTGCCGACGGTTGACCCTTCGGCGGCGCTCCAGAACGGCATCACCTCATACGGCGGTCTGGACTGCGCGCCCGCTGGGCTGCCCGTCGATGGCAGCATTTTGACGCAGCGCTTTCATGCCTATCACAGCGGCATTGACCTCGGTGTGCCGTTGGGAACGCCCATCCGCGCCACGCACAGCGGCACCGTGATTTTTGCCGGGTGGAGCGATGTGGGCTACGGTTATCTGATTATCATTCAGAACGGCAGCTTCATCACCTACTACGCGCATCAGACCTCGTTCAACGTGATAGAAGGACAGACGGTGGGGCGGGGCAGTCTCATCGGCTGGAGCGGCAGCACGGGCAACAGCAGCGGCCCCCATGTTCACTACGAGACGCGCATCGACGATGTGCCCGTTGACCCGCTGACGTTCGAGGCGCGCGGGTATGCCACCTGCTGAAAAGGATTGCGACAATGCCTGACCTGAACGCAAACATTCTGAGTGCCAACCCGCATCACATCACGCAGCGTTTGCTGCTGGGTGAGGAGCATGTGATTTTCCGCCTGCTGCTTCCCGGCGACGGTGAACTGCTGGGGCGCTACTTTGAAGGCTTATCGGCAGAGACGCGCCGCCGCTACGGGCCGCACCCGCTGACGGCTGACGAGGCAAACAACCTGTGCGCGACGATTGACCTGCAAGCCGCGCTGCGATTTGTCGCGCTGCTGCCGGGAGCCGCGCCGCAGATTGTCGCCTATTTCATCGTGCTGATGGGTGTCCGTGAGCGTGATGCTGCCCGTTACGCCGACTATGGCATCAAACTCGACGGTGCGCAGGACTGTACCTTTGCGCCCTCTGTCGCCGATGCCTACCAGAGTCGCGGGCTGGGGAGTTTGCTCATGCCGCATGTGGTTGATGTGGCGCGGCGGCTGGGCAGACGTTCGCTGGTGCTGTGGGGCGGGGTGCAGGCCACCAACGCCCGCGCCATCGGCTTCTATCGCAAGTTTGGTTTTGAGCATGTCGGCGATTTCCAGACCGACATCCCGAACCACGACATGATTTTGTATCTTACGTGACAGCCGAACGCCGTTGGCACCTAATCCACTGTTGAACTTTTCAGAGCATGTTAACGCCACCGTAGTTTCACGGCGGGCTTGCCTTGACTGCCACCCGTGATATAATACGATAAATCTAATATCTAGATAAAACTAGATATTAGATAAAACTAGAAATATATACGGAGGCTCATCTTGTCTGACAAAAATCTTTCCCCACAACGGCAGCGACTGCTGGACGCAATGAACTACGCGATTTACGCCAACAGTATGATGGCGGTGTTCTTCCATAGTGCCGTCGCCGAGCAGGTGGGTCTGGGACCAACGGAAGAGAAGGCGCTGCTGCTGCTGAGTTTGGCGGGGGCAATGACAGCCGGAGATATTGCCTATCATACGGGACTGACAACCGCTTCCGTTACCAGCCTGATTGATCGTCTTGAAAACAAGGGGTTCGTGCGCCGCGTGCGCGATACACAGGATCGCCGCCGGGTCATCGTGGAAGCCAATCAGGAGCGACTGACTGAACTCAATCAGATATTCGCTTCACTACAAGGCACATTTGACGACCTGCTTGACGACTACAGCGATGAGCAGCTCTCCACGATTATTGATTATCTGACACGCTCAACGCTGCGGTCACGCGAAGCCATGATGAAACTCAAACAGTAAGGTGCAGCAAGGCTGAGGAAGTTGGTGATTTGCCAGAAACGTGCTGCCAGGGTCATGGGCGAGCCTGTAGTCGTAGAGGACGCGGGCAGCCAACGCGCACGCTATCGGCTTCTATCGCAAGTTCGGCTTGGAGCATGTCGGTCAGGAAATGGGCGACATGCCGAACCACGACATGATTTTGTATCTTACTTAGCTGTATCTGCTTCCAGATCGGAGCGCCCATACCGCTGCGACCAATCTACACCTCCACCAATAACGAGTATCAACACGATGCTGATAGCTGCGATGTAATAGGATGTTGGAAAGCCGCCAAAGCACCAGCCCACTCAGGCAAGACAACTAAGCAAATCTCTACCAGGCAGACAATGTGCTGAGATACCAGCAACGCTGTGAATAAGTTGCTCTCCTGTCGGCGCATGGCGTATATTGAGAATCATACTTATAGGGCCGAAAAGCAGAAGATGAAAAAAGGCGAGCCCAAAATATACGTTATGAATGAACCAAAATCTGGCGTATAACCGGGTTGAATTAGCGCCAATTCATCGACGGTTAGCGCATCGTTCGCCCAATTCAATAATTCAGGACACTGCATGTCTTTCCGCAAGCATTGTTGTCCGTTAAGGCGATTTTGTGCGTGAGTTCGGATTGTCCCGATGTCACCAGCAAATACCCGACTGCGCACCCGTCCTTCGCGGTCAATGAAACAGAGACGTTCAGTGTGGTGTGATTACGAGGAAAGATACCGTTCTCCCGGTACTCACGCAGACGTTGAATATGCCGCTGCCGTTCGTTGCTTGTGCGGTGAGTGTACTTGTATCGTTAGCCAGCAAATATCGTTCTACGTGCAAAGTGATGTTGAAGCCGTCGGCGTTCAGAAACTCGCGATCTGTGAAACCATACTCATCTCCTTGATACGATGTTTACCATAATGCGTGATTGATGATGAAGTCAAGGCCGTTCGCAGATATAACGGGACGTAATGATGCTAAAATAAAACTGCTGGTCGATGCATTGATATAGCGAAGATCCCGCGTGACGAAATTATCCTCGCGTATGCAGTGAACCTGAACCTTTTGTAGTTTGAGGAGTGGCCGCATTGCGCCGATTATTGTTTGGGCTGATTCTGTTGCTTCTTATTTTAGCTTGCGTGAGGAGAAGCGACATTTACCCTACCTTGCCAACACAAAGTTAATCAGGATAACTCGCTGTCAGTTCAGGCTTTTATGGAGTGTGCTAAAACACAATTGGCTTGACCGTTATCCTGAGCATTTCCAAGCGACCTATGCCCGTGATGCATTTTCAAGCGTCTTGAAACTACGACTACTATTGAACTTGATTCGCCTCCTCTGTATACAGTCTCTGAAATCACCCTTTATATTGGGTATTTAGGAACTACGAGTCTCGATATTCAAAATCTGCCAGCAGACAATATTGAAGCCATAAAAATAAACACCAATATTCCTCCTACTCAGTTGGCTGATATTTGGCTTGCCGGAAGGTGGACGGGTAATGCCTTTTTATCTACCCAGGATTTGACGAACAACAGCCTTTGCCGGTGGAGCAATTATATTGCCTATCGTGAAGCGTCATTGTTCGCGCAGCAGTACAACGACCCACTATTGTCAATCTATGGATGACTCCTGTTGAAATTGTGTATCCCCGGCAGATGATTATCGTTTTTCTTCCCAACAGGTAGGACGGTTTGAGAGGATGGATAATATACCCTGTCTGCGGATAGCTAGAATAATAAATATCGATGCCGCGCAATTTCCATAAACCGCTATAATTACTCTATATGAGCCAAAAAACATCCAAACCCAAACCTAAAGCGCGTTTCATTTCCCTTCGCTGGCGTTTCATTCTGCCGCTGTTCATAGCGTTACTCCCCGTCGCTATGGTTGGCGCGTATGTGCTGGCGAACAACCTCGGCGGCGGCATGGCGGTGTCACAGGAGAATATCCTGTTACAAAACAGTCGTGCCGTCATAGTACCGCTGACCTCTACGCCGCACAGGTGCAGGAGGCGCAGCGCGTGGCGTTCACCGAAGGCGTGGGGCTGAATGTGCTGAACGAGCAGACCGCGCCGCTTCAGGATGCGCTGGAAAGCCTCGCGCGACTGGCGGAGTTGGACAGCATCGTCGTCACCGATCTGCTGGGACGCGAAGTGCTGGGCGTGCTGCGCGTGGAAACTCCCGGTCTGGATGTGGATTACGCCGTCAGCACCGCTACCGACCTCAGCAGTGAACCACTGGTGCAGACCATTCTCACGACGAACGACGAAAGCGCCTCCGGTTTGATGCGTTCCCCGCTTGGGGCTGATGCTGTTCAGCGCGGTGCTGCGCTCCAACAATCAGCCGATTGGCGTGGTGCTGGTCGGCAACAATCTGCCCAGCGTGCTGGAAGTTCTCAAGGGCAGTGCGCTGGCCGATGTCGCGCTTTACGGCGACGATGGCACGCTGCTGCAAACCACGTATCCCAACCTTGCCGCGCTGCCCTCGCTGGAGCTTGCGCCGGAGATTTTCGGGCAGGCGTTGAGCGCAGTGGGGCAGGTGGTGACGCAGAACGTACAGATCGGCGATCAGCGTTATCGCGCTCCTATCAGCCTTTTGTCTACGGCGATGCAACCATCGGCGTGGTGGCCGCGCTGCTGCCGGACGATACGACGTTCGCCACCGAAGTCGGACGCCAGATTACCGCGCTGTTTGCCTCGGCGCTGACAGGGGCGGCGGTGATTGTGGCCTTCATCGGCGTGGCACGGATGAGTGGGCGCATCGAGCGTGTGACCGAAGTCGCTAAGGAACTGGCGACGGGCAATGCGGTAGCCCGCACCGAAATGTTAGCCGCCGATGAAATCGGCGCGATGGGGCGGGCGCCCGTCCAGTACGCCGAATACGCGCAACAGCAGCAGGATACGCTGCGCTCTGCCTTGCGCCGCCAGCGCCGCAAACCACGCATCTGGTTTCCGTGCTCGAATCGATGGAGTGATGGCGTCGTCGTGCAGGATTTGTCCGGGCGCGTGCTGCTGATGAATGAAATCGCGCGTGGATTGGGTTCGCAGCGCGTCTTACCAGTTCGGGTATCCATGAGCTGGCCGCCGTTGTCACAGAGCAGCTTGGCGCACAGCTTTCGCCCGGCTTGTATGCCTTAGGCGATCCGCAGCGCGTAGACCTCGATGGCAAAATGCTCAGCGCGCAGGCGGCGGCGATTCTCTCGGCGGTTGACCAGCGCGTGGGCACGGTGATTGTGCTGCGTGACATCACGGAGGAAGTGCGCCATGAACGTGCCCATCGAAGCTGCTTGATAAGCTGGAACAGGATATGCAGCAGCCGCTGGCTGACCTCGCCCGCATGGGCATGACGCTCGACAATGAACCCGTGCGCGTCTTCGCCAGACAGATGATGAAACACGTTCTCTCGCTGCAAAAGATGATCGTCGAGATGCGCGAACTGACGGGCGATGAGAAGCAGCCCGCACTCGGCAAGCAGCGCGCCATCAGCCTCGAAACGCTGCTGTGGGCCTGCGCCAACGAATGGCGGCAGGTGGCACAAGTCAGCGGCCTCACGCTGCATATCATCATTGAGCAGAAGGGCTTGTATATCCTCGGCGATGAAAAGCGGCTGCGCTGGGCCGTCGGCAACATCCTCGACAACGCCATCAAATACACGCCAGCCAGCGGCGCGCTCACGCTCGAAATCAAAGGCGAAGAACATCCCGGCATGGCGTTTATGCGCGTGCGTGACAACGGCGTTGGCATCTCGCAGGAAGACCTGCCGTACATTTTTACGCGCTTCTATCGCGGTACGCCCACCGCTGCCGATGGCACGGTCATCCGCGTGCCGGGCATGGGGCAGGGTTTAAGCACCGCCAAAACCATCTTCGAGGCGCATGGTGGCAGCATCAAAGTCAAGAGTACGCCGGGCGTCGGCACCGCCGTGTACTTCGCGCTGCCCATCACCGCAGCGGAAATGATGCAGCTTCCCATCTTGCAGGAAAACTACGACGGCGAAACGATGGCGATACCGGAGCGCGTCGAACGGCGCACCCGCCGCTGATTTCGCTCTAAAATCAAAGAGCGCAGAGAATGATTTCCCGCGCTCTTTTGCATCTTTGCTAAAGGCTAACAGCTAACAGCTAACAGCTAGCCGCTACTTCTCGCTGTTCTTGTCGTAGTTGATAATCTTGTCCCACTCGTCGGCGGCGGAACGTGCCACGACAGCGATGATCGGCTCGTCACCGATGTTGTAGACCTCGTGCGGCACGCCCGGTTCAATGTAGATGAAGTCGCCCGCCTCATTTTCCACCGAGTACTTCAGCCCCGGCCCGAAGTCGTGGCGCACCTTGCCTTGCAGAATATAGAGCATGACCTCGAAACCATCGTGGATGTGGGCATAGGCCACGCCGCCAACGGGCACGTTCGCCACGTTCATCGACAGCCCTTTCGCCGGAACATTCTTGCCGGACAAGCCCAGCTTGTAGTTGATGTTGTTCCAGTGACGTTTGCCGCCGCCGCCGCGCACCACATGGATACCTTCGTGGCTTTCCACACCCTGCTTCAAATCTTCCTGCGAGTCGCTCATAACGATGGCTCCTAATTGAATAATTTGTTATCGCAGCCAATCTCAACCGCACGTTGCATGTGCTCGTCAAAATAGAAGGCTACCATCTATTTCTTGCCATACAGTCGATACATTTCATCGAACAACACCTGTTCTGCGGCGTCCTGCTCATCAATTTCTGCTTTATGTTCGTGGTAGTAAAGCAGCGCCGCCAGCACTTCTTCCTCAGAGAGCGTAAACTCATAGGCTAATGCAGCAGGGGTTAACTTGTTCTTATCTCCGTTAGCGGCAATCATCGACACGAGAATCCGCCGTCCCCGAATGTGAGGGCGTTCGCCGTATAAACGTCGTTCGATGTATTTGCTCAAATCTGACGTAGCAGGTGGTGTGGTTAACATCTTGTCCATGTCACCGATCTCCCTGCCACCATTATAGCCCGGATTTTAACCTTTGATATTCCGCCTTGAGCTTATCAAAACGGGCGATGCTGTCGTCTAAACCGCCGGGGCGGATTGCGGGCCAGCCACACCGCGCGCTGCTGCTTGAGCAGGCTGTCGAGTTCCTGCGCCAGTTCAGCAGGCGATTTCTGCGCTTCTCCCAACACCGTGAGCAGCCATTGGCCGCCGTGTTTCAGCAGGTTCGTCGCCTGAATATATTCGTCTACCACCAGCGCAGCATCCGGGCGCTGCATGTCCTGTTGTTCGATGTTGTGCATCAGTTCATCCACGCGGTGCAGCGTTTGGCGCACGCCGTCAGCCGTCAGGTTGCCGCTGATGTGGGTCATTGCTTCTACGCGCTCTTTGAGTTCCTTGATCTGTTTTTCGCTGCGCTGAAGCACGACGTTGAGGATTTGGCTGTTCCAGGCATAGCCGATAATCTGGTAGACGTTGCCGACATCGTACACCAGCTTGCCCATAATCTTGGCCTTGTCGCGGAAGACAAAGGCGTCCAGCGCTGCGGGCAAATCCATATCACGGTTTGCCGCCAGACACCATGACGCCGCCGCGCCGTAGGCAAAGCCCAGGTAGCTCACGGGCAGCGGTTGATGGTGTCCCAGATCGCCCCAATCGGTGTTGAGGAAACCTACCGCACCGTGTTTCAAGCCGTTTTCTGCTGCGTTGTTGATGTTGCCGATGGCGTTGTCGGTGCGCCCGACCAGCGTATTCCACGAGGAAGTGCCGGGGCAGACATAATAAGGGATGCCGGAGTTGGCGAACAGCGCGCCGTGCTCATCAAACTGGTGATCCGCTTCGTAGCCCCATTCCATCGCGAAGCAGTCTTTGGGCAGTTCGGGAATCAGTTCGGGGTGATGCATGATGATGTCGCCCCAGAACTGCATCTGCTTGCCATGATCGCGGACGACGCGGTGCAGCTTCAGCAGATAGTCAAGGTACACCCGCCCGCCGCGCGCTTCTACGGCGGCTTTGCTTTTGCCGCGCCCCAATTCCCACGGCTCATCGCAGCCCACGTTGACCAGCTTGCTGCTGAAATGCGGCAGGAGTTCGCTGTATAAGCCGCGCATCAGGTCAAGGCTGCCGGGGTCCTGCGGGTCAAGTGTGCTGGCCGGACGCCATTCGCGCGTGCCCCAATCGGTTTCAAAACCCTCAGGCGACTCCGCCAGCCCGATGTAACGCGGGAACTTCAGCCAGCGCTCGGTGTGTCCCAGGCTGTTCTGGTTCGGCACAAGGTCAATGTGTCGCTCACGGCAGAAGGCATCCAGCGCCAGAATTTCTTCCCCTGTGAAGGGCGAGGCGTGTTCCCATACTTCGCGATGCTCACTGTAAGCAAAGGTGTGTTCAACGTAAAGCTGCACCTGATTGACCTTGAACGACGCCAGCAGGTCTACCAGATCGTACAGCGTGTCCATTGTCGGCACTTTGTCGCGGCTGCAATCCAGCATCACGCCGCGCGCGGGATAATCCGGCGAGTCGTCAATGAACAGGCAGGGGAGTGTCGTGCCATACTGCTCAATCAACTGGCGCAGCGTGCAGACGCCGTAGAACACCCCAGCGTGCGAGCCAATGATGCTGATGCCATCGGGCGTGATTTTCAGCCTGTAGCCTTCGCGGTGCGGCAGCGTATCGGTCTGAATCAGCTTGATTTCCAGCGCGTCGCCGCCGTAAGCCGCCGTGATTAACCAGCGCCGCCCGACAGATTTGAGTACATTTTGCAGGGTCTGCGCTTCAAACAGCAGTGCTGGCGCGCCGACGATGACGCCAGCAGCAGGCAGCGATAACTGATCCCCGGTCAGCGTCATCTGGCGTGGGCGGGGCAGCAGAGTAGGTGTTGTGTGTGTCATGATTTGAATCTTCTCGGAGTATGATAAACGCCCCTAGATGATAAACTGTCCGTTCTCGTAACACAACTGACCATCGGCAAACACTTGGCCCTGGCGCAGGTCACACACCATGTCCCAATGCAGGCCGGACTCGTTCTTGCCGCCGCATTCGGGGAAGCCCGCGCCCAGCGCCATGTGCATCGTGCCGCCAATCTTTTCGTCAAACAGAATATCGCGCGAGAAATGCTGGATGCTGTAGTTAGTGCCGAAGGCGGCTTCGCCCAGAAAACGCGAACCTGCATCCATATCCAGCATACCGTTGAGGAACTCTAAGCCACGTTCTGCATGGGACTCGACAACCTTGCCATCCTTAAAGGTCAGGCGCACGCCTTCGACTTCATTGCCAGAATACACGGCGGGATAGGAAAACGTGACAAAGCCATTGACCGAATCTTCAATCGGGGAGGTGAATACCTCGCCATCAGGGAAATTGGCATCGCCGTAGCAGTTGACCCATGTGCGTCCGTCGGTGCGATAAGTGATGTCGGTTCCCGGCGCGATAATGTGAATCTCGCGGCGTTTGTCCAGATAATCCACGAATTTCTGCTGCTCAACGCGCTGCTTTTCCCACGCGGCGGCGGGATCATCTTCGTTCAGTTTCATAGCGTTGTAGACAAAATCTTCGTAGTCACTCAGCGACATGCCCGCGTCCTGTGCGTAGGCATTCGTCGGCAGCTTCGTCAGGCACCAGCGCAGTTCGCCGTTGGCAAAACGCTCATAAAAGCGGCGGCTGAGTTCCGAACGGGAGGCGCGGTTCACGGCGATTTTCTTGGGGTCTACGCCGCTGAGCGCTTTGGTGTTATTTTCGGCTTCGATGAACAGGTCAGCGGTGATGAACTCAATTTCCTGCTTGACAAGGTCCGGCAGAAACTTAAGCTGTTCTTCGTTGGCTTCCTGATAGAACACTTCGGTGAGTTCTTCAATCGTGAAGCGTGTCAGGACGTGTGCCCCGGCGCGCACTGCTTCGCGATAGACTTCCTTGAACAGTGGCGCGGCGCTGGTTTCCCCGCGCAGCCGCAGCACGTCACCGGGTTTAATGCGCAGCGAATAATGCACCAGCACTTTTGCTAGCTTCTGTAAGCGAGGGTCTGTCATCAAATAACTCCCTGAACGTGAAAAGGCAATCAGAATGTTATTCTAACACACCCTTTGGAAATAATTTAAACATTGAAGTTTTTTCGCATTACAGTCTGGTTATACGTCGAGCTTGCGCGCGAAGTCGTTCAGCACTTGCGCCGTGTTCTGCGTAATCGGGTCGCCGTGTCCGAAGCACACAATATCCGGGTTCAGATTGGCAACCTTGCGCACCGAGCGTTTGTCTTCTTCCATGTCCACAGTCAGGAAGCCCGGCGGCAGACGCACGCCCAGCACATGAAACAACACATCGCCGATGATGGCGAGACGTTTTTCCGGCTGCCAGAAGGTGAGATGCCCCGGCGAATGTCCCGGCGTCAGGAGCACCTGCAAACCACCGAAGGCGTCAATCGTATCGCCGTCGCCGACTTCACGATCTACAGGCGTGCCTCTCATCATGGTGTTCGGCGGACGCAAGCCGCTGGGACGCCGTGCAATCGACATCCTGCCTTCCACCACCGGACGGTCAATCGCCGAGGAAATGACCTGCGCGCCTGTGGACTGCTTCAGCCCCGGCAGGCTGCCGACATGGTCGGGATGTGCGTGCGTAATCAAGATGCGTTTCACATCTCTCGCGGTGTGCCCAATCGAGGCGATATCCGCCAGGATTTTGCCCGCCATGCCGGGCACACTGGCATCAATCAGCGTGAGTCCATCGTCGTCTTTTAACACATAGACGCGACCTGCGGGCAAACCGGTGATGTAGTAAACGTTGGGGATAATCTGTTTCATGCTGTTTTACTCTGGAATGTAACGTGGATAAGTATTTTGGGCGGCATGTGCCTGCGTCAGGTCGATTTCAAGGGTAAGGAAGGGGCGGTCTTTGGTGGTGACGCCCAGCACTTCGCCATCAGGATCGACAATCCAGCCCTGCCCGCCGAACTCAATGCCCCCTTCACTGCCCGTTCGGTTGGACGACAGCGAGTACGCTCCCGCTGAGACAGCCGTCGCCCTCCCGGCCACCAACCATGTCTCGACGGAGGCTTTCTCGGTGCAGCGCGGCGTCACAATCAGTTCCGCGCCCTTTTTGCCGTAGGCACGCGCGTGCTCGAAGAACCACAACTCGCTGCAAATCGAGAAACCGACGCAGGCTTTGCTGGTCTGCACAGGCTCAAAGTCGCCTTTGCCGCGCTCGTACCACTGCGCTTCCCAGAAGCCGTCTTCGTTAGGCAGGTAGTATTTGAGGTGCGCTGGATGATAACCGCTGCTTTTCTCCCACACGAAACTGTCAGCGGTACACCGCGCCGCGCGTCACCGGACGCGTCCCTAACACCGTAGCGGGCACCAGTTCGGCGATGCGCGCCAGCCACATGTCATGCGCCTGCTCGGCTTCGTTCCACACTTTAGCGCTTTGTTCGCGCGTCGTGCCAAACCAGCGGAAGAATGGCAGTTCAGGCAGCAGTACCAGTTCACTCTGCTCCTGTTTGACATGCGCCACCAGCGCCTGCCATTCCCGCGCGAAGACCGCCGCGTCGTTGCTGAGTTCGCAAACTGTGACCTTCATTTCACCCCCTGATTGTCAAAGGGAGCAAAGTCACGCTTTGCTCCCCAGGTTATCTCTATCGTTTACAACCCCGTCGTTTCCGGTCTGCGGTAATGTACCAGCCGCTGAAGGGCCTTGAGTTCATAGGGCCATTCGTAGTATTGCAGCTTGTAGCGCCAGCCGCTGAGCGCGCGCAGCGCATGACGCACGCCGCCTTGCAAGCGCCAGTCGGTGACAGTGGGGTAGTAGGCGTTAATCACCGACTCGAAGTTGCGCACACGGCGGCGGGTGTTGTCCTGAACCAGGCGTGCCGTCGCGGCGCATACTGAACTTCGCCCACTCGTCGCTGGCCCATTCGTCCAGCGTCGTCGGGAACCTGAAGCCGAGTTTGGTCGCTTCGTCCAGCAAAATGCTGCCTTCCTGCGGCACCGGAGTATAGATGTACAGCACCAATTCCGTCGCCGGGTTGATGGTTTTAATCTTGCGGATAAAGTTGATGGTCGATTCGATGTCAGCGCGCGGGTCGGGCGGGTTGCCCAGCACGAACGACAGTTCCGGTACGATGCCGTAGTGTTTCATGCGTTCGACCAGCGCCAGCGTTTGCGCGGTGCCGCTTTTGCCGCCCTTGTTCATGCGCTTCAGCGTTTCGTCGTCGCCGCTTTCCGCGCCCATGAACAGCATCTTCGCGCCGCTGCGCTGCATTTTCTTCCAGGTATCGTCGCTGTAGCTCATCAGCGTATCGACGCGTCCCAGCGCCCACCACTGGATGCCGCTGCCGTGCCCGATGTGCCACACGCTCGGCAAAATCGGCGGTGCGCTCTTCGTTGACGAAGAAGTCCATGTCGTGGAATTCCAGCCCGTCGATGTTCCAGTTGTCGTGCAGATGGCCGACGATGTTGGCCATGCGCTCCGAACTTTCGGCAATCCAGCGCCGCTTGGAGAGCGCGACGACGGCGCAGAAGTTGCAGGCGAACGGGCAGCCGAAGCTGGTGTTATGCGACAACACGCGCTGTCCCAGGTAGCTGCGCCCGACGTATTTGGAGACATCCAGCGTTTTATAGATACCAGGGCACGTTGTCAATCTGCACATTGGGCGCGCGCTGGTTCACGCACACTTCGCCGCTCTTTTTGTCGAGATAACACAGCGACATGATGTTTTCCAGCGAGCCGCCGCGATGCAGGGTATCGACAAACTGGCGGAACGGCGCTTCGCCCTGTCCCTGAATCACGTAGTCGATGTAGCCGCTTTTGAGCACGACTTCCTGATGCTGCGTGCCGAAGTAACCGCCCCAGAGGATGGTCAGGTCGGGCAGCGCCGCCTTGACCGCTTTGCACACGGGCACCGCCTGGCGAAGCTGCGGGCCGGGCATGACGCTACACGCCAGCAGTTTGCTGTTAGTGGCTCTGGCGCGTTCGATGATGCGCGCGGCGACAGCCTGGGGCTGGCTTTCGCCATGTTCGTCGCGGATCAAGTTGCCGTCGATAAACTCCACATCGTAGTCTTCGGCAATCACAGCGGCAACTGCCAGCAGCGAAAGCGGCAGGCGCTGTTTGCCAGGGGACGTGCTGACAGGATTATAAAGCAAAACCGTATGGCGCATACCAACCTCAACCGATTATTCAGATATTTGTCTACGTTATTGTGGCAGATGTGCGGGGGATGTGCAATAAAGACGGGGCGGTAGGGTGTAAAAAGAACGCAAAAGAACGGCGTGTCCTATAGCTGCTGAACGCGATTAGCCCCAAACTGTGTCTTCTGGTTTAATGAGCAGAAGGCGTTGTTTGTGTTTGAGGGGACAGATGGCGAGCAAACTTAGCTCCAGCAGATATATCGGCAATGTGCGAGCTTGGATTCGCCCGCTCCACGATGATCGAACTACTCAATCCTTAGCATTTGAGCAGCACGATAACCAGTGGCTGTTGGCAGTTGGATTAACCTTGGGCGAACAGACTATTACTGTAATGGTGTCAGAAAGAGTTAATCCGCATGGCGCATAGGGTTGGTGAGCTTGCCATACGAGACCAACATATCTTTACGATAAAGCCAGCATCAAATTGCTCGAACATCTGATTTATTCTGGGATCAGCAATTCATCTGAGCCGCCCCAGCGAAACTGTAAGGCGACTCCAGGGAGAGTCGTTATACTTGAGATGGTGACCTTTCCCTTGTAGACGAGTTCATAGAATCTATCATCACTGAGCAAATCGCTTACCGATTGTCCGAAGAGCTTGAGTTTGAGGCAAAATAACAGGCGACTCACAGCCGATAACTTGCCGAACTCTGATACTGAGAACACTCATTCATGCAAAAATGCGCACGATTTCGGCGGATGACAATTAGACCGTGAATTCAGTAGCCGTCTGCTCAGGGGCGTTCTTTGAATCAGAAGCGTTGTACTGCGAAACGTCACCATGTGATCTATCCGTGCTATCAAACTCATGCACAGAGAGTCTTTGTATGGTGCCTCTTGCAATCGTACAGGCACTTTGCCAGTTGATCCTGAACGGAGCAAATTACACAGTTATATAACCCGCGCGCAAGATCAATGGAAAATCACTTGTTACACGAGCTCTATCATTGACGCCAAGTCAACGCTGCTTTGTTCGTTAATTCCGTGGACGTGACGGTCATGATGAGCTTACTACCCAACCATCATGGCTCCCACCACCACGCGAAACTGAACTCCGCCACGCGAAAGCCAACGCCATAATTTCTTCGTTAGGTTTAGTGTTAGTACCCGAAAGCTGTAGCCAACCCTATGTGCCTGATCTATTCTGCGTCTGCGCTTTGTTATTTCTTGCATTACTCATCACATATCCTCTATACATGATAAAAGTTCAATTGCGCCCGTGTTTGGCTATCGTGACTAGCGCAAATGCATTCCGATTATTTACTGATTAAGGGCGATGACTGGGAAAAGTATTCGTTCTAGACTACACATGCTGACGTGCCGCAGCACTCAAAATTGACAACGCTTTACATGGCGTGAACGGTTCGATGGTGGATGGATTTTGCTACGGCCGTTTCCGTGCAGTTTGTTGGCTATCTGTTTGGCGAATGTGCGTGAGAATTATCGTAGATTCACGACTAACGCTACGGTTAGCCACATGTGAACGCGTGGGCTCAGGGAGAAATCGTCGATTCGCAGTCTACCTATCATATACAGGCATGAAATGAGTGTGAGCACAAATCCACGCCCTGAACGCTGTGTAGGATCCGAGCAAATACGGTAAATCCGCATAACCTTTCAACTGTGCCGAAAACAGTGGAAGGTGACACCTCTCACGAAGGTCATACATTGCGTTGTCCCAATGTCTATTAAATGGGCAGTTGGGGCTTTAGGCTGTTTCGCCCATGCTACTTTTGAAAAAAATCCAGTCCACTGCTGGAGCAAATTCTGGAAATGCTAGCCTACTTTCAGGCAGTATGACACGGATCATGTTTTGGTGACGGACGTATGTTTATGTAACGCAACGGCAAGGACATCACAGCCGATCTGTGGAACTTTTGCCACCCGCGGGAACACCGATAAAATTGATGTCCAGCCGATTCGCTATATCCTGCTGAAAGTATGTCTTCCCGCCACGCTGAAATACTGCTTTCCCGCCTCGGCGGCAGTCTCAAGTTT
This sequence comes from Anaerolineae bacterium, assembly GCA_046328675.1. Taxonomy (GTDB): domain Bacteria; phylum Chloroflexota; class Anaerolineae; order Aggregatilineales; family Phototrophicaceae; genus JACAER01. Next base: position 38,202 of record JAXLWC010000047.1, read on the forward strand.
CTACCGCGCGCAAATATGGCGGCTGTGAGCAGGGTTCTGCCACTTTCTTGTGGCTTGGCCGCGGCAACCTTTTCTCCTGCCAGCAGCAGATAGCTGTAGAGCAGCACGCCCGTTGTCAGGCTCACAGCCAGCTTGAAGGCAAATGGCGAACTCGACGGCGACACGAAGCCTTCGATCAGCCCCGCGACTACCAGCAGCGGGAAGGCACTCAGCGCCAGCACCACCGCGCGCCGTGCTGCCAGCGCCAGCGCATCGCGCCGCGTGTACGGCCCCGGACTGAGCAGTGCCCAGCCCAACTGCAAGCCCGCGCCGCCCGCGATGAAGATCACGCTGAGTTCGATCATGCCGTGCCCGACCATGAACTCCACCAGCGACCCGGCCATGCCGTAGTGCGCCGCCAAGCCCAGCACCGCGCCGATGCTCAGCCCATTGGTCGCCAGCGCGTAGAAGGTGAACAGCCCGAAGCCCACGCCGCCGCCAAAGGCCAGTACCGCCACACGGATGTTGTTGGTCATGATAAACGCCGAGGCATAGGGGCGTGCCTCCACCGGGATGTCTGTCCAGATATCGCCTTCGGACAGGATTTCGCGCTCTGCGGCCAGTCCCAGCGGCGTGGCGACAGCCGGATCATTGGCTGCCAGCGTGAAGCCTACGAGGGCTGGCACGAAGAACAGCAGAAACGCTACCAGCGTAAACAGCCACGTTGCGCGAAAGGTCTGCGGCAGCGTGTGGGTGAAATAGCGCAGCAGCGGACGTATGTCGCTCACGTCCTGTTGATAGATGAAGCTGTGCGTGCGCAGCGTTAGCTGGTTGAGGAAGGTGGTCACACGCTGCTGCGGATAGTCGCGCCGCGCAATCGCCAGATCGGACGTGACCGCGCGATACAGCTTGCCCAGTTCGCGCACTTCCTCCGCGTTCAATGTCTCGCGTCCGCTGCGCCGCGCCAGCAGCGTTTCCAGTCTTTTCCAATCTTTTTCGCGAGATGCGATAAAATCATTAGGACTCAACATGTTCTGCATACGGGTCTCACTCTACCGCCCATGGACGACTAAGAACTGATAACGGATTATGTCTGTACAAATCGATACGCCCGAAAATGTTCCGCTCGACGCCGATATTGCTGGCTTTGGCACGCGCTGCATGGCCGCAGTCGTTGATTATCTGGTCATCATCATGCTGATGATCGCCTTTGGCACGCTGTTCGCACGCTCGATCCCACGCGATTTTGGCGGCGACAGTGCCGTACTCATCGTTTTTATCATACTGCAATTCTTTCTGGTGACGTTCTATCACCTGATTTTTGAATTCGTGTGGAATGGACAGACGCCGGGCAAACGTATGTTCAAAATGCGCGTGATCCAGTCCAACGGGCTGCCTGTCACCGTCAGCGGCATCCTGATTCGTAATCTGGTGCGCCCGTTTGATTTTCTGCCCGTGTTTTACAGTGTCGGGCTGGTGGCGCTGTTCTTCAGCAAGCACACGCAGCGTCTGGGGGATTTAGCGGCGAAAACCATTGTCGTGCGCGAGGCTCAGAGTGTGCGGCTGGAGCAGGTGCGTGATGACTGGTTGGTGCAGTACATGCACATCTCACGTATCAGCCCTGTGCCCGCTTACGTGCAGATCGAAACGCTGAGCCAGCAGGATCGGCGCGATGTGGTGGATTATCTGCGGCGGCGGGGTCAACTTCAGCAGCGTGCCTATGTCGCGAACCTGCTGGCGAACCGGCTGGCGCAGAAGATGCAGATACCCGACGCGCACTTTGGCAGCCAGAGCGCGTGGATTACCGCCGAAACCTTTCTGGAACATGTAGCGCGCGCGTTTGAACTGGCGGAGCTGCCGTAGCAGAGTTGGAGTGAGCATTCGATAACGTGGGGAAGCGGGAGGGGCGCAGTATGTGCGCCCCTATAGAGCTTGTGGTTAACCTGACTTGGTGGGAATCTTGGGCAGCAGCCAGCCGAGGAAGGCTTCTTCCGAACGGCTTTGCATCAGCACACGCCCCGGCCCGGTGAGTTCGCAGACCAGACCTTCACCGCCAAGGATCGCCGATTTCCAGCTTCCGGCTTTTTGCAGCTTGAACGAAATCGAAGCGTCCAGTGCGACGATATGCCCGGTATCGATGGTGTACTTCTGACCTGCCGTGAGCACACGTTCCTCAATCGCGCCGTATGCGCCGATCAGCAGTTTGCCATTGCCGCTGACCTTCAGCAGAATCAGCCCCGCGCCGCCGAAGAAACCCTTCGCGCCGCCCCAACTGGAGTCCATCGTCACACTGAGTTCACTGGCGACGTAAGCGCCGCTTTGCACCAGCAGGTCTGCCCCGCTGATGTTCAGGGTCATCATGTCGCCGGGGAGCGAAGGCGCAAGTGTGATTTCGCCACCCTGCGCCGGGGCTGTGTAGGTATTCTGGAAGAAGCTTTCGCCCGCGACCATGCGCTTCAGACCGCCGAACAGCCCACCTTCGGCTTTGGTCTCGACGGTCACGCCATCGCTGTAGCTGACCATTGAACCTGGCTCAACCTTAATTTTCTCGCTGCCGCTAAGCTGAACCACTGCCAGCGAAAACGAGGGTTGATGCTTAATTTTTACGTCCATAGAACACATCCTTTAGAGGTAAGTGCATTGGAGAAATTTAATGCAATAATCTCACTATAGCAGCAATCCGCAGCAGGCTCAAACCTTTTTAGCAGGTAATTTATAGGAGAGGTTAGGCCAGCACTTTGGCTTTAAGCTGCAAATAACGGTTGACCACCGCCATCGACAGGTGCTGCGCGTCCACATCGAGGGTGAGCACACCGCGCCGTGTCAGATTGTCCAGCAGCAGGCGTCGCTCATTCAGCATTTGTTCGGCGACGGCACGGCGGTACACCGCAGGCGAATCACTCAGCGTTTGCTGTGCCTGTTCGTCCAGTGCCGGGTCGCGGATGGTCACCAGCAGCGGGACATGGCGTGGGGCGAGGCGCGGCATCTGGGCCAGCAGCATATCGCTGGCACGCGCGCCGCTGATGTCGGTGAACAGCACCACCAGCGAACGTTTTTTGTTATTGGCGTGCAGATAGTTGAGCGCGCGGGAGTAATCGGCTTCGACGGGCTGGCTTTCCAGCGCGTACATCGCTTCCAGCAGCGTTTGGAAGTGGCCGCGTCCGGCTTGCGGCGGGACAAACTTCTGCACCTGATCGGCGAACACCAGCAGCCCGACCTGATCGCCTTTCATCGTCGCCACATAGCTGAACAGCAGCACGCTGTTGATCACAAAGTCTACTTTCGCCATGTCAAACTGTGTAACCTGACCATCGCCCTCGGCGACACGCATCGGACTGCGCATCATGCGCCCGACATCCAGCGCGATCACCACACGCTGACTGCGTTCCGGTTCGTAGTCGGTACTGATGGGTTTGCCACGCCGCGCGGTGGCTTTCCAGTTGATCGAACGATAGGCATCGTCGGGCGTGTAATCGCGCAGGCTCGCGAAGGTGGTCCCTTCGCCGCGCAGGCGCACGCTGCGAAAGCCCATCTCCGCCAGTTGGTCACGGCGCACGAGCAGGTCATATTTTTTGATTTCGTACAGGTTGGGATAGACCTTGACGTTGCGCGCCGCTTTGACTGGCTGCCTGCCGTGTGTACAGCCGCAGCGACACCTTCCAGCGCAGGTTGATGTCGCCAAAGGCAAAGTCGCCGCGCCGCAGCGGACGCCACATGATAGTCGAGCGTGATGGGTTCGCGCGGCGTGAGCATGACCGTATGCGTGAAACCTTCGCTGATGAACAGCGGCGGCGGTTCGTCGCGCAGCGTGAGTTCCAGCGGGCGGCTGGCGCGCGGGAATGCGGACTCAGGGTGATTTTGTTCAGCGCGCGCCCAGCGAGAGTTTGTCATCGTGTTCGCGTGTGATGTCCAGACTGTGTCGGTTTTCCCGCGCTGCGGCGATCCAGCCTGGCGAGCAGCAGCAGCCCAACGCCGTACACCAGCGCAATCGGCGCGAACGCCGCGAAGAAGGCCCCGCCAGCAGCAGGGCAGGGATGAGCAGTGAGCGCGAAAAAGCGAGGGTGAACGCATCTTCTAGCCGAAATAGCTTTCACCTCAACCTCTTGTCCATTCAGCACAGCGCTCACAAAGTATCTCCGATCTCAAACACGCCTGCCGGGATAAATTTCTCACCGTCATGCTGCCAGACTTCGACATACTGTTCAACGGGGTCAACCATCCAGTATTCGCGCACGCCATATTTTTGATATAAACGAAACTTCTTTTTCTTGTCGGTGCGAACTGTGCCGGGTGAAAACACTTCAACAATCAAATCTGGTGGTCCAATCAGCCGCTTTTCACCGACGATACATTTGCTTTCAGCGGCAACCCAGACCACATCGGGCTGTGGCACATTATCCTCATCAAAGTAAACATCAATCGGTGCAAAGAATACCTCACCATTTGGAATGAGTTTCGTGAGCAGCGTGTAGATTAAGCCGATAATACGCTGATGAAGGGGAACTGGGGATGGACTCACGATAATATCTCCTTCAAGGAGTTCTGTAGGAGTATTCGTTTCTGGTAACTCAAAGAACTCCTGTGCCGTCATGCGTATTCTGGTTGCATCGACCATTGCCATTGACCTCTCACTCACTGTCACTATTATAGCGCTTATCGCGGCACTTCGATTTTTGCCAGCAGGCGCTTGAACACGGCGTCGGTGTCCAGCCCTTCGATTTCGGCTTCGGGGCGCAGATAGACACGGTGGCGCAGCACAGGCGGCACCAGATATTTGACATCATCCGGCGAGACGTAATTGCGCCCACGCAGCGCGGCGAAGGCTTTGCTTGCCAGCAGCAGCGCTACCCCGGCGCGCGTGCTGGCCCCCAGCGACAAATCGGGGCTTTTGCGCGTGGCTTCCAGAATGGCGGCGATGTAATTGAGGATGCCTTCTTCGACCTGCACGCTCTGGATGATGCCGCGAATCTGTGCCATGTGCTGCGGCTGTAGGATGGGCTGCAAGCCTGTGGCGACGATGTTGTGGGCGTCGAAGCCCTGATGATAGCGCAGCAGCACATCCACCTCCTGCGAATGCGACAGATAGCCCACTTTGATCTTGAACAGGAAGCGGTCAAGCTGTGCTTCGGGCAGGGGATAGGTGCCGTCCATCTCCACCGGGTTCTGCGTGGCGATGACCATGAACGGGTCGGGCAGTGCCTGCGTGTCGCCCTCAATCGTCACCTGACGTTCTTCCATCGCCTCCAGCAGTGCGGCCTGCGTTTTAGCAGGGGCGCGGTTAATTTCGTCGGCAAGCACAATGCTGGCGAAAATCGGCCCGCGCTTGAGGTTGAAGCGGCTGGACTGGATGTCGAAGACCACCGTTCCGACCACATCCGAGGGCATCAAGTCGGGTGTAAACTGGATGCGGCGGTATTCGGCGTTGACCATATGGGCCAGCGTCTTGGCCATCAGCGTTTTCGCTGTGCCGGGGACGCCTTCCAGCAGCACATGCCCGCGTGCCAGCAGTGCGACCAGCAGCAGTTCGATAGCTTCTTCCTGCCCGACGAGCACGCGCGCGGCATTCTGGCGTAACTGTGCGCCAAGCTGATGTAAGATTTGGAATGATGCGTTCAACCTAAACTCCTGCCTAAACTCTGAACTTGAACCGCCGAGATCATCATCACAGTGGAATCAGAGAGCCTTCAAAAACGTATCCACATCGCGCGCCAGTGCAAGCAGTTCCGCCTCACCTTCGCTCTTTTGCGATAAACGTGTGAGCAAGTCGCGCAGCACCGTTTCGTCTAGCGCCGGGTCATGATACACGATGATTTTCAGCAGCTCGTTATCGGTGACGGAGGTATCCACGCCGTAACGCTCCGACAGCCTGCGCCGGAACTGCTGCCGATAATGCGCAAGAATCGCCCCGCGCTGTCCTGAACGCCGGTAAAGACTGGCCATTGCCTGAATGTATTCGACAGGCTCACGGCGCAGGCGCTCATCCGGCAGCGGCACGGCGCGCCCAAAACGTCGTCCACGCAGCGCAAGGTAAAGGAATGTCAGCCCGAAGCCTGCCAGCACACCCCATCCCGGCGGGGTCATCAGCAGCCAGTTATAAACGGACTGTGTCGCCGGACTTAAGCCGTGATGCGCTTCGTCAAAGCCGATAACCGCACCGCGCGGCAGCCTTGCCAGCAGATTAAGCACCAATTGGGCGTGCGCGGGTTCCTGCAAGCCGAAGTTGGTAAAAGGCATGACCATGCCGGAAAGCCAGAACGTGCCCTGCGATTCACTGTACGACGCCAGCGCTGGCAGTTCTTCAGCAGTCAGATGTATGGCGACATCGTCGCGCGTGGTTTCGATGACATAGACCGTCTGCGGGGGCAGCGGCGCGAACGGCGGGTTAATCAGCGTGGGCGCGCTGGACGTAATGTGGTCAGGGTACAGCGGCATGGTCGGGCGCAGACTGAAGTCCTCCGTTAGCAGCGTGTTTACCAGAAACGGCGTACCCGCGACAATCAGCGTATGGCCCTGCCGCAGCCAGTTGTAAATCGCGCGGCGTTCGCTGTCTTCGTAAGGCAAAATCGGCGCTAACACAAACAGCGCATCGAGGTCATCCAGATCATCAGGAAACATCAGCGTTTCACGCACACGGTAGCCGCTGTTTTCCAGCCACGTCCACAGCGCCAGCGCCCCTTCGGCTTTGTCCGAGCGCACGCTCAGCGGCGGGGTATTGG
>JAXLWC010000048.1:0-44721 GCA_046328675.1 Anaerolineae bacterium
CCTCGCGATCAGTCTTGAGGTAGGAAGCGGCGACGGACATATCTTCTGTCCAGCCGTAATAGCTTAAGGCCATGGTGACGTTTGCCGCGCCGCAGTTGTTCCAGTCCTGCTGCACATGCACAAACCCGTAGAGTCGGTTGGCATTGGGCAGCGATGGGGCCACGCTTGCCAGCGTTGGCGCAGCCGTCGTCGGTGTTGGCGTAGGGATCAACGTAGCCGCTTGCGTCGCTGCTGGAACGTCGGTGGCCGCCACGGTTGGCGACGCCGTAGGCACCACAGCCACCGGAGTTGCCGTAACATTCGGTGTTTCGGTCAGGGTGGGCGTAGCCGTTTCAATCACGATGGGCATGTTCAGCAAATCGGCTGCGGAAATCGTCGATGTCGTTTGCAGTTCTGGGGTGGGCAGCGCCTCACCGCCGCGCATGAATGCCCGCATAAAGGGCAACATATCCATCACCCGCTGCTGCTGGCTGGGACGCAGGACATCACGGAAGACCCAGATACCTGCCGCACCGCCGACAATCGCCAGCACAAATAATCCTATGACACCCCACAAAAGCCAGCGCGGCGGCGCAGAAAGCCCGCCCTCGTGCGGCTGATGTTGATGGTCGTTGTGTTCCATACTCATAGTTCTCAAATCTCCGGCAACTTGTCTTACTGCCAGTGTCGCATACCTTGGACAAGTGTACACGCGCATCGCCCGATGCGTAACAGACGATTACCCAACGATTTCGGCGGCATTATAGCGGAGAGGACTCTGGAACGCGATAGCGCGCACTGCTACAATGAATTCTTGAGAACTCATTAGGGATGACTTTATGCGGAAATATCGCAATCAAATCCTCGCCGGACTCGCCATCGCCTTTCTGATTTACATCGGGCTGCTGGCACTGATTGATACCCAGCAGCTAATCAACCACCTGCAAACCTACCCCTGGGTACTCCTGATTCCGGTTGTGCTGCTCAAAGTCCTCTCGTGGGGGCTGCATTTCCTCAAGTGGCAGTACTATCTCGGCGTGATTGGCGCGCGCGATAAAATCAGCGTCAGGGACAGCCTCGTACTGTTTGTCTCCGGTTTCACGCTGGCTGTCAGCCCCGGCAAAATCGCCGAAGTGCTCAAGGCTGTCGTCTTGAAAGCCAAGACAGGCGTCCCCATCGCGCGCAGTATTCCCGTTGTCGTCGCCGAGCGCGTGATTGACGGCACTTCTGTACTGACCATTGTGTTTGCCGCGCTGCTGCTGGGTGGCAGCACGCTCAATATTGACCAGTGGGTGCGCGCGTTTATCTTCTTCGCCGCCAGTCTGATTGCTGTCGGTCTGATCGCGGTGCAAATCAAACCGTTGGCCTATTGGCTGCTGGGGATTGTGGGCAAACTGCCGCTGATTAAACGGATTCACAAGCCGCTGATTGAATTTTACGAAAGTACCCGCGAAGTCTTTCAGCTTAAGCATGTGCTCATCACGACTCTGTTTGGCGCGCTGGCATACACCATTGACTCGTTTGGCATGACCATTGTCCTGTCCGGTTTTGGACTTCCCTTCACCTGGACGTTGTTTCTGCAAACCATGTTCATCTTCGGCTTTACGGCAGCCTTTGGCGCGCTCAGTGGTTCGCCAAATGGCGCGGGCACAACCGAGGTGTCATCCGGCACGCTGTACGCCAGCATGATTGCCCCTCTCAATCCTGTCTTCGATACTTCAGCGATTGCAGCAGCAGTACTGGTCGGTGGCTTCCTTTACAAGTGGCTGCGCGTGCTCGTCGGCATGGCCGTTGCGGTAATCTTCCGCAAGCGGTTGTTTACGCCGTCCGTCGAAACCGCCATCGCCGAGATGGAAGCCGAAAAAACGCACGCCACAGAATACTCAACGGAAAGTAAAAGCGCATGACCTTATGGAATGTGGATCTGCACAGTCATACAAAGTGGTCGAAAGATTGTCTGACTGAGTTCGAGGAAATCATCAAATTAGCGCCGAAGCGTGGCATTGACCGTATCGCCATCACCGACCACAACACAGCCGATGGCGCGCTGGCGATGCAAAAACTTGCCCCTGACCTCGTCATTGTCGGCGAGGAAATTATGACGACGCAGGGCGAAATTCTGGGGTATTTCCTCCAGGAAAGCATCCCTGCGGGATTAACGCCGCTGGAAACCATCCGCCGCCTCCGTGACCAAAACGCGGTCATCAGCGTGTCGCACCCCCTTTGACCGTTTGCGTAAAGGAGCATGGCGCGAAGATGGACTGCTCCAAATCATGGAACATGTAGACGCCATTGAGATTTATAACGCGCGCTGTATCTTTCCCCAGCGATAACCAGAAGGCGCTGGAGTTCGCCGTCACCCATCATCTGTGCGGCACCGCAGGCTCAGACGCCCACACCCGCATCGAATATGGGCGAGCGATGACCCGCTTGGAGCCGTTTCGCAATGCAGACGAACTGCGCACAGCCATCCGCAAGGCCCAGTACATCAAGCGGCTGAGTTCGCCACATGTGCATATTGGCAGCAGCGTAGCCAAAAGGCTGCGCAAATGGGGGTTGAAGGAACGCATGTGGCAGGGGGGTTAAGGGTCTGCCTGAACGCCAGCGGCGGCAGCCAACAACGCCTCGCCACCGATACGGGCAGCTTCCTGTGGGTCGTCACTGTTCTCCAGCACAATCACCACGACCACACCACCGCCGCCTTCCAGTGCGGCAAATCCGGCAAACCATGTCTTGGAGCCTTCGCCGGAGTACGCCAGCGCCGCTTGCCCACCAATATCTAGCCCCGGCTGTGCGGCAGCTTGAGCCGTGCCGTCAGCCACAGCAGCACGCATCCAATCACGAACCAGCGCTGCATTCTCGGCAGAAGTCAGGGGCATCGTCGCATGGGAAGCGGCCATCGAAGTCCATGTGCTGGCGTCCGGCGCCCGTACTCCTAACAGCGCGTATGGCTGTGGCGCGTTGCCGTTGTTAACCAGCGCCGCCATAATCACCGCGATATGAAGCGGCGTCATCGTAAGCTGGCCCTGTCCCAACGCATCAGCTTCCAGATCATTGGCATTCAAGGCAAATGGGGTTGATGTCGGGACTGGCGTACCAACGGCTGTCGCATCTTCAGGCTGAACCACAAACCCAGCCAACGTAGGCGGATTATTCATCAGGAAGTTACGAAAGGCGTTCTGTAGGGTATCGATGCCGAGCGTATCCGCCATCTGGGCAAACGGTAAGGGACACCCATAGATGTAGGCGTCAACCAATGTCAACGTCGATGTGGGCGGCGTGATAACGCAGTTCACGGCGAAGGTAGAACTTGTCCCATCGCTGGTTGCTGCAATATTCACGGGAGTATCAGCATTCTCATAGGTCACATCCAGCGGCTGATTGATCGCTAAAGCCGATACCATCAGTGGTGTTTGCAGCATCCCGCCCGGCTGATAATTCCCCTGGAGCACGCGGTTAAAGAACGGGTTGCCGGGAGCTTCTGCTAAGGTTTCCCAATCCTGGTCAAGTGTGTTGGGGTCATATGTAGGCAGGCTAACCAGCGACAGGACTTGCCCCGTCGGCACAGCCAGCACAATGGCCGCCCCTGTATGCCCTTGCATAGCGGCAATGATGTGACGCTGAATATCCAGATCGAACGTTAGTTGTACGGACGAGCCGCGCTGTGGCCGATGCAGCACTTCCCGCTCAAAGTAGTCGGTCAGGCCCCCGACAAGGTCATCGCCGCGCAGGACTGTATCAAACGCAGCCTCTGCCCCGCCCACGCCATAGCGTAAACTGAAGTAGCCTAACGCCCCGTTCATTTCTGGATAAAGATATTGGCGTATCAGTATCCCCTCGGCGTCAAGATGCGAAGTCACCAGCGTTTCGCCGTGCCTGTCCACAATATCGCCACGTACAATGCTGGCTTCCGCTTCCACCAAACGGGGATTGTCCTCGCGAAGCAGTATCGAATCCGCGCCAAAAACCGACCAATAGGCCGCTGACAGCGCGACCACAGCAAAAGCAGCAAGTACCGTAAGCATCAGGCGGTGGATTTCGCGTCCGAACTGCATCTTATAAATCTTCCGCTGACAGGCGCAGCAATAACCCAACCATGATAAAACTCATCAGCAGAGAGCTTCCGCCGTAGCTGAGGAAAGGCAGTGTAACACCCGTCAGCGGCATGAGTTTAAGGACGCCGCTCATAATCAGTAAGCTCTGGGTCGCCATCAACATGCTTAGCCCAACCGCCAGCAGCGCATTAAAGGTACGACGCTGTTGCCGAACAGCCGTCCGCAGCCCCCGCACGACCAGCAGAGCAATCGACACGATGACAACGAACGCCCCAAGCTGTCCAAATTCTTCCGCGACAGCCGCGAACATAAAATCCGAGTGTACGACGGGAATATATCCGGGTGCGCCCTGTCCAATGCCCTGTCCAAACACGCCCCCCGCCGCAAATGCCAGCAAACTCTGGACAATCTGGAAAGCGCGTCCATCAGCCTCAGGCCAGGGATTCAGCCAGATGTCCACGCGAAGCTGCACGACGCTGAACAGGTTATAGGCCACCAATCCGGCCAATAAAACCAACCCAACGCCCGCCACCAAAATCCACGTATACCCACTGGCCACATACAACAGCGTGATAAACACAATAAAAAACAGAATAGCCGTGCCCAAATCCCGCTGCCACACCAATACAACAACGCACAGCCCCCACATCAACAGCACAGGCCCCGAAATTCGCGGGGATAGCCACATGCGGGCGTAATTTGAACCAACAGCGCGCAAAGCAGGGTACTGTTCAGCAAGATAGCTGGCTAAAAAGGCCACCAGGATGATCTTTAGGGCTTCCGACGGCTGGAAAAATACTGAGCCGAGGCCCAGCCACAAGCGCGGTGCGCCAAGTTGTCCCGACGGGTTGGTGCCAAACACGATGGTACTGATTAAAAGCATGACCCCGCCGAACAGTAACACGTAGCGATACGTGCGCAGCCAGCGCAGCCCATAGGGGAACACGGAGACCACCAGCAGCGCCGCCACCGATACAACCAGCCAGAGCACCTGACGATCCGCAAAAGCTGGGGCGAGGCGCGCAATCATGACGACTCCCCAGCCGCTTAAAAACATGCTAATCGGGAACAACAGCGGATCATGGCGTGGTAACCACCGCTGGAGCACAAGGCTGCCCACAACGGCACATGCTGCCCACACAGCAAACGGCAGTACAATATTTGAAATCGGCAGAGCACGCACCAGCGACAGCGCACACAGGGTAATCAGAAGAAATCCACCTGCCACAATCAGTAAGGCACGTTCAATAACCGCCTGAGATGACGTTTCACTGTCGAAGTGTAAGCTCGAAATCATCCGAGAACCCGCCCAATAATGGGCTGTAGCTGGCTTCGCAATGCTGCGGGGATTTTTTCCGCCTGCGTCACAATCGCTCCATCCAGCGCGTGGTGGCAGGCATAGACCGCGCTTTCATCCAGCGTCTCTACTGCAAAAGCAATCGCCTGCTGTGCAACCTGCAAATTACGATTAAAGGTCTGCATCACCATATCTGCCGTCACAGGCGCTTCAGACACATGCCATACATCATAATCGGTGACATGTGCCATGGTCGCATAAGCAATCTCGGCTTCGCGCGCCAAAAAGGCTTCGGGGCAGGTGGTCATACCGATGATACTGCATCCCCACTGACGATAGATTTCGCTTTCACCGCGCGTACTAAAGCGTGGGCCTTCGATCACGATAAATGTGCCACCCTGATGCACCACCGCTTCATGTACTCGCTGGGTGGATACGAACAAATGCTCGGATAATTCGGGGCACAGCGGATCAGCAACCGAAACGTGTGCCACCAACCCGGTCTCAAAAAATGTGCGCCCGCGATCCAGTTTAGTCTGGTCATAAAGTTGACTGGGGATCACAATGTCGCCGGGGGCATAATCTTCCCGCAGGGAACCGCACGCGTTCACCCCGATAATAAAGCGCACGCCCAACGTCTTAAGTGCATAAATGTTAGCCCGATAGGGAGCAAACGCGCGGCGTAAACACATGTCCCCAGCCCATGCCGCGGCAGGAATGCCACACGCTTACCTCGTAAGTTACCCACAACAATCTCGCTGCTCGGTTTACCGTAAGGCGTATCCAGCGTATAGCTCACCTTGTCAGTAATTTCCGGCATCGCATATAACCCGGAGCCACCAATGACTGCAATACTGACATGTTCCATCTTGGGAAATCCTTATCGTTCTAACTCAACCTGCAAACGCAGATGTCCAATGCCAATGATGTCGCCGTTGGTGATAACAATGGGCTGTTTGACCATCATCCCGTTCAGCATCGTCCCATTCCGGCTGTGGCGATCTTCCAGCCACCACTGCCCATTCCGCAGCGCAACCAGCGCATGTTCGTTGCTGGCAAAATTGTCTTCTACAATAATGCTGTTCGTCGGAGCACGCCCGATACTGGTCAGCGAGAGCAGCGCGTAGACCTGACCGGTACGCAGATAGCTGCCATCAATCTCCCGCAAAGCAATGAGCTGGCCGTAGGTGCGTTTGCTGGCCTGCCCTTCCTGTACCACGCTGCGATAGTCACGCCACATAGCAACAAAAAGCACAGCGAGCCAAAGTAGCAGCAGGAAACCCGCGACAATCCGCAGCACAAACAGGATGATATCGGTACTCAAGCTATTCAGACTCCGGTGGGATGAAATCTGTGGTCGCGCCTGCTGAAGTCTGTGAATCCCCCAAAGGGTCATCATCGAGGTAAATCATCTCGGTTCTACCGATGCGAATCACATCTCCCGATTGCAGACGATGTTCCTTAATTTGCACATTGTTGACAAAGGTTCCGCTGCGACTGTTCGTATCAAACAGGGTATAAACACCGAAACGCAGTCGCAGTTGGGCATGGTGACGGGACGCATACGAGTCGTCAATGATAATGTGATTATCACGTTCCCGCCCGATGTTCATCAGCATTTCCGACAGGCGAAAAGTTTTCTTGCCATTGATCAGCAGATGCGCGTTCAAAGGCGCACTTTGAACAACAGGAACATCGACGCGCTGCATCGCCGCCGTACTGCTCCCCTGCTCATCACTGTGTGCCGCACGCACAACCAGCGTACCATCATCTAAACGATCATCAGCAAAGAGATAAATGCTCGGCACATAATTCAGGCGATAGCCCGCTTGTGTAGCCAACTCAACCAGATGCTTACTCAAAATCTGGGTCAAATCTGGATGATTCTTGAGGAAATATCGATGGATATTGGTGTTGAGGTAAATGTAGTAAACATCCGGCGCGAAGGGACGTGGGTCACCGGGACGCGCAGGCCGATGCTCATCCTCCAGGGCACGCACAAGCTGAAGGGCAATATCCTGCGCACGAATCTTCTTGCCAAAAAGCTGCGCGAATGCTCCCTCAACAATACGTTCCAATTGTGCTTCTAAACGCGCGATATGTTGATCATTCATACTGCGCATTATAGCCCACGAGAATCATCGGAGCAATGCGCAGAGAAAAACGCGAGTGGGATGTTGTGCGGATATTTTTCGTGTAGGGACGCTCAATTGAACGTCCACATAACCTTAAATCTCACCACTTTCAGAAAAACAGGCACCCCGTCATGGGATGCCTGTTGCACTTCTGAATTACTGCGAGGTCAGCTCAAACGCGGGGTCTTCTGGCACATAATTGGCCCAGACATTGGCAAATGTAGCCACAGACACACCTTCTGCGCTCTTGTGTTCTTCCAGCCACGCATCGAATGCCTTCTGGCGTGCTGTTTCAAGAGTTTGCTGATCAAGTTCGCGTTCTTCGCGCCCTATGACCTGGATAATATGATAACCGAACTGCGACTGCACAGGGCCAACAATCGCCCCAATAGCAGCGTCGCGAGCAGCGGCAGCGAATTCGTCCACATAGCTGGTCACATACTGCGAAATCGGTGCCCAGCCAAGGTCACCACCCTGCGCGCCGGAACCTGTATCCGTAGACAGCGCACGCGCCAGATCACCGAATGACTCGCCAGCATTCAGCGAGGCAATAACCTGGTTCGCTTCTTCTTCAGTCGCCACCAGAATATGACGAATCTGCGCGTAGGTCGCCGTCGGGCCAACACCACACACCGCTTCACACAGTGCCTTACGCAGCGCCTGCGCTTCAAAGTACGCGCGGATGTCAGCATAAGACATACCCGTCTGCGTAACAATCAAATCGTAGAACCCGGACAGCGACTGATTAAACTGATCAATACGATCATTGTCCGTTTGGGTTGCCGTCGCCGGCAGCGTCGGGAACGGTGTGAACGTTGCCGTCACTTCAATCGTGGGGGTCGCCGTAAACGCTGAAGTGGGTTCCAGCGTAGGCGATGGCGTGCTGGTGGGGGTTGCAGTTATGGTCGGTGTTGGCGACGGTGTGCGCGAAACCAGCGGCGTCGGCGTCAGTGACGGCACAACAGTGGGTGTCGCCGTAATCTGAACGCCGTCAACAAATGGCAGCGGCGCCTGATAACCAAAAAAGTCATCAATCGCCTTTTGCACCTGCTCATCCGACACCGTGATTCCCATTTGAGAAGCCGTAGTACGCGTCAGCAAGTCATTGACCATGTCGTTAACGACACGATTGCCCATCTGCTCCGGCAGACGCAGTTCGTTCCACCACGTCGCATAGGGTTCCTGCTGTAGCAGTTGGTTAGGGTCCTGACCAAGCTGCTGATAGAAATTAAACACATTGTTCAAGCGCTGAATGTGCAGCACACGTTCAAAGCGAACACGCTGCTGGAACTGCGCTACAGTGATGTTTTGACCATTGACTGAAGCAACAACTAAGTTCGGAACAATAAATTGTTGGAAGACAAAGGTGCCAATCAACAGCACCGCAACCGCCACAATCACAATCGTGGTGGATAAAACGACGAGACGTTGAGTTTGTGCTTCACGTTCGGCGCGCGAACGAAACTCACGAGCTTTGGTAGTACGTTTAGCTTTTTCGGTCTCACCGGACTTCTTTGGCTCAACAGCCTTGGGCTGCCCGGTGGTCTGTTCACGTTTGGGCATGGGGAAAACTCCTCAGGGCATAGAAAAAGGGCATAATCAGTGTTATGCCCTTGATAGCTCATAATAGGATGGCCAAGCTGTGCGCTTAGTCCGTCACGTTAATGAAGGGCAGCAGCGCCAGATGGCGTGCGCGCTTGATTTCGCGTGCAAGCTGACGCTGGCAGCGAGAGCAGTTGCCGGTTTGACGGCGTGGCTTAATCTTACCACTCTCATTGACAAAGCGGCGCAGGGTATCGATATCCTTATAATCGAAACACTTGCCCTCGGGGCAGTAGGTGCTGGCTCTGCGGCGCATCCCGCGTCTGCCACCAGACCGTCCGCCATCATCCTGCCCGTCAAAATCGTCCCCCATGTCGTCATCGTGTCTGCGACGTGGGCGTCGTTCGTTATCCATGTCACTCATGGTTAAAGAGTTCTCCTTGATTTCTGGTGATTAAAATGCGTAGTCGCCGTTTTCGTCATCTTCTTCGGCGTAGTCGATATCAGTGCTGGTATGGTGGCGGCGATCTCCCAACAGAATCATCTCGTTGGCGACCAGTTCGGTGCGAAAATGCTTCTTGCCATTTTCGTCTTCCCAACCCCGCGTTTGAAGACGCCCTTCCACATAAACTTGCTGACTCTTGCTCAGATGTGCTTTACAGATTTCGGCCAGATTACCCCAGGCGACCACGTTGAACCATTCGGTTTCTTCACGCCGTTCGCCTTCCGAAGAAGTCCAGCTTCGACTGGTCGCCACGCTGAAACTGGTGACGGGTCTTCCGCTGGGGGTATACCGCATTTCCGGTTCACGCCCCACATAACCAATAATCATCACCTTGTTCAACCCGCGTGCCATATCACACACCTTTTCAATTATTTGGTCTGCGGCTTATCTTCATCCGCGCGTACTATCAGGTAGCGCAGAATTGAAGGCGATAGCTTCAGATTACGTTCAAGTTCCGGCAGATTCTGGGTATCAATTTCAGCGGTCAGGATAACATAATAACCTTCACGCTGCTTGTCGATTTCGTAGGCCAGCTTCCGCCGTCCCCAGCGATCCATCTTAATGATGCTGCCCGTATTCTCGCCAACAACCCATGACTGCACGAGGTTAACGACATCATTGACTGCCTCTTCAGTGGAGTCAATACGTACAACAAAAGCCAATTCATAATTTCGTTTCATACTGAAGTTGTGGACTCCTTCCACGGAATTGCCCTACCTGAGTAGAGCGGAAAGATAGGTGATCGAACGCGCGTTATACTACTTGACACCTCTCTTTTAATCAACGGTTGATTCCACTAACCGCGAACTCGCTAACGCCAGCCCCACCGTTGACCAGAATAGAAGAATGGACGCCTGAAAATCGATACGGAAAAAGTACAGGTCTGCCGCACCATTAACCAGCGCAGTGAGTACAGCGATATGATAGCCCAGGTGAATCGAATCGAGTTCTGGATTAACCCGTGCTCTACGAAAAGTGATCAGACCGTAAACGAAAACCCCGCCCATCGTCGTCAGGAATATCGCCACGCCAACCAATCCAATCTGATTTGCCATAATCAGATACAGGCTGGCCGCATTGGTATAGATGTCATTCTCTGGCGTTCCCGTAAAACCCACGCCAAAAATAGGGTAGCGGCTGATAAGGCGAAACGAGTCCGTGTATTCGCCGATACGCATCTGCGTAGCCAGGTCTTGTCCGGCAAATCCTTGCATAAAACGGTCAATATAAGCCTGCGTCTGCGGTAGGAGCAGCAGTAGCAGTCCCCCAAACACAATAAAAGGAATAAACCGTCGATAGCGCAGCACCGCAATCAGCATCATGCCCGCCGCAAAGGCCAGCGCGGACGCACGCGAATACGTGAGAATGAGAACCAGCGTTACGTGCCAGAACCCCAAAGAGAGTCAGCCAGCGATAGCGCAGCACAGGTTTACGCGCAAACACCTGCGGCGCAATCATCGCGGCAGAAACTGCCAACACGCCGCCAAAGGCATTCAGGTCTACCCACGTTCCGATGGCACGCTCAGCCAGCGCCGGATTCGACTCTACATAGCGAATCACGCCGCCGTTGGGATAACCAATGCGCGCGAGACGCACGAGCAGATTTTCAGCGGTAGCATCCGGCAGCACGTACAGCACCAGAGATACGGCGGCTTCGATTCCTACGAAGATAATGACGACGAACACCAAACGCCTGAGCATAACCGGATCGCGCATCAGATCAACCAGGATAAACGTCATGCTGATGCTCAGCAGCGTCTCCGCAAACTGTCGCAGATTGGCAGAGGTCGGCATGGCGTAACGCAGACCCAGCGCGAAGGTCAATAACAACCACATGATGTAGGCTGCAATCAATCCATGAACAGGAGTTAATTGGATACGCATCCGTTTGCCTGTCATCCACTGCGACAGGTAAACCAACAGAAACGCACCGAGCGCTGCATCCAGAAACGTAGGCGTAAAACCGATGCGCACAGGCAGCGTACCAAACGGCAGCAGAAACATGACCGCGACAACACCGTAAAGTGCGGCAGACACACTGGTCAGGATATACAAGCCTGCCAGCAAGCCAAATACGGCACCCGCAGCGACCACCGGGCCAGCGACGGCCAGCAGCAGCCCCACCAATCCACCGATTAATCCGATAGTGATCCCAACAAATACCGCAGCTTGTCGGGGGCTTAAACCTGCGTACCAGTTTTGCAGCACATCACTTGAGTACATTTCGACCTCGAATCATCACCACTATGCCGAGGATACCTAACGCTCCCCAGGTGATTACACTTATGATACTCCCCAGCCGAAAAGTCAGCGGGGTGTACACCAATTCGATAACGTGCTGACCTGCGCTGACCGGAATGGCCAGAGTCGCCCCGTAAGCGCGCAGAATTTCCGCTGGCTGTCCATCTACCGTCGCATACCAACCGGGATAATCTGGATTTGCCACCGTCAACACAGCGTCTTCTGCGGTATCCACATGAATAGACATGGCTTCCGCCGCAAACGACGTAACTTGTGCCGAAGCATCCGCAGGACGCGTGCCAGACAAACTAAGATGCGGATCACGGTTCAAAATCACAGTTTGACGCGCGTTAAAGGACGGATCAGCCAACCTCGAATAGGCTTCATCGTCATTTTCCACAACCGTCGCGTTGTAAACCAGCCACGCAAAGGGTCGCGGGTCGCCTAAACGATGCAGATTTGCCGTCCCAAAACGATCTGGCGCGTTCAATACAATCTCGCTTGATACCGGGAGTTCGTTCCAGTCGCTGAACACATAACGCACAGCAAAAATTTCCCACGCCGTTGGGTTCACAGGCTGATTGGTCTGAATCAGCGTGTGCGGACCTTCCAGGAACAAGGGGCTGATTCCACGAATGTCCATCAACCCAAACAGACTGCCGTAATTGCCATACAGGTCACGGTAATTCCCGTCCACACGAAATGGGGTATCATGGTCATCCAGTACTCGTGCCACCAGCGGCGGCGGCGTAAAGGATAATTCCTCACTGGCTGGGATTGGGGCGAACACGCTGCGGTTATCCATGTTCACGGCGAACAGGTCAAGCACCATTAACAGCGTGAGCAAACCCCACAAGACACGCGGCTGGGCACTATCCCGCAGCCGCGTCAGCAGCAGGTACAGCGGCACAGCAATCAACGCCGCGCGCGCAAAAATGCTGAGTTCCGAGTAAGCGTCTGAATTCCCCAACCACAGCACAAAAATCAGCGCGGTCATGACCAGCACCGCACCCAACGCAAGGCGCAGGAGTCGCTCGAGCTTCACAGCAGCAAATGAAGCCGCCCCAACACCAGCCAGAATCGCCATGCTGTTGGCAAACAGATAAGCCGCGCGTTCCTGCCCTCGGAACACATTCGTACCCGGCAGCACATTGTAAAGCAGTGGATACAAAGGGGTATGTGCGCCAAAACCCGCAGCCAGTGTGACGAGCGCCACGCCGCCCCAGAACCAACTCTGATGAGCTTTGCCGTACTTAATGCCCATCAGCGCCAGCACTAATCCCGGCAGACTCACATACAGCGGCGACCATGTGCTGACGGTGCCGGGAAACAGCATTTGCGCGACATCATAGAACGGGAAGCCGCCGCCCTTCGCATCAAATGTGAATTCGGTGCGCGCGGTGCGCCCGATGTACTCAAATGTCGGCAGTAGCTGTACAGCAGCCATGCCGCCTGTGATGATGCCAAACAGCGCGGTTCCGCCTACAAACGCCTGCCAGCCAAAGCGTCCTGTGTACACGCGATACGCCATATACGCCACCAGCAGATACGTCAGGAACCAGCTAGTCTGTGGGTGTCCTGCCATCCACGACATACCCAGCGCAAACCCTGTAACCATCAGCCACGCCCAGCGTACATCCTTCAATGTTCGCGGCGCACCCGCTGAACCCTCAGTCGCCGCAAGAATCCCCAGCGCCCCCAGCGGCAGCCAGATGCTCGCTTCCAGCAGGGCTAACTGTAACTGCGGATAACCGGACAGAAACCCGCTGTAACTCGCGATAACAGCAGCAATAAACGCCCCCAGTACCTTTCCCGTCAGCCGCCGCACAAACGCGTACATGAGCAGCGAACACAACAGCACATGCGCGATCATTTCCAGTTCAAGGGCGTGATAAGTCCAGCCGCCGCTGAGCGCGCTGAGGGCAATGGTCAGCAAGCGCGGTGGATAGAACACCGCCGCCTGAGTGTCAGCAATGAACGGCAGGCCAGCGTTGTTATAGGGATTCCACAGCGGAATCTGTCCCGCTGTGACACGCGTGTACTGGTATGCACCAAAAGCCACGAACTGACCGGAAAAATCTCCATTGACGAGGGAAGCCTGATCGGCACGGTTTGGCGTCAGCAAGCGCCAGAAAAATAACGCCCACAAAACAATCAGCGCAGCAACGGCCATAGAGTCAGCAGATAAAAAACGTTTACGCATGAATGACTCGCTCGAAAAACGCGGCGGTGTCGCGTGCAATATTGTTCCAATCAAAGTAAGCATTCAGTCGTTGTACGGCATCGCGTTCAGCATCAAAGGTAGAAAAAGCCGCTGTCTCATAGACTTTTCGCAGGGCTTTGGTCAACGCCTGCGCTTCCGGCGCAACCAGAATCGGGTTTACCCCACCAAACTCAGGGATGGCTGCTTGCGGCTGTGTGGTCACGATCAGGCAGCCATGATGAATCGCCGCCATCAGGGTTCCGCGCCGGAAGGAAGCCCCATCCAGAAACGGCAGCGCCACGACATCGCTTGTCTTTAAGTAGGCCGTCACCTCGGCTTCGTTAACAAAACCCGTCCAGCATACATGCGCCGCTAAGCCCAGTTTCTGGATAAGCGTCTCCACCTCGCTGGCATATGCCGCGTTCGTTGGGTCGCTGCTGCCTGTCCGTCCACCGATCAGCACCAGCTTGGCCGGCACCTGCTGCTGAATCAGGTCTGACAGACTTTGCAGCAGCAGTTCAATCCCCTTGCTGCGATTCATGAAACCAAAATAAGCGATCAGGAATTCACCGGCTTGCGCGCCCGCTTTAGCCCGCCACACATTTTGATCATAATCCGTAGGCAAATCGGTCAGGATATTGCTGCCTATCGGAATCATCGCCGCTTGCAGGTGTTTCACACGTTCAAAATCCTCGTGATTAGTGACGATGATGCCCTCCGACGCGCGCGCCAGATGCATCACAATCCAGTCGCGCAGTCTCCCGGCTTTGGGAAATAAATAAGGGAAACGCAGGTCATGAAAGGTTGTAATCACCGCAATATCACGCACATAATCGGGCAAAAAGTGAATATAGGGTGACATTCCATATGCCGCAGTCTGGAACTGAATGTTGATAAGGTCGAGTTCATTGGTTTCGGCCCATTGGTTGATTTCAGGCAGCACCCTCAATCCCCAGTGCCCCGAATGCTGCGTGAGGGGAATGTCCTTATCCTCACTTTGCGCCGTTGTGCTGCTGAAAACGCGAACCTGATGCCCATGTTCCGTCAGCTTCCGCGCGATAATCTGGCTGAATGCGCCAACCCCGCCCTGCATCGGCGGGTACTCGCCTGTCACAATCCCGATGCGCATCAGCTCACCTTCAGCCCGGAACGCAGCACTTGCCAGTAAGCCCGTATCCGTTCATTACGCAGCGCACGCTTATACCCCAACAGGCTTTTTGTGCCCTCAATTCCAATCTGTATCGCATAGCTTGCCAGCAAAAACAGACGCAGCACAGTTGCCGCGCCCACGCCGTGAAACTTGCGGTAGTAACGCAGCTTGCTTTGCTGAAAGTAGATGTGTTTGCGCGCGCCTGCCTGTTCTGTGCTCTTGCCGCCATGATGAATGATTTGTGCGCTTCCGAAGTACACCACGCGCCAGCCCGCATCTTTTGCCCGCTTGCACCAGTCCAGTTCTTCAGAAAACATCACATAGCCTTCATCCAGCCCGCCAATCTGCTGGTAAACCTCACGCCGTGCCAGCAGCGCCGACCCCTGCACCCAGTCCACTTCTGCGGTTTCTGCATCGCCAACATCAGCGGCATAAAAAGCATCTAGCCACGATTTCGGCGCATAAGATTGCAGCCATGTGCTTTCAAGAATCCTAACTTCACTGTAGGGAAGCGGCGCTTGGTCGATTGTGTGCTGCCATCACTGTTAAGTGTGTGCGGGCCGACAATACCCACCTCTGGATGGTGATCCATATAAGCTGTCATCTGTGTCAGTGCATCGCCAATGACTTCTGTGTCAGGGTTTAAGAGGAACAGATAACGCCCACTCGCGGCCTTTAACCCGATATTGTTCCCGCGCGTAAAACCCACATTCTCGCTCTGCGCTAGCAGCTTGACATGCGGATACCGTGATTGCAGCATCGCATTCGTCTGATCGCTGCTGGCGGAATCCACCACGATGATTTCAGTTTCCAGCGTCCCCGGTTTGATGCTGTTGAGGCAAGCCGCCAGCAAATCCGCAACATTCCAACTGACGATGATGATCGACAAGTCCAAGTGTTAAATCCCCAAACCTGAGCAACGGCAGAATTTTACCAAACATTTTACATATTCAAGGGTACACAAAATACTTACATTACATTTTGACCCCAATATGAAATCAATGGTTCATCAATGACGAAAGGAAATCAACATGAACGCAAGGAAAATGCTTATCCCTTTAGTACTGGTCATCATCACGATTATTGGGGTCAGCGCGGCTTACGCCCAGCAGGACCCCGGCGGCAGACCGGGTGGCAGACAAGGCGATGGTCGCCAGCGTGACGGACTGCTGCGCGAAATCGTCAACATCGTCGCCCAGGAAACCGGGCTTGATCCTGCCGACATCATGACACAGCTTCGTGAAGGCAGCACGCTTGCTGAAGTCATCACCAGCAGCGGCGGCGATGTGGATGCGGTGACCGCCAGCATTGTTACGGCAGTCACCACCCGCGTCCAGGATGCGGTAGCCGCAGGCAACATGACGCAGGAACAGGCAGACACGATTCTCGCCAACCTTGAGGAAAATGTCACCCGTGCGCTCAATGGTGAATTTGTCCCCGGACAGGGACCAATCGGGCGTGCCCTGCGTGGCGCTCAGATTCTGCTGGACGCCGCTGCGGAAGCCACCGGGCTTGACCAGCAGGAAATCCTGACCCAACTGCGTGCAGGCTCCACACTGGCCGACATTATCAGCGCAAACGGGGGTGACGTGGATGCAGTAGTCGCCGCCGCCGTAACCAGTGCAACCGAGCAAATCAACACTGCCGTCAGCGAAGGTCGCATCACACAGGAAGACGCAGATGCCCGTATCGCTTCTCTGGAAGATAACTTCACGGCGATGGTTAATGGCCAACTGCGGGAGCAGATGCAGCAGCAGGGACAGCGTAATATGGCAGTGCGTGGCATCATCCACCTGGCGGCGCAGGAAACTGGCCTGACTGAACAGGAAATCGTTGACCAGTATCGCGCTGGCAATTCACTGGCAAGCATTCTCACCGCCAACGGCGTTGATGTCAACGAGTTTATTGAACTTGCCGTCTCGCAGGCTGAAGAACGCCTGACGCAGGGTGTGGAAAATGGGCGGCTGACACAGGAAGAAGCTGACCAGCGCTTAGCCCAACTGCGCGAAGAACTGACCACGCGCATCAATGAAGTCCCAGCGCCTGAAGCCCAAAGCGCCTAACAACTCCATCACTCACAATGTACAGAAGGGGCAAACGCCCCTTTTTGTTATGTCCAGCCTTATGCTTGGGCATAATTCTAGAGGATTACGTTCTGAATTAGGGATTAATTGAACCCACATGAACCGCCCGTTGTGCTATCCCATATCACAACAGCGGTTCTCATCCCCCTTACTCACCACTTCTTACTCATTGCTCATTGCTCGTTGCTCGTTGCTTATCCTCATCACTCATCACTCGTTACTCATCACTTTTTTCTCATCACTCATTGCGCAGCCTGAACAGGAATTCGGCGTTTTCAGTCGTCGCCTGCGCCACCGCTTGTTCGCTGAGCTGTTTCACCGAGGCGATGCGCTCGACAATATACGGGATATAGGCTGGCTCGTTACGTTTGCCCCGATAGGGTACCGGCGTCAGGTACGGGCCATCCGTTTCAACTAGAATACGATTCAGCGGGGTAGAAGCCGCAATCGCGCGGGTTTCCTCAGCCTTTTTGAACGTAATCGGGCCGGTGAAACCCAGATAAAAACCGATGTCCAGCGCGCGTTCGGCAATCTGTGGAGTGCCCGAAAAGGAATGCAGCACCCCCGGACGCGCCTTGAGTGCTGGCGGTAAATCCCGCACCCACTGCTCCAGCACGGCCATCGTATCTTCACTGGCATCGCGGTTGTGGATAATCACCGGGAGTTGCAGCTTCGCCGCCAGCGATAACTGCGCCTCAAAAGCTGCGATCTGCGTTTCGCGCGGGAATTTGTTCCAGTAGTAGTCTAGCCCGATTTCGCCAACAGCAGCCACCGACGATTGAGCCAATTCCGCGAGTTGGGCAATCGTCGTTTCATCCACATTCGCCACATCATTGGGATGCACCCCAACCGTAGCGTACAGGTTGGGGTACTGTGCAGACATGTGGACAATCTGTGTACTGGTTTCAACATCAATCGCCGGGATAATAATGCGCGTGACCCCGGCATCCGCAGCGCGGGTGAGAACCGCCTCACGGTCTTCATCGTACTGATGAAAATTGATGTGGCAGTGCGTATCTACCAGCGAAGTCAACGCAAGCGTCCTTCTTTAATCGCCTCGTAGTCCGACTTCACCATCATCTCAATAAGCTGTTCAAAGGTCGTCTCAGGTTCCCAACCTAAAATTTGCTTGGCTTTGCTGGGATCGCCGATCAGCAGATCAACTTCCGCCGGACGCATAAACCGGGGGTCTTGCACCACATAGTCGCGCCAATTCAAATCAACCGCGCCGAATGCCACATCAAGCAAACGCTCGACGGAGTGGGTTTTCCCGGTGGAAATCACGAAGTCGTCGGGTTTGTCCTGTTGCAGCATCAGCCACATCGCCCGCACATAATCCCCGGCAAAGCCCCAGTCGCGTTGGGAGTCCAGGTTGCCCACACGCAGTTCGTTAGCCTGTTTAAGCGCGATTTTCGCCGCGTGATATGTGACCTTGCGCGTCACAAATTCGAGGCCACGACGCGGTGACTCATGGTTAAACAGGATGCCGCTGGTCGCGTGCATGTTATAGCTTTCACGATAGTTAACCGTAATCCAGTGCCCGTAGACTTTCGCGACGCCGTAGGGACTGCGTGGATAGAAGGGCGTAGTCTCCTTTTGCGGGACTTCCAGTACTTTCCCAAACATCTCACTGCTGGATGCCTGATAAAAGCGAATTTCCGGGTTCACCGTGCGAATCGCATCCAGCATCCGCGTAACCCCCAGCGCGGTGAC
This sequence comes from Anaerolineae bacterium, assembly GCA_046328675.1. Lineage (GTDB taxonomy): Bacteria > Chloroflexota > Anaerolineae > Aggregatilineales > Phototrophicaceae > JACAER01. The sequence continues at coordinate 18,905 of JAXLWC010000048.1, forward strand.
ATCACCCGTGAACACAGGCTGTCCCCACGAGGTTTGCACAAAACTCTGCGCGGCAAGGTTGTAAACCTCATCCGGTCTGGTGTCACGCAGGGCGTTAATCATACTGGTCTGGTCACTCATATCGCCAGAGACCAGCGTAATGCGATCCTGAATGTGCTGAATGCGCTCAAAATTATAACTGCTGGAACGACGGATTAAGCCGAATACCTCATAATCCATCGAGAGCAGAAATTCTGCTAAATATGAACCATCCTGCCCGGTAACGCCGGTAATAAGCGCGCGTTTTTTCGTCATGAACGATTTGACTCCTTGATACGCTGACGACAATCGTTTAGTACATCTTCAAGCATTTGATCAAAAGAAATAATAGGCTGCCAGCCTGTAGCTTGACGTAACCTGCTGGCATCACCTCGCAAAACCGGAATCGCCGTAGGGCGCATTCGCGCCGGATCAACTTCAACCTTGATGCGCACTGTGCTATAGCTGCACAGTTGATCCAGAATACTTTGGATACTATGCGACTTCCCCGAAGCAATATTATAGACTTCTCCGGGTTCGCCCTTTTGCACCACCAATTGATAAGCACGGACAATATCGCGCACATCCGTGAAATCGCGCTCCGCAGACAGATCACCCACTTTAACAATCGGTTCTTGCAGCCCGGCCTCAATCCGGGCAATCTGCATGGCGAACGCCGGAATGACGAAGCGTTCATCCTGTCCCGGCCCAGTATGGTTAAACGGGCGCACGCGCACAATTGGCATTTGATGGCTGAAATGATATTGCAGTCCCATCATATCCTGCGTGACCTTGCTCACGCTGTAAGGACTCGATGGCCGTAGGGGAATGTTCTCGTGAATGGGAATATCTTCCGGCCTCACATTCCCATAAGTTTCCGCAGACCCAACGATAAGAATGCGCGGCCTGATTCCCTGAGCTAAACAGGCCAGAATGAGATTAAGCTGGGAAAGAATGTTATTTTCCAGCGTATCCCAGGGGTCTTCAAAAGAGCGTGGAACAAATGCCTGCGCTGCCAGATGATAGATTTGTTCTGGTGCAATCTCCTCGATAAGCGCATTGACCGCTGCCTTGTCGCGCAAGTCCAGCGTATGATACACGGCGTTGAATGAATCGCTTGCCAGTTTCTGCTGAGTTATTCCATGAATTTGCGCATCTGGGATGACATCCAGCAGATGCTTCACCAGATGCCGTCCGACAAAACCACTGATTCCCGTAATTAAAATTCTCACCATGCTGTTCCTATGGGTCAATAATAGGGTAATGAATCACAAACGCACGCACTTGCGCCGAGTTTGATGATTGAAAGGCGATGATGTCATAATGCTGCCCCGCCTCCAAATTAAGGGCCGCAATGTACGCTGCCACCTGTTGCGTGGTCGCATCAAGCACAAACACATCGCGCATCCCTGCGGGTATTGCAACGGTATCGACGATAAACTCCCCACTTTGATTGCCTAGACTCTCTATAATAATCTGCGTGTCAAGCGGTAACGAAGACCGGAATACGGGTTCCACTGTTTCGGTAGCCACCTCAATGGAGGTTGAGACTGTGGCTAACGAGTAGGCCAGCCCAAACTCGACCAGGGAGTCCCGACTGACATTGATCAGCCGCACAGAAGCCGCGTCCGCCTCTACCGCAAATGTATCGGGAAGCCCCCGAATTTGGGCTATGTCAGCGCTGTCACCGTAGGCAATCACCGTATGATGGGTCGAAACGTTGAAATCATATTCACTGCTTGTAACATCTACTCCACCGCTGCGAATTGTGACAACCCCTTCATGCTCTTGCAGGGTGACCAACTCGCTGCTTTGCCCATAGGCCACGCTGCTGGCCACGACATTACCATCAACCACGAAATCGACTGTCGCGTCAGTAGGTATCGCGTTCACAAACCGCGCTTGCGTTGTGGTATCGACAGCGGGCGCATCCTCTACGCCCACGTTTTCGCTAAAAATCAGCGGTGGATTTGAAAGGTCTCGCCCTGTAAACAAATAAAGGTAGACGCGGCCAGCCTCAAATTGTAGTTCGGAACCTATTTCGAGGGTATCCGGTGTGCCTGTAACAGTATTCCAGAACAAAGTGTAGGTTCCCGCCGAGAAGGTAGCATCACGGCCCTGCTGTGCATAAGCCACGTCGGCCAGAGTTCCGTTCATGTTCTCTACGCGCACCACCGACACATCCTCAATGGTGTTGACAAAACTCAGGCGAACCTGTCCTTCAGGCGTAGGAGATAAATCCTCAACAAACGGCAGCAAACGCAATGAGGTCGCGGTGCCAAGTAAAATCAATGAGAGATTTGTATTTTCCTGAAGATCAACATATTGGCTGTAAAGCGGTGCTGTTGCCCCGGTATCGGCCCCGGCTGCATACACCGCAGCCAGGCGTCTTCCAGCAGCAGCAGGGATACGCTCACTTGTTCGAGAGTATTCAACGCCAGAACTGATGCGCTCACCATCAAGATAAAAGTCCACCGCGCCTAAATCACTGGCAGCGTGAATAGTGCGAACCTGTATCAAGCCTGGAACGCGGTTTTCAAACGCCACAACGGCCAGGCTGTTGGGGTCATTGCTTCGCCCCACCAGCACCAGCGTATAGTTAAAACCCGCACGCAGTTCAGCCGGATAGCTAAACAGCGTAGTCTCGCCTGCCTGAAATTGTAAGGTTACTGATCCTGACGTAACCACAGCCGCAGTGCTCATCCCAAAGGACACCGCAGAAGTAAGGTCGCTATTCTCCTGTCGCAGCGTAAAATCGAGACCTCGTGGGACAGCATGAATAGCGGTAATTCGACTTTCATTAACCCCAAGAGGTTCTGTGGACTCATCATAGCTGACGACGGTGAGCGCGTCGGCGGTACCCGTGAAAACCAGAAGCAGCGAGGCTTGCGCAGAAATGTTTAGCGGCGTCTCATAGAGCGGACTATCCTCTGCGGAACTGCCGTTGCGCACAACCCGCAGCACATAATCCCCCGAAGGCACCTCCGTCCTGTCCGTATTAACACCAAAGGAAAGTCGTGAAGCCACGAGGAACGACCCCATATAGATGTCAACCGAATCAGTTTCGGGCGCGGCATGAATTAAGCGGATGTAGGCAGGGGCCGAAGGCAGCACTGGCGCAGTTTCGACCAGGGCCACAGTAGGCGACTCGGTTGGGGTATCGGTAACTACCAAAGTAGGCATCACCGTAGGTTGTGCAGTAGTCCCACAGGCAGCCAGTATAAAAAGTAGTGGTAGAAGGAAAAATCGATACATAAGCACCTACCGTAAAAATCAAGTCCTGTGGGAGAACAGCCCCCCACAGGACTTATCATACTACGGAAAACGCAAAAGCTATGCGCCAGGCGTTGGTGTCGCGGTGAGTCGCAGCGAAGTCACCTGTAGCGTGTTGATGTCTACCAGTGCTCCGTTAAAGGTCAGCGTCACATACTGGCTTGCCACCCAGCCGTTTTGTCCTTCATAGGATACTTCTACCCATGTGGTGTCTTCGGTACGTCCCAGGACAACGAGCAGCGATCCTGCCGGAATGGGGGCCAGAACCTCGCCCTGCGAATTGGGGGTGCGGCGCAGGTTCAGATTAGCGCCGGGGTTTACACCTGTGACTTCCGCAACCACCACATTACGCAGCGGGTCACGCGTAGCGGCAACCACGGGCGGCGCTCCCGCCTCAGCCGTTCCGCGCGTATCGTCAGGCGTAATGACCAGCAGACTGCGAGCTTGCAGTACATCAAAGGTCGTGGGCTGATCGTTCAGGTTGATCTGCGTGAAGCTCAGGTTTACCCATCCCGTATAGTTGATTCCATCTAACGAGATGTAGCGCACAAACACCCATGTTCTCGCCTGATTGACCCCCAGGAACTCTAATACTGTACCTGATGGGATGGGAGCAAGGACTTCACCCGCAGTATCTGCGGTGCGCCGCAGGTTCAGATTTGCGCCGGGGTTGATGCCAATCACCACAACCGTGACACGATCCTGAGTATCAGGCGGCGGTGTGATGGATGTATTCGCGGCCTCGCCCGCACGATTACGCGGGATCAACGGCAGGTCGGCCAAACGCTGGCTCGCGCCCTCAGCATCACGTACCTGAAGGAACTGAGCGAGTGCCCACGCGGTGATGGTACCACCATCAGGAGTATTGTAAGTGATGTTCAGCCAGGTTGTTTCCGGGGCCAGATCCTGGTTGCGGCTGGTCAACAAGGTTGCCGGGTCAACAAACGCAGTCGCTTCCGGGGCAAGTGTGGGGGTTGCCACGCCTTCCGGGTAAATTTCCGCACCTTCGCGTCCATTGACAGTCAAAACCGTGCCAACCGATACCAGATGCAGCGTATACGATCCAGTGTTCGGATACTGGCGCAGCCGCAGGTTAGCCGTAGGATCAAGCCCAACAACCGTTGCGGTCACGCTGCTGGAGGAAGAAACCACAGGTGCAGCAGTCGGCGCGGCGGGTGTTTCTGCCGTCACTTCTGAAGACTGGGTTGGAGCCGCCACCGCCGGAACTTCTGTGGGTACAGCGGTGGGTGCCTGCGCAACCTGTCCCAGGCTGTCATCTCCCGGCGCGCTGCCAATACCCTGAGCCACGCTGACAGCATCAATCCAGGCGGCTTCTGCTTGTTCTTCGCCTGCATAGATGACCAGCGTGTAGTACGCGCCCGCATGAAGCGGCACTGCCGGGAGATCTATCAGTAAATTCTCACCGTCAGCCTGTACGGAAACAGAGACAGCCTCATCCGTCGGGGCAGTACTGGTCATCCCGGTATCCAGATAATTCACACCGCTGAACAGCTCGGTGCCATCTGCCAGCGCCACAATCGCATCTTCTGAATTGGGCAGTGCGTTGACAACCGAAATCAGCGCCGTTGCGCCGTCCACATTAGAGAAATCATCGCCGACAGGCACCAGTGTTGGCGCATCTACGGAACCGGACACTACTACCGACAGGTAGTTGCCAGCATCCAGTGTAAGGTTAGCACCCGCGAGGCTGTCGCCGGAACCTGATGTCCGTATCGAGACTTCATAAGTATCGGGAGACGCAGCAATGTACTGCGTTGTCGCGCCAAAAGCCACACGGGTCGCCACGCGAACATCGTTGAAGAATACATCTACATCTTGGCCGCCGGGAATAACGTGTGCCAGTCGCACGAAGCCCGCGTTGTCGCTCGGCGTCACCGGAGCAGACAACAACAGTTTTTCGGGACTATTGGGCGTCCCATAAATAATGTAGGTAAACAGAGACCCACTCGTCAGCGGCAGCACTTCTTCTGGAATAAGGGCATTTTCCACGCCCTCATTGGCAGGAACAATGGCCATTGGATATTCCACCGAAAGGTCAAGGTCAATAGTGCCCGTAGGGGTGTTGTACTGCAAATCAGGGAACACAGACCGGTTGCCAGCGATTAAAGCATCCACGCTAGGCCCATCAGCAAGCGCATGAATCACGGTCACACGCGCTTTGCCCAGATCAAGGGCAGCCAGCGAGTCGGTATAAACGGTGAACGTCAACTGGCTGATGGAGGAGGCCACGAGTGTCGATGCCGTGTCAGCGGTGGCGGTGATAGACTGCTCCCACAAGGTTGTCGTTAAACCTGTCTGGGTCACCGCAACATTATACGTACCAGCCGGAAAGCTAAGGTAATCCGTACCTTGCCCATATTCCAGTCCGGCAACCGTGCGCTGTCCATCCACATAAATATCAATCGCCTGTGCGCCGGGCACCACATGCACAAAACGAACCAGTGCATCACCATTCTGTGCGGATGCGACGGCACCAAACAGGGTAAGAGCTAACAGCACTGCGATACTAAGGATAAACCATTTCAATCGTTGCATAGGGAACTCCTAGTTTATATTCCCGTGAAGAAAGCGCAAACACTTGAAACGGAGTGCATTACACACGCACTCCGTCTTATACAGTGACTCGAACTACGTTCCTTCTTGCCACTGGTTGAGGTAATGATTCTGTTCCGGCGTAAGCGTATCAATATTCACGCCCATTGCTTGCAGCTTAAGCCGTGCAATTTCACGGTCAATATCCTGCGGAATCGTGTAGACATTTGGCGTGAGGCTGCTGTAATTCTTAATCATGAACTCAGCACCCAGCGCCTGGTTCGCAAAGCTCATATCCATCACGCTGGCAGGATGCCCTTCAGCAGAGGCCAGGTTAATCAAACGGCCCTCGCCCAACACATAAAGCGAACGCCCATTAACCACGTATTCCTCAACATAAGGACGCACCAGACGCGGCGCTTCGCTGCTCATTTCCCCAAGCCCCTTCAGGTTGATCTCAACATTGAAGTGGCCGGAATTCGCCATAATCGCACCACTCTTCATTTTTGCGAAATGGTGGGTATCCAGCACATTGATGTCACCAGTCGCCGTGATAAAGATGTCGCCAACAGGTGCCGCTTCTTCCATAGGCATCACGCGGAACCCATCCATCAGCGCTTCCAGTGCGGGCAGGGGATCAATTTCAGTGACGATGACATTGGCACCCATACCACGCGCACGGCTGGCGATACCACGACTGCACCATCCGTATCCGGCAACCACGACAGTACGACCCGCCAGCAGAATATTCGTCGCCCGGATTACCCCGTCAATCGTGCTCTGGCCCGTACCATAACGGTTATCGAACAGGTGCTTGGTATTGCTGTCATTGACAGCGATGACCGGGAACTTGAGTTCGCCATCTTTTGCCATCGCGCGCAAACGAATGACACCTGTCGTCGTTTCTTCGGTGCCGCCCTTGATGTCGCTCAGGAGTTCGCGGCGTTCCTTATGGATCGTGCTGACAAGGTCCGCACCATCATCCATCGTAATATGCGGCTTGTGGTCAAGCGCGGCTTTGATGTGGTCGTAATAAGTGGCGTTGTCTTCGCCCTTAATCGCATAAACGGGAATTTCATAATGGGCAACAAGCGATGCCGCCACATCATCCTGAGTGGATAGCGGATTGGAAGCATTCAGTACAACATCTGCGCCACCCAGTTGTAGGGTGTGCATCAGATTGGCGGTTTCCGTTGTCACATGCAGGCACGCAGAAACGCGTAAGCCCTTTAACGGCTTTTCACGTTCAAAACGCTCACGTATCGCGCGCAAAACAGGCATTTCCTGTTCCGCCCATTCAATACGATAGCGTCCACCAGTAGCTAAACTGAGATCTTTTACGTCGTGTTCGACAGTCATTCAGGAACTCTCCAAAAATTTGACACAAGTGCGAGGTCAGTCGCCAAAACGGGCGCATTGTAGCACACGAAAATTAGCTTGTCGCGAGTCTTTTCCTACGATTGCTCTATGATTGAGCTGCGGCGGACGCAGGCAAAAGAGAATCGAGAACACCTTCATCATCAAAATGCTCACGGAAACGCGCAATAAAATCTGGTAAGGTGTAGTGGTGACTTTGCGTTCCAACCTGTTCCAGCACATACGTTGCGCATAAGCCGCCGACAAGCCCGGAAATCTCAATCGGCCAGCCCGCCGCCAGGCCGCGAATCAAGCCCGCGCGGAACGCATCACCGACGCCAGTAGGGTCTTTAATGTGAACTTCCGGGAAAGCGGGAACTTCGTGAAGCGCGCCTTGATGATAGATATGGGAGCCTCGTTTACCTTGCGTCACAACAAGGTACTCAAACTCATGCCGCAGCGCGTCCAGCGTCTTTTCCGTCTTTTTGCAGATGACTTCTGCCTCGTAAGCATTACAAATCATCATGTACGCGCCGCTCATCTGCTTGCTCAATTCCTCACCATTCAGGCGTGGAACCTGCTGGCTGGGGTCATAGATAAAGCGCAAACCGCGTTGGCGGCATTCTTCTGCCAGGTTATCCATAGCTTTGGGCGAATTGGGAGAAATGACGACCCAATCAGGTTTGCCCTTGTACGCGTCGGCAATGGTAAACGTATCCGCGTACGCCATTGCCCCTGTGTAAAACGAGGCAATTTGATTGTTCTCCAGGTCAGTATTCGCAAAAAACGACGCGGTGAATACGTCATCGTGTTGACGCACGGTACTGGTATCAACCCCAACGCGTTCTAACCACTGTCGGTAATCCGGGAAATCACGCCCGACGGTTCCCATTAGCTTGGGTCGCATCCCCAAAAGAGCCATATTATAAGCAATATTTGCAGCAACCCCGCCCCAGTGTTTGGTCATTTCATCCACCAGAAAACTGAGGCTCACCTGATGCAGTTGATCAAGGATAAAGTGATCTGTAAAACGCCCCGGAAAACGCATCAGGTAATCATAGGCAATAGAACCTGTTACAACAATCTCCATGTGTTAAATTTCCCGCAATAGCCGTGAAACGTGCTATCCTAGTTATAAACAGGACGAAACGTGCTGTAGTATACCACAGTAAAGATTTACCATTGTACCTTTCGTTTTCTTTCATGGAAAGATTAAGTGATGTCAATCTTTGACCATCAGCGTTTGACAAACCACACCCTCAAATTGAATATCGAAGGGCTGCGACAGGGTCTTTACAGTGACAAATACTTTGAAAATGTCGTCCGTGTGCTCAGCGGAATGCACGCCGCCGCTTACACCTTCGCCGGGAAAAGCGCCCGCCCCCTTCCCGCCGATGTCACCAATATTCACACCAGTGAACTATCCGTAGAAGCACAACTATTCAACCGCCGCGTTCCTTTCACACTGGTTGCAGGCGTTGATGTGGCGCTGGCGATGCTGCGTCATGCCTCAGGCTATTATGAAGCAGACACTTATCTTGAACGCTGGCAGCACCTGGAAGTTGAGGCAGTTGAAGATGGTACAATTACGCACTACGATGGGGACACTGAAGATGTAGAACCCGTCATCAGGATTCGGGGACAGTATCGTGATTTTGCCTTACTAGAGACGCCGATTCTGGGCGTGCTAACGCGGGCATCACGCATTGCCACAAACGTCTATCGTGTCCTTGAAGTCTCCAATGGTAAGCCCGTCCTCTACTTCCCGGCGCGTTTCGATCTGCCGGAAACACAGGCACTCGATGGTTATGCCTATCAAATCGCCGTCAAACGTTATAACGCAGATTTTGGCAAAACCATGACACCCGCCATCAGCACGGATGCGCAGGGGCTGTGGTGGAACGGACGCGGCGGAGGCACTGTGCCACATGCCCTGATCGCCATGTTTTTAGGGGACACGGCAGAAACAATGGTGGCCTTCGCGCGCTACGCTGCCCTGTCTGTCCCGCGCATCGCCTTAGTTGACTTCAACAACGACTGCGTAAAAGCATCCATTGATACGATAAATGCCTTCTGGCCGCATTTTCGTGAAGCGTTGGAAACAGCAGATACACAAGCCCAACGACGCTGGACGCTCTATGGCGTGCGCCTGGACACCAGTGCCAACATGCGCGATGTATCGCTGCCGCCGGATAGTCCGGGCGGCGTAAACGCTGCTTTAGTCCATAATGTGCGCCACGCCTTGGATCATGCCTGGGAAAGTTGGAACGTGCCCTCAGAATTGGAAGACGCCGCTAAGGATTACTGTCACAGCGTCAGGATTGTAGTAACCGGGGGCTTCAATCGCGAGCGCATCCAGAAATTTGAAGCAGCGGGCGTACCTGTTGATGTTTACGGCGTGGGGTCAAGCCTGCTGCGCAATGACTCAGAGACAAACACCGATTACACGATGGATATTGTGCGCCTTCAGCTTGGCAAAGAATGGCTTGATGTCGCTAAGGTTGGGCGCAAACCCAACGACAATCCACTGCTTCAAGCTGTCAATTTAGCCGACCTGTAGCACAGACATGCCGATATGGTTCTGCCGCGTTCATACCCCCTTGAATAAACAGCGCTTATATAAGGAAGACTATGTCTATATTTGATCGTCTGAACGAACCCGCGCCAGAGAATGGCGATAATCCCCGTAAAGATGCCGATAAGGGGCGCGAGCCGAAGTTGGTATCGGGCCAGCTTGGCCGCCGCCTGATTTCGCAAGCAGCCTTATTAGAAAAGGTAACCAAAGCCTTCATTGCGGAGTACGCCAGTTCTGAACGCTTGAAAGATGCAGACACGCAGACGAAACGTATAAAGTTGATTTTAGAGGTGGTCACTTATACCTTGGCCGTCGAGTCCGTAAATCTCGATGATAACCAAAAAGCGCAGCTTATCGCCGATGCCTACGGCGAATTGTTCGGCTACGGCCCACTGGACGCCTTGTTTGCTGATGAGCGCATTACCACAATTGTGCTGGAGGGGACAGACAAATCTGCCGTGCGCTATGGACATAGTGAATTAACTTCCATCGCTCCTCTGTTTGATGATGCCGAACACATACAGCGCATTATTGGCCGGCTTTTGCTCGATGCGGGTGCCGAACTGCGTGAAGGAACGCCTTATATCGAAACTGGCCTGATGGTTGGCAGTCGCCCGATTTGCCTGAACCTCATGGCTCCACCCGTTACAGCGCAATTGACCGCCGACATCCGCCTGCATCCCGCAGTGTTGCCAACCCTGGAAAATCTGGTCGCGCAGAATTTTATGGACGAAAAGGCAGCAGAGTTCTTGCGCGCACTGGTCAGTTCGCCGCATGGTTTCCTGATTGTCGGGGATACTGAATCTGGAAAGACAACGCTGCTGAGCATCTTGGCGCAAATGCTGCCCTCGCCCGAAACAGTTGTCAGCGTGGAACGTGCCGGAGAAATGCGCTTGCCGCCGGGCGCACAGCGTCTCATGACTCAATGGGCCGCCGCTGACCAACCGGGAAAAACTTTTGGCGCGCAAATCAGCGCGGCGCTGGAAAGAAACCCCGCCTGCATCCTCCTCGACGAAGTCAGAGCCGATGAGCCGGAAACCATCGCGCCTCTGCTCTCAGACCCAAATCCACCGCGACAAATTTGGTCATTTCGCGGCACAGTCGAAGCCAAGCGCCTACACAGCGCCCTAGGGATGCTGGCTCGACGCGCAAATATGGCCCGCGCCGAGGAGATGGCCATAGCGCTCAATCGCCGTCTGCCCTTTGCCATTACCTTGCGTCGGCGCAGCAGCCAGCTTCAGATATATAACATCGGCGAATGGGCTTTCCAACCCGATGCTGAGTATCCAACTTACAAACTGCTCATGGAACTACAGGATGGGATACTTCAACCAACCGGGCATCTGCCACATCATGAATTGAATCTCCCGCAGGAATTCTGGTTGCAGCGCTGATGTCCTTGCGCACTCCTGCCATCCACAATTCCGCCAAAGCAAAACGAACTTCTGCTACAATCGATTTTAATTCAGGGCATCAAAGTCCTGTAATTATTTTCTCATGATAATAACGATTATCGCCAAGTAATCGCAGATTACTCACGGTGTGCCCTGACGGGTGTCGATAACCGATCCTTATCGCGGCTAATCGCAAGCGATTGAGCTACCCCTGCGGGCGTCGATAAGGCAACTTATCGCCAAGTAATCGCAGATTACTCGCGGTGCGCCCTGACGGGTGTCGATAACCGATCCTTATCGCGGCTAATCGCAAGCGATTGAGCTACCCCTGCGGGCGTCGATAAGGCAACTTATCACCAGTAATCAAAATCCAGTTGCGCAAACCAGATTTTCCAAATATGCAGTATTCAGCACATCACACCGTTTTACAATGAGCAATGCATTGCAGCGAAGGGAGTGACTTGCTTGAACCCTGAAGACGAACGCGCGCTCATCGACAGGGCGAAACAGCAGCCAGAAGCGTTTCGTGACCTTTATCGGCATTACTTCCCACGCCTTTACGGTTATGTTGCCGCGCGCGTGGGACATGTGCCAGACGCCGAAGACTTAGTATCAATTGTCTTTATCAAGGTGGTAGAAGCACTGCATCGTTTTGAATATCGCGGCGAAGGTGCGTTTGCTGCATGGGTGTTCAGTATTGCCCACAATGAGGTTAGCCAGTTTTATCGCAAACAGAATTACACGGCGCTGCCGTTGGAAGACATGGCGGACTCCCACGATGCTCCTCCTGATGAGCTGGTGATCCGTAAGGAGCAGTTCGCCCGGCTCTACGGTTTGATTGGCACGCTGTCAGCACGCCGACAGGAAATTGTGACGCTGAAATTCTTCGGTGAACTGCGCAATCAGGAGATTGCCGCTGTGTTAGGCTTGGACGAACGGACAGTGGCTTCACACTTGTGCCGCGCGCTGGATGACTTGCAGCAAAAGTATCTCCAGGAAACGGAGAAAGAACGATGAACGAAAATCACACCCATGACAAAGAACTGCTGGAAAAGGTTGAGCAGCGGCTTGAAAATGGTCAATCCAGTGGCAGCCGTCTCTTGGATGATTTGGCCTCAATGCGACCACAGGCTAAAGCCGATTTCCAGCAGGAGCTTGAGAACCGTCTGCTGGCGTCCTTTTACAAGCGACAGCTAGAGACGAAGGAGAATCCCGAGTTGAGTACCTTAACCTTAAAATCCGACACAAAGTCGCGCAAAATCACCTCGCTGCCCCTGACATTGGCAGCCGCCATCACCGCCGTACTGCTCATTGGCAGCGCCCTCTTGACAGGCGGCTTTCCCGGCAGTTTTCTCTCAGGGGGCAGCATCGCCCAATCGGTGACATTTACCCCGACGGCCCAGCCGACAACTACATCAGCCGACGACTTGTACGCGACGGCAACCGCTGTGATTGTCGGGGCCACACAAACAGCAGAGGCCGCAAGCCTGGGTCTTGTGAATGACATGCAGCTCACCGCAACGGCTGTTATCGCCGGCGCTACCCAGACGGTAGCAGCGCTGACAGCAACACCACTGCCTACGATAAGTGGAAGCGGGGATGTGGAGTTGCAACCCGTCGTCATCGCCTTACAAGACATCGGAGAGTCCTCAACCCTTACCGCAGACATGTTAGCAGTTGCCTATTATCCCCTGGATATCGTGCCGCTAGGGGTTGTCAGTGATCCGGCGTCTGCGATTGGCATGGTCGTCAATGAACCGATTGCCCGCTATCAGCCTGTCCTGACAAGCAATCTCATACAAGGCTCGCCACTTCCTGACATTAGTGCTGTTATCCCTGAAGGTATGGTCGCAGTATCTATTCCTGTCTCAATGCTTAGCACTGCTGCATTTGCGATTCACGAAGGCGATAACCTGAATCTTGTGCTTCCGTCAGAAACGATTGAAGGGGTACAGGTCATTTACATTGGCACGATGGACACAACTGATATGATCGTGTTTGCCATGTCTGCTGCCGACGCTGCTCTGCTGACCTCAATGCTGGAAACCTCTCCTTCGCTGGCTGTTGAGATTGAACGTCAAAACACCGCTGACACGCCTGTCATTTTCGAGTACGGCGGACACGTTACCGACACCAACACAAACGCTGCACCACTGATGCTGCAAGCGGGGATGACCTGGATGAAGCTTCAGGTTGATTACACCCCCGGCATGGGCACGGCGCCCATCGCACTTGCGATCAACCACGCGCACGCCTATGGCTTCAACATTCTGCTCACAATTGTCGGCAGCCCAACGGACATGAGCGCCGCTGGTTACATCGAGCAGTATGCGGCCTTCCTCGGTGAAGTGGCGACCCTGAACCCCGACGCCATTGAAGTATGGAACGAGCCAAACCTTGACCGCACCTGGCCGACAGGACAAATCGGCGGCGCGGCCTATGCGGACATGCTGCGGCAGGCATATCAGGCCATCAAAAATGCCAACAGCGAAGTAATGGTCATCAGCGCCGCACCTGCCCCCACAGGCGCAGAAGCAGCCTATCCCAATCAGGTCATGAACGATGACCGCTGGATTCAGGAACTGGTTGACGCAGGCGGGCTAGACTACATGGATTGCCTCGGCGCACATTACGTTGAAGGAACAGTCTCTCCTACCCAGATTTCTGGCGACGCGCGTGATGATTACTACACACGCTACCTGGGTACGATGTTGCTCACCTACTCAAACTTAAGCAGCAACATACGTCCAATCTGTTTCACCGAGTTCGGTTATCTCTCGGATGATGGCTATCCGGCGCTGAATTCCTATTTCGCCTGGGCACAGAACACCACTATCGACCAGCAGGCAGTATGGCTGGCACAGGCAGCAGGGTTTGCACGGGCGAGTGAACAGGTGCGCCTGATGATCATCTGGAACGTCGATTTCACAACCTACAATGCCAACGACCCAACAGCAGGCTATGCAATAATCCGCGCCGACGGAAGCTGCCCAGCGTGCGTAGCTCTTGCTGGAGGCACAGCCAATGTAGCGCGTGTGACCGTCAACATTCCCAATGACACAGCAGCAGTGTTGTGGACACAGAGCGAATATGTAGATGTGGTTGCGCCGCTCCTCTATGTGGATTTAACCATTGACGGCATATCGTTCGAGTTTCAACAACTGAGTGACGGCGCTGGCGATAACCTACCCCGGTTGGTGACACAGCGTGTCCTTTCCGATGTCCCCATCCTTTTCCATGAAGATGGCATGTTTGACCTCATACTACCTCCACAAGACGCAATTATTATTCAATGGATGATGGAGGCCCAAATTCCGTTGTTCATTCTGCCACATGTGACAGACAATGCAACACAGCCTGTTGTTAGTGAATCATTGTCTGCGAATCACTTTGCCGTAACGATTATGCAGCAGTATATTGACACCAGTTCGCTAGAGCTACAAGTCGGAGATAGGTTCAATGCGACGATTCTAATGGGGGAAAATGAGTCTCAGTTGGTCTACACAATTGAAGACATTGAACTTTTGGCGGATAACGGCGCAAATGGGTTGCAATTCAGCGTCGCTAACCCCACAGATGCCGGACTTCTCAGTTGGGTGGAACAGGGCGGCTTCACGGTGACGCTGAGCGAAGCCCAACCGTAACATGAGGCAGGTAAAGGGCATAGCCGCGCTATGCCCTGCCTTTTCTAGCTCGGCCAGATGTAACGCACGATGTAGTTGATAACGGTTTCGCCTAACGCGGGCACATCAACGCGGAACTCAATCGTCGTCGAATCAAGCTGTGTGTATTCGTGCGACGCGCTGAGGATTTCCCAATCATTCCAGCGGAACAACCGCTCCGGCACATGAATGCGCACGCCGCGATCAGCGCGACGGTTGCGCAGCCGAATTTCGTAGGTTTCTTCCAGCAGTACGCGGCTGAGGGGACGAAATTCTTTCTGGGTGCGCTTGCCAATTAGCTCCGGCGCGCGCCCCAGTGACAAGCGCACTTTTTCATTTTCCGGCATATGCTCGATTCGCGCTTCAGTGGTCGTCAGCAGCGCTCCCGACTCCTGATAAACCCGCAGCAGGCCAGCCGGCAAATCGCTGCCCAGCGCCATAACATTGAACTCAAGCATACTTTGCAGTTCAACCACATGCGTTTGCCCGTCGTTTTGTTTCTTCAACGGGAATTGTGGATAGCTGTCAAAGCGCATACTCGCGTCGTAAACAAAATAATTCTGCGCCGAGACCGCGTGCGCTGTCAGGAATTCCACTTGACGCGTTTCCCCGTGCGCGATGCTGACAGGTCGCCGCAGCGCAAAATGATGCAGGCGCGGCAGGTCACGGGCTTCGGTTTGCTCGAAGCGGGTTTCGCCAAAGCGCGGCTGCATCGGCGGCAGCGACGGACGCCGGAAAGGATTCGTCGCGGGTTGATCGTCGGTCTGGGGTGGCACCTGCCGCCGTTCGCTCACCTGCACCAACGCTACCTGCGCTTCCTGAAAAGTAATGCCGGATTGGTTCTGCAAGGCCACCCATCCATTAAGGTCAAACTGCCGTCCATTAGCCGCCAGCAGCAGATTATAGTACGCCGACCACGTCAACCCCTGCGTCTGATACGTCAATTCGATCTGCTGCGTACCCGCGAGGCTGCTGTCAATCAAACAGCGCAGTGTAGGTTGGGTATATAAACGCTGTTCAATTTCAGGAAAACGGATGTCGCGAATACGACTCTGGCGGATAGCCACCAACTGTCCATCGGACTGACGCACAATGATGTCGTCGTTGGGGGATGCAAACGGGGGACGCGGGCCGGAGGCAGTTTCCCGTCCGCTGCACAACTCCCCTGTATAGCGCGTACCATCTTCCAGCGTGACTTCCACTTTTTCATGCAGGTAACGGATCAGCAGGGTGTCCCGTCCGCTGACATCATGCCGATAGTTGTGCTCGACAATCAGCGCTTCGCCTGGATTTGAAAGCGAGATGAAATTGACCGACGTGGGATCAATCTTGGCAGCAATTTCAGTAAGCTCAATGTCATTCAGCCCGGTTTTGAGCTTCAGTGTACGGCGATCCCGCACCAGTGAAGCCCCTTGATCGTAGACCGTGAGACGCACCCCGTCAGGCTGCAAACCGCTTTCTGTAGGGAGTGGGTTCGGCAAAGCGGCTCTGCCGCCTTCCTGTATCCCTTGAGTCATGCTCTTGTGTTCTCCAATACGCTAGGAATCATCAATACCATTTAACCGTCTCTATTTCCATTATATGTGATGACAGCCTATTGGCGAAATCAGATTTTGTGGAATCTGGAATATCCATCCCAAAGAGGCTATCATCCATTGATCGAGATTTTTTGAATGCTTAAGGAAACTCTATGGGTGAAAAATATCAACAACTCACAGCACGCTTGAAAGATATTCAGAACTTAAACAAAGCGGGTGCTGTGTTGGGCTGGGATCAGCAGACCTATATGCCGCAGGGCAGTGCCGAGCCACGCGCCGAGCAGTTGGAAACATTAGCGCGCATCGGTCACATCATGTTTGTGGGCGACGAAACTGCACGTCTGCTTGAAGACGCCGCCAAAGAGATCGAGGGAGCGCCCTACGATTCCGTCGAGGCCAGCATGATTCGTGTGGTCAAGCAGGACTACGACGAACAGGTCAAGCTGCCGACGGAGTTGGTCGCTGAAATGTCTCGCGAGACGACCCTTGCGCATGAAGTCTGGGCCAGGGCACGGGCCAATAACGATTTTGCCTCGTTCCAGAGCACGCTCGAAAAGCTCTTTGAACTCGTCCGTAAGGCCGCTGATTGTCTGGGCTACGAGGAACATCCCTACGACGCGCTCTTGAACCAGTACGAACGCGGCATCCGTGCTTCACAGGTTAAGACGATTTTCGATGACCACAAGCCGCACCTTGTCGAACTCATTCAGGCCATTGGCCAGCATGAAGAGCGGGTCAATGACTCCATCCTTCACCAGGATTTCGACGTAGAGAAACAGCGCGCATTCAGTACAGAAGTAGCCACAGCCATCGGCTTTGACTTCCATCGTGGGCGTTTGGACGTGGCGGTACACCCCTTCTGCACCAACTTCGGGCGTGAGGATGTCCGCTTAACAACTCGCTTTAACCCCAAGTTTTTGAATTCCGCGTTGTTTGGCACGATGCACGAAGCCGGGCACGGCATGTACGAACAGGGCAGCGCGCCGGAACTGGAATTTACCCCACTGTCCGGTGGCACCTCACTGGCCGTACATGAGTCGCAGTCGCGCATGTGGGAGAACATCGTCGGACGCAGCAAGGGCTTCTGGAAGTGGGCACTGCCCAAAGCGCAGGCACAGTTCCCTTCTCAGCTTGGGAACGTGGATGTCAACACCTTCTACAAAGCCATCAACAAAGTCAAGCGCTCCTTTATCCGTGTTGAGGCCGACGAAGCCACCTACAACCTGCACATCATGCTGCGTTTTGAAATGGAAATGGGCCTGATTGACGGCTCGGTGAAAATCCCCAACCTGCCAAAGGAATGGAACGAACGCTTTGAAGCTTATCTGGGCGTGGTGCCGCCGAATGATACGCAGGGCGTACTGCAAGACGTACACTGGTCGGCGGGGCTGATCGGTTACTTTGCGACCTACGCGCTGGGGAATCTGCTGTCAGCGCAGTACTACGGCAAGGCCTTGCAGCAGCACCCCAGCATCCCCGACGAAATCAGCGAAGGCAAGTTCGACACCCTCTTGGGCTGGCTGCGGGAGAACATCCACAAGCACGGGCGTAAGTACACCTCGGATGAACTGACGCGCCGTGTAACGGGGGAGTCCATCCAGTCAAAGGACTACATCCGCTACCTGCAAACCAAATACGGTGAAGTCTACGGCCTGTAAAGCAGCACCATTTGACTCCCCTCTAGCCCAACGAGGGGAGTTTTTTATTCGGCTTCATAGGGCTTTCCTGTCTCATCCACAAATTCCAGCGAACGACATCCAGGATTTGACGGTTTACCGCTGCGCTTAATCCAAACGTCTGCTTTACTCTACAGTCAGCACAGCCCCCCAGTGAGGATAAAGGGTAAGGTCAGCGCTTCCGTTGCGAATCTCCACACACTGTCCATTCAAACGATCCACAAGCTGCTTGCCCGCGATCTTCGGAATGCGAACGGTCACCGCCTCCGCCGAAGCGTTGACGGCAGTGACCGCCGTTTGTTCTGCCGTCGTCCGGGCGAAAGCAAACTGTTTATGGGCAGTATGAAGCGGGCGATAGGTTCCCTGACGCAGGGCAGGAAGGTGCTGGCGCAGCAGTGCGAGCCGCTGAATAGTCTCCGCTAACGCCGGATGCGGAAAGGTATCGGCAGCAGCGTTCAGATGGATACTTGGGCGCAGCATTTTGTCGCTGTGAGCGCTGCGCGTGCCACGAATTCCCCACTCACTGCCGTAGTAAATGGATGGGATGCCGGGCATCGTAAACAGCAGGATATACAGTGGATAAAGATCTTCTGCCGCCGTCAGGCTGGAAGCCACGCGGTTTACATCATGATTGTCGGCGAAGGAGTACAGCAGCAGATGGCGATAGATACCCTCGTCGCCAAATAAACGATTCAGAGAATAGGCGATTTCAAAGTAATTGTGGTCAACGTGACTGGAGTACAATCCTTTATAACATTCGTAGTTGGTCACAGAGTCCAGCATCTCCGCGTTTGCCCAACGTCGATAATCTCCCATCACAACCTCGCCCACGAACCAGAACTCTGGATTGAGTTGGCGACAGTGACCAGCAAGCGCCCTCAGAAAGTCAGGATCAATCTGATCAGCGGTGCTGTTGGCGAACTCCTCGCCCTCCTGAACGGCTACAACTACGTGGGCGGCAACCCGGTCAACCGAGTAGACCCCAGCGGGATGTGTCCTTTGCTGAATGAGCCGGGTCTTATAAATCAGGCGGATGCACGTCAATGCAATCAACTTGTTAGTGCTCTAAGAAGTTGGAATATCAACGTTGTTTGGGACGAGTTCTCAATTGCAAGTTTGACCTGCCTTCCTGACACTGTGCAAGCCGTTGCGAATCAAGATCAATTAACTCGGCAGCGTTGGACAACGAGCGAGGTGCGAGCGATATACAATGCGTTTCGCATCTTCAACAAGGCACATCGAACCTTCGCGTATTTCGCAACCGTTGCGCCAACTTATGGGGCAAGTTTTCCGTACAATTATACGTGGCCGCGGCAACAGGCTATTACATTTGAGAAACACCGATATATCTCAAATAATGACCAGGCTTCATTCGGTATTCACATCTACAACAATGGCGAATCGACGGTCATTCTGAGCGGATTGCGATGGGGTGAAGCAAATCCGAATATGGATATGCAATCTCGGTCATGGCTTGCTCTTCATGAGTTCAGTCATGTCTTTACAAAGGATCGAATCAGTTCAATTGACCCTAATTATGAGTATGCTGTAGAAGTTAGTTTGCCCGACGAAATCTTTAACACCGTACAACCAACGGGCAGTCCAACCCAATACTCCACGGCTGGCGCTCCTGGTTCCGCAAGTGCATTTAGAAAGGAGTATCTAATTGAAGCCGTCACCGGAACTTTGTGGAATTACGGTTATAGTGCTGTGCCAGGTTATGATTCTGGCGCGGGAGGTTGGACAGGTGCTATTGGTCAACCGCAAACCATCACTGTCAATTATGGTAATTACACGCTGACGAATGTTCGCAACATTCAAGGCTTGGAGGGATGGGTATTATTCAATATCATAGCCCCAACGTCAAATAACTAATGGCTTGGAGGAAATCATGACGCGAAAAGCACAATTAGTAGGAGTAATGGCTATCCTCATAGGGGCAATTTTCACTCTTACCACACTTTTACATGTAGGAGCGCAGGATAACCAAAACAATGGATTTTCTGTGTCTCCAACACCCGTCGTGTTTCCTCCACCGAATCAGTCTCTGTATCCAGAGCTAATTTGCCCTTATTTTGGAATATTCAATCTGGATACACTTGGTACAATGTGACCATTGGGCAGAGTACAAGACTTGACTTAGAGACGGCACTTGACCAGTTCGGAAATATGCAGTTGTGTATCGTCAAGAAAGTTCGCTTGCTAATGCTATCCGCTACCGCTGGACTGGCTCAATACAAGAGACGATTACAAGCCAAGCCCCTTTAACGGTAGATGTATGCTACCAAGACAATTTAGTGGTGGTTATGGAAGTTAATGTGAGTCAACGACCATTGTCTATCCATGACTTGGTAGCGAATCTGGGGGTTCCAGATGTTGTTACATGGTCTTGGTTAGAGGATAGTGAGAATAGCTTTTGGTTCAGTAGAGGAATAGCTTCTGAGGTTTTTGTGCAACATGGTGATTCGGGATCGTTCGGATTGGTCATCCAAATGATATTTTTCCTCCGCAGAGTTCAGAGGGATACGAAACAAGATGGCCATTTTCGGTGACGCGAAGTGAACCTTTTATCCAGTAGACCCCTCTATACCTAGCGAGCAAAATCCCTTCGACTTCGATACCATGATTGCAACCATAACTGCGCAACCGTCGCGCACACCGACATCAATCTTTGCCCCACGCTCTTCGACCCCGACTGCTACGCCTACCCCCTAACTCGTTGACAAGCGAAAGGTCACGAACATGTCCTTGCAAGCTCAGTCCATCCCCCTATTCCCGACCTCACCGCCAGTTGCGCACCGTGCCTTTCGCCAAAGGCAATGCTCTTCACATGCAGATGCGCCATATCCTGGCACGTTCTTCACTGACGACCAGTTCGCTGACCTCTATCCCGCCGACGGTCAGCCCGCCTATGCTCCCTGGCGGCTGGCGCTGGTCTGTGTCATGCAGTTCTCCGAGAACCTCACTGACCGCCAAGCCGCCGATGCCGTGCGCTCACGCATTGACTGGAAGTATGCTCTCAGCTTGGAACTGACCGACGAAGGTTTTGACTTCTCGGTGTTGAGTGAGTTCCGCCAGCGGTTGCTCGAACATGAAGCGGGCGAACGTCTGCTCGATACGATGCTGGAACAGTTCATGAGCGCGGGTCTCCTCAGCAGCGGCGGCACACAGCGCAGCGACTCCACCTACGTACTGGCCAGCGTGCGCGCATTAAATCGTCTCGAACTGGTCGGACGTACCCTGCAAGCAGCGCTGGACGCTATTGCCGAGACTACTCCCGACTGGTTGCGCACTTGGGTCGCACCCGACTGGTACACGCGCTATGGACAACTGCTCACCGAGTTCCGCTTACCCCAGAAAGCGACGGAGCGCGACGCACTTGCTGTGCAAATTGGCGGATGGGCTGGCGTTACTCACCGCGATTTACGACACCCTGAAATCGCTGGCGTGTTACGCTCGCTCCCGGTAGAAACGCTACACCAAATCTGGCTACAGCAGTATGTGCAGATTGAGAACACACTACGCTGGCGCACGCGAGGAGATGCCGCCTGCCGCCAGGCTGTTCCAATCCCCTTGACTTACAAGCCCGCTACAGTGCAAGCGCGAACGGGAATGGTTGGGCTACAAAGTCCACTTCAGCGAAAGCTGCGATGACGACAAACCACATCTCATTACGCAGGTGCTGACCACCAACGCCACGCAGCAGGATTTTGACACGCTGAACACCATTCATGAACGCTTGCAAGCGCGTGATTTGCTGCCTAAAGACCATCTGGTGGACATGGGCTACCTCCGCGCCGCTGCTGTTCGACAGCCAGCGCCATTACGGCGTCCAGCTCTTGGGTCCGGTGGTGGGAAAAACATGCATGGCAGCAGGCAACGGGCTACGAAATGAATGCCTTTACGATTGATTGGGAGCAGCGCACCGTCACCTGTCCACAGGGCAAGTCGCAACCGTGGACGATGCGTTCCATCGTCGTGACCATGAACTGACGCGCGTCAAGTTTCTGACCACTGATTGTGCGCCCTGTCCGGTGCGTTCGCTCTGCACCAAGCACAACCGCCGCACGCTTTCCTTCCATGAACAGCCTGTGTATGAGATGGTGCAGCAGCGTAAGCAGGAGCAGCACACAGCGGTGCGGCGCGAGCGCTACGGCAAGCAGGCAGGGGTTAGGCACGATTTCGCAGCCCGTGCTGTTTATGGAATTCCACGCCGCTTACGAAGAACCGCTTAAAATGGGCATCGAATCGGTGCGCGAAATCTGCGAGGAATTAGGGGCGACTCGTTTCCGTGCTACTACGGACAATGCTGAACGCAAAAAGCTGTGGCACGCACGGCATCATTCCTATGAGATTATGGTGCGCGCCCACCCACAGGACAAAATCTACATCATGGATGTGGCTGTACCCATCAGCACCTATCCGTCGCTCATTGGTTTTGCCAGGAAGACGATGGAAGAACACGGCGTGGGCGGCTATATGATTGGGCACGCGGGCGATGGCAATGTCCATGTTGAACTGCTGCATCGCGATGCAGAATCCTATGCGCGTGCGATGCAGGTCAACGGTGCGATTGTCAAATATGCGATTTCATTGGGGGGTACGGCTACCGGTGAACATGGTGTCGGCGTGGGCAAAGTCGCGTACATGGAGTACGAACATGGGCAGGCGCTGGATGTTATGCAGTCTATCAAACAGATGCTTGACCCTAATGGGATTTTGAATCCGGGGAAAATTTTCCCGCAGTAATGGGAAGGGGCGCTAAAGAAAGCGCCCCACATCAGGTCGTAACTAACGGGCTGCGTGTTCGTGCTCGAACCGTTCGTGACGGCGCGCGTGTTCAATCGTGCGCACGGTGGCGCTCAATTCCTGACGGCGGGCCGACACGAGTGCATTCACCAGCTTGGTCTGGACGGTGAGGGCATCGGTCAGCGAGTCAAGCTTGCGGTGCAGATCAGCGATTTCAACTTCGCTCTTGAGGTTAACCTGATAGTCGTTTTCGGCCATCGCGCGGTCTTTGGCTGACTGACGATTCTGCGCCATGAGGATGACGGGAGCTTGCAGTGCGGCCAATGTGCTGAGGGTCAGGTTGAGCAGAATAAACGGAAACGGATCAAAAGCGTTGGTTCCAAGATAGGCGTTGACGCTGATCCAGACCAGCATAATAACGCCGAAAATGATAATGAACGTCCAGCTACCAGCGAAGGCCGACAATTTGTCCGCTACGCGCTGGCCAAAAGTCGAGGATTCGTCAATTTCTTCGTACACATCGTCGGTAACGGTGTGTGAACGCAGATCACGGATGAGGGCCTGTGCTTCCGGGCTGAGTAAGCTGTCCAGTTCTTCAATCTCGGAGATGAGTTCCTGAACGCGTTCATCGGCATCGGCATCGGGGGCAACGGCTACCATACGATCAAGGAGGAGGTCGTTGTACATGATGATTTCTCCATTACACGCAGTTAGATGTATCCGAATTGCAGATACATCGGCGAACAAGTATTGAGTTGTGCGCCTCATTCACTGAGTTTGCCCTCAAGGAGAGGGTCGGCAATAACACGGGGAGCTACCCCGCAGTTCGCCAGTTGGAGAAAATTTGGGGGGATTAGCTCACAGCCAAGTTATTGCCGCCAGCTAAGGGAGGCATTGAATTGGGACTACTATGGCTGTCCATAACTTTTCTTTTGAACCTTACGGATTATTTCGTCTAGATTCCTCTAGACAATCTCATAATACACCCATTTAGGGTTTTGTAAACCCCTCAAATTAACTGAAAAACGTGAATTTTTTATGAGGGAAATGAAACAAAAAGCCCGTCTGCACCCAGTACGGGCTATGCCCAGAATCTGACGATTCAAAGCGACGATTTAGTAATCGTCGTCGTCTTCCTCGTACTCTTCTTCGTCCTCATCGTCGAAGTAATCATCATCATCGTCGTAAAGGTCGTCTTCTTCATCAATCTCGTCGATGTCGTATCCTTCGTCGTCGATGTAATCTTCGTCTTCGTCGAAGTAATCCTCTTCTTCTTCTTCAAAGTCTTCTTCTTCTTCGAAGTCTTCTTCAAAGAGATCTTCATCTTCTTCGAGTTCGTCGTCCTGATCGTATATTGTCAAGGGGTATAGATCGTCCATTTTCACCCTGCCCTGTGCTTAATCAATAGCGAATTGCGCGCGTATTGTAGCATGGTCTTTGCAAATGTGAACCATTAGATTCCCCCAATTTTATGCCAGATATTCCGTTTTTGCGCCAGTCCAAGTTAGCCTTCTTGTACCATGCTGACGAAGTAGCTGTGGAGGCGGTTATCGTCGGTCAATTCGGGGTGAAACGCTGTGGCGAGCAGGTGTCCCTGGCGGGCTGCGACAATCTCCTGGTCATTGAGTGCGGCCAGCACCTCAACCCCCTTGCTGGCTTGTGTGGCGACTGGTGCGCGAATAAATACTGCGTGGAAGGGGGCATCTCCCAGACCTTTGATGGGCAAATCCACCTCAAAGCTGTCTATTTGTCGGCCAAAGGCATTACGATTGACCTTAATGTCCATCAAGCCCAGAATTGGCTGGCGGTCAATGCCAATATCCTTTGCCAGAAAAATCATTCCGGCGCAGGTTCCCCATGTTGCGTGCGTGCTGGCAAAATCCCGCAGCGGCTGCATGAGGCCGAATTCTTCGGCCAGTTTGCCAATGGTTGTGCTTTCACCGCCGGGGATAATCAGGCCATCCAATCCCTGCAAGTCCTGTGGTAAGCGTACTTCGCGGGTTTCAGCGCCGAGTGTACGCAGCATCTTTACGTGTTCAATAAACGCACCTTGCAGTGCTAATACGCCAATCGTGGTCATTCAGCGATCCTCTAGGTCTACATGATTTGCTGTGTTATACGCTATGTTCCTATGGTTGCGTAGGGAGAGAAACGAATCAAGGGGTGTTTAAGTCCAAGTTGGAGCTATGATGTCTGCCTGCTGTGGGGAATCGCGGCGCTATTGGCTACACTATGGAGCACGGTTTACCATTCCAATATAACGTATGGCACACATTATTCATTATGAAGAACTGACTTGGCCGGAAGTGGCCGAACTGGCGCGTGATTTGCCTTTCGTGCTGCCGCTGGGTGAGGGTTATGATCCACAGCTTATCGCCAGCGCGCTCGGTGTCGAACGCTGCTGCCTGCTGCCGCCGCTGCCTTACGGCTGGCAGGGAAGCGCTGTTTCCGTCAGCGAAGGGATGCTCAGAAGTGTTGTCAACGCCGTCTTCAGTGGTCCACTAGAAGACGGTTTCACCCATTTGTTTGTCGTTCACAACGGCGATGAACTCCTTTCATCTGACAACATCCAACAAATCAGAATGAGTTCCAATGCCTCTTTAGCCTCTCAGCCTGCCGCTTCGTCGCAACGTGTGATTCTAATTCCCTGCGGACACACCGAGCAGCATGGTTATCACCTGCCCCTCAACACGGATACCCTCATCATCGGTGCTATCGCGGAAGGCGTGGTCACGGCTACGCCGGAGGAAGCGGTGGCGCTGCCGACCCTGCCTTACGGCGTGAGCATGTACCGTTCGTCGTTCGCCGGAACGATGAATATGACCGGGCGGGTCTTCGAGGATTTTCTGCTGGAAGTGCTGGAACATCTGATTGGGCGCGGCGCTGACCGCTTCTACCTTATCAGCGGGCACGGAGGGAACTGTTCGTTTCTGCATAATGTCGTCAAATACATTGGGGATCGCCATCGCCATGTGTTTGCCGCTACGACCTGGCTGCATACTTCCGGGCATCTTGGTTTACCC
>JAXLWC010000049.1:0-44410 GCA_046328675.1 Anaerolineae bacterium
ATTACGATTGAGGGCTAAACGATTATAGACTTGCAGGGCACGCATCCACAGCCCTGCAAGCCATTCGACGATCCACTTGACCCGCACGGAGTGTACGCAGATTAACAATGTAAATCGGTAAAGAGTGATTAGGCCTATCCCTCGGCACCCGATTTCAGGGCAGTGGGGAAAGACAGCAACGCCTTTGCTGTACAGTATTAAAGAATTAGGGTGTCGTATGAAACCTCTTGTCATCAGCCTTCTCCTCCTGATGATCTTCGCCTTCGCCGTTCACGCTCAGGAAACCGACTGCCCCGCCTTTCTGGAAGCAGCTATCACGCACGTCAGCGAGTTATGTGCCAGCACCGGACGCAATCAAGCCTGCTACGGCAATCTGCAAGTCACCGCCGAAGCGCAGCCGCAGGTCACAGCGTTCAGTTTCCAGCAGCCCGGCGATACCGCCAGCGTGAGTGATATTCACCGTCTGGATTTAAGCGGGCTTGACGCCGCAGAACAGTCCTGGGGCATTGCCCTGATGCGCCTGCAAGCCAATCTGCCGGACACGCTGCCCGGTCAGAATGTGGCCGTGCTGCTGTTTGGCGACGTGGGGTTCCGCACCGACGATGAGCAACCACTGCAAGCCTTTTACCTGCAAACCGGATTAGGCGATGCCCCTTGCGCCACCCTGCCCGAAAGCGGTGTGCTGCTGCAAACGCCTGAAGGAGCCGCACAGGTCGAAGTGCTGGTCAACGGCGTGCATATCGCTTTGGGTTCCACCGCCTACCTTCAGGCGCACGACAGCCTCGACATTTATCTGCTGGAAGGCCACGCCGAAGTCACCAGCTTCGACGTAAGCCGCAGCGTGCCCGCTGGTTCCTTCGTCAGCGTGCCACTGGATGACAGCGGCGCAGCATCCGGCATACCGAGCGAGCCGCAGCCCTTCAGCGCCGAACTGCCCGCACAGTTCACGGACATCAGCCAACTGCTGCCGCAGCCGCTGACGCTGGCCTCCTGCACGCTGACGGCGGGCGCGACGGTCAATGTGCGCAGCGGCCCCGGCAGAGCCTATGATGCCGTTGCACAACTGGCAGCAGGCCAAACCACCGCCGCGCAGGGGCAGGCTGTCGGGAGTGACGGCTTGACGTGGTGGATGCTGGCTAGCGGGCGCTGGGTGCGCGAGGACGTGGTAGACGCTGCCGGAGACTGCACAGCGCTGCCCGTCGTGACGGACATCCCGCCCCTGCCGACGGCGGTTCCGACGCCCGCTTCAACGGAGCACGGGCAGTGGTGAGGTTGTCGTCTTCATCTGGAACGGTGCCAGCGCCTGTATACCACAGCCACCCGTTTATCGTGTAGGTACCCGCTACCTGATTGTTCCTTCGGGCGCGGCGCGACCACGCCAGAGGAAGCTGATGCCGCGGCCGTTGCCGACTTCCACCATCACAATCAATGGCGCCCTGGCGTCTGCGACCTGATTTGTTTGGGGTTGTACTGCCGAGGGAGTAAGGGATGGCTTCTGTCAACCCGATACTATCGGCTACCTGACGCAGGCTTACTGGGTTCCGACTGAACCGGGCACGTATACCAATAGGCACGGGCAAATCATATGATTAATGGCTCGGTAAACCCATATGTGGGTCATTACGCATGATTACGATTGAGGGCTAAACGATTATAGACTTGCAGGGCACGCATCCACAGCCCTGCAAGCCATTCGACGATCCGTTGGACTCCCGCACGGAGTGTACGCAGATTAACAATGTAAATCGGTAAAGAGTGATTAGGCCTATCCTGGCACCCGATTTCAGGGCAGGAAAGACAGCAACGCCTTTGCTGTACAGTATTAAAGAATTAGGGTGTCGTATGAAACCTCTTGTCATCAGCCTTCTCCTCCTGATGATTCGCCTTCGCCGTTCACGCTCAGGAAACCGACTGCCCCGCCTTTCTGGAAGCAGCTATCACGCACGTCAGCGAGTTATGTGCCAGCACCGGACGCAAATCAAGCCTGCTACGGCAATCTGCAAGTCACCGCCGGAAGCGCAGCCGCAGGTCACAGCGTTCAGTTTCCAGCAGCTCGGCGATACCGCCAGCGTGAGTGATATTCACCGTCTGGATTTAGCGGGCTTGACGCCGCAGAACAGTCCTGGGGCATACCCTGATGCGCCTGCAAGCCAATCTGCCGGACACGCTGCCCGGTCAGAATGCGGGCCGTGCTGCTGTTTGGCGACGTGGGTTCCGCACCGACGATGAGCAACCACTGCAAGCCTTTTACCTGCAAACCGGATTAGGCGATGCCCCTTGCGCCACCCTGCCCGAAAGCGGTGTGCTGCTGCAAACGCCTGAAGGAGCCGCACAGGTCGAAGTGCTGGTCAACGGCGTGCATACGCTTTGGGTTCCACCGCCTACCTTCAGGCGCACGACAGCCTCGACATTTATCTGTTGAAGGCCACGCTGAAGTCACCAGCCTGGACGTAAGCCGCAGCGTGCCCGCTGGTTCCTTCGTCAGCGTGCCACTGGATGACAGCGGCGCAGCATCCGGCATACCGAGCGAGCCGCAGCCTTCAGCGCCGAACTGCCCGCACAGTTCACGGACATCAGCCAACTGCTGCCGCAGCCGCTGACGCTGGCCTTGCACGCTGACGGCGGGCGCGACGGTCAACGTGCGCAGCGGCCCCGGCAGAGCCTATGATGCCGTTGCACAACTGACAGCAGGCCAAACCACCGCCGCGCAGGGGCAGGCTGTCGGGAGTGATGGCTTCGACGTGGTGGATGCTGGCCAGCGGGCGCTGGGTGCGCGAGGACGTGGTAGACGCTGCCGGAGACTGCACAGCGCTGCCCGTCGTGACGGACATTCCGCCCCTGCCAACGGCGGTTCCCACACTCGCCGCGAACACCTCCAACGGCTCAATTGTTTATCTCAATCTGAATGGACCCGGAACCTGCACACCCAATCCGCCCATTTACCGCGTGGGCACGCGCTACCAAATCGGCTTTGGACGCGGCGCGACCAGCGGAGCCGAGGCAGATGCGGCTGTCGCAGCAGCGACTTCGACCATTACCATCAACGGCGCGCTGGCACCTGCGACCCATCACCGCGATGACTGTCCCGCCGACGGCGCAGGGGTACGTGCCCTCCTGGTTATCCCGGCTATCATACAGAGTACATCTGGGTTCCCACTGAGCCGGGCACGTATACCATCGTGGGTACAGGCGATGATATTCACGATGGCGTCGGTTTTTCACAGGTGGACTCCTGTACCATAACGATTGAGGGCTAAAGCCTTGTAGATTTGCAGGGTGCGCATCCTCGCGTGCCCTGCGAGCAAAGCCGCCGCTGCTATTTTCCCCCTACCCCTCCATCTTTTTCGTCCGCCTCCGCCTGCGGCGCAAACGCCTGCCCGCGCCTGTCTCTATTCTTCGTGCGCGCCTCGCAGCACATCTTAAGGGAAAACCAGACCTTTATGGATAATCTCAATTAAGATTGCACATATTATTTATTATAATCTATATACAAAATTAAGTAATGCCCGGCGCGTCGGGGAAAATCTATGAACGAACTGACAGTTCTCCTTGAGCAAACCCAGATGGAACTCGCTGCTGCCCAAAAACGCATCGCGAGTCTGGAGGCTGCGCTCACCCAGCTTGAACGTTCAAAATATCCTATCGACCCCGCTCTCCAGCAGGCTGTTCAGTATAGTTGGAACGTGTTCTCGCTGGTGGATCACGACGGTTCCATCATCTACGTCAGCCCGGCAGTGACCAACGTCATGGGCTACAGCACCGAAGAATACATCGGCGTGGGGATTATGGAGCTGACGCACCCTGATGATTGGGCACTGGCCCAACGTATCCTGAACGAACTCTTGGCAGCCCCCGGCCAGCAGCGCACCTTTGTGATACGCGCACGGCATCGCGATGGGCGCTGGATATGGCTGGAAATGAGCGCCGCCAACTACCTCGACAATCCTGACGTGCGTGCCATTCTGGTCAACAGCCACGACATCACCGAACGTAAAAATGTCGAAGAAGCGCTGCATCTCAGTGAAGCGCACCTGCGGCCACTGCTGGATTCGCAAACCACCTTTAACATTCGCATCGATATGCAGGGCAGGCTGTCGTACTGCAATGAGCGCTACCGCCAGCAGTTCGGCTGGGTCAAATCGCCGCTGATTGGCGCGCTGGCCTTTGAGATGGTCGCCCCGGCGGATCATGACCACGTCATCGATACCGTTGCCGAGTGTTTGCTGCATCCCGACACGCCAATACAGGTGGAACTGCGCAAACCCCGGCGCGACGGCAGCTACATGTGGACACTGTGGGAATTCATCGCCGTTCAGGATCATGAGGGACACCTCAACGAAGTGCAGTGTGTGGGTTTTGACATTTCCAAACAGAAGCACGCCGAAGCCGAACTGCAAGCGTTGAATGCTTCGCTGGAAAAGTATGTCAGGGAACGCACCGCAGAACTGGAATATGCCAAGACCCGTATCGAGGCCATTTTTAATCACAGCGGGGACGGCCTGGTGCTGCTGGATGTCCACCAGGGGATTCAACAGGCGAACTACGCCTTTGAACACCTTTTCGGCCTGACAACCGATAGTTACTATGGGGTATCCCTCGCTGAATATGTCCACCCCAGGGACGCGCGGCAGGTCGCTGCTATCATTCTGGATGTTGCCACGCTCCAGGAGGTGCGGCGCGTAGAGGCACAAATCCAGCGCAGCGATGGCACTCTGGTCGATGTGGAAATCAATATCGCGCCGGTGACTCTCATCAACCATACGCTTTCCAGTCTGGTATGCATCATCCGCGATATCACAGACCGTAAGCAGGCACAACTGGAAATCGCGGAAGAACGTAATCTGCTCAGAACCGTGATTGATGCCGTGCCCGACATGATTTACGTCAAGGACCTACAACACCGCATGGTGCTGAACAACATTGCCCACACCAAAGCCCTGGGTATGAATGCCCCGGCGGACGCGGCAGGCAAAACGGATTTCGACCTGTTCCCCGCAGAGATGGCGGCGAAATTCCACGCCGATGAGCAGCAGATTTTCCGCACGCAGCAAGCCATCATGAACATCGAGGAGCGTTCGCGCAGCGTCAACGGGCAGGAGATGTGGGCGCTGACGACCAAAGTGCCGCTGCGTAACGTGCAGGGGCAAGTCGTGGGTCTGGTGGGCATCACCCATGACGTGTCCGACATCAAAGCCAGCCAGGAAGCGCTCCAGCGCAGTGAACAGCAGTTTCGCGAATCGCAAAAGCTGCTGCAAACGGTGCTGGATACCATTCCCGTGCGCGTCTTCTGGAAGGATCGCCAATCGGTGTATCTGGGCTGTAACCGCCTGTTCGCCCAGGATGCCACGCTGGCCCAGACCGCTGATGTCGTCGGGATGCATGACGAACAAATGCCCTGGGCCACCAGTGAAGCGGCGGATTACCGGGCCGATGATCGACTGGTGATGGAAAGCGGCATCGCCAAGCTGGATTACGAGGAACTGCAGACGACACCCGCTGGCAAGCAGCTCCACTTGCAGACGAGCAAACTCCCCCTGCGCGACGCCAACAACAACATCATCGGCATTCTGGGAGCCTACGTGGACATTACAGCCCGCAAGCGTGCGGAATTCGCCCTGCGCGACAGCGAGTCCCGCTACCGCCTGCTGGCCGAAAATGTGCGCGATGTCATCATCAAGCTCTCGCCCGAAGGCACGCTGACCTATGTGACCCCTTCCATCTATAACCTGCTGGGATACAAACCAGAAGAAATTATCGGCCATCAAGGCGCAGAATACGCCCACCCCGACGATCACCTTGAGGCGCAGAACATCATACAGCAGTCGCTGGCGGAACGTGGGCTTTACTTCACCCTGCGCGAACGGTTACAACACCGCGACGGCCATTTCGTCTGGACGGAAATCGCCAACACCAACGTTTACGACCCAAAGACGAACGCGCTGGTGGAAATGGTCGGCGTGCTGCGCGACATCAGCGAACGCGTGCGGGCCGAAGAAGCGCTGCGCCAGAGTGAAGCACGCTATCAGAGTGTGGTGCAGACTCAGTCCGAACTCATCTGCCGTTATGAGCCGGACCTCACGCTGTCGTTTGTCAACAACGCGTACTGTCGCTACTTCGGCAAATCGCCGGAGCAGCTCATCGGCCAGAGCTTCCTGACGCTGATCCCCGAATCAGAACGTGCTTCGGTCAAAACCTTCTATGAGGAACTGATACGCAGCAAAGGCACCAGCGTCTATGAGCATCAGGTGACGTTTGAAGACGGGGCAACCCGCTGGCAGTTGTGGAATGACGTGACGATTACCAATGCCAGCGGTGACGTGGTGGCGATTCAAGCGGTTGGCGTAGACATCACCGAACGTAAACAGGCTGAACAGGCACTGCGGGAAAGTGAGGCGCGCTACCGCCTGCTGGCCGAGAACATCAGGGATGTGATTGTCAAAGTTTCAGCAGCAGGCGTGATTACCTTCGTCACCCCCTCCTGTCAGGACTTTACCGGACATACCGTTGAGGAGTTGATTGGACGTTTGGTCTCCGAACTGGTACACCCCGACGACGCCCACATGGCGCAGGAAGCCATGCTGCGCATGTTCGCCTCCAACGAGAATTTTTTCAGTCTGGTGCAGCGCGTTCCGCACAAAAACGGAAGCTATATCTGGACAGAAATCACCAACACGGTCATCCGCAGCAAAGACAACGGCCACATCCTGGAAGTTATTTCCGTTCTGCGTGACATCACCGAACGCAAAATGGCCGAAGACGCCCTGCGCCAAAGCGAAGAACGCTATCGCCTGCTGGCCGAAAACGTGACAGACATCATCGTCAAGTACGCGCTGGATGGCACCTGTCTGTACATCACGCCCTCGGTTTATCCCATCCTCGGCTATGCCCCTGACGAACTCATCGGACACAAACTGCTGGATGTGATTTGTGTCGAGGATCGGCCTCAGGTGGAAGACGTGGGCTATAAAGCCGTCGCCGAGGGTACGACATCATTCACGGTAGTCATGCGGGCGCGGCATCACGACGGGCATTACGTCTGGTCAGAAGCCAGCAACACCATCATTCGTGACCCTCTCACGGGGCAGCCTATCGAGTGTATTGCCGTGTTCCGCGACATTACCGAACGCAAACAGGCCGAGGAAATGCTGCGGCAGGCGCTGGCACAGGAAAAGGAACTGGGCGAGCTAAAGTCACGCTTTGTTACCCTGGCCTCGCATGAATTCCGTACCCCGCTGGCCGCAATTCTGGCCGTCACCGAAACGCTGACGTTCTACCGCGAGAAGATGACACCGCCCCAGATCGACAGCCGCCTCGACAAAATCCGGGGACAGGTGAACCACATGAAGGACATCATGGAAGACCTGCTGCATCTGGCACGCATCCAGGCGCGGCGCGTGGAGTTCAGCCCAATGCCGGGCGACCTGCACGAATTATGTCAGGATATTGTGGAAGAATTTGATGGACAGCCGCAGTACCGGGGACGCCTGCACTATGAATGCCCCCTCATGCCCGTGCCGCTGTCGTTCGACCCCCGGCTGATGCGTCAAACTGTCAGCAATCTGATCGCCAACGCCCTCAAGTATTCGCCCAATGACAAGCCTGTCCACGTCACGCTGACGCACGACGACACACACATCACCCTGCGCGTCCGTGATGCAGGCATCGGCATTCCGCCGGAAGACCTCAAGCGGCTGTTTGAACCGTTCCATCGCGCGGCCAATGTCGGCACGATTTCTGGAACGGGGTTGGGCTTAAGTATTGCCAGGCAGGCGTTGGAAATGCATCAGGGCAGCATCACGCCGGAGAGCCAGCTCGGACAGGGGACGACTTTTACCGTTATTATTCCCAAATGAGTCATAAAGGATGCTGAAATGCCTAAAATATTGATTATTGAGGACGAAACGCTCATTCGTGAGGAAGTGGGCGAATGGCTTCAGTTTGAAGGCTATGAGGTCATCAGCACCTCCAATGGTCGTATGGGGCTGAATGCCCTTGTCCGCGAGGCTCCCGATATTATTCTCTGTGACATTACCATGCCCGAAATGGACGGACTCGCCGTGTTCCGCGAAGTGCGCGCCAACTCAGCCGTTGCCCATATTCCCTTCGTCTTTCTGACAGCAGGCGCGAAGCAGGATACGATGCTGGATGCCGACGCCTATCTCTTTAAGCCGTTCACCTGTGCGCAGTTGCTGACCATCATTCGCGACCACGTGAAATAGAGAACGACGCATGGAACGAACCAGCGGCTGAGGTAAGTTCAGGACACTCGTTTGCGCGTTAACTCCAACGCTAAACGTGGAGATATAGCCTTAGAAACCCACCTGAGGAGGCACGGGCCGCCTGCGCAGGTCTGGATGAAAGCCGCTGGCACGGCGCTCAGCGCATCGAGAGTGCCGCTTCGACATATTTGTCCAGCTTATAAACTTCTGTCAGGCAGGCGTCCATCTCGTCCGCCATCACAATCACCAGCTTAAATTCCCCGATCAGCCGCCCATGCAGCGACAATCCGGTAAACAGCACGCTGCTGACAATGACCGCCTGATAAGTATCAAAGCTAACGATATACATTTCCGGAATATGCGGCGCAGTCAGGGCCTCGCCCCCATTCTGCGACACATGGTGCATCAGGACATCCATATCCTGACGGATGCGGGCGGCGCGCGCCGGGTCACGCACAGCCAAACCGTTCAGCACATTGCGATAAGCGCGACTGCGCCCGGTGCGGATGGTGATATAGGCAGCATTGTCCACGTAGGGCGTGGTTTGAACATCCCAGTCGATCTTGAGCATCAGTTGTGTCCTTGTGAGCCTTCTAGTATTAACAATAGAATCCCAAATTGTCAGGCTCAATTCCAAAATTAACCTCAATCCCACAATGCATTTTTAGCACTATGCGACGATGCGTCTTCTCTGCCGAAACTCTCCCCTGGTACTTACTTTAACAGTGGGCTAACTACTCATCAACTGCTTCTGCAATCGTCGGTGAATGCTAAGAAATACAATTATATTTATTATAAGTGCATCGGGTAGTGTTAGATTACAAAAGATTTCTTTTTCACAAAGAATTAATATTATAAAATTAATTCATCAATTATTCAGCCTGTATCACAAGACCTATAAGCGGGCTTACGCGGCAATGCTGTACCAATGGCGCAGCCTTATCGGACGGACGGCAGTTTCAGGGGAAGGTTTATAGCTAACCCAGCCACAGACCGCCGCATTTTACTGTTAACTGACAACTGAAACTGTGAACGCGCAATATACGTGTTTTTTACAGGTTCGCACGCCGTCACGCGAACGGGTGGATTTGACAGCGACGGCGTTCTCTTATATGGTGGAGGAGAGAAGAAATGCGAGGTGACTTATGCCCCCTGCTGCGAAGTTAGGCGATACCATTACGGCTGTGGACATTCACATTATCATGATTCCGGCAGCGGCGGGCGCGCCTGTGCCCACTCCCCTGCCGCATCCGTTTAACGGCACCATCAACGGCAGCCTGAGCAATGATGTGATGATCGAGGGCAAACCTGCGGCCACCGTCGGCAGCACCGCCACCAACACACCGCCGCACATCCCGCAAGGAGGCCCCTTCCAGAAGCCGCCCTCCAATCAGGGCACAATTCAGATGGGCAGCACGACGGTATTCATCAACGGCAAGGCCGCCGCGCGCGCAGGCGACACCGCCCTGACCTGCAACGACCCGACAGATTTACCTGCGGGGACAGTGGTCGCTGTCGGCACGGTCATGATCGGGGGCTAACAGCCTCAGCCATCCCCCAGCCGCGTTTATCTGCTGTCTTCAGTCTCCGGCGTTTGACTGGCTGTTTCTGTGCTGGTCTCGGCAGGCGGCGGCGAGGTAGGCGGATACATCTTATCCAGGGCATCCATCGTATCATGACCGATGACGCCATCATCCCCCAGCCCGTGATCCCGCTGGAACTGCTTCACAACCCGTTGAGTTTCACGCCCAAAGATGCCATCCGGCGAGCCTGTTTTCTGGGTGCTGATGGGCATGTCATAGCCCGCGTCGATTAAAGCCTGCTGAATCTTGGCGACGGAGTCGCCGCGCGTCCCGCGTGCGATATAGCGCTCATTGTCGAAGGCTTGCTCAAGGCGTGTGTCTCCCGCAAAACGCGGCGATGTGAGGTTCGCATCCTGATCTCCTGAGGGGCCTGAACACGGAGTCACGACACCCGGTTCCAGCGGGATTTCCTGGGATGGGCCATGATAATGCACCTCAAAAGGCACATCATAAGCCACTCCTGTAGCCTCAAGCCGGCTGAGGGGCACAGTTGCCAACTGCTCAATCGCTGCGCCGCAGTCCCCCGGACAGAGGTCTACGGCATCCTGCACATGGAACAGAAAATTCGTTTTCATGATAACGCCTGCTGTGGCCGCATCCCGCTTTAAGGACACACTCCCTGAAACGCGCCGCGTATCCGGCCCGGCGTCGCTGCTCCCTACCCCACCAGCGATGTTGCCGGGGGTTTCGTGAATCTGGTTAAAGTTGATGGGAAAGTTTAGCTGCTCCGACGAAAGTAAGCTTTCCAGTGGGATGTCCGCCCACGTACCCGTCGGAACCTGACGACAGGCTCCCGGCAGAGCCTGCTTGACCAGGGTTATCAACTCCTGCTGACGTTCCTGCGTCGTCTTGGAATTGACAAAACTCCGCCCGACAGCGCTGCCTTCCGTAAATACCTTTGGCGACAGGCTGTCACCATGACGGCGCGAAAGATACTCTTGCCACAACTGCCCGGCTTCCGGCGAAATCCTTGCCGACACATATTCCACGACCAGCCGTCCGAGCGTTTCCTTTACAACCAGCGCCTCCTCGATTGAGCTGTAAGGGGTACAGAACTCAGCATCGTCGGCGCACTCACGCTGTATTTTTTGTTGCGAGGTTGAATGTTTGATGAAAGGCTGCGATGGCTTAGCGGATTCTCCCGCCGCCAGGCGCTGAAGCGCGCGGTTGCCCAGCGTGCGCTGAAGCATCAGCACATTTTCCAGCGCATGGTGGGCAGGCACCGGGCTGTCCGACTGCGCTGCGGTGGGGCGCATCGTCCGCTGCGCGTTGGTCTTCGGCTGTTGTACTGCGCGTTCGCTGCCCATAAACATCCTCTCGCTTATCGAATAAGTTCCAGCAGGCACTTCGGGTATCAGCGTCGCGCGCCTCTGCCTCTGCGCGCCAGCAGTATGGATGTGATGTCTAATGCGAAGGTTCGGCGGTTTCCGTCGTCACACGCGCATAAGCCACCGAGGCTTCGCGGATACGGTCACCATACGCTTCTTCCTGCCCCGTTCCGTTATAGTAGCGCGCGGCAAGACGGTAATTGTGGTTTTGCAGCGCCGTCACGATGATGCCCCCGCGCCGCCGGGCGATAAACGTGAACAAGCCTTCGGTCTGCGCCTGTAGACTGCCGGACATATCGTCGAACATTTCCTGCACCGAGCGATAGCCGACCAGACGGTAGTTGCTGCCCAGAATCTGCGCGTTGCCCATCGAAATCGACAGCATCGCCGCCTGCGCGTCCAAACCTCTGGCGAACTCAAACGTCGTCCATTCGCTCTCCTGCCCGCTGTGTACCGACTGGAACTCGCCATCTGCGCCGGAACGGAACTGATGCCCCGTCCAGCCGCGCCCGCGATTAAAGCGGAAATGCTGGTCGAAGGCCGCGCGGTTACTGCGTCCCCAGTTGCGGTAAAACAGATGATTCTCGAAGCGGATAATCATACGCCCGCTTTCCTGATCGAAGCCGCGCCCGCCGGATTCCACCTTGAGGAAAGCTGCGGCGTCGGCCACCATAATGCCCAGTTCCGCCGCTTTCTGTGCCAGATAACTGCCGTAGTCGTTGTGAATGCGCGCCATCTGGCGGTCAATCCCGCGCAGGCCGCGCAGCGGAATCGGATGCGCCGCGCCCATATTACCCCCCGCCTCCACAGCAGGCACTTCTCCCGCTGGCTCGGACGGCGCTTCGTGCGCTGGCGTGCTTGGTGCTTCATGCGCTGGCGTGGACGGTGCTTCGTGCGCTGGCGTAGACGGCGACTCTGGTGTGGTACCAGGAGCCTCCGGCGTGGCGGGGGTCTCGGCGGGCGGGCGAATGCCCAGCGTGCGCCGCAGCGTGCGCCAGGTGTTGCGCCCGATGATGCCATCCACCGCCAGGCCGCTTTGCTGCTGTTGATACTGGCGCACGGCTCCCGCGAAAATCGCCGGGGCGGGCGACATGTTGGGTTCCAGCCAGCCCTGCTGCTGGAAGTGGGCCACAATCTGGTCGGTGTACGTGCCCCAACCGAGGCGCGCCGACAAGCGTTCGTTCATGCGTACCGCGCGCGCCTGCCAGTCCTGTTCGCCGCCGGACGTGGGAGCCTGCGGCTGCGCAGGGCTTCCGGGCGTATGCGGCTGTTCGGGGCTTTCAGGCGTATGCGGCTGTTCCGCGCCGGGGACAGGCGGTTCCTGCGTCGGCGTCTCCGGCCTGGTCGAACCCCCTGTGCCAGAATAACCAAGCTGTTCCGGCGTCAGCAGCGGGCTTTGGGGACTCCCGCCGAAAATCCACGCGCCGCCATCGCGGTAGGTCTCTCCGGTCACCCACGACGCGCTGCGGGCTTCGTACTCAAAATTAGTGCCGCCAGCCTGCGACTGCATCGGGCGCGTAACTTCCCCGGCCGTTGCTGCGTCTGGCCTCGTGGACTTCGGCATTGCCCGGACGCGTCACGCATGATGATCTTCGGCGCGAATTTCCGGCATCACCACGTTGACGTGCCCGGCGCTGTGTGGATTGACTCTGGCAGCCAGCAGAATCACCACGCTGCCGTCATTGGCCGCGGTCTGCGCTTCGGTCAGGTCAGCCGCGCGCCGCCAGCCGAACTCCGTGCCGAAGCCCACCATCCAGTCGGTGAGGGCGTTGGCGTTTAATTCGTGTACGGTGCGATCATAAACGGGTTGCACTTCCTCGCCGTTACGGATACGGCGCAGCGCAGCATCATTCCACCACACGCGCGGCAGATAACCGCCGAGCGCGGTCACCACATCGTAGGCGTAGATATTGCAGTAGGTGCGGCGGCTGGCCGTGCCGCGTTCGCCAACAGGCAGGTAGCGCTCCTGCTGATCTCCTCGACGCGCAGCGTTTCGACCACCGCGAACTGGTTCGCGTGCGCCAGGCGGCGGCGTAAATCGGCGGCTTCCTCGGCGTTGCCCGCTTCTTCCGCCTGCCGGATGCGCTCCGTCACCTGATCCTGCGTCATGGGCGAGCCAAAGAAGCGCTCAATCTGGGCCGTGAGGTTGCGCTCAAAGGCTTCGCGCAGGGTACCGTCCTGATCGATCTGCTCATGATGTGCGTCCCAATCGAGCATCCTGGCGCGGTTGCGCGTGCTCGTCCCAGTTCAGCGCGCGGGCGGCGCGCCGCAGATGCGCGCGCTGTCTCGGTTGCGCCGTTTAAAGGTTGCAACGGCAGCGGAGTGATCCATCATCCGCTGTACGACGCGGTTACCCACCATGCGCTGAAGCAGCAGCACCTTTTCTGGCGTCAGGTTAGCAAAATTATCGCTCTGGACTTCAGTTTGCGTCGTGGTCGGCTGGTGATTGGTATTTTCCCTGGGGGTTTTCGCGGCGTGTTCAGTGCCCATCGTCTTTCCTTTCACCTACGCCAGCGGCGCTTTTTACACGCAGCATCACAGAGTTACATCCACTGGCCTCAAATTCACAACAAACTCATCAGCGCAGCAGCGGCCCCACATCCGGGTCATTCTGTAGCGCTTTCACATTTTCCCGTTCGCTGGGGATAAGCCCACGTTCGACGTTGCTGAAGAAATGCCGTGATTGTTCCAGCAGCTCGAAGTAGGCCGACCAGGGGCCTTCCATATGTTTGCCCAGCTTCCCGGTAGAGGCGAACAGCGCCCCAAAAGCGTCTGCCGCTTCCATCGGATTTTTCTCAATATCGACCTTGTTGACCCGGTTGACAGCATCCACAAAATCAACAATCTCTGAGGCATACTCCCGATACTTGACCACCGTATCCAGCTTTTCGGCTACGTCCCCGAACATGCCAGCGGCCTGGCTCAGGCGTGTTTTGGCCGCCTCGTCCGGGATGATGCCTGCACCTTTCTCGCAGATTTTTTTGGCTTTTTCCAGACTTTCCGCTAAATCTTTTGCCAGTTGCGCCTCATTCTCGGTAACGCCCAGCTTCTTTTTGATCCAGCTTAATGGCATTGTCCCGCAGTTCGAACGCTGAATTTCAGGGGTATGTGCGGTATTTTGCGCGACACGCTCTGCCCGCGATCCAATTCATCGCGGTCTGCTGCGGGGCTACGCTGAAGCATCATGCGCTGCGCCGCCCTGTTGCCCACCAACTGCTGCAACCGTAACGTTTCAACCTGCTGGCTGAAAGCGAAGGTGCGGTTTCGTCCTGTGCAAGCTCGACAGAGTTAGAGCGCGATCTGAAATCCATGTTTACGTAGCTTCACCTGGCGTTCGCTGCCCATATGATTTCCTTGAAGTGGCACTTGTTAAACGGAAGGTATCCTCGTGCCTGCACACGAGATTTCAGCGGACTCTATTGAGTTGTCGTCATCATGCTGCAAACCACGACTTATCAATCGTCGCAGTCTTCCGTTTTACGCTGTGCCTGGTTAAGCCGCCCTGCTGCACGACATGGGCCAATTCATGCGCCAGCAGTTCACGCCTGCCGGAGCTTTCGGGTTATATTCGCCGGAGCGAAAAAGAAAATGTCGCTGCCTGTGGTAAATGCGCGCGCTTCTAGCTGGCGATTCAGCGAATCGGCCTTGCGCGCCCGTGTGGATGCTGACATTGCCGAAGTCCTGCCCAAAACGCGGCTCAAAGAAACCACGCGCGCTGTCCGGCATCGACTGTCCACCGCCGCGCATGGACTCAATCGCATGTCCTTCGGTCTCGTCCGTTACATCAGGCACATCACCCGCCGACGAGCGCTGGACGCGTTTCATCGCCAGGTTCCTCATCTCCATCCGTCGCGCTGGATACGCTTCATCGCCAGTTCTTCATCTTCCATCTCATCGCGCTGGACGCGTTTCATATCCAATTGTTCGTCTTCGAGGTCATCGCGCTGGATACGCTTCATCGCGACTTGTTCATCTTCAAGGTTATCACGCTGCACATCGGCGGGCATGGTCATCACCTGATGCGCCACGCTGTCGGCTTCCTGCTCATAGACATCGTCGGCAGCGCCTACCGTCAGCTTGGTCTGAATGCCACCGCTGGGAGCCGCCGTGAGTTGGCGCTGCGCCAGCATCCGCTGTACCTCGCGATTGCCAACCATGCGCTGCAAGTCCATCACCGGGTTCGCAGCCTGGCTGTCGGTGTCGGGTGCGGCCTCATCCTGCTTGCGCGCCAGTTTTTGCACGCACTTCCTTATCAGCATTTTGGGCGTCCATGGTACCCCCTTGAACTTTCTCTTAATGTGCTATCCACAGTGTAGCAGAAATCGCGCTGCCTGACTCAGCGAATGTTGTATAAATTCTGTTGCAAAGTGGTTGATTTTGGATGTCCCCTGTTTAGGGGGCGAAAACATATTGAAGGTACTTATATCTACATACTGTCTATTTATCCAGCCGATGTTGGTGCCTATATTCCACTACGGGGGCATGTGACATCATCACCATCGCCTATAAAATTTATAATGATGGGGCGTTCTGGAAAAATAGGATCGTTGTGAGCGAACTCGATAGCAGCGGGAGAGAGGAGGTTCAAGTACAGGTTGATATTTGTGAATATCCACAGCGGGGACCGCCGATGGTGACCGTTAACGGACTCTGCGTAACCGGCGCTGTTAAGCGATAAAAGTATCAACAGGGAAGAAACTGGACAGAGTATTTAAGGTGAACGTATCGCCGTGACCGTTAAAGGCATGTTGCCATTATTTTGAATTGAT
The DNA here is from genome assembly GCA_046328675.1 of Anaerolineae bacterium. GTDB lineage: Bacteria > Chloroflexota > Anaerolineae > Aggregatilineales > Phototrophicaceae > JACAER01. Next base: position 15,900 of record JAXLWC010000049.1, read on the forward strand.
ACATTAATAGTATCGAACGAGCCACAATTAGTGCCAGAAAAGAGTTGATCATTAAACGGCCGTTTGCAATATGTGGGGCCAGCGCAGTCGCCGTAAAAGGGAAAGTACTGTCGGCAGCAGGCCAGAGAGTCGTGTTAACCGTCAGCGTTGGACTCGTGAGAACGCCCGCCTGGGCTAAACCTAACCGTGATTTGACCTGCCGCCCCCGGGGCGATAATTACTGGAAGACCACCGACAATCGAAAACTTACCGTTATTGAATGACCCAGAGTTAAGGGTGATATTAACACTGCCCAGGTTGGTGACATTGACGATGTGCTATCGTTTGTCGTGGCCGATGGCCAGAATCGGAAGCACTGACTGGCATTCAATGCAAAATTCATGGCAGGCAATATTCCATCAATACGAGCAGGCGGTATTCGGCAGTATCATCCTGAACGTACCCGCCACTATAAAAGGATGTTGCGGGATCACATTCACTGCGCCTGCGGCGGCTCTAAACGCAATGGTAAATTGGTGTCATTGTCGCCAGTAGCAGATCTGTGTGGGCGTACTCACTATTCTGAACTCACCTTGAGAGGGCAGGACTAAAAGTCGTGACAAGCGTCACATCGACAGGCCCAGCATTGTGTATGGTAACTTTGAGTTGAACTGTCATTCGCATCTTCGGCATTGCTGTCCGAAAAATTGAGGGGGACGCTTCCAGAATGCTGATGTCGGCGTTGGCCGTCATTCCCATTACCCACCAGCGGCAACAACGAGGGAAGGCGCTGCCGGATCGTTGCTCTGAATAATCAACGAGCCACGAATGGTTCCCAGTTGATTGGTTTTAAGCACCACCTGGAAATTTGAGGCGGTATAAGCGTAGCGAAGAGCCGTTGCAGCAATAGCCGGGAACGTCAGGCCTGACGGCACAATCACCTGAAAACAAGGCTTACTGGTAGTCACCATCGTGATAATAAGCGGGTTGCCGCCTGAATTGTTGATGATAAAGGTCTGACCAGGGCCTTCCAGATTGTCACCAACGATGTCGGTCAGCGTCGGTATAGCCGCTGGTTGACCGAGATACGCGGCGCAGGCGTCGGCGTCGGCGAACGTAAAAGTCGGCGTCGGGCTTAAAGGTCGGCGTCGCGCTGGGTATTGGCGCCGTCGGCGGTGGTAGCCGTCGGCGGCGGCGGCACTGTCGGCGTGGGGCAGAGTCGGCGTGATGCTCGGTATCGGCGTGGAAGTCGCGCCCGGCGCAGTATCCGCGCCATCCGGCACATCATCACCATCACTGTCGCGGTTAGTCGGCGACAGCCTCGACGACAACTTCCCCGCCGTCGCCTGCCAGGTCAGTTGCCGGTGTCGCGGTTGCGCGTTGGTGTTCTGCACGTTCACCTCGTCGCCATCGCCCAGCCCCATCGCCATCTCGTATCGGAATTCTGAGGGTCGGTACCAAGCTGCCCTTCCTTCTGGTTGGTCAGCCCGTCAAGATCATCGTCCGCTGCCGCCAGCGCCGTCTGCGAGGCGATCACCGCCTGCGTCGCCGACGTGTTGCCCGTTTCCAGACTGGCGAGGTCGCTGGCGCGCTTGGCAATCACGCCGAAGATGCCCAGCATGATACACAGCGTAAACAGCAGCGATGCGCCGGAAATCAGCCATGTCGGCAGCAGCGGCCCGTTGACAAACTCCGCCGTCTGCGACTGCTGCTCCCCTTCCGCGCGCAGCGACTTAATCGCCATGCTCACGGGAATCGTCTTGCTGGTACCGACCAGCGGGCGCATTCGCGGGCGCACGCGCACCAGCACCTTCTCGGTTTGCCCCGGCGGCACCTGCACCTGTGGACGATCCACCACCATCTCGAGCGACTGTTCCGGGTCGCTGGCGTTGACGCTGTAGTTTTCCTGCGTGTTGCCGCTGTTGGTGACCGAAACATCGAAGGCGCCCAACTGGCGCAGACGCTTGGGATACACCGCCGTTTCCAGCCCGTAGAACGGCTCGATTTGCAGCTTGCCCGGACGCGTCACGTACTCGTTGGGCGCGTTGCGGCTGCGGATGAGGATGTCATAGGGATGCACGCCTGCGGTAGACCGGCTGTGGCGCGGCGGATGCAGGCTGATCAGCAGATTATTGCGCTGCGAGGGCAGCAGTTGCACGGCTTCGGGGGGCAGCGTGTACCAGTCCTGCGGCAGCCCGCGCACCTCTGCCGAGAAGTGATCGACTACCGACCCCTGATTGAAGACTTCGACAGTGATAATCGTGCGCCCGCCTGCCTGCACCGAAATGATGTCCGACAGCAGCTTGGCATTGATGCGTGCGGTGGTGGCCTGCGGCGTATTGGAGGCGGCGGCAGCAGGCGGCACGACGCTGTATACGGCGCTGTTTAGAGGCTGCGGCCCGGCGGCAGGCAGCACCAGCCCCGGCGCACCCATCGCGGCTTGTCCGGCCTGCGCAGGCTGTCCCGGCGGCGGCTGCGTGGCGACAGCCGTTTCCAGCTTGACCCAGAACTCGCCGATGCGCGCCATCTGCCCCGGACGCCATTCATACGGCGTGTTGGGGTTCAGGCGCATGTTGCCCAGATACGTGCCGTTGCTCGACCCCAGATCGGTGATGCGCACACGGCCATCGTTGCCGCGATCAATGCGCGCGTGATTGCGTGAAATCTGCGCGCCTTCCAGCATGATGTTGTTGCCCTGTTCGCGCCCGATCATCAGCACATCACGATCCAGCCAGGCGAAATTGGCGGCCTGCCCGCTGCGCCCATACACCAGCCGCAGTTTGCCCGCATCGCCAGGCGCGACAGGCGGATTGTCCATCTGCGGCGCGGGGGCAATCGCTGGCGGTGAGCCGTACTCGGTGCGCACGCCAACGGGCGCGGCAGGCTGCGCGGGCTGTGCCTGTGCTCCCGGCGAACTTGCGCCCAGCAGCGCCTGGGCCATCGCCGAGGCATTCTGGAAGCGTTCGTTGGGGCTTTTGGCCAGCGCCTTGAGGATAATCTGCTCCAGCACCTGCGGGATGTTCGGGCGGAACTGCGACGGCGGCGGGACGGGCGCGGAAGCGTGCATCCGTATGGCGTCGTTGAGGTTGGCGGGTTGAAACGGCAGCCGCCCGACGACCAGCTCATACAGCATGATACCCAGCGAATAAATATCGCTGCGTCCGTCCACGCGCTCACCCTGACACTGTTCCGGCGACATGTAGGCGAACGTGCCTTTGGGCGCGCCCGTCGTGGACACCGTTGCCGCCAGCCCTGCCAGCCCGAAGTCGGTCAGCACGGCCTGCTGGATAGTGTTGTTGCTGCCGAGGCGCAGCAGCACGTTATCGGGCTTCACGTCGCGGTGTACCATGTTGACGCGGTGCGCGTAATGCAGCGCGTCGGCAATCTGCTGCGTGATGCGAATCGCGTCGTTGATTTCGATGGCCCGCTGCTGGCGGAACAGCCACTTCTGATAATCGCGCAGGCTGCCGCCGTTGATGTACTCCATCACGATAAACAGCGGCCCCTGCCCGCTGCTGAAGTGCAGCACGCGGATGATGTTGGGATGATCCAGCGCCACAATCGCACGCGCTTCCTGAATAAAGCGCTGCTGGAACTGTGGATCAGAGGCCAGGTACGGGCGGATAAACTTCATCGCCACCTGACGGCGCGTGCTTAAGTCCGTCGCCAGATACAGGACGCCCATGCCGCCTTCGCCGATTTGTTGTTCGATACGGTAGTTGCCGTAAGTTTTACCAATCATCGGTTACATCCTTAGGTCAACACGACGTTTCGCTCAGGGCATCACACAGCGGAGCAAAACGCAGATGTTTAAAAGCCAAAACAATTCCTGACAATCCCCTCTCCATGCGCCGCGCCCCACTGCCAGCGCAGCATCTCACGGCGCGGGCACTGGCACGTCCGGGAAACACGGGTTGCCATCGGCGTTGTCGCGGATACCATCGCCGTCGGTATCAGGGTTCAGCGGGCTGAGGCACGGGTTGTTAATCTCTACACCATCTGCCAGCGTATCATTATCAGTATCGCGCGCTTTTGGATTTGTGCCAAACTGCCGCGTTTCCTGCCAGTCCGTCAGGCCGTCGGCATCGGTGTCCGCGTCCTCAGGCGTCGTGCCTAAAATGCGCTCCTCCGCCAGCGTCAGCCCATCACCATCCACATCCGACTGCGCCGTTGCGGTGGCCGCGGCCTGCACGGCAGCGGTAGCCTGTGCATTTTCGGTTTGCACCCGTTCGGTATTCCACGCCGACAACTGCGTGATAACGCACGCGGACAGCCCGGCACACACAAAGATAAACGCCACGAACGACGTAATCGCCCACGCCGCGAACACAGGCGGCACGGTGACTTCCACGCGCTGCGACTGCGGCTGGCTGTCGGCGCGCCCGTCGCTGACATCGGCGTCGAAGCTGTAACGCTCGGTGGAGCCGAACAGCGCGCGCATCCTCGGCGCACAGTTAATCGTCACCTGCTGCGATTGTCCGGGATTGAGCGTGAAAACGTCGGGTGAGAAGCTTAGGTTCAGTTCGCCCTCGCGGTCACGCATCAGCGTCGTGAAGGTCTGCGGCGTGTTGCCCGCATTGACGACACGCAGCGACAGCACGGCGCGCACGCGCACTTTGGACGGCTCAATGTCGCTGGTAAAGCCGTAGAACGGCTCGACGCGCAGTTGGCCGGGAATCACCAGCGGCGCGGTATTGGGCTGGCCCACGCTGGTCAGCACAATCTCGTAGGGGTACAGTCCGGCGACGCTGCTGCTGTTCTTGGGCGGGTTAAAGACGATACTGACCGCATCGCTGGCGTCCGGCAGCATGTCGGTTGACACATCCGGCACGGTGAACCATTCGCGCGGCACCCCCCGCACCTGCACCTGAAAGTGATCGACGCGCCCGGTCTGGTTGAGGATGGTCATCTTCACCGTTTGCGGCGTGCCCGGCGCGGTGCTGACGACTTCGGGCGAAAGCGTCACCGCCAGCTTCAGCGGTGTGCGCTCCACCAGCGGCGCATCCGGCGAGACAAATTCCTCGTGGGCCGCCGCCCCCATGAGGGTGTTCTGCGCGAACACGCCCGGACTGGTCAGCATCAGGTTGTTCGCGCCCTGCACCAGCAGCCGGAACGTGCCGAGGCGCAGCACTTCGCCGGGCTGCCAGATACGCGGCTCGTTGGGCTTAAGCTGCGTCGTGCCCAGCCATGAGCCGTTGCGCGAGTCTAAATCCGTGACCTGATAGTAACCATCCGGCAGGCGTTCGATGCGGGCGTGATAGCGCGAAATCAGGTTCTCGTCGAGGATGATGTCGGCGCTCAGGTCACGCCCGATAAGCAGCACATCCTTGTTGAACAGCATCGTGCGCGTGGGCGAACCTGTGCCGCTAATGACCAGACGGTCACGCCCGAACTGCTCCGGCGCGATAGCCGGTTCGGTGAAGCGCGTCTGCGGCACGGCCATCGTCTGATGGGCATCTAAAGTATCACTGTAATCCTGCGCGACGCCCGCTTCTGTCGGGAACTGGTGTTCAAGCTGGAATTGCAGCTTATGCAGCGCGCGCGACAGTTCCGCCGCCGACTGGTAGCGGCGTGACGGCGGCTTCTCCAGACACTTGAGGATAATCTGCTCCAGTTCCGGCGGCATACTGGGGCGCAGCGAAATCGGGCGCGGCACAGGCGCGCGCGTGTGCATCTCGACGGCTTCCTGCAAGGCGCGCGGCGCGAACGGCAGCCGCCCCACCGAGAGGTAGTAGAGAATCACGCCCAGCGAGTACAAATCGCTGCGCGCGTCGCCCGGATGCCCGGAACACAACTCCGGCGACATATAGGGCAGCGTACCTTCCGGCGGCACGACTTCGGAGTTGAGCGCGCCGCCAACCACCTGCTTCATGCCCAGGTCCGTCAGCACCATCTGGAACTGGCCTTTGTCCAGCGGCTTAAACAGGATATTGTCGGGTTTGATGTCCTGATGCAGCACGCGCTGGTCGTGGGCGTAGTGCAGCGCGTCGGCCACTTCGCTCATATAGCGCACCACGATTTTCAGCGGCGGCAGTTTACGTTCCTGCGCCTGTCGCACGATAAAATCGCGCAGGCTGCCGCCGGGGATATATTCCATCGCGATAAATAACTGCTGGTATTTGAGGTCGGCGTTGTAGATACGCAGGATGTTGGGATGCTGCATCCCCAGCATGACGCGCATCATCGCCAGAAAGCTCTTTTGATAGCTGTCCTGCGCCGATAACTGTGGGTATATGATTTTGAGCGCTACCGTATCGGAGGTGCGCAGGTCTGTCGCCTCATAAACGCTGGCAACTGTCCCCTGCCCCAGCAGCCGATCAATCCGGTAGATGTCAAACGTCTGCCCAACCAGATCAGGCATCGTGTTTCGTCCTCAAACGCCTTACGCTGAAAATATCATCATAGCGCACTCGGCGTACAGCGCAACACCCGATAAGCAGGTGGGAACACATCACGTTACAAAATCCAAACTCTGTGGCCTCGCAGTGGGGTCAAAACCCGCCGCTAATTGTTTCGGCAAAGCGCTAACGCAGGTTCGCTTTTACTTCGGTACCCAACGGCCCGTATTCCCCCCTTTCGCCGCTGGCGGCGGGGCCGGGGGATTGGCGCTCTTGTATTTCCTTGGCGTTCTTGGTGACTTGGCGGTTCAAATGTATTTTCGTTCTTGGGTGTGACGCTCTTCATCATAACTTGGCGCTTCGTTATGGCATTAGGCTAACCGCTGTTTTTACATCACCCCGAACCCACGCCGCCAAAGGTTTCGCAGAACGTGCGCTTGGCGTCGATCAGCCAGTGTCCGGGGCTATTCGGGTCCGCCACCAGATACACGGAAGTCTCCGCATCCACCAGTTCGCGCCCGTCCACCATCTGATATGTCAGTTCGGCAAAGACGCAGGCATCAGTAGCCGACTGCGAGAAGGTGCTGACCTCGCCAATAACGATGTGCGCCACCTGATCCCACCACGCGGCGTACAGTTCCGGCGTGGTCGCGCCCAGGTTGATTTTGAAGTTCTCGGTAAGCTGCGGGAAGGTGATGGCGTAGTTGCGGTTGTTCACCTGCGTATAGTATTCAATCACCATCTGGTCGGGCAGCGTCGTGTCGCGCACGATAATCGACGGCGCGATTTCGGTTTCTTCGCCAGCCGCCACCAGCGGGTCACTGCCGATGTTGACTTCAATGCCGTCGTCCACGCCATCGCCGTCGCTGTCGGGGTTATTGGGGTCGGTACCGCGTTCCGTTTCCTGCGCGTTGGTCAAGCCGTCCAGGTCATTGTCCGAAAACGCCAGCGTTCCCTGCGCGTCAAGTGCTTCCTGCGTCTGTGTCCCCGCCGCGATCACCGTTGCCGTCTCAGCGTTCCCGAAACGCAAATCCACATCGCTCAGCACGAACACGCCCACAACAAAGCCCAGCAGCAGCAGCAGCCCCAGCGTCGCCGCCAGCACCCAGGGCAGCACGCTGGCCGTCAGCAGCAGTTCACCGCGCTGCCACTGCCAGCCGTAAAAGCCCTCGGCTTCGACAGAGATTTCAAACGGGATGCGCTGCGAGCCGCCCCATATCGAACGGTCATTGACGCCGATGCTGATGGGAAGCTGTACGCTCTGGCTGGGCAGCAGCGACACCTTCTGAAAGGTCGGCGCGATGGTCACATTGGGCGCTTTCACCTGCGCGCTGACGCGATAGTCCGCGCCGATGTTGCCCTGATTGACCAGCAGAAGCTGCATCTGCCCCTCGTTGACGACGATTTTCGGGCGCAGGTCAGCGCTGAACTCGTGGAACGCCGAAATCTCAAGCTGGCAGCGCACCGTCGTTGACGCGCCGGGATTGTTCAGGCTGGTGACAATCAGCGCAAACGGATGCGTCCCGCCTGTGCTTTCGCTGGAACGCGGCGGGTGCAGCACAATCGGCACACTCTTGCTGCTCCCCGGCGGGATATGCAGCGAATACGACGGCACGGTAATCCACGTCTGCGGCAGTTCCGGCGCTTTAATCACCACATGGTCGGCTTCGCTGCTCTGGTTGATGACTTCCAGAATGATGTTGCCTGTGCTGCCGGGGTCAATCAGGATCGACTCCGGGATGACCAGCGCGTCGATGCGTCCCATGCCGCCGTAGTAAGGAAAAGCAGGCGGCGGCTCGGTTTTGTGCTCAATCGGTTCAATCGGCGTGACTTCGCGCACGCCCGAAAAATCCGAGAACGGCTCGGTGTTATTTTCGCTGTCTTCGTTTTGCAGCCGCAGCCAGACATCACCCACGCGCATAATTGAGCCGGGCTTCCACAGCGTTTCGACGTGCGGCGAGAGGCGTGTGTTATCCAGCCAGGTGCCGTTGGTGCTGCCTAAATCGGTGACGCGGTAGCCCTCGCGCTGGTCGATGCGCGCGTGCCGCCGCGAGACGGAGTAATGATCGAGCAGAATGTCGCAGCCCTCGTCGCGTCCGATGAGATAGCTGTCGTTGGTCATGGGCATGGTTGTGCTGCGCCCCGGCCCCATGACGATTTCGAGGATGTCGGCGGCGGGTGCGGCCACCGCTGCGCCTTTGTTGGCCTGAAACGCTTTCGGCGCGGCGATGTTCACCATCGGCTGCGGCGGCGTCTTGCTCGCTTCCACGCGCGGCGACATCGGCGGCTCCACCGTTGGGCGCATGGTGTCGTCGTCAGGCACGATGTTGGCGGCGAAGTCCATCGCCGGACGGCTCGGCGCAGGCTGCTTCTGGCCGCTTTGGAACTGCCGCAGCGCCTGGGCCAGTTCGCCCGCCGTCTGGTAGCGGTTCACAGGCTCCTTCGCCAGCACCTTCAGCAGAATGCTGTCCAGTTCTACGGGCAGCCCCACGCGCACAGCCGACGGCGGCCTGGGGATTTCCTGCTGGTGGATGCGCACCGCGTCCATGATGGTTTGCGGTTCATGCGGCGGCTTGCCCGTCAGCATCTCGTACAGAATCACGCCGAGCGAATAAATATCGACGCGGCGGTCTGTGTCGCCGCCCATCAACTGTTCCGGGGCCATGTACACGAACATGCCCGTCGGCAGGCCGGAGAAGGACTCGCCGAGGTTCAGCGCCAACCGCCCCAGCCCGAAGTCCATCACCACCGCCTGAAAGATGTGGCTTGCGGGCGGCGTTTTGAACAGCACGTTATCCGGCTTGATGTTGTAATGCACGACGTTGCGCCCGTGCGCGTAGAACAGGGCATCGGCAATCCGGCAGGCGATTTCGATGGCGTCATCCACATCGAGGTTGCCCCAGTCACGGCGCGTCTTTTCCGCGTCGAACTGCGCCAGTTGATTCAGCAGGGTATAAAGTAATCGCTTTCAGATCGCGAACTGGGTTACGTCGCGAATAGTCCAGAAACGTAGGCTTCCGCTGTGCCTGCAAGAACTCTTTGCGGAAGTCTTCTTCTGCGGAAAGATGCGGGTGAATCACCTTGAGGACAACTTTACGTTCGGAGCGCAGGTTGCGTGCTTCGTAGACGCTGCCCAGCCCCCCATGTCCTAACAAGCGCTCAATTCGGAAGTAATCGATGGTTCTGCCGACTAAATTTTCCGCCATGTGAGACCGTTCAATCAAACATTTCCCATTTGCCTCTGACCAGCAGCCAGCCAATCAGGGACATAATCGGCCCAATGGGAATGACGAACAGGGAGAAACACAGGAGACCAACCAGCGCCCATCGCTTCCACACCCACGTAAACAACACCAGAAACGCGTGGATTAAGGCAAAGAACCCTAAAGCAAATGATAGCACAAAAAAGAAAATGTCAGCAACGTCGATGAGCGACACCAGCGCGCGGCTCACCAGCAGATAACACAGCGCCGCGAACCCCGACAGGCTGAACAAGGTCTGCGCGATCAGCCACAGCGTCAGCCCGACGCCGCGTTCACGCCCGTACTGCCCGTACTGCGGCGGAGGTGCGTAAGCTACGCTTGCGGCGTACTCCGAGGGGTGCGGCTGCGGCGCATCATAGCCGATGGCGATGGGCTGCTGCGCCGCGAGATAGGCCACCACCAGCACCTCGCCCTGCTCCCATTTCTGCTGCAAATTGTCACCGACCACGCCCACCTCGAACGGCAGCAGTTTCGCGCCGTGAATCAGCGCGCTCTGACGCGGCAGGATTTGCACGCGCACGGTTTCGCTTTTGCCCGGTTCCAGCCGCAGCCGCCCATAATTCATGGTGAACTCAAGATTGTTTTCGTTGTCGCGCGCCTGCACCGTGTAGTTGCCGACGACGTTGCCCTGATTAGTGACGGTAAGCTGGACTTCGCCGCTGTTGTGCAGCCGCCGGGGATGCATGTCGATGCTGAAGTCTTGCAGCGCGGTGATGTGCAGCAGCCCGTTGGCGACGGCGACTTCCTCTGTTCGTACTCGCTGTACACCCGCAGCGTGAAGTAATGGCGTCCGGCGCGGCTCGTCCACTTGCGCGGCGGGCTGAACGTCAGCGTCGTGAACACCGAATCGCCCGCGTCCACGTCCAGCGCATCGCCCGAAATCGTGCTCCACTCCCCGGCCAGCCCACGTACTTCCAGCATAAGTTTGTCGGCGGACGAACTGTTATTCAGGATTTTGACCTGCAAATCCACCGCGCCGCCCGGCTCCACTTTAGCGTTGTTGGGCGTCATGCTGATCATCAGGTACGAACTGCGCGCGGGCGCTAACGACGCGGCAGGCGCTTCTGGCGCACCCTGCAAAACGCGCGGGCGCAGCTTCCAGCCGCAAGCTGAAATCGCCCACATACAGGACTTGCCCGAACTCCCAGCGCGTCGGCACGTTGGGCGACAGCCGCACATCGTCCAGACGACAGCGGTTGGTCGCGCCCATGTCAACCACGCGGTAATCACCTTCCTCGGTGCGTTCGATGCGCGCGTGCCGCCGCGAAACATTCTTGCTCGGCAGAATCACATCGTTGTCCACGTCGCGCCCGATGACCGTAACACGGCGGTTCAGCGCCAGCGTCTCAATCACCTGATCGGCGTGATACACCACCAGCCGATCCACATCCAGCGCGATGCCCGACTCGTCAGGCTTCACCTCACCGAAGGTCTGCGTATCGCGCGCCAGCCGCACATCGACCATCGCCGGCGCGGCAGGCATTTCCGGTTCCGGGCGTGCTTCCAGCGGCGCGATGCTGATGACATCCGGCGGCGCGTGGCAATCGCTTCCTCGTCGGCCATCGGGATGACGGCAGGCGGCCTCGCGGGCGGCGGCTCGGTGGCCATGTCGCCGGGTCCGCTGGCACAACGGCAGGCGGCAGGCGGTTTTGCAGGCGGGCGGCGCGGCAGGTTTCGGCGGCGCAGCGAGCGGCGGTTCCGTCGTCATCTGCTCAACATCCACAGGCACGACAGCAGGCGGCGGCGTGGGTTTCGGCGCGGGTGTGACTGCTTTCGGCGGCGCGGCGGTTTCGGCGGCGCAGCGGGCGGCGGTTCCGTCGTCATCCTGTTCCGGTACGATGACGTGGGCGCGGATTTGGTGGTCGGCGCGGCGGGCGGCGGTTCCGTCATCGACATCTACAGGCACGACTGACGTGGGCGCGGATTTGGTGGTCGGCGCGGCGAGGGGGGGGGGGGGATTTCGTCGTCATCTGTTCCACGTCTACAGGTACGACTGACGTGGGCGGATTTGGTGGTCGGGGCGGTTCTGTCCTCATCTGCTCGACATCAGCGTAGGGCGAGTCCTCGGTGGAACCTTCCAGATCCTCCTCCAACTGCGCCAGTTCCATCTCCACAACGGGCGGCTCCGCTTCTTCGTCTGTCGGCGGCGGTTCCGTCGCGTACTGTTCCACTTCTTGCGGCGCTGGCTCCTCCATCGGCGGCACATTGTCCGTCGCGGCGTCCTGTTCGCCCTCCAACTGCGCCAGTTCCATCTCTACAACGGGCGACGCCTCCGCTTCTTCGTCTGCGCACGCATACTGTTCCATCTCCTCCGGCGCTGGCTCCTCCATCGGCACATTGTCCGTCGAAGCGTCCTGTTCGCCCTCCAACTGCGCCAGTTCCATCTCCACAACGGGCGACTCCGCTTCCTCGTCTGCGGGCGGCGGCTCCGTCGCGTACTGTTCTACTTCTTGCAGCGCTGGCTCCTCCATCGGCGGCACATTGTCCGTCGCCAGTTCCATCTCTACCGCTGGCGACTCCGCTTCCACTGGCGGCGGCTCCGTCGCGTACTGTTCCACTTCTTGCGGCGCAGCGGCCACGACCTCAACGGCGGGTTCATCCTGCGTCGCCGGGTCTTCCGCGTCGCTCTGGACAGCGGGCATTTCCACCGCTGCATCGCCCGGCGGTTCGGCTTCGATGTCGCCGGGGACAACGCCCGAAGGCGCATGAGCGTGGTCAGCGCCCGCGTCCGTCGCAAGCTGTTCGTCGCTGTCGGCCACCGCGCCCGTGGAGTAAGCCTCTTTCAGCGTGAGTTGATAATCCCACAGCGCGTTGGACAACGCCTTGGCGCTGGCGTAGCGCTGCTCACGGTCTTTAGCCAGGCACTTGAGCACGATTTCCTCAAGCTCCGCCGGATACTCGCTGACATACGTGCGCGGCGGCGTGACCGGCATTTGCGTATGCATCCGCAGCGCTTCCATGATATTTTTCGGCTTAAACGGCAGATGTCCCGTCGTCAGTTCGTACAGCACAATGCCCAGCGCGTAAATGTCGGTGCGCCTGTCGATGCCCTTTTCGGCGCGGCACTGCTCCGGCGACATGTAGGTAAACGTCCCCAGCGGCTTGCCTGTCACGGTAAAGCCGATGCCTTCGGTCAGCTTCGCCAGCCCGAAATCCGTCAGCATCCCCTGATAGCTGTCGCCCGCTGGCTTGAGCAGGATGTTCTCCGGCTTCACATCGCGGTGAATCATGTTGTGTTCGTGGGCATAGTGCAGCGCGTCGGCAATCTGCCGCACAACCGTCAGCGCCAGGTCAAACTCCAGCGGCTTGGACTCACGCTGAAGCTGCGCCAGATACTGCAGGCTGCCGCCCGTCACCAGTTCCATCACAATGTACAGGAACTTGGACGAATGGGGCTGAACTCAATCACGCGCACGATATTGGGATGATCCAGCCCGGCAACAGCCCGCGCCTCCTGCAAAAAGCGATCCCGGAACTGCTGGTTGGTCGAGAGGTGATCGTGCATCACCTTCAGCGCCACCGCACGCTTATTGTTGATGTCGGTTGCCTGATAGATGATACCCATCCCGCCCTGCCCCAGCGGGTGTTCTACGCGGTAATGGTCAATTGTTTGACCGATGAGATAAGACATGGGCTACTTCATGCGCTGTGTTGATCGTTATCAAAAGGGTAGTGGATTGTCGCGCCCGGCGCAACTTTAAGCAGCAATTAGCTGTTAGCGATTAGCGGTTAGCAAATGCAGAATTGGGTTCGCGGTTGTTGGATTGCGACGGTGCGTACATCACACCTCTGCAATCCCTGTGTCCTCTACCGTGAGTAGTTCAGTTTCACATCTGCATTTGCATTAGGCTAATGACTAATGACTAACGACTAATGACTTTCTACACAATCTCCAGCGCGTAGGTCGCGAACGCCGGCTTCTGCGACTCGATCAGGCGTTCGGCCACTTCGCGGCTGATGTTGCTGTTGCTCTGGCTCAGCGGCAGGCGCACGGTGAAGTGAAACGGCTCCTCGATAATCTCCGGCTTGACCTCAAAGTACAGTTCCAGCAGCCGTTCCAGCCCGGAGCGTGTGCCGCGCCGCAGGAACAGCCAGCCAATCTGCCGCACAATCTCACGCTGGCGTTCAATCTCTAGTTCCGGCACCAGCAGCAGATCGAACCAGCCCGCCATCCAGCGCAGCCATTCGCTCGGCGCGGTCTCCGGCGAGAGGTACAGGTCAAAGTTATCGACCATCCAGATAATCGGGCTGATGACCGACTCGAAAATCAGTAGATAACGCCCGGTAAGCAGCGTCGGGTCAATATCCGGGTCAGAGTAAATCGCAGGCAGATATTGCAGCCACGTACTCTGGTCGCGCGGGATGCCCAGCGGATAACGGTTCTCGCGGAACTTGACCTTGGGCAGCAGCCGTTCCATCGGCGACACAGCGACTTCGGAGGCACGCTGGCGCGGCTGGAGAATTTCGCGCACGCCCACAGGCTGCGCCGGATAGACAGGCGGTTGCAGCGGTTCCTGCTGATACTCGTAAGTTGGCTCACGCGCGGGCGTGGACTGCCCGTTGCCGCTGGGCGTAGGCGTCGAAGGCGGCTTGCCCATGTTCGGCGCATTCAGTGTTTCATACGTCAGGGTATACGGCCCCGCGCGCAGAATATCCCCCGGCGAAATCGTGCGCAGCACGCCCGGTTCGATGCGCGCGTTATTCAGCCACACGCCGTTGCTGCTGTTCAGGTCTTCGACCCAGAACGCCCCATCCTGCCACAGCACACGCATATGGCGGCGGCTGATCTGCGCGTCTTGCAGCACCAGATCATTGCCAGCGGCGCGTCCGGCGTAAATCCCGGCCTGCGTCACCGTCTTGTGCGATGTCTCCAGGTTGGGACCTGATACGCGAAAAATGGCGCTAATCTCATCCATGTTTTTACTCCGCGCGGACGAGGTGCTCGACGGACACAATGACGCCGTTAGCGGGCACTTCGATTTCCTGCACTTCGTTGCCGCGCATGAATTCGCCGCTGTCGTACACCACCGGATACAGCTTCACCGAACGGATGAAGTCCACGCCGGGAATCGCCAGCAGCACCGCCATGATGTCCGCCACAAACAGGCCGCGCCCGAACGTCCAGCCGTTGCCATCCGTGCCGCCCGTCAGCGGATTGAGAAACTCAAACAGCCGCATCTCAATTGCCCGGCGCACCTGATCCGTATCCGCCGTGTAGCTCGGACGGAAGCGCACTTCGGTCTGCACCCACACATACTGCGGCTCAGACACCACCAGCCGCGTCGAGAGCAGCCGCCGTTCGTCAAGATAACTGACGACACGTTCATGCACATCCGGCAGCAGGCGCAGACTTTCCGGCGCGATGAAGCCCTGCATGTTGGGAACCTGCGGGATAATCAGCACATGCACCTCGCCCGGCGCAACATCTGCCGATTGCAGACAGTAGGCACGCCCCACCTGCCCCAGCGCCGCCTCGCGCGCTAAATATTCAAAGTCGGAACCCGTCACCGCGCGCCCCAGCGAACGCAGATGCGACGGCACACGCATCTTGGTATCGTCCAGATGCTCGGCATCCAGACCGCCCTGCGCGGGCTGTCGGTTGGTCACGCGCGCCACATACGGCAGCGCCGTCTTCAGCACCTTCAGCGTATCGCTGGCGACGTTGCCCGCGCGCCCGCCGCCGTAGCGGTAGCCGCGCATCACCACCATCGCGCTCTTGGGCACAATCGAACCATAACGCCGCACCGAGCCGTCACGCTGTGGCAGCGCAGGCGGCAGCCGGATTTCCCCGGAACGGCTGTCGATGGTGTAGTGGCGGTCATCAGGATTGGATGACGAGAAATCGCTGACTTCGCTCCAGCGTTCTTCGCGCCCATCGTCATAACGCACGACCAGGTGTTCACCCGGCTTGCGCGGCATCACAGGCGTGTGCTCCAGATAAAAACGCTGCCCCGGCGACCCGTCCGAACGCCCGACGATTTCATTGCGCACCGTCGTCACATTGGTCGCCGCAACCGTCACGCCCCACGCGTTCGTCTTGATCTTGCGAATCTTGGGGCTGACCTGATAGCTGGGGCCGCCGCCCTCGTCAGGGTTCATCAGGCGGCAGCGCACCCAGAAGGCGTTGTAGTTGTTGCGTGCGCCGCGCTGCATGGCCGGCAAATGCAGCCGCACCACGCCCGTCACGTTAAAGCCCATCGTGCCGTCCTGATCGACTTCCGCGCGTGCCCATTCCTGATCCTGTTCGCCTTGCAGCACTTCCCACACATATGGCGGATTGGTCGGGTCGATGCCCGCGCCTTCCGCCGTGCTGACTTCAATCTCCACGCCCAGCAGGTGATAACTCAAATCCTGGTCGAAGCCCAGATACAGCGCATCGTCCGGCTGCGGTGTCGAGGACTCGAACACTGAAAACTCCTCGAAGCCGCTGTCAATCTGTGCTAAATCGCGCATGGTGAAACGCCGGCGCTGGTTGGCCCCGCCGACGCTGGTCATGGCGTAAGTCATCTTCGGCGGGTACACATCCACCGCCACATCGGTAGTAAAGGTGATCGCCGCTTCAGTTTCCGTGCGCGTCGTGGCAATCGCCGTGTTCGCCGGAATGGTGATGGTCGCCTTCTGCGGCGCGGACAGCCACACGGTAATCGGCACACGCGCGGGTTCAGCATCGCGCATCCTGATGCCGATCAGTTCCATAAACTTGATGTAGTGCTTGTCCGGCACGCGGTTGAGCCGATAAATCGTGATGTCGGTCATCCACGCGAACAATTCAATCAGCGTAATACCCGGATCGCTCAGGTTATGATCCGTCCACTCCGGGCAGTACAAAGGAATACGGCGCAGCGCTTCCTCAACCAAATCATTAAACGAGCGATCATCTAAACGGGGCGCTTCCAATGCCATAACGATTTTCCTTTTACGCGGGCGTTAGGTAAAACGGGTAAACCAGGCTGCGCAGATCATGAGTCTCCTTGATTTCGTAGGCGACATCAATAATCAGCTCCCCCTGCTCACCCGGACTGGGTGTGACAATGACACTGCGCAGGTTGATGCGCGGCTCCCAGCGTTTAATCGCTTCGGAGACATAGCGCTCGGCAATGCTGGCAGTTTCCTCGTTGGCGGGCCAGAAAATCAGGTCATGGATATAACAGCCAAACTCCGGGCGCATGACCCGTTCGCCGGGAATGGTGTTCAGGATGATGAAAATCGCCTGCCGGATGTCGGCATCGTCTTCGACCATCGAAATATGATTGCGGTCATTTAAATGAGGGGGAAACTCCCAACCGCGCCCCGTAATGCTCCACATGGTCGTTCATCCTCCACCCATCTTGCTCACAGCTCACAGCGTGTTCGATAATTATGCTCTGCGGTAATCAATCCCCTCTCCAATCACTCCCCATCAGCGCAAAGCCGCTTCAAAACGGCGTATGCTGCCGTATTTCTCCCCTTCCCTCGAAATCGGGTGTAAGCGAAGCGACGGGGTCGGGGGATAGGGGTTAACTCCTTAACGCCACATTTCGTATCTAAAACAGTCACTAACAGCTAACAGCTAACAGCTAATTGATATTCACCGTCGCGCCGCGCAGCGTAAGCTGTCCCGACGCCTCCACGCTGACATTGCCCTGTCCTTTGATTTGCAGGTCGCTGGTGGCCTTCACCTCGACCTTACCCTGCGCTTCGAGCGAGACATCCCCCGAGGTCTTGATGACCAGCTTCTTGTTCTTCGTATCCAGTTGGATTTTGTTCGTGCCGTCATAATCGACAATTTCAATCATGGCGTTGGAACTGTCATCCACCAGCCGGATTTTGTGGCCTTCGCGCGTTTGCAGCGTGCGGATTTCGACGTTGCCGTTTTTGATGGCGTTGCTGATGTCACCGGGCGGGCTGTCCGCGCCGTTCCACAAACCGCCGACGATGTAGGGATAATCGAAGTTGCCGTGCTCAAAGGCGACCAGCACCTCGTCGTTTACCTCCGGTATCCACAGCAGCCCGCGATTCGCGCCGCCGCCAATCGCCATCACCCGCGCCCAGCCGCTTTCCAGCGAGTCGTCAATCCAGGGGAACTTCAGCTTGACGCGCCCCATGTGCTGCGGGTCATCGTTATTGGTCACAATCGCCGGAACCACGCCGCCCCACGTACTGGCGACGCTGTCCTGATTGCTGGCGGCTTCGGTCAGCAGGTCAGCCATCATGCGCGGGCGCGCGCCTTCCACCCGCAGGTGAACTTCGTAACCTTCCTGCGTGTAGACATGCGACGCCGACGTAATCATGTAGCTGCCCTTGAAGCGGTTGCCCACGCCTTCAATCGTCATCTTTTTGCCCGCGACCAGTTCAGGATTGCCCGCCGCCACGCCTTCCGCTTCGACAAAGCCAGCGTTGATATGATCTAAGACAGCCTGCGCCATTGCATCCGCGTCCCCCTGCGAGGCCACAGGCTGGCGTACCACCACCTGCCGCGCCGCCGAGGACAGCGCCTGATGCGCGACCTGAATGCCGCTGCCGCCGACATGAATTTCCGGCACGATGTCGGTGCTGCTGGCTTGCCCCACAATTGCGCGTTTGGTGGCCACATCCCAGCCCTTGACGATCACCTCATCCACCTGCCCCACCACCGTCAGGCGTGGATAAAAGGCGCGCAGCGTCTCGCCCCAGGTCAGCGCCACCTCGCCCCGGTCTCCGCGCGGCTGGCGGAAATACAGCTTGGTATCATCGACAAACACTTCATATCCCAGCCGTTCGGCGCGCTCATGGACAAACGCCAGATCCGTCTGGTTCTGCTGGAAGATATGTTCGTACACTTCGCTGGTAGACTGCACCTCGGCCTGCAATCCGGCGTCGGTAGCAATCTGCTGCACCATATCGCTGTCTGTGGCCTGCACAAACACGCGCGACTTCGTACCGCGATTCAGGCGGTGGCTGCGATCATAGCCGCGTATCACCAGCATCACCGTCAGCTCAGCCGAAAACTCCGGCTCGATGGCCGTGATTTCGCCCGTGATGACCCGCCCCTGCGTGCCGCTGGGCGTTGTCATGGCGATTTCCACAGGCGCGCCTAACCGGAAAGTGTTGTCGTCAATCCAGCGCAGGTGGTCATCATGAAAACGCATGGTGAACATGGCAGGCATGTGCAGCGATGTATCGACGACCACATCAATCAACGCGTCCATCAACTCATGGGCTAAGTCGGCACCGCCCACCTTGATGGCAATATGGCTGATGGTCCGTGCTTGTCTTGCTGGTGGCATAGGTTGTCCATTCTGCCGCCGTTATATGCGAAGCTTGCTGCCCGGCGGAATATTCAAGGGGTTATCAATGCCGTTTTCTTCCGCAACCCGTCGCAGGGCGGAAACGCCTTCTTCCGCAACTCGCGACAGCAGGTTATCCAGACGATCTCCCTCCACCGCATTGGCCGTTTTGGGCGCCCCCTGGATACCACGCAGCGGTGCCTGATCTTTGTAATCGTCAATGTCGATCTTTTGCTCCAGCGTGATGTCCACCTGGCAGCGAATCGGCGTGCTGTCTTCCTTAAACAGCGTGAACTTCTGCGACATGTTGGTCAGGTACGCCGTGAAATACAAACGCCCCCATTTGAAGGAAACCTTCGGCGGCTCACTCTTGCCGGACTTGGGGTTCTTGTTGGCGTCCACCACCATCATCATGCGCCACAAAGCGTCGGTGTACGTGCGTACATCGCTGTTGTCCATCGTCGTATCAAAGTACAGCGTCAGGCGCAGAGTTTGCGGGCCACCACTCTGGAAGGAAGGCTCCGGGACGTTCCCGCCCGTTGTCGGGGTCATCGACCATTGGTTTTGTTTGGTCAGTGTGTACTCAAACGGATTGAACGTGCAGTACACCGTCTCGTTGGTCACTTCGTTAATCAGACTCGCTGGTTGAAGTCCGCCTCGCGTTACTTTCAGCGCCATCGTGCCTCTCCTTGCATTTTTCCTTATAGCTTAACGCATTTTCCTGCCGGAACAGACAAACTGTATAACCGCAGACCCCGTTTTTTATAAAGTCCCCGCAGCCCCTCTAACGCGCTCCGACTTTTCTCCCCTTTTTCCCTGCAAGGGGGGCTGCTTCTCTATCCCAACCAATCACTTCCTCATAGAAACCGTCTGAAAAGTCGATTGTGGTCGGCATTACTGAATAGCAGCTACAGGATCGCCCGACTTTTCTCCCCTCTCCTCCGCGAAGCGAGTGGGAGAGGGGCGGGGGTGAGGGGCAATCAGCATATTCCAAATAACCTCTTAGAACTACGCATGTTCCCTTTTTCTCCCCTGCGACATCTGCATTTCGCTAACAGCTAACAGCTAACAGCTAATCGCTAACAGCTAACAGCTACTTATCCGTTCGCCGTTCCTGCTCCACACGCAGGCGTCCGCGCAGCAGGCGGAACACCTCGCGCGCCAGCTTGTCGATATTCGGGCCGTCTGCTTCCTGCCCTTCCTCATGCGTGCTGCTCGCGCCGCCCGCAGACGACGGCGGCTGTGCGGCCTGTGCAGGCGTGGCCGCTTCCTCACGCTGGACACGCTGCTGAATCTGCGGCGTGCCGTTGTCGTGCGGCTGCCATTCCGCATCCTCAATGTACGATTCGCGCGAAACCGTGCGCGGCGGCGGGGCTTGCTTGCGCAGTCCCACGACGGGCGTATCAGCCGGCATATCCAGCAGGCTCAGCAAATCAGCTTCGACACTGCCTTCATCGGGCACGGCGGCGTCATACGCATCGTCATCAGACAGTTCCTGCGCGCGCGCTTCCTTACGCTGCACCGACTGGCTGCGCGTGCGCGGCGTAGGCGGCTGCGGTTCAACGCGCCGTCCACCTTTCACCATGCCAGCATCCATCAACGCTTCAAACAGGTGCGGCTGCTCCCCAGCATCGGCGGGTTCATCGTCTCCGATAATCAGGTCAGGCGCACGCTGAATCTCCGACAGGCTGCGGCGTGCAGGTTCGCGCGGGGCTTCCGGTGTCCGCGAAGCGCTGGGGCTTTCCGCGCGCCGGATCGTCTCCAACAGATTATCGACTTCCTGCCGTCGGAGATCAGCGCGGTGAAAAGGGTTTAGCAAATTCGACGCCGCCCCTGAGTTGTAATCGACCTGTTCAGTTTCGCGGTCAGATTCATCTTCCAGCGTGGGCAGCGAAACATCGCCGCTGGTAGAGGCCATCGTCGCGGGCGCAAAGAACGACGGCGGCAAATCCGGCATCGGCTCGCGCTGGACGCTCGGTTGGCTTGGCGCAGGCGGTGTAGGGGCTGGCGCAGGCGGCGCGGCGGGCGGCATAAAGCCCTCGCGCGTCGGCAGCGTCGGCTCATCATCGTCAATCTCAGGCGCTTCCGCGACAGGCTCATCGTCCCACGCGGGCAGCGGCATCGCCTCGGTTTCCTCCAGCGGCGTCGGGATATAATCGCCGTCATCTTCCACTGCGGGCGGCATGTAGCGCGACAGCGCATGAATGGTGCGTTCTACCGTGCTGCGCTGAACGTCATGCTGCGGCGCATCGCTCGGCGGCGTCACCTCTACGGGCGCTTCATGCTGCTCCTCAACGAAGGCTTCAGGCGCTTCGTCCCGCACTTCCTGTTCCCAGGGTTCCTCGCCCGTGTCGATGTCTTCAACAGGCGCGCTTTTGGGCGTAATCTCCTCCATTAAGCCTTTGCGCGGCATCGCTGCACGCTGCACAGCACGCGGCGCTTCGCTGGGGGCAGGCGCGGGCGGCGCGGCGGCGGCCTGTGCCGCATCGTCGTCGGCTTTCTGTTCGTGCGCTTCCAGAATGCGCAGCAGGTGCGGCTCGTTTTATATTCCTGCGGCTGATTCGACGGTCTGCTCTGTGCGGGCTGCCGCCGGACTTCAGCAGTCTGCGGCGTGGGCGCGGCAGGACGCAGCGATGGTGCAGCCGGACGCGGCGCGGAAACTGGCGGCGCAGATGCCGCCGGTCGCTGTGGTGGCGGCGCGGCAGGCGCACGCTGCACGGGCGGCGGTGTCGCGCTGGGAGCAGCAGCACGCGGCGTTGTACGCGGCGGCGCGGGTGTTGGCGGCGCGGGCGGCGCAGGCGGCGGCACATTACGCGCCAGCGGCGGCGGTGTGCTGGAGGCAGGCGCAGCCGGACGCGGCGTGGAGGGGAATTCCTGTGTGCTGCGTGCCGGACGCGCGGTGACTACCGGCGGCTCGTTAGGGGCTGGCGCTTCTTCGCGCGGTTCTTCCCACGACACATTTTCCGCCAGCGGCAGCGACGAGTCTTCTACGTCCAGCGGGAAATCGGCGGCGTAACGCTGAATGCGCGCCCGCGCGAAACTCCACATCCGTCGGCCCAGCATTCCGGGCTTAAAGCCTTGTCGTCTTGGCATCACTCCACCTCGAATCCGTGATGCGCAAATTCAAGCTCCTCTATCGCCAGCGACTGGTCGGCAGTCTTCAACTGCGGGCCACCCCACTTCACCGGATAGGCCCGGTGAAATGTCCATGTGGCGATAGGCTTGTGTTTGACATCATACATAATGACGGTAACGGTGCGCATGGCATTTTCCATATCCCCTTGCAGCACCTGGAGATACCACTTTAACAGCTCGGCGTTTTTGGTTATGCCGTGCTTGAGCGTGACGTTGCCCGCCTTAACGCGAATCGGCAGGGTATGGGCGTAAGTGTTCTGCCCGCCTTCGTTCAGGCTCTGCGTTTCCACCTGCAAACTGGGCAGATTACATTCGGTAAATGCCGCTTGATCGATCCCGCCAACGCTGACGGTAAACCGAAACGTCGCATGAATTTCTACAGGTTGACCAGTTCTCGGCATAACTTATTTCCTCGTATTTGAACTGCGGCGCTCCCGCGTCTGGCGCAGTTCCTCCTGCCACAATTTCCACACCCGTTCGGCAATCTGCTTCGCCAGCTTCTCCAGTTCCTGCTGCTCCGAAGCCGTACTGCCGCTGCCCGGTGGGCTGGCGGGCGGCCTTTGTGGAGTGCTGCCTCTGACCACAGCCTAGTCCTCCAGCAAAGGAATTTCCGCGTGAAACTCCTGCCCACAGCGCGGACAGGCGACACGGATCACGTTCATGTCCACTTCGTTGAGGCGGCGGTAGAAATCCTGCAAAAAAACCACATCCGCTGCAAAAAAATGTTCAATCATTTCGGGGGTCACATAATCGTAGGAGCCAAGCCGCGTAATGACCTGCGACAGCAGAATCACCACCAGATAGGCTTCATTATTGCGCACGCGGGCATCGCTCAGCGGCGCAATCTCGTCGGCTACCGTCGCCAGGCGCATGGTGCCCTCACGATGCACACCGCCCTGCTCGTCCACGTAGCCAATGGGTAGAACAAATTCGTATTCTGTCCTCACCGCTGTGCGCCTCTCTAATTTACTCGTGCGTTCCCTTTACCTATCAGTATAACCTTAAATCGGTTTCCCTTGCGGCAAAGGGGCTAGTCCTGTTGCATACAATCGCTGTAGGGGCACAGCGCTGCCATGCCCCTGCCCTCTTGGCTTACTTCACGCGGGTAATGCCTTCATGCACCAGCGTCATTTCTTCCACACCAAACGCGTTGGAGTCCGCTTGCAGTGACGGGCCGGTGACTTTCGTCGGCCACGCGCGCTCAAAGTTCCAGCGCGCGACTTCCTTCAAGCCCTGATCGAACATGACGATGGAACCATTGCGCCGCGCGCCTTCCACGTCGCCATCTTCCACCTGCTTGCGCCACTTCCAGATGTCCATCTCTTTGGTGATGCCGCGCTTCAGGCTGATGTCCTGCCACTTCATGCGGCCCGGAATCTTCTGCACGATTTCGCGCCCTTTGGTATCCACGATTTTGTGCTCGATGATTTCGTGTTCCGAACCCAGTCCGCCGCATTCGGTGAAGTAGCCGGAAATCTTGCCCTGCACCTCAATGGCGAAATGAAAACTTACTAAGGGGTCGCTGTCTCTCGCTGCCATCGTTTCGTCTCCTTACTTCATTACTGGTCAATGATTTGCGTTTTGGTTGCGTCTTCGGCGGGGCACCACAACGATGCCCCTCCGTGTTTGTCGTTCCATTGAGCGTAACCGGTTACGCCCCTACCGTTCGCGACCTGTCCCGTCTTTCTCCCTTCCCCTGAATTCGGGGTTGGGGAGAGGGGTTAACGATTACTCCCCACCCGCGTCAGGGCCAGCCCACTGGCTGATGCGGAAGATGACGAATTCGGCAGGCTTCACCGGCGCTAAGCCGACTTCCACGATCAACTGCCCGACATCGCGCACTTCTGGCGGATTGGTCTCCTCGTCGCATTTGACGTAGAAGGCCTGCTCCGGCGTCGTGCCGAACAGCGCGCCGCTGCGCCACACCAGCTTCAGGAAGGCCGTGATGTCACGGTTGACACGCGCCCACAGGTTCGAGTCGTTCGGTTCAAAGACCACCCACTGCGTGCCGCGTTCGATGCTTTCTTCGATCATGCTGAACAGACGGCGCACGTTGATGTAGCGCCACGACGGGTCGCTGGCCAGTGTGCGCGCGCCCCATACACGGATACCGCGTCCGGGGAAAGCACGGATGCAGTTGATCCCGATGGGGTTCAGCATGTCCTGCTCGCCCTTGGTAATCTGCACTTCCAGCCCCAGCGCATTACGCACGACTTCGTTGGCAGGCGCTTTGTGGACGCCGCGTGTTTCGTCGGTACGCGCATAGATGCCCGCCACATGGCCGCTCGGCGGAATAGTGCGCGTGCGCCCGTTCGCGCCTGTCTGGTCGGCGGTTTCAATCCAGGGATAATACAGCGCCGCGCGTGAACTGTCGTAGTTCACCTGATTGCGCCATTCCTTCACCTGCTGCGGCATCAGGCCGGGAGGCGCGTCGAGGATGGCGAAGCAGTACTTGACGCGTTCGCAGTAATCAATCACCGACTGCTGCACAGCCTGTACGCCCTTGATGTCCATCTCACCCGCCACATAGCTGGACATCAGGTCGGGCACGGCGATCATCGTCACGTCGTCCAGCGGTTCCAGACCACCGAGACCCTTACGTTCGGCGGTGCTGCCCTGATAATCCTTCAGCGTGATGCTGGTCTTCTTCATGTCGCCGCCGACGAGGTTGTACGCACCGGGGACAGGCGCAAGCTCGGCTTTGCTGTCCTTGGCGACCACCTTCACGTCCAGCAGCTTGGACTGTTTCTTCAACACGGCAGAGGCTTCACGTTCACCCTTGCCCAGCGTCAGGTTGTCGTAGGTTTCCTCAACCATATTGCCCACGCTGATCGACAGGTTAAAGGTCTGCGGCGAATCGCCCGGCTTGATTTCAGCCTTGATGGTGTTGCCCTTGGGGCCAGATTCCTTGGCCGTGAACGCCAGCAGCGGCGTCTTTTCATCGCTGCCCTTCACCACGACTTCCGCCGGAGTCGCCGCGCCTGCTTCGTTCGAGCTGCCCACCGTCTTGACGCTGACGACGTAGCAGCGCCCGCCGCCGTTGGCAAAGTAGCCGTACACAGCATCGGGGAGATACACACCATCCATGAATCCGCCGAACTTCTGCACGTACTGGCTCCAGTTCGTAACCAGCGTGGGCTTGCCCAGCAGCGACACCGTTTGTCCGTTTTGAACATCCGACGCACGTTCGGTATAGCCGACAAACGCTGCTACCGCCGTACCCACAGACTCAATGGGCTTTACGCCCTTATCGACTTCTTCTACATATACGCCCGGCGAAAGGTAACTTGGCATCGTGATCTCCTTATCTTTTGCTGAGAATTAGTGCTTGCTATCCTTCTTATCGACCTTGTAGGTGAGTTTGCGATCCAGTGCCGTCATAACTTTGGTGGAGGGTTCCTGCGACTGCCCGATACCGATTTCCTTCTCGAAGACCATCGGCGCGTCAAAGCCGCGTTCAACATCCAGCGCCAGCGTGGCGCACACGGTAAATCCCAACCGCATCTCACTCTCTAAAACGCTCCACAAATCCGTGATGTTGCCGGTGGTATCGCCAATTTGCCCGACGGTGATGGGGATGTCATAGGGCTGTTCGCGCAGCAAGCCTTCACAGATTTCAGGCTCCAGAACCGTTGAACGGGCCAGCGCTCCCAGCACGCGCCACAGCAGTTGGTGTTCGTCTTCGATCTTGCGCGCCCACGCCGTCACCAGATAGGTCAGGCTGTAACGCAGCGGTGCCAGACGAAGCTGGGCATGGCGTTCCATTCGGTTCACATTAATCTCCATATTGCGCAGTTTCACGTTTTCGCGCAAGTCGTAGCACCAGCAGTTTATCGTGGGCCGTGCCAGTCGCGACACCCAATCCCCGTTGGGCAGTTCAAACGAGATGTCGATCTCGTTACGGTCAAGCTTGCCGCGTTCCATAATCAGCTTTTCAAGGGTCTTGTCAAAGTCATGAATCATGTGTTTGTCCCCTACCCTGCTGCGCCTCGTTTGAACTCATTATCGTCATCCACCGCGCTCATGTAACTAATTTGTAACAACGTATTAAGCAGATTTTGCAATTTTTTATTGTTGACCCCCTGGCTGCAAGGGGTGAGTTCCACGTTTGGACAAGGGTCTTAAGCCCCTTGTTTGTCCCCATTCTGCCTGCTGAGGCTTTCTCGTTGACCTTCACCCTCTCCCATCATAACCTGACTGTCTCTGCCGCCCACTCCCCATTCCAGGGGACTTGTCACGTCTCGCCTTTGCTTTCAGCTAACAGCTAATGGCTTCTCTAAAACTTGTCGCCAATCAAGCGCCCCATCTTCTGGTTCTCGCGGCGGATAGCGTGCTGGATGTGCTTCATCGTGACCACCTTGCCATCGGCGGCGGCGATATAGGCCGAGGCCAGCGCGGCGTTGCGGATATTGCCACCCGCCAGGTTGTAACGTTCGCCCAGCAGCCCGAAATCGACATCGCTGGCTAACGGCACCTCCGGCGGGAAATGCACCTCCCAGATGCGGCGGCGGTGTTCGGGGTCGGGGAACGGGAAGTCAATCACCACGTCCAGACGCCGCGTAAACGCATCATCCATGTTCTGCCGCAGGTTCGTCGCCAGAATCGCGATGCCTTCGTAATCCTCGATGCGCTGCAGCAGATACGCCGTTTCGATGTTGGCGTAGCGGTCACGCGCGTCCTTGACTTCCGAACGCTTGCCAAACAGCGCGTCCGCTTCGTCAAAGAACAGAATCGCGTTGCTGGCCTGCGCCTCCTCAAAAATCACGCCGAGGTTCTTTTCCGTCTCGCCGATGTACTTGCTCACCACCGCCGACAGGTCGATTTTGTACATCACCAGCCCCAGATGGTAGGCGATGACCTCCGCCGACATGGTTTTGCCCGTGCCGCTTTCACCCGCGAACAGCGCGCTGATGCTGGCTGTGCGCGCACGCTTGCGCCCAAAGCCCCACTCATCACGCACAAGGTCGATGTTTTCGGCGCGTTCGCACAGTTCGCGCAGTTGAATCAGGCGATCCGGCGGCAGAATCAGATCGTCCCATGTGTAGCGCGGGGCAATCTGTCGCGCAAGCTGTCCCAGCCGAAGCTGCGAATGCGCCTGCGCGCCTGCGTACAAATCCTGTATCGTAATCGAATCGCCGCGTGACGCCGCGAAATCGGCAGCGCTGTTGACGGCCCGTGCGATCTGCGTCGGTGTAAAGCGAAATTTATGCGCCAGTTCTTCGGGGTTGACCGTCTGCGAGCCATGCCGCGCCAGCGACAGCATCCACACGTTATGGCGCTCGGCATACGACGGCAGCGGGATTTGCACGCGCAGCAGGCGGCGTGTGCGTCCCAGTTCCTGCGGCTCCCAGGTGTTCTTGCCGCACAGGAACAGCGGATAAGGATACGTGACCAGCGCCTGCCACAGTTCGGCGGGAGGCTGCTGGGTGTCGTCGTTGAGCGCGCTTTCCCAGTCGGTCAGCAGCAGCGCCGCCTGTGCGAAATAGGCTTCACGCAGCGCCAGCCGCCACGCCTGCGCAAACGGGATGTCCAGCGCCGTAAGCTGCGCCATCTCCACGCCCAGCACAGGCACATTAAAGCGCGCGCACACCGCCGCCGCCAGTTCGCGCCGTCCCGCCCCTTTCATGCCCTGCATGAAAATCATCGGCGATTCGGGCAGCGCCTGGGCCAGCGGCTCAACCAGCGCCTCGCTGACAGGCAGCGCGCTCACGCTCAGCAAACGCGCCGCGCCTTTCAACCGTTCGTCCGGCGCAGCCTCACCCAGCAGGTACACGGCGACGCGGTGGTCAACGCTCAACGGCGAGGCGATAAACGTCTGCTTGCCATCCGTCGCACAGTTCACCAGATTCAGACGCCGCAGCGGCATCTCCGGCGTCAGCCGTTCCCACACGCTGAAGCGGCTGCGCGTGTCAAAGCCCAGCAGGTTCATCATCAGGCTCACGGTAGGCTGGCGCTGCGACACATCATTTTGCAAATAGGCATACAGCCGTTCGTAGCGCCGGTCAAACTCCGGCGCGACGCACAGTAGAAAGATGCAGAAGTCGAGCGTGCTCAGGTTACAAACGTCCGCCAGTCGTGCCAGCGGCGTATTGGGTTCAATTTGTAATTGGTTTAAAAGCTGTTGTAAAGGTTGTTCGCTCTGCCAGAAGGTCGCCAGTGGCCCTTTGCTCAGATGTTGTTCGATCTCGCCGTCGGAGATAATCAGCCCGCGCAGCGCATCGTTGGGGTTATCATCTTCTGCCTGCGCACGCGCCACCGCCGCCCGAATGAACTCTTCTACGGTGCTGAACAGCGTTTGCAGATGTCGCAAATGGTCGAGGTGCATATTACGAGCCTTGTCACCTTTTTACACAGCGATCTATGAAGAAATTATGAATATTATACATCACTATAGGCTGAATACGGTTTGTGAGCAAGCAACAAGCTATAAAAAATCGGTTTGAAACTTATAACGATCCCTTAAAGCTTATATTGTTTCTGAAGATTAAGCATTCCCCCAAACGAGGGGCATCGTAAGTTTTTCGTTAGTCAGTGGCCGGATTTCTGCCCGG
>JAXLWC010000005.1:0-129448 GCA_046328675.1 Anaerolineae bacterium
GGAATTGTGAAATAGACGTTAAGATTCTGCGGCGCGCCGCACAGTGCGTATGATGCGCTTCCACTGGATAAACCGAAGAGAGGCGAGGAATGTTGCGCAATAGGTTTACGCCTTCGCAGCCGCCTTTTCGGGGCAAGTTCAGGTATTTAAGGGAGCGAGAAATCAAGGTGCTGAGCGTAGGTGGCGACCTCATCCTAAATCCCGCCGCTGCGCTTACCCCGAGCAGGGATGTTTGAGAAGGCAGACCTGTGTGGCACGGGAGATGGACTTCCAAACAGGCTCGCCGTGACAGGTGGCTGCCGTGAGAAGGCGGCGGTTTTGAAGGTGAGTTTGCGTGGTGGCTGTGCTGCGGCGATTTGTCGGCTGATGTTGCGATTTGCAGGACAATTAGATGGAAATGCGTTATGATAGAAGAACACATGTTTTAGCGAAGCTAGCCGACGGAACCCTTATGGATGACATGACCCCACTCGAACTGCTGCCCGATGGCGAACGGCAAATCCAGCCGGAAAGCACCCCGCTGAGCCAGAATCCGGCAGTGGTTTACCTCAGCAGCCTGCCCTCGGAACGCTCACGGCGGGTCATGCGTGAGTCGCTGAACCGAGTCGCCCAACTGCTCAGCGGCGGACGGGCTGACCTGCTCACGCTCGAATGGCGCGCGGTGGGGTTCCAGCACACGGCAGCGGTGCGCGCGCTGCTGATGGAACGCTACAGCCCGGCGACGGTGAACCGCATCCTCTCGGCACTGCGCGGCACGCTGAAAGCCGCGTGGCGTCTGGGGCTGATCAGCGCCGACGACTACCAGAAAGCGCGCGACATCGAGAACGTCAAAGGGGAAACGCTGCCTGCCGGACGTGAACTGGTGATGGGCGAAATCTTCGCGCTGGTGTCGGCGTGCAAAGCGGATACCCGCGAGGGGCAGATGTCGGCGGCAGGGGCGCGCGATGCGGCGATCATCGGCGTGCTGTACATGTGCGGCCTGCGGCGCGCGGAAATCGTCTCGCTGGACATCGGTGACCTAGACCTCGCCAGCGGCAAGCTGTCGGTACGTTCGGGCAAGGGGCGCAAGGGACGCACCGTCTATGTACGCGAAGGGGCACTGCGAGCTTTGCAGGCGTGGCTGGCTGTGCGGGGGGACAGTGCGGGCGCGCTGTTTATGCCCGTGCTGAAGAATGACCGTGTGTCGCGGCGGCGTATGACCTCGCAGGCGATTTATAACCTGCTGCAAAAGCGGGCGACAGAAGCCGGCGTCAGCGACTTCAGCCCGCACGATTTGCGACGCACGTTCGTCAGCGATTTGCTGGACAGAGGCGCAGACATCGCGCTGGTGGCGAAGCTGGCAGGGCATCAGGATGTGAAGACGACAGCGCGCTATGACCGCCGCCCGGAAGAAAGCAAACGGCGCGCGGCGGAACTGCTGCATTTCCCGTTTTAAGTCATGCAAGGAATGGTGAGATTCAAGGTTACGTGGACGTTCAATTGAACGCCCCTACGCGAGAAATATCCGCGACACTCGCCACTCGCCTCATGCAGAAGCATTGTACGCTTTATCTCATCTACGTTACGCTACGTGTTCGACGCGGCGATATGAATGCCGAGTCCCGTTTCCAGCAGATGATCATATTGACATTGGTGGGCAAGCCCCTCATCCCCGACCCTGCCGCTGCGCTTAACCCACTCGCTTCGCGGAGGAGAAGGGAGAAATGCGACGCTAAGCGCTGCTGCCCATCATCAACCATGTGGTCGTCTACCAGCCTGCCCAGTGTTGATCGTTTTTTGTGCTTTGGCGTTCATCACAGCAAAATATTGTTGGCTGCATTACCAGACATAAGGAGCATTTATGGAATATCGACCACTAGGACGTACAGGGGTGATGGTGTCATCGCTCTGCCTGGGTGTAATGAATTTTGGCGGCGTCACCAACGAGGAAGACTCGATCACGATGATTAATCGAGCCATGGATGCCGGGGTCAATTTCATCGACACCGCCAATGTGTACAACGGAGGGGAGAGCGAACGCGTTCTGGGAAAAGCTCTTAAGCAAAATGGCAAGCGTGAGCAGATTGTGCTGGCGACCAAAGTGAACGGCGCGATGGGCGAGGGTTTAAATGATCGGGGGATTTCACGCTATCACATTATGAAAGCCTGTGATGATTCACTGCGCCGCCTTCAGACCGATCATATTGATCTGTACCAGCTTCACCGTCCTTCCCTCACGATTCCGCAGGATGAAACCCTGCGCGCGCTAGACGATCTGGTGCGCAGTGGCAAGGTGCGCTACATTGGCGCCTCGACCTTTCCGGCGTGGATGGTGATGGAAGGGCTTGCGATCAGCGAGCGTTATAACCTTGCGCGCTTCGTCAGCGAACAGCCGCCTTATAACCTGCTGGATCGTCGCATTGAAAATGAACTTGTGCCGCTTGCTCGTAAATACGATATGGCTATTTTGCCCTGGTCACCGCTGGCAGGTGGTATTCTCGCCGGACGCTACAGCAGCAATGGCAAGGGCGGTAACTTCCCCGGCGGGTCACGCGCGGAACGGATGGGAACCATCTTCCAGGATCGTATCACGCAGAGCGCTATTGATGTGGCTGAACAAGTGAACACGATGGCGGCAGAACGCGGCATGACCCCGTCACAATTAGGATTGTTGTGGTGCAAGGATCAGCCGGGAATTACAGCGCCCATCATCGGGCCGCGCACTATGGCTCATCTGGAGGATGCGCTGGCTATTATGGATAAGCATTTGGAGGATGCAGATCGTACTACCTTCGATGAGCTTGTGCATCCGGGGACGGCGATTGCCGATTTCCATAATAGCAATGAATGGATGAAGGCGCGGGTTCGAGATTAGGTTCTGCTTGAGCTTGTTTAGGCCGGTTATTTTCCATCAGTTACAACCGATTGGACGTGCTGAAGGGAAACAAACGTCGCGTGCGCACGGCTGTAAAGCGCGTCATCGCAGGAAAGTCGTTAGAGAGTGGTTGTGATCATCAAGATTACGCTGTGTTGAGCCGCCTGAGGCTAAAGAGGCTTGTCCGGTAATGGGAAGACTCGCGTTGGGGACGCCACCAGTTCAAAACTGGTGGCTATCTATTGGAAAACCCACTGAAGGGGTTGCTACGGGGCTGCGTTGCGGTCAAATAAGCGCTGCAACGGTCTCTCCTTTGACCTCGCGGTGAGTTTTGAAACTGCTGCGAGGCTCATGAAAGCCTGATGGATTGCCGGATAAGACTAAAAGCTGTGCGGCTGCCGTGTTGCGGCGGGAAGTTATCCGCCCGCAGCTAAAGGTGCGGGCTAGTCCAAAAGATACAGGCGTTATATCTCCCACAGCGTGTGCTGACCCAGCCCCTTCAATGCGCTTATCGTTTTTCCCGTTCACCTCAACCTTTTGCCTGAAGCGAAAAACTACCCCTATTCGCCAGAACCAAGTAGCATAACCGCTGAATAGATACTACAGCATCTCGCGAATCGTCTCCGCGAGCTGCGGGGTGATGCCGCGCACCTTGGTCAGTTCTTCCACGCTGGCGCTTTTGATGGCGCTGATGGAATTGCCGAAGGCTTTGAGCAATGCCTTACGGCGCGTGGGGCCAATGCCCGGAATGGTTTCCAGCTTGCTGGCCATACCCAGCTTGGTGCGCTGCTGGCGGTGGCTGGTGATGGCGAAACGATGGGCCTCGTCACGCACGCGCTGCACCAGATATAACGCCTGACTGCGGCGCGACAGCACAATCGATACCGGATTACCGGGCAGGAACAATTCCTCGAACTGCTTCGCCAGCGAAACCACCGGCACACGCTCAGTCAGGCCGAACTCCGCCAGCACCTCCACCGCTATGCCCAACTGTCCCTTGCCGCCGTCGATCATCAGCAGGTCGGGCAGCAGACGCCAGGTTTCGTCCTTGTCCTTGCCGCCTGGTGCTGTAGGTGTCGGGTTTTCCTGCAAGTCACGCCAGCGGGTGAAACGGCGCGTCAAGGCTTCGCGCATGGATTGGAAGTCGTCGGGGCCTTCATGCGCCACGCTGCGAATGTTGAACTTGCGGTACTCGTCCTTCTTGGGGGTGCCCTGCACGAAGACCACACGGCTGGCGACAATCGCCGTACCCTGCGTCGTGCTGATGTCGTAACATTCGATGCGGTTAGGAGGCTTAGGCAGGTTCAGTTCGCGTTGCAATTCACCGAGCGCTTCTTCCTGTTTGTGGCTGTCGGCGTCCCACTGCGCTTTCATCATGCGCAGCGCTTCGCCCGCGTTTTCTTCGGCTAATTTGATCAGGTCGTGTTTTTCGCCGCGCTTGGGCACGGTGATGCTGAACTTGCTGCCGCCGCGTTTGTCGCGCAGCCAGCGTTCGATGATACGGGCTTCCTCGACCTGTTCCGGCAGAATCAACTCGGCGGGGATTTCCGGCGCGTCGGCGTAGAACTGCTTGACGAAGGCTTCAACCACTTCGGCGTCGTTGACATCGACGGTGTTGTCCAGCGCACGCGAGTCGCTGCCGATGAGCCGCCCGTTGCGAATAAACATAATCTGGACGACGGCGTTGTCGTTTTCGCGGGCGAGGGCGATCACATCCTGATTCTGCATCCCCGGACTGACGGCCTTGTGCTGCTGCGTAATCATGTCAATGGCCTTAAGCTGGTCACGCAGCGAGGCGGCTTTCTCGAACTGGAGATTTTCGGCGGCCTGCTGCATTTCCGCTGTCATGCGCTTGACGACCTCTTCCGACTTGCCGCTGAGTACGTCCATCAATTCCTGAATCATGGCGCGGTACTGTTCCTCGTTGACCACGCCGATACAGGGCGCGCAGCACAGCTTGATGTCGTAAAAGAGGCAGGCGCGTTCGTCCTTGCCCGTGATGTTGCGGTCACAGGTGAGGTAGGGGAAGGCTTTGCGCAGCACGCGCAGCGTGTTCTGCACCGCCCACATGGCGGCATACGGCCCGAAGTAGCGGCTGCCATCCTGCACAATACGGCGCGTGGTTTCGATTTTGGGGAAAGGCATGTGCCAGGACACGGCGATGTAGGGATAGCGCTTGTCGTCCTTGAGGCTGATGTTGTAGTGCGGCTTGTGGCGCTTGATGAGCGTTTCTTCGACGATCAGCGCCTTGACTTCGCTCTCGGCGATAATGAACTCGATGTGGGCGACCTGTTCGCGCATCAGCAGCGTTTTGGGCTGGTGGTCGGCATTCTGCGTGAAGTAACTGCGCACACGGTTACGCAGGTGCTTGGCTTTGCCGACGTAGATGATTTTGCCGCTGGCGTCCTTCATCAGGTAGACGCCGGGCTTCATCGGCAGGTTCTTGAGAATCGTGCGGATGTGGTCAGAGGCTTTGAAAGTCATAGGTGTCCGTTGGGGTTAAGAACGGATAATTTGTTCTATATTTTAACGCGGATGTGCCAGAGTTGCGATAGGCAATCGTCCTTGGGGGTGGTGATTATCATGGTCATTGGGCGTTCAATTGCGCGCCCCTACAGAACACCATCGACCACTGCCTCATACTGCGGCGCAACCAGCTCTCGTGATTTTACGTAGAGAATCTTAACAGCGATTGAGGAGGGAACCATGTCCAACGATGAGCTGTACGAAGTGGCGCGGGAACGCATTGACCGCCGCAACCGCCGGAAACTGCGGGGGCTTGACCTAGTGGAGTTGATTATCTACCTGGGTTTCTTTATGCTGATGACATCAACGGGGGGCTTCAGCCCGCTGATACTGTTTGGGTTTCTGGCGTGGATTGGTGTGTTTACGCTGCACTGTATCCTGCTGGGTGCTGCCAATTCGCGCGACAGCGATATTGAAGTTGACGCTGCCAAACTGCGCGCAGTTGGAGGCTCTGAGAAGCCCAAACGACTGGAACCGGACGCAGATGATGAGATGGTCGAGCAAGGCAAGCGTGGACAGTATTTGACGCAACGATAATGCGCCCTGACCCGGCCCCTATCACAAACAGTAGTTATGTGCCGCCTGCAACCTTAGCCTAATGAATTGCGTATAGGGCTAAATCAACAAAGTTGGGGAGATTAGCATGTCCAACGATGAATTGTACGAAATTGCACGCAAGCGCATTGACCGTCGTAACCGTCTGCTGGCGGGGTTAGGGGTACATGGGGCGGCGCTGACGGCTTATGTGGGCGCGTTTATCATGCTGGCGAACACGGCGTATGCGGAAATGGCGGTGGCGGTGCTGGTGGCATGGGGCGGCTTGTTTGTGCTGCACTGCATCCTGTTTGGGATGGCGTGGTCGCGCGAGGACGACATTCGAGGCGAAGTCGCTAAACTGCGCAAGGCGATGGACTATGAAAAGCCCAAGCGGCTGGCGCTGGCTGAAGATGGTGAGTTGGTGGATTTTGAGCAGGACGGCGCGGCAAAGACCACGCTCCAGCGCGGCAGCTAACTAAGGAACCCCCTCATCCCCATCCCTTCTCCGCCGATTTCGAGGGAGAGGGGAGAAATACCGATTCGGATTTGGTGCTGTGACCGATATTAAAAGTTGATCTGCATAAACCGACTCAAACCTGCCGAGCAATAAAGCGCCTCCGTCAAGTGCCTGACGCTCAAGCGAGGTTAACGGATAGGTACCCAGGCCAAATTATCCCCTGAAAAGCAAATCGGGTGTGATTTCGGCTATCGAGTTACACCCACTCAAAGCCATCGCCAGTTCAAATTCTGCCAGCAGCATTTCCAAGACCTGGCCGACGCCAGCCTCGCCGTTTACGGTCAGTCCCCACAACACAGGGCGTCCGAGCAGGGCACCTTTCGCGCCCAACGCCAACGCTTTGAGAATGTCTGTGCCGCGCCGGATGCCGCCATCGACCAGTACATCCACCGCGCCGTTGACTGCTGCGACCACTTCCGGCAGCGCGTCGATGCCTGCTACGGCGGTATCCAACTGACGCCCGCCGTGATTGGAGACGACAATGCCCGCCGCGCCGTGATCGACGGCTCGTTTGGCATCATCGCCGCGCAAAATACCCTTGACCAGCAGCGGCATGTTGGTCAGCGAACGCAGCCAGCCGATGTCGTCCCATGTCAGGTTGGCGCGCTGGGCTGCGACATACACGGCCAAGCCCGATTCGCTCTGGGTGGGGCGAACGTGGGGTATCTGAACGTTGACGAGATTTTTGGCGATTAAGCCGTCCGGCAGATGGAACTGGCTGCGCACGTCGGCTTCGCGGCGTCCTACCAGCGGCGTGTCTACCGTTAGCATCAGCGCGCGGTAGCCCGCGGCTTCGGCTTTGGCGACCATCTGCGCTGTCGCGTCACGGTTCTGGTAGACGTACAGTTGAAACCACTTGGGGCCTGCGCTGGCGGCGGCGATTTCGTCCAGCGCGTAGTTGCTCATGGTGCTGACGACGTAACGCACGCCATGCGAATGGGCGGCGCGGGCAACTGCCAGTTCGCCGTCAGGGTGGGCCATCGCCATGAAGGCCATCGGCGCGATGAACAGCGGCGTCGGCATCTGGTCGCCCAGAATGGTCGTGCTCATATCCTGGCGTTCGGAACCGCGCAGCATACGCGGACGCAGGCGCAGACGATCAAAGGCGGCGCGGTTGTCGGCCAGCGAGAGGTTGTCGTTCGCGCCTCCCGCGTAGTAGTCGTAAATCATCTTGTCCAGTTTTTCGCGGGCGAGGGCTTCAAATTCAAACAGGTTAACAGGCTGCATAAGTGGATACCATTTCTCTGATGACTGTCGATTGTAGCGCAGCCGAAGCGTAGGGCAAGCGTCAGGAACCCTGCGCCGGGTTTTGGGTCTATGATGGTCAGTGGTTAGTGAATTAAGGAAGATTGACTCATGGAAAAGCTGTTTGCACTGCGCGAATCCTCACCGCTGCGTTTTGGCGCGGCGCTGGGCTATACACTGTTCGTCATCATCATTCTGATACAGCCGAACCGCCAGCCGGTGATTGACCTGCACATCGCGCGGGAGACGCCCAGCCTGTTGGATCAGGTGTGGTTCGGGGTGGGGCATACGCTGTTGTTCGCGGCGATGGCGCTCATCTGGTTCTGGAGTTTTTACCAACGCCTACCCTTGTATCCGGCGGCGGTGATGGCGGCGTCGGTGGCGCTGCTGGTGGGCATGGGCACGGAAATCGGGCAGTTTATTGTCTCGTCGCGCGACCCTTCGCTGTGGGACTTGGGGGCAGATGCATTTGGCATACTGCTGACGATGGTCGTGGTGTACCTTCTGTTACATCGCAGGTAACAGAAGGCTTGATTTTGTGCAACCTCTCTAAATTGGAGCGCTCTCAATTTGACAGCTATTGGGCAGTCATGACAAGTCTCAATGCTTTGTTGGATATTCTATACAGTCCACACCCCACCATTTTGGGTATAGAATAATCATTATAGAGCGTGTTACGGGAGGTGTGAAATGGTCTCGCGCGATGATCTGGCGAATGAATTTCACCTGGACAAGTCGCAGTATCGTCACTGGTCCCCCAATTCTCAGCCATATACCGGATGCGATGCGCTGCTGACTGCTCTGGAAAGAGGTTGGCGTATTGCGGGAAAATTAGTTTTCTCTGAACTTTTCTGGCGTGGAAATGGCCGCTGCATACGAGTTTATCATTTTGACTTGCAGAAGGGCGAAGAGAAACAACGGATGTGCGTCGTCTGGAATCCGGTTGTGGAGCAGCTCGTCGCCTGCCTGCCGCTGCGGGTTGTGGTGATGAATCAGCGCAAGGATATTACGACGGAGATGGTGCGTGTAGTGGCTGCCAATAGCTAACCGCCGCGTACATTTCATCCAGAAATCGACTGGTACGTTTGCCCACCAGCTTTGTGTTGACAAAGCCCTGCTGCCGCGCGAGTTTTTCCCATGTGCCATAGGATAGGGGATATGGCACCCAGGCGTTGCCCTGATCGACGTTATATTCCACGAGTATCAAACGGCCACCCGGCTTTAAATAGCTGCGCACAAGCTGAAGCACGACCTCCTTCTGACGTTCAAAATGCAGCGAATTCGCCATGACCACGCCATCCAGCGGCGGTAAGTCCAGCCTGCGCGTGAAGTTGGCGGTGAGATAATGCGCGTTGATGGCGGGAAAGCGGCTGCGCATCAGGCGTGCCTGTTCATCTAAGACGCGGCGATCCTGATCGACGGCGTAAATTGTGCCGTTCCCGCCGAGGCAATCGGCCAACGCCAGTGTGAATGCCCCGGCCCCTGCACCGAGGTCGGCCCAGGTGTTGCTGGCGCTAAGCCCTTCGACGCCTGCTTTGATCAGTGCAACGTGATCGCGATGTTCCATGTGATGTCCTCATTTCCCCATAAGCGCATTATAGTGACGCATAATCAGAATATGATTTGAAATTCTGTGGGATTTTTAAATGCGCTTGTGGGATAATGTGGTATAATTCGCCTAACGTACTCATGCGACGATAGGGTGGCCACCCATGTTCTGGGGCGAATTCACTCACCAACTGGACAATAAAGGACGTTTGATTATCCCCGCGCGCTACCGGGCACAGCTACCTGCCGGAGCCATCCTGACGCGCGGCCTGGATCATAACCTCGTCATTTATCCGCAGGACACATGGCGCACCGTGATTGAACAGTTGAACCAGATGCCGATTACGCATTCTACGGGACGCGCGCTGCGACGGCTGATGTTTTCCGGGGCGGTGGAAATTGCCTTCGATAAACAGGGGCGCGTGCTGATTCCGGGTTATCTGCGACATTATGCCTCGATTGAGGATGAAGTGCTGATTGTGGGCATGGAGACGTTTGTCGAAATCTGGCAGCCGGCTCACTGGCGCGCTGCGCTGGAAGGCGTTTCCGAAGTGCTGGCCGATGCACATGGAATGCTGCCGCTGAGTTTGTGAACAATTCTCGTGTCATCGCTCATGGGCAGCCATGCTAAAATAGGGCTGTCGTCCTTTTTGTATGGTTCTGCTGATGCATATCCCCGTTTTGTTGAACGAAGTTTTAGAAGCGCTGCGTCCGGCACAGTGTGAACGCGTGATTGATGGCACGCTGGGGGCGGGCGGGCATACGCGTGCGCTGCTGGAAGCGGGCGCGCGGGAAGTCCTCGCCTTTGATCTTGATACGATGGCGCTGACTATGGCACGCGCGGCACTCACCCCGTTTGGCGAACGCGCGCATCTGGTTCATGCCAGCTACACGCAGATGGCCGAAGAAACGGCTGCGCTTGGCTGGGATGGTGTGGACGGCATACTGCTGGATTTAGGTATCTCGTCGATGCAGGTGGATACGCCGGAACGCGGCTTCTCGTTTCGCTACGAGGCGCCGCTGGATATGCGCTTTAATGCCGACAGCGAACGCCCGACTGCCGCCGACCTGCTGAACACGCTGGATGAAGCGGAACTGGCAGACATTTTTTATCACTACGGCGAAGAAACGCAGAGCCGCCGCGTCGCGCGTGAAGTTGTGCGGCATCGCCCGTACAGCACGACGACAGAGTTGGCGGCAGTCCTGGAAAAAGCGCTGCCACGCCCCAAAGGTAAACACAGCATTCACCCGGCGACGCGCGTGTTTCAGGCGCTGCGCATCGCCGTCAATGACGAACTGCGCACCGTCGAACGCGTGCTGCCGATGGCGATTGACCTGCTGAAGCCCGGCGGACGTTTGGCCGTGATCAGCTTTCACAGCCTTGAAGACCGCATCGTCAAGGATGCTTTTAAGCTGGCCAGCACCGACTGTATCTGCCCGCCGAAAGTCCCGGTGTGCGTGTGCGGGCACAAGGCGAGTGTGACACTGGTTACACGCAAGCCGTTGGAAGCCAGCGAAGCCGAGGTCACGCAGAACCCGCGCAGCCGCAGCGCGAAACTGCGCGTCGTAGAGAAAGTGTGAGGCGTGCCATGATGCGAAATCGCAAGCTGAAGCAGCTCTATGATTTTACGGAAGCCGATTTGGAGGCTAACCGTCAGGGACATCTGACTCCGCGCCAACGGCTGGTGCTTCAGAGCAAGAACAAAGGCAATCAGAT
This sequence comes from Anaerolineae bacterium, assembly GCA_046328675.1. Lineage (GTDB taxonomy): Bacteria > Chloroflexota > Anaerolineae > Aggregatilineales > Phototrophicaceae > JACAER01. The sequence goes on from JAXLWC010000005.1 coordinate 10,945, forward strand.
CGGTGCGGCGGTGCTGTTTCTGTTGTTCCTGGGCATGGCGCTGCTCGGCATCTATCAGGTGGGGATGTACTTCATGAATCCGGTAGGCAGCCTGCCAGCGCTGTGGACGCTGCTGGCAGTGTTTGGCGTGATTCTTACCGTTGCTATTCCGCTTGCCTCGCGGCGCGAGTCCAACACACTAGAGGCCGACCTCAAAACGGGACACCTCGAACAGATGGCAGGCATGGGCTGGCGTGAAAAGCGTGTGGTGCGCACGCGCAACGGCAAACAGACTTACTATTACGTGCGCGTCGGTCAGTTCAATATGGGTATGGTCAGTGAGGATGTCTATGAGGCTTACCTCAGCGAACATTACTACCGCCTGTATTATCTGCCGCGCTCGCGCCGTGTCGTGGCGGTTGAAAACATCGACCTCAGTGAAGTCAACGCGCCGCCGCAGAAACCCAAAAGCAAGAACGACAGCAACGAACAGACTCCCCTCAGCAAGCAGACCTCGTATCTGGTGTACAGCCTGCGTGGAGAGGGAACGTACACTGCTGCGATCAAGTGGTATGCGGCGCAGGGCCAGCCGCCAAAAGTCGCATGGCAGCAGCAGGGCAGTGATGCGCAGGTGCTGCATCAACAGGCGCTTCAACACTTGCCAAAAGTGCAAAGTGATATGCAGAATCAAGGCTGGGACATCACGACGCAGAAAGACGAAGGCGAAATCGCAGAGACAGCGGCCTTCCGGCGGGTATATACTATGGAACATGTGACAGATGGGATGGATGGATGACGGTACAGAATAATTGGCTGCAACATGCGCTGCGCCGTACTGGCTGGCGGCCACAACGCCAGCTTGCGTGGCTGGTGGCGATCAGTGTGTTTGTGCTGATTGTCGTGGGCACGCTGTATCTGTCGCAGGTGGCCTCGTTCGCGACGACCAACCGTCAGCTAGAACAGTTGATTGCCGAACGCGACGAACTGGAACGTGTGAACGAGCAGTTACGCGTGGAGATTGCCAGCTACCAGAGTGTGCCGCGTTTGCTGTCACGCGCGCAGACGTTGGGCTTCGAGCCTGCCACGCCTGACCGCATGGAATGGCTGGCGATTGATGGCTATAACCCGGCACGCGCCGAAACCGTCGTCCCGCTGGACGAAGCCGAAACCCCGCTGCCGACTTACGACGAGTCGTTCTGGGGCTGGGTGCAGCAGCAGTGGGATTTGCTGCGCCAGCAGTTTGACAACTTTACCCACCCGGAGGAACAACCCTAATGGCAACCGCAGCCTCTACGCTCAGCCCGCAGCAGCAGAACCTCCGGCGGCGTCTGCCGGTGGTGGGCACAGTGCTGGTGTTTGCCAGCTTCGCGCTGCTGATTCGTTTGATCTGGTTCCAGAGTCCGCAAGACCCGCGCGTCGTCGGTTATCTGGAGACCATTCGCGATGCTAACTACCGCCGTTTGCAGCGGCTCCCCGGCGAACGCGGCAATATCTATGACCGCGACGGACAGCCGTTGGCCGTTAACGCACTGGAATACGAAGTCGGCGTCAGCCCCAGCCTGATTTCGCAGCCGCAGGAGACCGCCGTTGAACTGGCGACGATCCTGAACCTTGACCACCTTGAAGTCTATAACCGTATCGAAAGCGACGCGCAGTGGGCACTGCTGGCACGCCCGGTCAGCGCGGAAGTGGGGCAGCAGGTGGCCGAGTTAGGCATCCTCGGCGTGGTCGTCAACCCCATCCAGCGGCGCTACTATCCACAGGGCACGCTGGCGGCGCAAGTGCTGGGCTTCGTGGCGGAAGACCCCAACGGCCTGCGCGGGTATTACGGCGTGGAAGGTTTTTACGAAGACCAGCTTGCCGGACGTATTCGTTCCGAAGAAGTCAGCAACATTCCCTTCGATATTCCCAACGATCAGGATGTGAATGATCGCGGCAACGATCTGGTGCTGACGATTGACCGCGAGATTCAGTATCTTGTGGAAAGCGAACTCAATCTGGCGATTACCTCCGAAGGCGCGGACGGCGGCTCGATCATCGTGATGGACCCGCGCAACGGTGATATTCTGGCGATGGCCAGCTACCCCTCCTTTGACCCGAACAACGTCAATGCCAGCAGCGCCGAGGATTTGGGCAACCCCGCGATCAGCGACCAGTATGAACCCGGTTCGGTGATGAAGGTCATCACGGTGGCTTCTGCGCTGCAAACGCAGGCCATCACGCCGAACTGGACATACAACGATACGGCGCAGATTGAAATCGGCGGCGTGCCGATTGTCAACTGGGATCGTTCGGCGCACGGCGCGACGGATGTCACCGGACTGCTGGTGCAGTCGCTGAACGTCGGCGCGGCCACCGTCAGCACGACGATGGGCGCGAACTCATTCTTCGATATGATTCAGCAGTTTGGTTTTGGCCGACCCACAGGCGTCGATATGCAGGGCGAAGTCGGCGGCACGCTGTATGTTCCCGGCGACAGCTTCTACAGTGACAGCCTGCTGGGTACGGTGGCTTTCGGGCAGGGCGTGGCCTGTACACCGCTGCAAATGCTGACGGCTGTCAACGCCATCGCTAACGGCGGCCTGATGATGCAGCCGCGCATCGTGTCGCAGATTATCGACGGCGGCAGCGTGATTGACTTGCAGCCGACGGTGCTGGGACGCCCGATTTCGACGGAAACTGCGCAGATTGTCACCAACATGATGGTGCAGGTGGTGCAGAACGGTGAAGCCAACGCCGCCATCGTCCCCGGCTACAGCATCGCGGGCAAAACGGGCACCGCGCAAATCCCGACGCCTGTCGGGTATGAGCCGGACACTTCCGTCGCCTCGTTCATTGGCTTCTTCCCGCCGGAAGACCCGCAGGTGAGCATTATCGTCACGCTTAGCCGTCCCGCAGGCTATTGGGGCAGCGCGGTGGCGGCGCCGGTGTTCTCACGCATTGCCGGACGGCTGGTGATTCTGCTGGGCATCCCGCCGGACAGCGTGCGCCAGACCTTGCAGGCGAACGGCGCGGTGGGCGGCTAGGCATAGATGAGAGCCAAGTTCGCCCGCAGCTAAAGGCGCGGGCTAGTCAATATGGCTGTGATTGCTGTGTTTTGGTTTGGTTTTCTATCGCACGCGTTATGATTGTAGGTTTACTGCGCCTGGGATGATTCCATCCTGTTTGCGTTAAAGGGATTTGCGGGAAGAACTGATTATGGAATTACCATTTGCGCTGTCTGCCGGAATTATCACCTTTGTGCTGGCCGTCATCTGGGGGGGGCCATTTGTGGAGGTGCTGAAGCTGCTGAAGATTGGCAAGTCCATTCGCGCGGAACTGGCGGACATTCATGGCGGAAAGACAGGCACGCCGACGATGGGCGGCATCATGATTGTGGTGCCTGTGCTGGTCATCAGTCTTATCCTGAATATCGCCAGCGTCATTCGGACGGGCAGCGGTGCCAGTATCTTTTTGCCGCTGTTTGTGCTGGTGGGCTTTTCGCTGCTGGGAATGCTGGATGATTGGGAAGGCATCGCTAATTCGCGGACAAGGGCAGAAGGCAAAACGCCGGAGAAGGTGGGGCTGGGATTATCGCCGCGCGCCAAGTTCGCCGGACAGGTGATTCTGGCGACGATAACGGCGGGTTTTATCTCGCTGTATCAGGGCGGTTTCTCGTTCGCCAATGAAATCATCCTGCCGCTGATTCCCATCACCTTTAGCGTTTCCCCGATTATCTTTATCCCGCTGGCGGCGTTCATCATCGTCGCCATGTCCAATGCGGTGAACTTTACCGATGGGCTGGATGGCTTGGCGGGCATCATCACCGCCAGCGCGTTCGCGGCTTACGGCGTGATTGGTTTCTTGCAGGGACAGATTTTCCTGACGCAGTTGTGTTTTATCTTTGTTGGCGCGTGTTTCGCCTTCCTGTGGTACAACGCACATCCGGCGCAGTTGTTCATGGGTGATATTGGTTCGCTGCCGTTAGGCGCGGTGCTGGGTACCGTCGCTATCATGAGCGGGCAGTGGCTGCTGCTGCCGATTATCGCGCTGGTGCCTGTGATTGAGATCATCAGCGTCATTTTGCAGGTGTGGTACTACAAAGCGACCAAAGGGCCGGACGGCGTGGGGCAGCGTTTGTTCCGGCGCGCGCCGATTCACCATCATTTTGAACTTCTGGGTTGGAGTCAGACGCAGGTCGTGCAGCGGTTCTGGCTGGTGGGGATTTTGAGCGCGATGATTGGCGTGGCGCTGGCGCTGCTGTAGCCACATACTAGAGAACTCTATACAACCAATGGTGCTAGTCTACCCCCTCATCCCCACCCTTCTCCCCCGATTTCGGGAGAGAAGGGAGAAAACACAGCACACATGAGGGCAACTGGACAGCTTTCGACAAGTTCCTGAGTTCACTAGCACCAATAGTTATAGAGAGGCTGAGGCGATGGCCGTCAATGCAGTCAAGAATGAATATGCTGGTGTCAACGCGCACTTGCAGAGCCATATGCAGGCACAGCACGACTGGTCAGGTTTTCACCTGGCGCACATGAGCGCTCTGGTCAGCGTCATTGAGCCGCGCCTGCCGAATGGCTGCCTGGTGGATATTGTGCTGTCCATGCAGATTGTCGAACGGCATCCTGATACGGGCGAACCCCTTGTGGTTGAGGAAGCGCCTCACGATGTGCGCCTGTATCACTGCGCAGTGGAAATCCTGAGGGTGGATTACAGCCGCCCTTATCGACCTGTGCTGCGCATTGAAGCACTGACGCCCAACAACAAACGCGGCAATGGGCATTCCACCTACGTGATGCAGCGGCACGAAGCCTTAAAGAAGGGTATCTGCCTCGTTGAACTGGACTACATGCACGAAACGCCTGCGCTTGTCAAAGGTGTTCCGGCTTATCCCGCGCCCCCCAGTGATGTGCCGTACCGTATTACCGAGACCAGTTTGAGCGGAAGCAAAGAGGTGTCCAGGGTGATGCCGTTTGCGGTTGATGCGCCGATTCCTTCCAAAGCGTTTGACTTGCCTGGCGACGACAAGATTCACATTGATTTCGCCGCCGCCTATGCCCATGCCTTTGCTGACCTCAACGCTTACCACTATCAGGCGGACTACACACGCGTCCCGGAGCACTTCGAGACGTACAGCGCCGCCGACCAGGCACGCATCCGCGCGGTGATGGCGAGGGCTGTTGCAGCACGTGAAAGTCATTAGGAAACGATAATTGTGGAGCACAGCTATTGATTGGGAACTGAGAAATGGATCAAAAACAGATAAGTAAAATTAAGAAGGTTCCGTTAAGAGAAGCATTCAAGCACGAAGCTCATAGTTTTACAACATGGCTTGAATCAAATATCGAGGCACTAGCTGATGAATTGGGAATGAGACTAACCGTACTTGAACGGGAAAAATCAGTAGGATCATTCAAAGTTGATTTACTTTGTGATAACGGGAAAGGTGTTCAAGTAATTATTGAAAATCAACTTGAGAAAAGTAATCATGATCATTTAGGGAAACTATTAACCTACTTAGTTAATTTAGAAGCCAAAATTGCGATTTGGATTGTTGCTGTAGTGAACCCTGAGCATCAAAGGGTTATAGATTGGCTTAACGAAACTATCGGAGCTGATTATTCGTTCTATTTGGTTCAAATCCAAGCCATTCGGATTGGCGAATCCCCTTATGCTCCCTTGTTTACGGTGTTAGCTGCACCTGATGAACAAACGCGTGAAATCGGTGAAGCGAAAAAGGAGATTGCAGAACGCCATCATCAACGACGGGAATTTTGGAAACAGCTTCTAGAAAGAAGTAGAAGCAAGACAAAGCTTTTTTCTGGACGAACAGGCGGAATGGACTATTGGCTGAGCACAAGCGTGGGCATCAGTGGTATCAATTTGAACTATCTTATTTTGAAAGATGGTGGAGGCATTGATATCTACATTGATGTTGGCAACGCGGAGACAAATAAACATGTATTCGACACTTTAATTGCTCAGAGAATTGAGATTGAAAGTGAATTTGGGGATGCTCTTGATTGGCGGAGACTCGATGACAAACGAGCATGTCGTATCGTCAAAATATATGACCAGAGTGGAAGCCTGAATGAGCCTGAGCGATGGACAGAAATACAAGATGTGATGATTAATGCGATGATTAAGTTCGAGAAGGCAATTCGCCCGCGGCTGGCAAGAATTCAAATAAAATCCTAAATGACCCAACACCTTGACCCCCTTCACAACAAACGTGTCGCCATTATGGGCTTTGCGCGGCAGGGCAGGGCGCTGGCCCGCTGGCTGCCGACGGTGGGCGCGATTCCCGTCGTCAGCGACAGCAAAAACGCCGAGCAGTTGAAGATTAATCCCGCCGATTTCCCGCAGGTCGAGTTCATTTTTAATGACTCGCAGGCGCAGCTACCGCCCAACATCGACGTGCTGTGTGTTTCGGGCGGGGTGCCGCTGGAAACGCCGATGATTCGGGATGCGGTGGAGAAAGGCGTGCGGATCACCAACGACGCGCAGTTGTTTTTAGAGCGCTCGCCGGCTCCCGTGCTGGGCATTACAGGCAGCGCGGGTAAAACCACGACGACGACCCTGACCGGGGAGGTGATGCGCCGCGCCGGATATACCACGTATGTCGGCGGCAACATTGGCGATGTGCTGCTGGATGTCCTGCCGCAGATCACGGCGGATGATCGGGTGGTGATGGAACTGAGCAGTTTCCAACTGGAAATCATGACCGTCAGCCCGCAGTATGCGATGGTGCTGAACATCACGCCCAATCATCTTGACCGTCACGGCACAATGGAGGCTTATACCGCTGCTAAAGCCAACCTTATTCTGAACCAGACAGAAGCGGATGTGGCGGTACTGAGCAAGGACGACGCGGGCAGTCGCGGACTGGAAGACTCAGTCGTGGGCAGGCTGGTATCGTTCAGTATGCGCGAAATGGTGGCGGACGGCGCGTTCATGGCGGGCGAACGGCTGATCGTGGCGGGCGACTCCAGCCCGGACGGCAGCCCCACCGTGATCTGCGAACGGAAGGACATCCTGCTGCGCGGCGACCATAATGTGCTGAACGTGCTGGCGGCCTGCGCGCTGACGGGCGCGGCGGGCGTGCGCCCGGAGGTGATGCTGGATGTGATTCGCGGCTTCAAAGGCGTGGCGCATCGGCAGGAAATCGTGCGCGTCAAAGACGGCGTGACCTACGTCAACGACACTATCGCCACCGCGCCGGAGCGTGTGCTGGCGGCGCTGCGCAGTTATCATGAGCCGCTGGTGCTGCTGCTGGGCGGCAAGGACAAGGATTTGCCGTGGGAGGAGATGCTGGGCGTGGCGCTGGGCAAGGCGCGGCACATCATCACCTTCGGGCACGCGGGCGAGATGATCGCGCGCAAAATCCGCGAGGTGTACGGCGCGCGGGATAACGTGACGCAGGTGGAAACGCTGGAAGATGCGGTGAGCAAGGCGGCGGCTGTCACGCAGCCGGGCGATGTGGTGCTGCTGTCTCCCGGCGGCACGAGCTACGATGCGTATGTGGACTTCGCGGCGCGTGGGGAGCATTTCCGCAAGCTGGTGGGGGAATTGTGAATTGAACCGCCAGGGCGCAAAGGCGCAAAGGGAAATAGCGAAGATATTGAACCACCGAGACGCCGAGGACACCGAGATAAAGAGAAGAAATAAGCAGCGAGACGCTGCGTTGGGTACCACAGAGATAAGCGGCGATCAGCCTTTGACGTAGGAGAGTTTTTCGGTGATTTTGCCGTCGTGGACGCGGAAGATGTCTACGCCGCGCACATGGCCGCCGTCCCACTGGTAGCGCCAGCGGATGACGGCGCGGTTATCGAGCGCGAAGATTTCCTCAATGGCGATGTAAGCCTGCGGTGAGACTGTAAAAAACTCGTGCCAGAAGGCGCGCACAGCGGCTTGTCCTTCGTAACGGGTGCCATCAGGCGCGGGGAAGGTGTTCTCGAACAGGCAGTCAGCGCTCATCAGCGCCATCATGGCGTCGATGTCGTGACGGTTAAGTGCGTCGTGAAAGTGTTGAATGAGCGTAAGCGTGTCGGTCATCTTTAGGCAAAATTTCACTAAACTGTGTAAAATTATAACATCCCTGACTGATTGAGGCATGAATATGGCAGATGTACCGCTGGATTTGACCGACGTACAAACGGAAGCGCCACAGTTCATTGAGGACGAAGTGGTGGAAAGCACGCGTCCGGTCATCGCGACGCCGCGTGCGACGCCGCGTGTCGGGGTTGTGCCCACTGAGAAGAAAAAGAGCTTCGTGGCGACGCTCGATCTGCCGCTGATGCTGGTGGTGACGGTGCTGCTGGGCATCGGCGCGATGATGGTCTACAGCACCACGTTTTACTGGAGCGCGGTGGAATGGGACAGCGACACGTACATGATCAGCCTGCATCTGCGTAACATGGCGGTGGGCGGCGCGGGGCTGCTGGCGCTGATGTTCATCGATTACCGCTTCTGGCGGCGTTTTACGGTGTGGCTGCTGCTAGGCGCGATCAGCTTCTTGCTGGGCGTGCTGATTTTCGGCGATAACACGTTCGGCGCACGGCGTTCGCTGGTGGCGGGGTCGTATCAACCGGGTGAGCTGGCCGAATTGATTGTCGTGCTGTATATGGCGGCGTGGCTCGGTTCCAAGAGTACGAAAGTGGGCAGTTTCTTTCAGGGGCTGGTGCCTTTTGTCGTGCTCATTAGTGTAGTCGGCGGGCTGGTGATTGTGCAGCCGGATTTGAGCACGGCGCTGATTATTTTTATCTCCTCCGGTGTAATGTTCTTCCTGGCAGGCGCAGACCTGAAACAGTTGGCGGTTGGCGGTATTCTGGCGGCGATTATGGGGTACTTCGTCGTGCAGTTTTTGCTGCCAGCCTACGCGCAGGAACGTGTCGATTCGTTCCGCGCCAGCGTGACGGACATCACGCAGGCCAATTACCACACGCAGCAGGCGATGATCGCCTTCCTGAACGGCGGCTGGTTTGGTCGTGGTTTGGGACAGGGGCTGCAAAAGTTCGGTGCGCTGCCCGCGCCGCATACGGACAGCATCTTTGCCGTGATTGGTGAAGAACTGGGCGTAGCGGGCGCGGGATTCGTGGTCACGCTGTATGCTGCCTTCGCGATTCGCGGCTTCCAGATTGCACGCAAAGCCATCGACGCCTTTGGGGCGCTGCTGGCGGCGGGCATTACCATCTGGGTGGTGACGCAGGCCATGCTGAACATCGCCGTTATGGTGAACGTTGTGCCATCGTCAGGCTTGCCGCTGCCGTTTATCAGTTACGGCGGAACCTCGCTGGTCGTGCTGATGTCGGGCACGGGGCTGCTGCTGAGCATTCACCGGGTTTCCGTGCGTAATGCACCAGAAAGAAGAAAAAATGCGAATCATGATCGCAGCCGGGGGAACGGGCGGCCACGTCTATCCCGCGCTGGCAGTCGCTGAAGCATTGGCCTCACCCCCTAGCCCCCTCTCCATACATGGAGAGAGGGAACAAGAGACAACTCTGTATTTTGTGGGATCGACAGGCGGCTTTGAACGGCCACTGGTCGATGAAGCGGTCAAAGAGAGTGGACTGAAGTTCGCGGCCTACGACGAGGTGCGCGCGGGGCCGCTGCATGGCGTGCCGCTGCTGCAAATCCCGGTGAGCGTGGTGAATCTGATTATTGGTTTTGTGCAGTCGCTGCTGCTGATTGTGAGGCATAAGCCGCGCGCGCTGCTGCTGACGGGCGGCTGGGTGAACGTGCCTGTGGCGCTGGCGGCATGGCTGCTGCGCGTGCCGAGCCTGATTTATCTGCCGGACATCGAGCCGGGGCTGACGATCAAGGTGCTGCGTCCGTTCGCGCGGAAAGTGGCTGTGACCACAGACGAGTCACGCGCGTTCATCCCTGAAAAGCAGATGGTAGTGACGGGTTATCCGCTGCGGCGCGCGGTGCTGGAAGCGGCGAACAAGCGTGAACAGGCGCTGGCACGCTTCAGCCTGAACCCGGCGAAAAAGACGCTGCTGGTGTTTGGCGGCAGCCGGGGCGCGCGCAGCATCAACATGGCGCTGCTGGACATTCTGCCGCAGCTTTTGAGCGACGGCGTGCAGGTGGTTCACGCGACGGGCACGCTGGATTGGGAGCGCGTCGAGCAGCAGAAACAAACATTGGGCAACCCGCCGGATTATCACGCTTACCCGTACATTCATGATATGGGCATGGCGTTCACGGCGGCGGATATTGTGCTGTGCCGTTCGGGCGCGAGCACGCTGGGCGAACTGCCGCTGTTTGGTTTGCCGTCGATTCTGGTGCCGTATCCGCACGCGTGGCGCTACCAGAAGGTCAACGCCGAATACCTGTCACAGCGCGGCGCGGGGCTGCTGATGGAAGATGCGAAGATGGGCACGGAACTGCTGCCGACGCTGCGCGATTTGCTGAGCGATGCCGACAAACTGGCGCAGATGGCGGCGAAGGCGCGCACGCTGGCACGGCCTGATGGGGCGCGCTGTGTCGGGGACGAATTACTGCGGCTGGGGGGCGCTGAATGATTCAACTGTCCGTCGTGATGTGGACGTTTTCGCTGTTCTTTGCCTTCATTGGCTTTCAGCGCGGGTGGAACAAAGAGATTATCGCCACGTCAGGCATCATTCTGGCGTTGTTTGCGCTGCACCAGTTCGACACGTTTTTGCGCCAGATATTGCTGGGTAATATGTCGGGTGAACAGGTCTTTATGGTGCAGACGCTGTTTTTCGCCATCGTCGTGTATTTTGCCTATCAGACACGGGCCATCATCAGCGGACGCGGCGCAGATGGACGCGACAACCTGCAAGAACAGGTGCTGGGCGGCATCATCGGCTTCGTCAACGGCTACCTGATCTGGGGGTCAATCTGGTACTTTCTGGACATCAACGGCTATCCGGCGGGATTGAACGTCGTGCCGCCGCCGACGCAGGAAACCGTACAAATGCTGCCGCTGTATCTGCTGGCGGGCGGGCCGACAGGGCCGGGCGATTTGCTGTCGCTGATCGTGATTATCCTGTTTTTGATTGTGCTGATTGTGATTTAACGCGGCGTGGACATCCTGATCATCACGGCGCTGAGCCTGCTGAACTGTTTTGTCGTCTACCGTTTCATCGCCCCGCACTATGGCATGAATGAAGCGTGGGGACAGGTTGCCTTCTACGACAATACGCGCGCGATGTTCACTGTCATCTTCTTCGCGGGGACGGCAAGTCTGCTGCTGTTTGTGTTCCCGCGCCGCGAGTTCACGCTGGTGGTGATCGCGGCGGGGGCGGTACTGGACGGCGTGATGTGGCTGCTGCCGCTGGTGCTGCGCAGGCGGGAGTAGGGTGTTGCGCTAATCTGGATTTGCGGATATGCCGCCAGAGGCTAAAGCCATCCGGCTGCCGTGTTTCGGCGGGAAGTCGGTTAAAACCGACTCAAACCCGCCGAGAAATGCAGAATGTAGGGAAATTGCCGTTCCTCAGTTGCGGTATTGTATGGGAGATAACCTAATAAAACTGCGTGAAGGTGGGCGGGGTTTTCTCCAGGTCGCGGCGAATGACTTCTTCGTTGGTGCGACGCAGACCCCGCAGGAACCAGATAATCCCCAGCAGCATGAGTACAAAGCAGATGAGCAGCAAGCTGATGCTGCCCGCTTTGTCGCCGAACCACGCATTGAAGATAGCCACGCCTGACGGATAAACCTCGTTATCCAGCGTTTGACCGATACCGACGGCGACGCCCGCTACACAGACGACGATGAACAGCAGCGGCGTCAGCAGGGCGATGCGGCGCGCCTGTTTTGCCGCCGCGATGCGAATATTCATGATGCGTTCCTGATCGACAGACTGCGGGTTCTGTGGGGTGGGTATCATAGTTGAGTCTCTCCTGAGCCGCTTCATCATAATCGCGCGCGGCTGAGGCTGTCAACGGCGGGCATGATTTCGACCTGTGTAATTTGAGATACAAAGATACGGTTCGCTGCTGTAGGGTTTACAATACGCTGTACCCAACCTGAGCCGACCTCTCTGAGGTAACGCTTGACTAATCCACTGCTGTCAAAGAAATAATCGCTCATCCGTCCTCGTAACGTTCCTGAATGATGAGTTCTGACAGCGATGGTGCGTCCTTGAAACCTTCCGCGATTTCCTTCTCTAACGTCTTGTCGTCAACATTTTCAGTATCCGTGATGGCGTTAGGGTTGGGCCACTGGATATCCAAATCTTTCAATGCTTCGCGGACAAGTTCATCTTCAGTTTTCGGGCGCAGCACAATTTCGACCTGCTGCCCTTCACGCAAATCCACCGGATCGAGCAAGCGCAGGGTGCCGTTTTCGTAAATTGCACGAATAGCGTTCATGCAGAGGTCACTTTCTCTATTTTCCCTATTATACAGCGCGTATTCCTTCGACATACAGCATAGGGATGGTCATCGTTAAGCCGCTGCGCTGCTGCGCCAACGTGTTCAGACGTGCCTCAAGGTTGGTGAATACGGCACGCTCATCGGCTTTGTCCACGATGGCGCGCCACTGGTCGAGGAAGCCCAAGCGGATGAGCCAGTGACGGAAGAAGGCGCTGCCGTCAAGGTAACGCAGCGTAAAGCTGTCTTCGATGATTTTGCTGACGCGGAAACCCGCGTATTCGACCAGCCGTGTGTGGGCAGAAGGTGTGCCGCGATGGGCTTCGTTGTGCGCCAGCCGTTCGAGATATTCCGGCTTGCCAAAGTCTTTCAGCACCGCACGGTACACGTCGTAGAACTCGCGCATGTGGCCGATGATGTTGGTGGTGAGGACGAGGCGCGCCCCCGGTTTGGCGACGCGCGCGCATTCCGCCAGCATGGCCTGCGGGTCGTCGAAGTTGTTGACGCCGAGGTTGGAGATGAACAGGTCAAAGTGCGCGTCGGGGAAGGGCAGATTGTGACCGTCGATTTTTTGCAGCGTGATGTTGGTTAAACCGTAAGCGTTCAATTTGAACTGCGCGCGATCTAACGCCGCCTGCCAGATGTCTACGCCGGTGAAGTGACAGGAAGTGCCGTGCATGTGCGCCAGTTCAAACAGCGGCACACCTGTCGCCTTAGCCAAGGTCCAGTACGTTGAGATTAGGGCGCAGTTCCAGATGGCGGAACAGCAGCGCGGTGAAGTGTGAACCCCAGTAGGACACTTCATCGAAGATGGCAGCGATCTGTGGATTGTTGAAGTCGATGGACTGGTCGAGGTAGTCGGTCATGGGATGGCTCATGCTAGGGAATTTGCGGTGAGCTTAGCTTAACTCAGAGGTGTACGCTAGTGAGGAATTTGCCCCTGACCCCTCTCCTGCCGTTGGATGCAGGAGAGGGGAGTAAAGACAGGGGGTTGTTGGGCAGGGAAGCATGTGTGCCAGACACGCCAGTTTATCCATCTTCACCGGAGGCAACTTGGGAGACTTCTCCGGTGAAAATGTACTTCATTACAATAGCACAAAAGTTCTATGTTGTCAATGTTTTTGGAAGCGAAAATCACAGTGCGTACAGCCGTTGGCAATCGTCCCCTGACGCTTGAGTTCGATGCCCATCGCCGGGAACATGAGGAAGTCGATGACGCACATATAAGGTGTGAACTCGTCGGCTGACTGCGCGTGGAAGTATTTGACCACGCCGCATTCCAGATAGTTGACGCCCCACTGGTAGTTTTCACCATCGCCCGGCAGCACTTCGTAGACGAAAGCCCCTGCGTATTCGCGTCGCTGCGAGTCCAACGCCTTCTTTTCGGTACGTTTGCGCCACCAGCGCGACATGTAGAAACGTCCGATGATGCTGCGTGCCAGCGCCGGAAACTGGTCAATCCATGCCTGCGCCATGTGATGGGAAAGCTGGCCGATTTCGTCAAGCGGAGTGCCGCGTGCTTTAAGTGTGCGGTACAACGCCAGCAGACTGGTCATCTGTTCAATGGTGTCGGTGAACGAGTTTTCCTTGCCGCCGATGTAGGGGATTTGCGGAATCAGGCGCTCAAATTCGGCGCGGGTCTGGGCGATGATGTGCTGCGCCTCGGCCTCTCCCCAGCGGGCGACGAACTGGGCTGTGCCGAGCGCCAGCAGCTTGTCATGGTTCTTGAGCAGCCTGTCTTTCTGCGCCAGATAGTAGTCCTGTCCTATGAGAGCCGCCATCGGATTTCCCTCTCCATGTGATATTTTAATAAACTAAATTATAATTTAGATTAATCAAAAAATCAAGCAATGAAAAGCAAAGCACGAAGTATCACAGTCCTGTGATATTCAAGACGTGCTGATTTTATAAGAGAAGTTATAATAGGCTGTGCGATTTGACTCTTTAACAGAATTGGCGGCGCATGATACAACTCTCCTATATGCTGTGGCTGTGCGCGATCTTCGGCGCAATCATCGGGTTTCATCGCGGCTGGAATCGCGAGGTCATATCGATGGCGGGGATTGTGCTGGGCTGGTTTGCTTTGTTCCAGTTCGACAGCCTGATACGCGGCACCCTGCTGGCTACCATGTCGTTTGACCAGGTGTTTCTGGTGCAGGCGCTGTTGTTTGCGGCGATTACCTTTTTCTCGTACCAGACTCGTATCTTTACGCCGGAAGGGCGCGGCAACGAAAATCGCCGTGAGCGCACGCAGAGCAGCATTCTGGGCGCGCTGGTAGGCTTCTTTAACGGTTACCTGATCTGGGGCACGCTGTGGTACTTCCTCGACATTAACGAGTACCCGCTTGCGCCGTACATCACCGCACCTGCACCCGGTTCTGCCAGTGCGGCATCGCTGAACATGATTCCGATTGTGTTCTTTGGCGGCGGGCTGGATGGCACCGGCGACTTTCTAACGGCAGTGGTGATTGTCGTGCTGTTTGTGGTGCTGGTGGTGATGTAATGCAGCTTATTCCCGGACAACACATTCATTTCGTGGGCATTGGCGGTTTTGGGTTGTCAGCGATTGCGCGCGTGCTGCTGCAACAGGGCTACACCATTTCTGGCTCTGACCGCACGAAAAATGCGCTGACTGAGGCGCTGGCCAAAGAGGGCGCGATCATCTACGAAGGCCATGCCGCGCAAAATGTCAACGACGCGGAGATGGTGATTATCTCGTCAGCGGTTCCGGCGAACCACGTTGAAGTGGCGGCGGCGCAGCGGCAGGGGATTCCTGTTTATAAGCGCAGCGACATTATCGGCGAAGTGATGAGCGGCCAACAGGCGATTGCGGTGGCAGGCACGCATGGCAAGACGACGACTAGCGCCATGATTACCCATGTACTGCTGAACAACGGCGCAGACCCCAGCTACATCGTCGGCGGGGTGATGCGCAGCACGGGGAACAACGCGCACGCAGGCAACGGCAAAGCCTTCGTCATCGAGGCCGACGAATACGACTATATGTTCCTTGGTTTGCGTCCACGCATTGCCGTCATCAACAACGTCGAATATGACCATCCTGACTTTTTCAAAACCCCGGAAGCTATGATCGATGCTTTCCGGCGGTTTAGCTTGCTCGTGCCGCCCGACGGCATGATCGTGGCCTGCGCCGATGACCCCACCGCGAAACAGCTTGCGCTGGACAGCGCGGCGCGCGGCATATTCACCGTACTGTTCGGCATCAGCAGCGAGGATGCCCAGTGGAGCGCGGGAAATCTGCACACAACCGATGACCAGATGAGCGCTTTTGATGTCATGCGCGGCGGCACGCTGTTAGGCACTGTGAAGTTACAGCTTCCCGGCAGACACAACGCCCTGAATGCACTGGCGGCGCTGATTGTCGCGGATAGCCAGGGAATCGCGTTTGAAGATGCGGCGGCGGCGCTGTCCAGCTACGAAGGCACCGGACGGCGCTTCGACCTACGCGGCGAGGTGAATACGCCGCAGGGCAAAATCGCGGTGATTGACGATTATGCCCATCACCCGACGGCGATTCGGCTGACGCTGGACGCGGCGCGGCAGCGGTTTCCGGGACGGGCGATCTGGGCGGTGTGGCAGCCGCATACCTACACACGCACCAAAGCGCTGCTGCCCGAATACGCGACGGCCTTTGGCGCTGCCGATCATGTGCTGGTTACGGACATTTTCGCCGCGCGCGAAGCCCCGATTCCGGGCGTGAACAGCGCCGAAGTGGTTATCGCGATGGAGCACAACGAAGTGCGTTATACCCCACGTCTGGAGGATGCGATTGTCGCGCTGGTGCAGGGAGTGACAGCGCCCGCTGTGGTGATTGTGATGTGCGCAGGCGACGCGACACGGGTGAGCGCCGAATATCTGGCGTGGTTGCAGCGGCGGAGCGCTAAATGAAGCTGCCGTCCTTCCTGCGTGAGCGTCTGCTGCCCAACGAACCGCTGGCCCGTCATACGGCGGCGCGGTTGGGCGGGCCTGCCGAATGGCTGTACGTCGGCAAGAACATGGACGAACTCGTGAACGTGGTGAACGCGGCGTGGGAAATCGGCCTGCCGATGCGCGTGCTGGGCGGTGGGGCCAACGTCCTGATTTCGGACAGCGGCGTGCGCGGGCTAGTGGTGATTAACGATGTCAGCGAAGTTCAGTTCGGCAACTGGCACGACGATGACGGCTGCAAGCGTAACGTGTCGGCATCGGCGGGCGTTGGCCTGACAGTGCTGGCGCGCAAATGTGCCGCGCATGGGCTGGCCGGGCTGGAATGGGCGGCCAGCGTTCCCGGCACCGTCGGCGGCGCTATCGTCAACAACGCAGGCGCACATGGCGGCGACATGGCGCATGTGGTCTGTGATGTGGTGCTGCTGGATGCCGACAAAGGGCCGCAGTTACTATCCAACAAGGAACTGGAATACAGCTATCGTTCGTCGGCGCTGAAAGCGCGCAAAGATCGGCGCTTTGTAGTGCTGATGGCCACGCTGGGGCTGTATGCCGATGACCCCGCAAACATCAACGCGCGCATGGATGAGTTCGTCGCCTATCGCAAGCGCACGCAGCCGCCGGGTGCCAGCCTCGGCAGCATCTTTAAGAACCCACCGGGCGATTATGCCGGACGGCTGATTGAAGCCTGCGGATTGAAGGGCTACCCCATTGGCGGCGCGCAGGTTTCCCCGATTCACGCGAATTTCTTCATCAACACAGGTGATGCCACTGCCCGCGACTATTACGCGCTCGTCGTCTATGTGCGCGACGTGGTTTTTGAACGCACAGGCATCGAACTGGAAACCGAAATCGAGCTTATTGGTGAGTGGTAGGTCGTGTCTCATGCCTGCGACATCGTGCAGGCCCGTGACCACGCCTACAATGCAGTTAGAAGTCTGTGAGCAGCATTGCAGCCAACGTAGTTCTCATGGATGCCCTCCAGTACAAGTGTGACAGGGAGACGAACGATGTTAGGTAGTTATCGTCTTGGTATCTGGCTTACGGCACTTATGTTGTGGGGTACGGGCAGCCTTGCGGCGCTGCTTGCTGTGCTGCATGGTCAGCAGACTCACGGCGAGATTCTGGCATTTGCTTCTGACCGCGAGGGGCAGCGCGACATTTATCTGATGGATGTGGCGCATGGCATCACGCTCAACCTGACGCAAGACAGAATGTTTGACGATGCGCCAGCCTGGTCAGCGGACGGGCGGCTTGCTTTTGAGTCCTATCGCAGTCGTGGTGCGGCGATTATGGTGATGAACACCGTGACTTATGATATTGAGCAGGTGACCAACAGCGCGGGAAATTACAGCCCTGCCTGGTCACCGGATGGGCAGCTTGCCTATGTCACCACGCGCAGCGCCAACCTGGATGTGATGCTGCTGGACTTCAGCAGTGGGGAGCACAGTGATATCAGCGGCAACCCCGGCGATGATATGAATCCCGCGTGGTCGCCGGATGGGCGTATCGCGTTCGATTCGTTCAATGAAGATCAAATCATCGGACAGATTTTCATCCGCAATCCGGGGACCGGTGCCGGACGCGGCGTGCAAGACAGCCAACATTATTACGATCCGACATGGTCCTACGATGGGCGCCTGGCGGTGGTTTCCAGCCTGGCGGGAAACGCGGATATTTACCTGATGGACCCGGTGACGGGCGAAGCGACGCCCTATGTTCACAGCCTGGCCGACGAGACACAGCCTGCATGGTCGGCGTCTGGACTGCTGGCGTATGTGGTGGGCTATCGTGATGGTTTTGGCGAAATCTACGTATTCAATTCGGCTACAGGTGAGACGCGCAACCTGACGCGCAATGATCTGAACGATTTCTCGCCCGCGTGGATGCCATGACGATGAGGCGCGTTGGGCCGCTGGCGGGTGTGCTGTGGGGTGTGCTGGCGATTCTGGTGCTGCTGGCAGAAGGGCTGGGGCGTGCGTGGCATACGGACGTGCTGGCGTTTTCGAGCAATCGCAGCGGCAACTGGGACATCTATCTGCTGGATGTGGCGCGCGGTACGCTGGTGAACGTCAGCCGAAACCCGGCAGATGATAATACTCCGGGCTGGTCAGCGGATGGACGGCTGGCGTTTGTGTCTAACCGTGATGGCAATCGCGAAATATATGTGCTGGATATGAACACCATGCAGGCCGCCAACGTCAGCAGCAGCCCAACGACCAACGAGTCGTCGCCGACGTGGCTGCTCGACGGACGGCTGTCATTTGTCTCTGATCGTGACGGCGACGACGACATCTATGTGCTGGATGAGGCCAGTAGGCGCTGGCTCAACGTAACCAACGACTCTGTCCCCAGCCGCGACCCTACCTGGTCGGCGCAGGGGCAGTTGGCCTTCGCCTCTACGCGCAGCGGCTCCTCGCGCATTCACATCATCGACACGGCAGACACGCCCGGCCAAAATCTCAGCGGCTACCTGGAGGAGCGTCAGTACATGCCAGCGTGGTCACCAGACGATCAATGGCTTGCGTTCCAGTCGGTGTACGTGCAGCAGGCCGATATTTATGTGCTGAGCACGACTACGGGCAGGATTGAGCATTTGACCGAAGATTCCGCCAGAGATGGTGACCCCGCGTGGTCGCCAGATGGGCGACAGTTGGCGTTCAGCAGCAACCACGAGGGTAACGACGAACTGTATGTGATGGATATGGCAACGCGCGCGGTGCGCCGCGTGACGTTCAGCGGGGCGATTGACGGACAGCCCGCGTGGATGCCGTAGCAGGCCGCTAAATTATGGTGAGCAGGGTGTGGGCTGTTGGCCTGGCGATCTGGTGCGCGCTGGTGCTGCTGATGCTGGCGGCACAGGCCATCGGCGTAAGGGTTGATGCGCCCATCCTCGGTTATGTTTCGTCCAGTGATGTCTATTACATCGACGTTGAGCATCATATCGCGCTCAACACAGGCGTACACCACGCGGCAGTGGGCGGCGGTGTGTGGTCGCCGGATTTGCGGCGCATGGCCTTTGTCGATACACGGCGCAACACCATCATGTCTGTCGACCTTGAATCAGGCACGCTGCAAGCGCTGACCGACGCTGACTCGCAGGCACTCAGCCCACAGTGGTCGCCGGATGGCAGCCGCCTGGCTTATATCTCCGACGTTGATGGCGATTTTGAAATTTACGTGCTGGACTTCAGCAGCGGGGCGGTGCAGCAGGTTACCGATAATGATATTCCTGACACGGGCTGCCTGTGGCTGCCGGATGGACGGCGAATTATCTACGCAGCCATTTTTGACCAGCGTATCGTCATGACCGTGGTTGATGTGGACAGCCGCGCGGTACAACCTATCCCACAGGTGACCGCCGCAGATCAGCTTCCGGTGTGGTCAGCCGATGGCCGACAGTTCGCTTATACGACATGGGTTGGCGAAGGTACAGAGATTTACGTCGCCGACGTTGTGACGGGAGAGGCACGCTTGCTGTACACACTGCCAACGCTGAACGGCTTACTGCTGCGCTGGTCTGCCGATGCGCGCTACCTGTCGTTTTTCCTCAACGCCGAAATTTATGTGCTGGACGTGCAGACGGGCGAACGTGTGGGCCTTATGGGCAGCGGCGCGCGATTGAATACAACCCCGTGTGGTCGCCCGATGGCAGTCGATTGGCGTTTGTTTCTGACCGCGACGGGAACCACGACATTTACATCCTCGATATGGCGTCGGGCAGGCTGCAAACCGTCTCCGACAATGACCGCTTTAACATCAATCCCGGCTGGCTGCGTTAAGGCGCGCGTACAGGCTAAGGGGAACGAAGGGTCGCGGCGCGCTGGGACTTAGGGAGTGATGAGATTCAGAGTTACAGGGACGTACAACAGGGACGTACAACAGGGACGTTCAATTGAACGTCCCTACACGAAAAATATCCGCGAAACTCGCCAGTTGCAGGACTTATGTGTCGTGATTCCCCCATGCGTCTCACTGGTATAATCCCCCGTTTGGTGTATATTTGAAGCAGGAATAGATTACGGAATCAGCATGACCTCACGAGCACGCGACAAGCAGCGGCGCGGCAGCGCGTCTTCACGATCACCCGCCATCTGGCGCGGGCCTCTGGCGACTCCCGATACGGAAGCCACCGAAGTTGAACATGGCGTGCGTCCGGCTGGCATGAGCTGGCGGCTGGTGAGCGCGGCGATTGTCGTTTGCCTCATTGTTGTGCTTGTACTATTCTTTACCTTTGATGCTTTTTATGTCCACAGCATTTCGGTGGGCGGGCTGCACTACATGACGGTGGAGGAAGTGTTCGCACTGTCGGGCATCGTCGTGCCGGGCGAAGGCAATCAGCATCTTTTCTGGCTCGACCCAGAAGACATTCGTCAGAACATTCTGCGTTCGCAGTCGGTGGCCGATGTGCGGGTGTATATCGACTGGCCGCCGAACATGGTGCAGATCATCATTGAAGAACGCGAGCCTGCGCTGGTGTGGGAACAGGGCGGCGTGGCGGTGTGGCTGGATTTGCAGGGGCGTGTCATGCGCCAGCGCGAAGACCGATCCGACCTGCTGCGGATTTCGGTGGACAGCCTGATGGACGAAGGTCTGCTGGAAGCCAACGCGCACGTTGATCCTGACATTGTGACGGGCGCGCTGCAATTGCAGGAACTGCTGCCGGAAACGCCTGTACTGCGCTACGAAGAGGGCAAAGGACTGGGCTTTCAGGATGCGCGCGGCTGGGAAGCGTGGTTCGGCGTGGGCACGGGCATGGCGGAACGGCTGACGATTTACAATGCCATTACGAGTAATCTGGTAGGGCGGGGCATACAACCGGGAGAAGTCAACGTCTCTAACCCCGACTATCCTTTCTATAATGTTTTGTGGGGACGTTAGCAACATGGGTTTGGTTGTTGGTTTAGATATAGGCACGACAAAAATCTGCACCATTGTCGGCGAAGTGCGCCCGGATGATGTGTTTGTCGTCGGCGTGGGCATTGAACCCAGCCGGGGCATGAAAAAAGGCGTCGTGACCGATATGGGGCTGCTGACGACGGCGATTTCGGCGTCGGTGCATAAGGCAGAAAAAAGCAGCGGTTATGATATTGAGCGTGCCTTTGTTTCGGTGGCGGGCAGTCACATCGCTTCGGTGAACAGCCGGGGCGTGGTAGGTATTCCGCCGCAGCGCGGCGTGCGCATGGATGACCTTGACCGCGCGATGGAAGCGGCACGGGCCATCGCCATCCCGCATAACCGCGAGGTGCTGCATGTTGTCCCGCGCAGTTATTCGCTGGATGGGCAGGAGCGCGTGCGCAGCCCGATTGGGATGCACGGCTTCCGTCTCGAAGTCGAGGCGCATATCATCACGGCGTCTTCGACCAGCGTCGCTAACCTCGAAAAGTCGGTACAGGACGCGGGCGTCACCGTTGACCGTTTTATCCTTAACCCACTGGCGGCGGGCGATGCTGTGCTTACCGACCAGGAACGCGAGATGGGCGTGGTGGTCATCGACATCGGCGGCGGCACGACGGACTTAGCAATTTTCATCGAAGGTACGGTGTGGCACACGGCGGTCATTCCTGTCGGTGGCGACCACATCACCAGTGACATCACGTATTTCATGCACGCGCCCGATGAACTTGCCGAAGTGGTCAAACTTCAGCATGGGCACGCGCAGGCACGTTCGATCAGCCCGTCGGAGACGTTCCTGGTGCAGCCCTTTGGCGAAGGAATGCCTACCGAGTTCTCCAGTCGTGATCTGGCTGAGGTGATCGAGTTCCGCGTTGAGGAAATCTTTGAACTTGTACTGAAGGAAATCAAACGCTCTGGCTACGATGGCCTGCTGCGGGCTGGCGCGGTGCTGACGGGCGGCTGTTCGCAGCTTCCGGGAATGCGCGAAGTGGCTGCCGAAGCGCTGGGCTTCCCGGTACGGCTGGCGCGC
Source organism: Anaerolineae bacterium (assembly GCA_046328675.1). Classification (GTDB taxonomy): domain Bacteria; phylum Chloroflexota; class Anaerolineae; order Aggregatilineales; family Phototrophicaceae; genus JACAER01. Next base: position 33,119 of record JAXLWC010000005.1, read on the forward strand.
CCAGAACACCTGACAGGTATGGCGGACGCGCTGCGCAACCCGGCTTACAGCACCAGCGTCGGGCTGCTACAATTGGGGCTGGAAATGGACACTGCCGCGCCGTTGGAGTCAGGCGGCAAGCCCAATGGCAACGGCGGCCCACGTTTGGGCGGGTTGTTGGGCAATTTCCTGAAACGTTTGCTGCCAGATAATGATGAGTGATTTTTAGTGGATGCGTACAATGTCTGCGATGCTGAAGTGGACGCAGGCAGATGTCATGAGCGAGAGCGACGTTGAATCGGCTGAAGAGGGGTCTACATTTCCGTTTGATGACGATATTTGCAGTGAAATGTAGGACGAAAGTCGATTTGCGAAGCTTTACAATCTGCGTACAATAGAGACTATGCCAGACAACTAGAGTTAACAGACCCTACTTTTAAGTCGGGAAGGGAAGAGAGTATGGACGGTTTTACTCCCGGTGAGAATTTTGCGCAAATCAAAGTCATCGGTGTAGGCGGCGGTGGTGGCAACGCGGTCAATCGGATGATTACCGAAGGACTGGGTGGGGTTGAGTTCATCGCGGTCAATACGGACAATCAGGCGCTGATGATGTCCAAAGCCAAGACACGCGTGCGCATCGGCGACAAGCTGACACGCGGGTTGGGCGCAGGTGGCAACCCAGAAATCGGGCGTAAAGCTGCTGAGGAAAGCTCTGACGAACTGTACGAAGTGCTGCGCGGCGCGGACATGGTGTTCATCGCCAGCGGCATGGGGGGCGGCACAGGCACCGGAGCCTCACCGATTGTGGCGCAGATCGCCAAAGAACTGGGCGCATTAACGATTGGTGTGGTGACACGTCCCTTCAGCTTTGAGGGTGCGCGCCGCAATCAGGCCGCCGATTCAGGGATTGAGACGCTTAAGGGGCAGGTTGATACCCTGATTGTTATTCCCAATGATCGTTTATTACAGATAGCCGATAAGAAATCCACGCTGCAACAGGCGTTTTCGTTAGCCGATGATGTGCTGCGGCAAGGTATTCAGGGCATTTCAGAACTGATTACCGTACCAGCGCTGATTAACCTCGACTTTGCTGATGTGCGCACGATTATGTCTGAGGGCGGTGCGGCATTGATGGCCGTCGGGCGTGCGGCGGGTGATGACCGTGCGCGTAAGTCTGCCGAAGCGGCGATTTCCAGCGGTTTGCTGGATGTGACGATTGACGGCGCACGCGGCATCCTGTTCAACATCACAGGCGGCAATGACCTGAGCCTGTTTGAAGTGAACGAAGCCGCCGCTATCATCAAGGAAAGCGCGCATCCTGAAGTGAACCTGATCTTCGGCGCGCAGATTGACCCGAACATGGGCGACGAAGTGCGTATCACGGTGATTGCGACGGGCTTTGAACAGAGCCGTGTCGCGCGGAAGATGGAACAGCAGCAGCGCGTGAGCGTCCCGCTGCAACGCCAGCAGCCGAACTCGCAGCAGTCACAGCCGCGCCAGCAGCCGCAGGTTTACCAGCAGCCGTCTGTGCAGCCGCAGCAGACCTATCAACAGCCACCGGCGCAGCAGCCGCAGCCATACCAGCAGCCCCCGCAGCAGCTACCGGAACAACAGCAGCCGCGACCTGCCGCACCGCAGCAGCCGCGTCAGGACAACGCGCCGCGCGTCTATGAGGACTCGGAAGACATCGAAATCCCGACCTTCCTGCGCCGACGCAAGTAATACAGAGCGATTTAGCCGCCTGGATAAGTATCCGGGCGGTTTTTATTTGTGGGAATCCTATGAAGCGCTGCGTTATGTTCGTGTGTCTTTTCATGGTCGCGTCAGTCGCAGTAGCGCAGAATGATGCGTGCCCGGCGCTGGTTGACCAAGCGTTGTCTTCGGCGGCGACAGCGTGCCAGACGCTTGGACGCAACGAGGTGTGTTACGGCTACACTCAGGTGCAAGCCTTTGACGCTGAGGGACAAACGCTGGCGGATTTCGCGGAGGTGGGAGATATTGCTGCCTTGCAGGATATCAAGCGCCTTGTGACGTTCTCGCTGGATACGATAAGTGAAGTGTGGGGGATTGCTCTGCTGTCGCTGCAAGCCAATCTTCCCGACACTTTGCCGGGGCAGAATGTAACGATTGTGGCTTTCGGACTCACGGAACTGCACGCTGACAATGAGTCGATGCAGGCGTTTCGCTTTGTGTCGAGTATTGGACAGTCGCAGTGTGCAGAGGTGCCGCGCGATGGTCTATTGATACAGTCGCCGTCTGGCGCGGGTACTGTGAACTTCACGATCAACGGTGTAGAAGTGGCTATCGGCAGTACGGTATTGCTGCGGGCAGTCACAGAAACCAGTCTGGAACTCAGTACGCTGGAAGGCGAGGCTGTAGTGACCGCTGCGGGGGTGTCTCAGACTGTCAGCGCGGGATTTGGCACGACAGTGGAGGAGAACCGACCACCGGAAGGCGCAACGCCGCTGTTGGACGCAACACTGGCTACGCTGCCGCTGGACTTACTGCCGGAAGCCATAGAAGCACCGGATGTTGGAAGTGAAGCACCGCCGGAAGGGGATGCGACGGAGACCCCCACCGCCAGCGTTATCCCCAACAGCGCCGCGCTATCGTTTGAGCAGGTGATTGGTATTGTGGTGTGCAGCGCAAATGGGGCGACGGTGCCGGTTGGGACATCGTTTGCACTGCGTTTGGGGTGGTTTGAGCTGGAATTGGGGGTCTTGACTCAGTACATGACCAGTGCGACGCATACAACGACCTACGATGGGCAGCCCCTACCACTGGCGGCGACGCAAGGCCCGCGTGTTTATGTTAATCAGGATGATCAGCAAGGCTTTCGCTTTGACTGGTTCTGGTATGTGGCTGAAGCGCTGCCGGGTTCGCATGAAGTGACCTGGAGCGATGGGCAAGGCACTGCACTCACTTGTATTATCACTGGTGAGTAACTCCTGAAAATGGGTCATCTGTCTGTTCGCTGGGGAACTCCCCGGCGAATTTTATTCTGGTAAATCCATCCGTTACAATGCAGCGTATATTCAAGGGTGTTAGCAAAACAGGGGGGATTATGGCATCCAATGATTATCAATTTGTCACGCATTGGCGCGTGCAGAGTAGCGTGCAGGAAATTACCGAAGTGCTGGGCGGGGGCACGGACCTGACGCGCTGGTGGCCGTCGGTGTATCTGGAAGTGCGGCAGTTGGAAAAAGGCGATGAGAACGGCGTGGGCAGCGTGATTGATTTGCACACGAAGGGCTGGCTGCCGTATCATCTGCGTTGGCAGTTCCGCGTGACGGAGACCCATCACCCGTATGGCTTCTCGTTGGAAGCGTGGGGCGATTTCGTGGGCAAAGGGGTGTGGACATTCGCGCAGGACGGCGAGTGGGTAAACATCAGCTACGACTGGACAATCCGGGCGGATAAGCCGCTGCTGCGTGACCTGTCGTGGATCATGAAACCGCTTTTTTCAATGAATCACCGCTGGGCGATGGCGATGGGCGAACGAAGCCTCGAACTTGAGCTTCAGCGCCGCCACGCTAAAACGCCGGAAGAAGCCGCGCTGGTTCCAGCACCGCCGCCGCCAACGTCGGACGAGATGTTTGTCTTTGGCGGGTTGGGCATTGGCGCGATGCTGGTGTGGCTGCTGAAGCCGCGCAAGAATTGATGGTGGACGGGGGCAGATGGCACATTTTCAGTATCATCCCGATATTCTGAAGGCGTTTCCGCAGCTTGTGGGCGGGGCGATTGTGGCGCACGGTCTGCGCAACGGGCCATCGTCCGACGCGCTAAAAGCTGCTTACTTCAGCGAGCAGCAGGCGGTCATCTCGCGTGTGGGCAATACGTCGCCGAGCGAGATTCCTTCGCTGGCGGCGTGGCGTGGCGCGTTCCGCACGTTCGGGGTTGACCCGACGCAGTATCGCAGCGCTGGCGAGTCGCTGCTGCGGCGTCTAACGAAAAAGGGCGATATTCCGTCGATCAATATGCTGGTGGACATCGGCAACCTGGTGAGCATCCGCTATCACCTGCCCGTCGCCGTGCTGGACCTTGACCGTTTGCAGGGCGGCATTACGGTGCATTTTGCTGATGGCAGTGAGACGTTTACTGACCTCAACACCAATGAGTCCGAGCATCCGGCAGCAGGCGAAGTGATTTTTACCGACGCGGCGAAAACGGTTCACGCGCGGCGCTGGTGCTGGCGGCAGAGCGACCAGTGCGCGGCACGCGACGACACGACGAACGCGCTGATTACTGTCGAAGCGCACCATGCCGATGGCGAACACGACATTCGCGCGGCGCTGGCTGATTTGCTGGCGCTGATGCAGCAGTATGCAGGTGGTGAGTACGAGTCGGCGGTGCTGGGGAAAGAACGCGCGGGGATATGATATTAGCGTAGGGGCGCAACGCACTGCGCCCCTACAAGAGATTTTTATGATTCGGGAATACCCCAGAGTTCGGTGATGCCCGGCCCGGCAACGGCCAGCAGTTCACCGTCGGCGCTGATGGCGGGCAGCGTGAACCAGCGAGGGCTGCTGAGGGGGAGGCTGCCCAGTAAGGCATACTCCCCGGTGACGCGGTTGATGTTCCACATCTGGACGCCATCATAACTCGACCAGGTGAACAGCAGCAGTGTTTCGCCTTCGTCAATTGGGCTGAACAGCAGGCTGTAGATAATCTGGTTCTGGTCGGCGTTGGCGATGGTCGCGAACGGCTCAAGCGGGTCGGTGGACGGCGCGCCGGAAATATCCCACAGGACAAAGGTGCTGCCCGCGCACAGGTAATAAACGGAGTTGCCGCGCGCTGCTGTTTGTGGATCACACTGCGACGCCGCTACGATATTGCCGTCGGCGCTGAATGTTAAGCCAACATTCGTGCCATCTTCCAATCCACCGCTTAAGGCGTAGAGCAGTTCGCCTGTAACGGCATCCCACACATGGATTTCACTATTGCTGCACGTATTGTCCATACCGCGCTGTGCGCAGTAACTGGTCGCCAGTTTTGCCCCATCAGGGCTGATGGCTGGCGCGTACTCAACGCCAAAGGTGACGGATTCCTGCTGTGCAAGCTCGGCTGTGGTCATCATGCCATCGGGTGCGCGGCGTGAGATTGTCTGATTGACATAGCTGACTATGGTGCCATCGGACGCGTAGTGCAGCGCCGCGCCAATCCCTGCCTCATAGGCAGTGTCGAAGATTTGGGTGACTTCGCCCGATGCTAAATCGCGTGCCCATGTGGTGACTCCGGTATCGCCTACAGTTGGCGGGGTGGGGTAGTTGGTATAAATCAACTGGCTGCCATCGGGACTGAGGGCGAAGGCAACGGTGGTTAGCGACTGTGCTGCGTCGAGGTGCAGACGGCGTTCGGTTTCGCTGGCGATTTCCCAGATGCTGATGGCACTACTGTAGCCGCCGCCAGCCGCCAGATAGTTGTGGTCTGCACTGAAGGAAAGCTGCGCGTATTGACTGGCGTAGCGCTGCTGAAGGGCCAGCATTTCGCCGCTGGTTACATCCCATTCGGCAAGGCTGCCGTCAGAGAATAACGTCAGCAGGCGCGACTGATCTGCGTTGAGCGTGAAATCACTGACAGGAAGGGACTGGAAGCTAAACTGCTGGAGCGTATTTCCCTCGGTATCGCGCAGTTCAAGACGCTCGTCGTTGACCGCTGCGACTTCAACCAGCACTTCGTCCTGTGCGAGGAACAGCAGACGTGATGCGCCTGTGTAGTTGGGAATGGTGGTGGCGCTGAGTTGAATCACATCGGTGCCGTCGAGGATGCCTTCGGTTTCCCATACGGTGAAACGCTCGTCAAACGGTGTGAGCGCGTAGAGCTTGTCCTCGTAGAAAGCGACGGCGTTGCTGCCTGCTGCCAGCGGCCCGTTGATGAGAATACGCGACTCGTCGGTGACGGTGCTGCGGATACGCACACGCGGCGCGTCATCGACCCAGGCAATCAGCGTGAAGTCGTCGTTGAGGGCGATGCTGGTCGAAATGCCGATGTCAAAACTGTTGAGCAGTTCGCCGCTGACGGCATCCCAGAGCTGCACGGTTTTGTTAGTACAGGGCAGCAGGTCGCGCTGGACCAGTTCATTGTCACTGCTGCACGCGACGACTGCCAACTGTGTGCCATCGGCGCTGTAGATCAGGCTGTAGTAGCGCAGGTCGGTCAACTCGATGCGGCGCAGGACGACGCCTGTTGAGGGGTTGAACATCACAATGGCGCTGCCGCTGATCGCCGATAATGCGCTGCCGTCAGGACTGTAAACTGGATACTGTGTCCATGCGTCGTTAATCTGGCGTGGCTCGGCGTTCAGGTCGCTGGCGTCGTGCAGGAATAACCCGCGCGAACCGGCGACGGCAATCGTCGTGCCATCCGGCGACCAGGCAACGCCTTCGGCTGTGCCATAACCCAGCGTGCCTAATAACTCTAGCTGTCCGGCATTGGCGCTGGTGATGGGCTGTAAATTGTTGAACGAGGCTTGCGCGGTATCAGGCATGATGGAGGCGCTGGAACGTGCCAGCAGCAGGCTCATGCCAATGATGGCAACCAACATGGCGGCGGCCAGCGTCCACAGCGAACGCTGCTGGTTCCGTTGTTCCTGCTGTTGTAGTTTACGGTACAGTTTGTGACCGAAATCGGCGGGCATGTCTTCCCGTAATTCGTAGAGGAATTTATCGTCACTCATAGACTTTCTCCCACTCGGAGCGTAATTTCAGGATGATGCGGTGCAGCAGCGTGCCCACGTTCGACTCGCTGATGCCCGTGATGCGCGCGATGGCACGGTTGTTGAGGTCGGCGCCATACTTCAGGGCGATCAATTCCTGATGGCGCGGCGGCAGACGCTGAAGCAGTTGGTTGAGGCTGGTGGTGGTTTCCTGCCACAGCAGCTCAGTTTCGGGAGAGTCCGGCGCGGGAATATCTTCTATCCACTCCAGCGGCAGGTCGTGTATGGGCTGGCGCAGGTAATCGGCGGCGACGTGGCGAGCGATGGTGAACAGCCAGGCCTCGAACGCGCCCAAATCGCTGCGGTACTGCTGGCGAAAGCGCCAGGCTTTTTCCAGCGTGATGGACGTTAAGTCCTGCGCGGCGTGGTTGTCACCGTTGAGCCTGTAGCGGAAAAAGTTGTAAATGCGCGGCGTCTGCTGCCAATAGACGGCCTCCCAATCCACCGTTTCGCGTCTGAATGCTTTCATGAAATCATCCGTTTAGATCATCGCGGCTTCTACCAGATATAACGTGGGAGAGTCACAAAGTATCACAGTGTAAAAATTTTGTCGTAGTCTTGTCTGTTAACTTAACCTTCACTTTACAGCGCTGGCGTTTCACTTTATTCTAAGATAAATAACTGTTACGCTGTGTTTCAGGAGATGGCAATGCGCAGATTATTTTCGGTAGCAATGATTTGTACGCTGGCGCTGATCAGTCTGCTGGCAATCGGCCCCGTACACGCAGGTTCTGCCTCTTACAGCGGTGCGTTAGCTACGACAGACCCCACGTTCAATCGTCCGCTGGAAAGTGGGGCGGGGCTGTCGGGGTTGATTACTTATTATGACGAACAGACTTTCAGTGTGGATGTCTCTGGCTTATATACCATGGAAATGATTGCCGGGGCGTTTTCGCCCGGTGTGGCGGACGACGGCTTTTTCGTGCTGTACGTGGACTTCGTGACGAGCGCTGACCCGCTGCTGAACTGGTATAACTCTGATGATGCTGGCGGTGCAGGGGATTTGCCGCGCCTGGTGGAATATCTGGATGCGGGCGTGAACTATACGCTGGTTTCCACCACATTCGATACAGGCGTCACGGGCAGCTATTCGGTGCAGATCACGGGGCCGGGCAACGTAACCCTGGGACGCCGAGGCAATCCCAATACTTTTGGTGATGGCCGTATCAACAACAGCGTTATTCTGGATGGCGGCGCGCCAGTGGCGATTTACTGCCGTTCGGATGGGGCGGTGGATGTTTACTTCATCAGCCGCAGCAGCCAGCGCGGGACGTTCCTGTTCCGCGTCAGCGCGCAGCGTATCAGCGATATTGGCGTGCCGACGGAAGCCAACACCTTACTGCGCTTCGTGGGCAGCGTGGCCGTGTATCGCCTGACGACGGGCGAGTTTCAGGTCAACGCCGTCAACTTCGATGGCACGCCGTATGCCGTCGTCTGGAATGGCTGTCCCGCGACCCGCTATTATCACCCTGAGAACCATTAACCTGTCAATGCTGGGGCATGGCAAGCGCTGTGCCCCTACTGATCACTCCACGTATCTCCTGCTGTCCAGCAAATAGAATCCCAGACATGCCAGCGTTATCCCGAAGACGACGACCCCGGCGGCCAACCCCGGCGGCTGATAACGCAGTGTATAGGTATGCTCCCCCGGCAGCATGGGTATCCCTACGTAAATATGGATGCTGATGGGCTGTACAGGCACGTCATCGACAAACACCTGCCAGCCGGGAAGTTGGTTTCCTGCACGATGAGGTAGTAGTCGGGCATTCCGTCCGGCGTTAGCCCGTCTTCCGGCGGCAGCGGTGTCTCGGCGCGCACTGTAATCGTGTCCTGCTGGTGCTGGATGCTGAGGGGATTGCCGATATTCTGCGGTGTGAGTTCGTCGGCGCGTTCAATCAGCATGTGCGATGGCGCAATGAAGGCGTAGGGCAACGCTGTGGGACGCACATAGAGCGCACCGGGGACTTCGCCGTAAAAGTTGCAGTCTACCAGCGGGTTAGGCGCTAAGTCGCTGCCATCTTCGCCCCGGATGCACTGCTGCACCTGATATTCATAGTCGATAACATTGGGCGAGTCGTAGGCGAAGGTGATAATCCAGCGTGCCAGTTCATTGGAGGCCAGCCCTTCGCCCAGACGGAACGTTCCCTGAATGGCAAGCGGTGTCCAACCCTCGTTCAGTCCACGATTGCGCACCTCGTTGTAGTAGGACTGGAACATCGTCATCTGCGTTTCCGGCTCGTTGAGGTCGGGGAACGGGTTGTTGGGGTCTACGGCGCGGATGTGCTGATAGAGGCTGAGATAATCGGCGAAGCGCTGCGCATACCAGTACAAGCCGCTGTTACTGTTGAACTCATCGGCAAAGCCCACGCAGGCAAGGAACAGCAGCCCGATTTGAAGCAGCCGCACTGCATACAGCCGCAAGCTTAAGCCCATGCGCCGCGCCCATGCCCGCCGGATGCCATGTGTCAGCAGCAAAAGGAGCGTATCGGCCAGCGGGAAGGCCAGCACGACGAACCACAGCCCGTTGGCGGCGTCCTGCATGGACATAAAATGCGTGCCGTCGAGCGCGTAGAACAAGGTGTAATTGCTGCCGACGAGTGCGAGGCGTCCGGCATCATCGTGGGCACTGTAGAAGGTGTAGAGTCCCCACAGGATAACGCCGAGGGCCAGCACACGAACGATGCGGGTTCGCGAGTACGCGGCGAAGTGTTCGTTGGCGGCGAACAGATGCCACAGTGCATCGAGCGCGAAGCCCGCGAGCATGATGAACCACAGCGCTGCTATCGCATGGGCGCGCCCGACGTAGCGGAATTCTGACAGCAGTTCGACATGGGCATAGAGCCACTGAATGACCGAGGATTGACCCGCGCCCCAGATCAGCATGGCAATTGCCAACACTAATGCCGCGCCTACTGCGCGCGTGCTCATACGCCGCCGCGCGCGTTCGCTGAACATGGCTGCCGCGCCCATGCCAATCAGCAGAAAGGGCACCAGACCGATGTAGCTGTAATCGACGCCGACCAGCAGCACCGGGTTGGCGACATCGGGGCGCTCGAAGATGCCCCACGCCGGATAGGGGTAGATGTAATTCAGGGCGGCGACTTCGAGGCTGTAGCGCCCGCTAAGCTCCGGGTTTTCGTAGTGATAGACGTTGTCGCGCACCGTCCACACGGGCATGAATTGCAGCGCCGCCAGACCGAAGCCGAATGCGCCCGCGATAACCACCCGTCGCAGGCGATCCAAACGCGGTATCCAGTGTCCATCCTTGTGATCTGCTAAATGGAGCAGGGTGATAAACACGGCGCAGACCAGCGTGTGCAGCGTGTAGTAGATGTTGCCACTGTAGAACAGCAGCGCGAAGGCCACAGCCATGAAGACAGGCGCGTAACGTGAGCGTGTGCGCAGCGTCCACCACAGCCCCGCCAGCACCAGCGGCACCCAACACAGGCTGATGGCAAGCTGCACATGTCCGGGATTGAATTTGCCCGCGATGCCACCGCTGGCCATGTAGAGCGCGCCCGCTGTCACACGCCCCACCGCGCCAATGCCCATCGATTTGGCCAGCGCCCACGCGCTCCACGCGGCAATCAGCAAGGCAACAGCCATCGCTACTTTTGTGCCTTGTACGGCACCGAGCAGCAGCGGCGGCAGGCTGGAAAAAGGATTGAAGAAGTAGTTGAAGGCGTCACCAAACGTAGGAATGCCCGTGCTCATGTAGGGATTCCATGTCGGCAAATGGGCGTAGCGTTCGAGACCGATTTCGATGGGAATGATGACGCCGGACAGTCGTTCGTACTCGATGCCGCCGCCACTCCACGAAGGTTCCAGCGCGCTGCGGGCCGGACTCAGCGTTGGATAGAGATAGGTGGCGACGAATAAGAGCCACAACAAGGTCAGCGCTGCCAGTTCGCGCGGGATGGCGTGGCGCAGCAGCGTGACAATGGCGTGCCATAGACGCTGCCACCATGCGCGCCGAAACGTAAGCATGGCTGAGACCAGGAGCGCGACGGCGATGAGGATGGCACTGTAGAGCAGACGGTTGTCCAAAGGTGACCTCGCTGCGGCGAATATGTACAGTCTCAAGTATCAAGATTTACGGTCAAAAAAGCAACTGCGGCCTGATTTGGGATAGTGGGTTAACGTGGGAAACTCGTTGCAAATTACAACCTATTTCTAACCAAACGTCGCGTGGCGTTAGTGGACAAATAGGGGGCAACATGCTAAAGTACAGGCATTGTAGAACATAAAAGCATGACCCTACATCCCCAGTGTGAAACAAAGGGTTTTCTAACGACCTAAAAAACTAATATGGTATTTGCGCGCTATTTTTGTAGCGCGTTTATTATCTCTTTTTTGTATTCCAGAATAATTTAGATAGTGTGAGGTTAAGAGAAAGCTATGGTTCAATCCGAAGCCGCTAAGCGTAATGCGTTACACGAACTCGGATACAAAATTTTCCTGGACCGTTATGCACAGAAGGACATGACCCGCACGACTCTGCAAGTCGGGGATACTGTGATTGTGGTCGTGGATTCAAAGACCGGGCAGCGCGAAGTGGGTAAAGTCACGGCGATGGATCTGCCACAGGTGACGATTGAACTGCTGGATGGCGACGTGGTGACGCGCGATCTTGAGCACGTCGATAAGCCGCTGGAAACGGACCCGGCGCAGATGATGGAACGTGTCGCGCGCGGTATCGCCAGCGTAGAGACGACGGCAGAGTTGAAGGCGCAGTGGACGGAACGCTTCAAGTGGCTGCTGGATGACTGGAAATTCGTGCCTGCCGGACGTATTCTGAGCGCGGCGGGTACTAATCAGGAACTTACTTATTACAATTGTATGCCCCCCTCACAGGAGGTCTTGACCAATGATGGCTATAAGCCCATTGCTGAGGTCAAAATTGGCGAGTTGGTTGTAACGCATCGTAATCGCCTGCGCCCCGTGCTTCATAAGTTTGAGCGCGAGACCGAAGAACCGATTTACATTATTCGCCCCCGCAAAGTTGGCTATGATGACCTGCGGGTCACAGGCGATCATAAGGTCTATATCATCCGCTCAGAGTGGGTAAAGCAGAAATCGCGCGATGGCTTGCGCCTAGAGCAGGAGCCGGCCTGGATTCCTGCGAAGGAACTTCATGCTGGGGATTATGTTGCCATAGCGTTTGATAGTGAAGAATGCCCACCAGATGTCATCTACCTTTCTGACTACCTCGCTGAATACGAGGTGCAAGAAGGAAAGCTGTTGAAATCCACCACACGCGGTTATCATGGCTATGTTGAAGAGTGGGGTACGCACTATTCCCTAAATAATGCACTGGTTCTTGATAAAGCGTTGTGCTACTTGTTTGGACGCTGGCTAGGCGATGGGTGTATCACGCATCGCTCGAAGACAGATATTCCTTCAGGCATCAAGATTGTTTTCGGGCTGGATGAGAAGGAACAAGCTGAAGAAATCGCTGAAATCATTGCCGACAAATTTGGGATCGAAGCCTCTGTCAAACTCAGCAGCACCGAACGCTGGTATGACCTGTGGGCAAATTCCATGCCATTGGGGCAGTTCTTCAAAGCGTTTTTGGGCTGCTACAGTCACAGTAAGCGAATTCCTGAACTATTGATGCATTTGCCAACTGAATTGACGCACGAACTGCTGCGAGGACTGTTCAGCGCTGACGGCTACGTTTCTGGCAATTATATTGGGATGCTGCTTTCCAATCGGGTGCTGGCGACTCAAGTACATCAACTGCTGCTGCGTATTGGGTATTTCTTTTCCATCAAAGAGAATACCCATCGGCTTGGTAAGACTCCCGCCTATCGACTGAGCGCAATAGCGAGTGAGTGCCCGGAATTGTTCGAGAGTTTCTTCAATGTCAGCGCTCCAACAGCGGAAAAGACCTTCAAGGCATACCTTGAATATGATGGTTTGCGCTGGGTGCGGATTGACGAGATTGCCGTTGAGGATTATTTCGGCATTGTGATGGATATTGAGGTCGCGGAAGATCACTCGTTTGTCTCGGCAGGGGTTGTTGTATCAAACTGCTACGTGGTGCCCAGCCCGCGCGACTCGCGGCATGGCATTATCGAGACGCTGCGCCAGATGACGGAGATCATGTCGCGCGGTGGGGGTGTCGGTATCAACATTTCAACGCTGCGTCCGCGCCATGCCTATGTGAAGGGCGTTAACGGGCGTTCCAGCGGCTCTGTCTCATGGGGCGCGCTCTACAGTTTCGTAACGGGTCTGATCGAGCAGGGTGGATGTTTCGGCCCGGATGAGCGTATTCTGACCCACGCTGGTCTGATTCCTGCGCGAGAGTTGGCAGATCGTATAGAAACAGGCGAACTTCTTTACGCGCATACCCACAAAGGTTTACGAAAAATCACGGCACGTTTCCGCAATGGGGTGAAGCCCTTGTATGAAATGGTGACGAAGCGTGGTTTCCGGGTGCGTATCACGGAAGATCATAAAGTCGCTGTGTTGATGGATGGCAAAATCACGACGATGCCATTGAAATACCTGCGTGAAGGTGATGAGATTTTGCTGCTCCTGGGCGATGGTGTACAGCAGGATTACGCTCCGCTCAAACCGATTGCCTATGAACGCTCGGTCATGAGTACAACGCTCAATACCAGTGTTCAACTTCCTGAAGCTTTAGAGCCGGATTTGGCCTATTTGCTCGGCTACATGCATGGCGATGGTTACGTGCATTGGGGTAAGAAGGTCAACTGGACGGCACCTAAAGCTATTAAAATGGCAACCGCAGATTCGTATCCCCAGATTCGCCAGCGGATTGTTGAGACTATTCAACGTGTGTTCGGTCTGGAAGCTGTGGTCGAAGATGGCGATGGTGCGTGCAAGAACGTCAGCCTGTATTCACGCGTGGTTGTGGAATGGCTGATTGCTAATGGATTGCTCAAAGCCAAGGCTGAGAGTATTCGTGTGCCTGAAGCGATTTTCCGTTCGCCGTCGTCCGTTATGGCCGCCTTTATCGCGGGCTATTTTGATGCGGATGGCTGCAATCGTGGGCGGAAGGGTGGCTATGGCATTGACAGCATCAGCCGCGAAATGCTGGAAGATGTGCAGCAGTTGTTGGCGATTAACGGCATCCTGTCGAGCATTCGCGCTACAGATCGTTCGGAACAGGGCTGGCAAACGATCTATCGATTGAGCGTTACTGGCGGTGAATTTAAGCAGCGTTTCGCCGCGTTGGTTTCAACGGCAAAGCGAAGCGAAGCCAATGGCAAGCGGGAAATGTATAACACCTATCCTGCCGAAGTTCTGACAGCCTCCGGCACGCGCGCCAAATATCGGCAGCGGATTTACGATGGTGTATCTGAGCGTGTTTCCTTTGGTCAACTCGCGCGCATTGGGGAGCGCTTGACCGCCGATGGTCAAACTGGTGTTGCAGATGAAATCCAGCATCTGATGCACACAATGCCGGATGAAATTGCGTCGATCACCCTCCTTGGTGATAGTGATGTCTATGATTTTGAGGTGGATGATGTCCATCTTTTGAGTGGTGCGGGTATCTATACAAGCAACAGTCGTCGCGGCGCTTTGATGCTCATCCTCAACGACTGGCACCCGGACATCCTTGATTTTATCAACAGCAAGCGCACGATGGGGCAGATTACCAACGCCAACATCAGTGTCGGCGTCAGCGATAAACTGATGGAGGCTGTGAAAGCGGATGGCGATTGGGAACTGAAATTCCCGGACACCAATTATCCCGATTATACGCTGGCGTGGGATGGCGATCTCGATAAGTGGGTGGCTTCTGGCCGCCGCGTGGTTACGCATCGCACCGTTAAGGCGCGCGAAGTGTGGGACGCGATTATCGAGAGCGCGTGGGCCAGCGCAGAACCGGGCGTGTGGTTCAACGAACGCGCCAACAAGTTCAGTAACAGCTATTACTTTAACCCGCTGATCTGCACAAACCCGTGCGTCACCGGTGATACTCTTGTCTATACATCGAAGGGTTTGGTGCGCGCAGACGAACTCTTCGACAATGAGGATGATTTCCGTGTAACGATTGATGGTCGCTTTGGCCATGAGACGACTCTGGCACAGGCGTCGCGCGTATTTATGACAGGAGTCAAGCCAGTCTTCCGCCTGCAAACGGTTGAGGGTTATGCCGTGCGCGCGACGGCTGACCATCGCATCATGACTTCGCGTGGGTGGGTACCTCTTGAACAGTTGAAACCTGGGGACAAGGTACATATTGTCAATCGTAAGGGTGGATTTGGCATTGAAGGTTCACTGGAACTCGGACGTGTTCTGGGTTGGATGGTGGGCGACGGTACGTTAAAGAAAGATGCTGCCGTTTTGTCATTCTTTGGTGATGAGAAGCGTGAACTTGCTCCGATGTTCGCCGGATATGTCAATAATCTGGTTGACCCCCTCACAGCAAATTCTCGTACCTACACTGTTACTCCACGCCAGATAGTTGAGCGAGATGAAGCTCGTGTCCAATCAGCGCGTTTGCTTGGGGTGATGGACGCCTACGGATTGACGGAAGATAAGCATCGTGTACCGCAAAATGTCTTCAAAGGCACTGAAGACATGCAGCGTGGTTTCCTACAGGCGTTGTTCACTGCCGATGGTAGTTTCCAGGATGGCGGTGAAAAGGGTGCCAGTGTGCGCCTTGCTGCAAATTCCATGACGCTGCTAGAAGGTGTGCAGCACGTTCTGTTGAACTTCGGCATCGCCAGCAAAATTTACGCGAATCGTCGTCAGGCGGGCTATCGTATGATGCCTGATGCTCAGCGCGAACTGAAGGAATATTGGTGTGAAGCCCAGCATGAACTGGTCATCAGCAAGCGCAACATGAACGTTTTTGCAGAGGAAATCGGCTTCCTGATGAACTACAAGCAGGAAGCGCTCACCGATTATCTCACACGTGGTAAGCGTGGGACGTACAGTGAGTACTTCACTGCTACGGTGAAATCGGTCACGCCCGATGGTGAGGAGGCGGTTTATGACCTTACTGAACCTCTGACCCATTCCTTTGTTGCTAACGGTATAGTGGTTCATAACTGCGGCGAGCAAAGCATTGGTGCGTGGTCGGTGTGCAACCTGGGGGCGATCAACCTTGCCAAATTCTACGACGAATCCAGCAACGATGTCGCGTGGGATGACCTGAAGCTTTCGGCGGCTTATGGTGCGCATTTCCTCGACAATGTGATTGACGCGACACCCTATTTCTTTGAGGAAAACCGCGAACGTCAATTGAGCGAACGCCGTGTTGGCCTGGGGATTATGGGGCTTGCCGAACTGATGATTAAGCTCGGCATTCGTTATGGCAGCGACGAGGGTGTAGCCTTCACTGAAAAGCTGTTTAAATTCCTCACCGAGCACTCGTATCTGGAATCGTCACGCATTGCCGCCGAGAAGGGTGCCTTCTCCGAGTATGACAAGCGCTTCCTCGAATCCGGCTTTATGCAGCGTGTGAAAGAGGATCTGCCTCACGTCTACAAGGCCGTTGAAAAGCAGGGGATGCGCAACGTCACCGTGCTGACGGTGGCACCGACAGGCACGACAGGCACGATGGTCAATACCTCAACAGGTATCGAACCGTTCTTCTCGTGGGTCTATTATCGCAAGAGCCGCTTGGGACTCCACGAAGAACAGGTGCCGCTGGTCAAGGACTGGTATGCCGCACACCCCGGTGCTGCACAACTGCCAGACTACTTTGTCGCCGCGATGGATCTGTCGCCAGAAGAACATGTGCGTATGCAGGCGGCGGCGCAGAAGTGGGTGGACTCCAGCATCAGCAAGACGGCGAATCTCCCCAACAGCTATACCGTTGAGCAGGTGAGCGACCTGTACAAATATATGTACGAGCAAGGCTGCAAGGGCGGTACGATTTACCGCGATGGCAGCCGCAGCGAACAGGTGCTGATGCTCAAGGGCGACGAGCGCGCCGAGAAGGAAATGAAAGGACGCGAGGAAAAGCCCGAAAAGATCGAGCAGACCGCCACACCGCACCGCGTCTATCCGCGCCCGGAAAAGCTGTCGGGGACGACGGTGAAATGCACGACGCCCTTCGGCACGGCTTACGTGACCATGAACAGCGACGACAACGGCTACCCGTTTGAAATCTTCGTGACCGCGCCGGGCAAGGCAGGCAGCGACCTGCAAGCCGACGCCGAAGGTCTGGGACGCATGATTTCGCTGGCGCTGCGTACCACCGCGCCACAGAACCGCTTCGACATGCTGCGGCTAGTCATTGAGCAGTTGAAGGACATCGGCGGCACCAGCCGCGTGGGCTTCGGGCCGTCGCGCGTCAATTCGCTGCCGGATGCAGTGGCGAACGTGCTGCAAAACCATTACTTCAGCGAGAATGCGCCGCAGCAGATGGCGCTGCCCATCCACAGCACGCCAGCGCCCGCCGCCAAGCCTGTTGAGAAGCCTAAGAACGGCAACGGCAAGAAGCAGAGCTATGATGTGTGTCCTGCGTGTTCCAATGCTACGCTGATACATGCCGAGGGGTGTTCGACGTGCCAGTCGTGTGGGTACAGTAAATGCTAAATTAATATAGACAATTGTGAAATGAGAGAAGGCAGATTCGAATCTGCCTTCTCTCATTTCTACTTAAAGAAAATTCTCCTTTATCCACTCAAAGTACAACTGAATGCGTTTTTCAATTTCATGAGCTTGGGCTTGTCCAAATTCCTCAGTCAGCCACTGATATGGGTCTTTATTCCACTTATAACGATTACATCCACCCTTTCCACCTTTTCGACAATGACATAAAGGAACAATATTGGTAAGAACGTGTTCTCCACCTTTTGAAATGGGATTCCAATGATCAACTACTATTAGCGTGAATTCATCTGGGGATTTACCGCATACGGCACAACATCCATCAAAATATGCCAAAATCTTTCTCCAAACAGATGATGGTAACCCATTCTTCTTGATGCGCTTTTTCCGATACAGACCACCGTAAAGGGATGAGCGTTTCTTGTTTCTTTCTTTGACTTCATGCCGTTGATTATATGCTTGACGTACAGCACGTCGTTGCGGCGAAGCATTACGCTCATTTCTAAGTTCTTTGCGATCTGGTCTTTGATCATAGGCGCGCTTTAATGCTTTATATCTAGGTGTGCTCTCACGCGCTCTACGCTGCGCTTTGATGTCGTCGCGGCGGCGATAGTGATACACATATTCCCGAATATCATCACGCGCAGAATATTCTCGCTTATCCTCACGCCAGCACAGAGTACATTCTGGTCTACGTCCACCAACCCCTGATGAATGAAGGCGAAAGTCTTCCAAAAGTTTGACTTCTCCGCAATCGCGGCATAATTTATAACCACGGTCTAGCAGTAGCGTTTTGAGGATTTCTTGCTGAAATTCCCCCGGCGACCATTTCCATCCGCAAGCGCGACACTTTGTTGAGAATCCATCAGAAGTACTTTTATACCGCGTGAAATAAGCGGCTGTGAGTGGAATTCGCGTCCACACTTGGAGCAACGTTTACGAGGAACTACAATAGGATCAGTCATAGGGGCCAACCTTTAATGACTACTTTGGAAGCCCACACAGTGCTATCTGTGCGGGCTTCTCTTTTGTGATGCGCCGGATAATAACGCCGACATATCCTGTGCAAATTTACTTCATTGTTCTTCCCTCATACTGCTTTCTCCCAAACCACATGATTACCCCTATCGCTACTGCATACAACGCCAGTCAATCGCCGCGCTGAGGCTGTTGCGTACCAATGAACCCGGCGAGGGAATGAACGTGCCGTTGGACAGGTTGTAGCTGTTGTTGAGCAGATCCAGTTGCGGCAGCGTGCCGTTGTCTACCAGCGACATGGCGGCGACTTGCAGCGTTTCCAGCACGCGCTGCTGGTTGCGCAGGGCGTAGTAGCCGGGACATTGGTCCGCCGGAGGATAATCAAAGCCGCCGTCACAGAAGGCGGCGTTATCCGCTACACCGTTGTAGTTGAAGGTTTGCACACTGTAAGCGGCGACCAGCGTCAGCAGCGCCAACAGCAGCAGTGACAGCCCCAGCCGCACGCCCCACAGCAGCAGCATCTGCGTGCCGAGACGCCGTGCCAGCAGCGCCGCCATGATGCCTAACGCCGTGATTAATCCCGCGCCCGCTAAGGCAAACAAAATCAGGGTGATAGCACTCAGCACCAGTTGATACAGCGCGGGCAAGGGCAACTCCGCGAAGCCCGGCGACTGCCGCTGACAGTAGGGCACCATGAAGCCGCTAAGCTGACGGCAGAAGTCAGTTTCGATATTCAGATAGAGATCACGGTACGAGGCGACGTTGAACATGACCTGAAAGGCAAAACGCGGCAGCACCGCCAGCAGGACATCCAGACTGACCACGCGCAGCACCGCCAGCCACTTGCTCCACAGGATGCGCGCGAGGGGAATCCCCGACATGTGCAGCAGTTCCCAGGTGCCGCCGTTGATTTCGCGGTTGATGGTTTGCGCGGCGAGAAAGCCTGTGCGCACGCTGATGAAGACGAAAAACAGGTTCGCGGCCAAAAATGAGCCTACCAACAGCGGGTCGGGGATGCCATTATTGTAATAAGGGTTGGGGACGAAGGGATTGCTGAAGAACGGGATGAGGATGGCGAGGCTGGGCAGAAGCAGCAAGTACAGCCAGCGGTGGCGAAAGCGGCGCAAATGCTGGACTTCCTGTTGAAAGAGGCGTTGATCAATCATCACCACTCCTGATTTAAACGATGGAAGAAAGAGCACTCGTGAAGGAACATCTTTCCAGAGCAAAAGCCATCATACGCCAGATTCGCTGGCGGCGGCTAGTGGCGATGGGTTGCAGCCTGTTCATCAGTTCCACAACCTCAATCGGGGAGTGCAGCGTATGAAGTCAATGAGGCGGCGCGTGCGGCGGCTGGCGAAATTTGTACTTGTGTTGGGCGTGATCTGGGTAATTTTTGCGCTGGTGATGGGCACGACGGTGTACTTTTACGGGGCGATTGACCGCGCGCAGCCTGCCGATGTGATTATCGTGCTGGGGGCTGGTTTACGCAGCGACGGAAGCCCGGACAGGGCTTTGACGCGACGTTCCCGGCTGGCGGCTTCTCTCTGGCGCGAGGGGATGGCCCCCATCATTATCTGTACGGGCGGTGTCTCAGAGAGGGTGGCGCGGCCAGAAGCCGAGGGCTGCCGCGACGTGCTGATCGAGGAAGGCATTGATCCAGAGGCGATTCTTGTGGAAGACCGCAGCCGCAGCACCGAAGAAAACGCGCTCAACAGCCACGCGATCATGCAGCAGCACGGCTGGCAAACGGCAGTGCTGGTCACGGATGGTTTTCACATGCTGCGCGCGGCATGGATTTTTACGAACGAGGGCATCACCGTCTACAACAGCCCGGTTTCGTCGGTGGGGGTGAGTTGGCTGCCTGTATACATCGCGCGGGAGGTGGTGGCGCTGCACTGGCAGTTCATCAAGCAGGTGTTGGGCATCCACAATACCTATGTGCAGGGACTGTAATGCTTGGGCGATGGTTTGTAATTATTATCGTAAGCGTAGGACAATCGTCAGCTTGACGGCGTGACCAAGCGCTTTCGTCTGCCCCTGCCATCGCCTATAATAAAAGTGTGACGAATAGACACATTTTGACTTTGCGCACACTCCACAAAGTTTTTTCAGGAGAACCCTATGAAGCATCGTTCACTTCTCCTGATCCTACTGCTGATTTCCCTGCTGAGCATCACGGGACTTTCCGCACAGGATCAATCCTCCGATAATCCCCTCCAGGTGCTAGAAACATATCCGCTCGTCGGACAAGAACTTGAACTCAGAGCCGACATCGTGCTTTATTTTGACCGTGACTTAGACTGCTCGACCTCTTCGGCCCTGACGATTACGCCAGAGATCGCGGGCGAAGTCACCTGCGCCGCCTCTACGCTGCATTTCGTGCCGGGTGTCGATTATGCGCGGGCGACGGCATACATCGTGAGCGTCAGCACAGCGCTGCGCGGCGTCGATGGCGCGGCGTTAGAAGAACCCTTCACGCTGACTTTGAACACCATCGGCTATTTACAAGTGGCACAGGTGCTGCCTGCCGATGGCGCGGTGGATGTGGAAGCTAACGCAGCGATTACGGTCATTTTCAATCGTCCGGTGGTGGAACTGACGACGGCTGAAGCGATGGCAAACCTGCCCAGCCCGATCAGCATCACCCCAGCGGCGCAAGGGGCGGGGCGAATGGCTGAACACGTCGATTTACGTTTTCCGGCCTGACCCGGCCTGGGGCGGCGGGGCGGCGTATACGGTTACCGTCCCCGCAGGATTGCAGGCGGTTGATGGTTCGGTGCTGCAAGAGGACGTAAGCTGGTCGTTCAGCGTTGCGCGTCCGTCCGTGACGGAAGTCACGCCGATGGCGATGAGCACAGCGGTCACACTGGACTCGACGGTGCAGGTGCGCTTTAACCAGCCGATGAACCGCAGCAGCGTCGAACAGGCGTTTGCGCTGCTGGCCGAAGGCGATGATACGCCTGTCAGCGGCACGTTTGAATGGGCAGACGACAGCATGGGCTTCCGCTTTACGCCGAACGCTCTGTTAGCGCTCAACACGGTCTACGACATCAGCATCTATGACGAAGTTGCGGAAGGGGCGGCGGGTGGTTCGCTGTCTGCGCCGCTGTTCTCGACGTTCTCAACGGTGCCGCTGCCTGCCATCATCAGCACTGACCCGGCAGATGGCACGGAAGGCGCCTACTTCTACGGCAGCTTCACGCTGTATTTTGCCTCGCCGATGGACGCCGAAACGCTGAACGACAAAATCACCATCGACCCGGCCGGCGACAGAACCCGATTACTACTACTATGATTACGGCTACAGCCTGAGTGTATCGTTCGCGGCAGAACCGAGCACTGCGTACACGATCACTATTGCGCCGGGTATGGCCGACGTTTACGGCAACACCATTCAGGAGACGCGGGTGATTCGATTTACCACCGCGCCGTATTCGCGTTGGTGAATACGGAGTGCCGGGACAGGTGGGTTTTTACAATGCCTACCGCGAACCGACCCAGCTATTCCTGACCCATATGAATGTCAGCCGGATTGACCTGTCGCTGTCCAGCGTGGCGCTTGAGCAGTTTATCGCGGCGGCGGCGGGGCCGAATTACTATGACCCCACCAGCCAGATCAGCACCGCGCCCGATCAACTGCTGCGTTCGTGGTCGATTGACTCGACAACGCCGGAAAACGTGTATCGCTACGAACTGCTGGACGCAGGAGCTGGCGGCGGCGCGGACTGTACAGGGCGCACTGCCATCCGCGCACGTTGGCGATGTGGCGATTGTCATCAGCGACCCCGACCCGTCGCGCGCGTGCACGCAGCGCCGGATGGCGAAGTCCGCGAACTGCTGTACCGCGATTACCGCCTGCCAGTAGTGAGTGGGCCGCAGTGTATCGACGGCATTGTATGGTGGGAAGTGCGCCTGCGCGATGAGAGCACCGCATGGGTGGCGGAAGGCGTTGGCGGCGAATACTTCCTCGACTTGCAGCAGGCAGGACAGACGACGCCTGTGCAGGTGACGACAAGTGAAGGCGGCGCGCTGGCTCCGGGTATCTACTACCTGACGGCACAGGCACCGGAACTGGGCACGGATTACTACCAGACGCAGCGGCATCTGCTGGTAGTCGCTACCGCCAATCTGGTGATGAAGACCTCGACAGACAGCGTGATGGTGTGGGCCGCCGATGTGCAGACCAGGCAGGTGATAAGCGACGCGCCGATTACGATTTACGATGGCAACCTGCGCGTGCTGGCACAGGGCACCACTGATGCCAGCGGCATGATGTTCGCCAACATCGAATGGACGAATGACCTGTACGCGGGACGCGTTGCCGTGATGCGCACGGATACACAGTTCGGTATCGCGGTCAATCAATGGACGAATGGCATTGACCCCTGGACGTTCGGGCAGAACTTCAATTACTACCCGCAGCAGTACCGCGTGTATGCCTACACAGACCGCCCGATATACCGTCCGGGGCAGCCCGTGTACTTCCGAGGCGTGGTGCGCACCGTCGATGACGTGACCTATACCCCTTCAGATTATCGCACTGTGCCCGTGGTGATCTTCAACGACCAGGGCGAAATCGTTTATCAGCAGGACATCGAACTGACGCCGTATGGGACGTTCAGCGGGCAGTTTGACATCGACCCCAACGCCTCGCTGGGGTACTACCAACTACGCATTGACCTGCCGAACATCAACAACGAAACGACGTTCTACAACGTGCAGGAAGGCGTGGGTATCTCGTTTGGCGTGGCTGAGTACCGCTTGCCGGAGTTTCAGGTGAACGTGACGCCGGAAACCGATGCGGTGGTGCAGGGCGATACCATCCGCGTCACGGTGGACAGCCGCTACTTCTTCGGCGGCGCGGTGAGCAATGCGACGGTGGAATACAACGTCAACTCGCAGCCGTATTATTTCAACTACACAGGTTCCGGCTACTTCAGCTTTGCTGACTTCGACTACGACGCGGGGCCGCAGGAAACGTTCTACAATCCGAGCAGTTCGATTGCCAGCGGCACGGTGACGACGGACGCACAGGGACAGGCGGTGATTGAAATCCCGGCTGATCTGGGCGATAACCCGCAAAGCCAGACGCTTACCATTGAAGCGGTAGTGACGGACGAGAGCCAGCAGGCCGTCGCGGGACGCGCGCAGGTCATCGTCCATCAGGGACAGTTGTATGTGGGCGCAGCGCCGGAAGAATATGTTGGCGTGGCCGGACAGGACTCGACGATCAATTTTGTCGCTGTAGACTGGGACAGCAACGGCATCGCCAACCAGACGCTGAACGTCGAAGTGGTGGAACGGCGTTGGTCGAGCGTGCAGGAGCAGGACGAAAACGGACGCACGACGTGGACTTACGAAGTCGAAGAAATCCCGGTCACCACTGGTACCGTGACCACCGACGAGCAGGGACGCGCCTCGTTTACGTTCACGCCTCCTAACGGCGGCATCTTCAAGGTGAAGGTGTCCACGACAGACGCAGCGGGCAACCGCGTTAACAGCGCGACAACGCTGTGGGTGAGCAGCCGCGAATACGTCTCGTGGCGGCAGCAGAACAGCAACCGCATCGACCTGATTGCCGACAATACAAGCTACGAAGTCGGTGACACGGCGGAAATCCTGATTACGTCGCCGTTCCAGGGGACAGTGCAGGCGTGGGTGACGGTGGAACGCGGGGATGTGCTGCACAGCGAACTGATTACGATGGACAGCAACTCCTACGTGTACACGCTGCCAATCACTGACGATTTTGCGCCGAACGTGTACGTCAGCGTGTTCATCGTCAAGGGCGTCGATGACAGCAACACCGTCGCGGGCTTCCGCATGGGCATGGTGGCGCTGAACGTCGATAACGAACGCAAGAACATCAACATCGAAATCACGCCGAACGTTGAGCAGGCTGGCCCCGGCGATACGGTGACTTACACCGTGCGCACTACAGACTATGCAGGCAATCCGGTTCAAGCGGAAGTCGGCGTAGGGCTGACCGATCTGGCGTCGCTGTCGATTGCAGACTCCAACAGCCAGCCAATTCTGGATTACTTCTACGGGCCGCAGGGGTTGGGCGTGCGCACCGCCAGCGCATTGACAATCAACACCGACCAACTGACGCAGGAAACGCTGGACACCATCAAGGGCGGCGGCGGCGGCTTTGGCGAGGGCGGCATCTTCGACATCCGCGAAAACTTCGTGGACACGGCCTACTGGAACGGCACGCTGGTCACGGATGCTAACGGCGTGGCGACGTTTGATGTCACGCTGCCCGATAACCTGACGACGTGGCGACTGGATGCGCGTGCGGTGACGATGGGCAGCGACGGGCTGACACTGGTCGGGCAGGATACGTTCGACCTGATCAGCACCAAGCCGCTGCTGGTGCGTCCGGTGACGCCGCGCTTCTTCGTCGTGGGTGATGAGGTGACGCTGGCGGCGGTGGTCAACAACAACACGGGCGCAGATATGAACGTGCGCGTGACGCTGCAAGCCTCTGGTGTGACCTTCGTGGGCGACGAGACGCAGACGATGAGCGTGCCTTCGGGTGGCCGCCAGCGCTTCGAGTGGCAGGTGGTGGTCACGGATGTTCAGAACGTGGAACTGATTTACTTCGCGGACGGCAACGACGGCGCATTCAGCGATGCCAGCCGCCCGCCGCTGGGACAGGGTGATAACCGACTGCTGCCTGTGTACCGCTACTGCGCCGGAAACTGGTCGGCACCGGGCGGCGCTGCGCGAGGCAGGCTCACGGACGGAAGCCATCGCGCTGCCGCAGAGCCTCGACGCCACGCAGGGTAACCTGACGGTGAACGTTGAACCTTCCGCTGGCGGCGACGACGCTGGACGGGCTGGATTATCTCCGAATTATCCGCACCAATGTCTTGAGCAGACGGTGAGCCGCTTCCTGCCCAACGTGATGACCATCCGGCGCGCCGAACAACCTGGGGCAGGACGTGACCCACGATTGGAGCAGCAGCTCGCGGTGAACGTGGGGTATGCCTTGCAGCGTTTGTACGCCGAGCAGAAGGTTGACGGTGGCTGGGCTGGTTCGTGCAGGATGATAGCAACCCGCTGACGACGGCTTATGCGCTCATCGGACTTTCGGTGGAAGCACGCAATCAGGGTCACCGTAGATGACAACGTGATTCAGGCGGCGCAGCGCTACCTGCGCACGACGTTTGTCGCGCCTGACCAGACGCAGCCCGTGTGGGTGCTGAACGGTCAGCGTTGCGCTGTACGCGCTGGCACGTTCCGGCGCGCCGGACATTGCGCGCGGCGTCGCTGTACGATGTGCGTGACCGCCCGACTACTACGCGCAGGCGTTCCTGGCGCAGGGCCTTTACACCTGATGGACAGCAGCGACATCGAGCCGCACGGATACGCTGATGGCGAATCTGGGCGAGCAGCGCAGTGCTGGGTGCTAACGGCGCGCACTGGGAAGAAGCGCAGAACGATACCGGAACTGGAACATCGACACGCGCACGACGGCGATTGTGCTGGACGCGCTTGATTACGCTGATGCCGCAGAGCGACCTGATCCCAACGTCGTGCGCTGGCTGATGATCGCACGCACTGCCGACGCGTGGGAGACGACGCAGGAGACGGCATGGGCCGTGATGGCGCTCACCGACTGGATGGTGACGACCAACGAACTTAACGCCAGCTACGACTACTCGGTGACGCTCAACGGCAGCGCATTGACGCAGGGCAGCGCCACGCCGGACAACGTGCGCGAGACGCAGCTTGTGGTGGCAGTCAGTGATTTGCTGGCGGACGAAGCCAACCGCCTGGTGATCGGCGGCGGCGACGGCAGCGGCGTGCTGTATTAAAGCACGGCGTACCTCAATGTGTATCTGCCCGTGCCGGAGATACAAGCGCTGGATCGCGGGATTATCGTTGAACGGCGCTACACCCTGCTGGGCAGTGATGAAGCGATTAGCGAAGGACATGTCGGCGATGTGGTACAGGTACACCTGAGCGTAATTGCGCCCAATGACCTGCACTATGTGGTGATTGATGACCCGATTCCGGCGGGCAGCGAAGGCGTTGACCCGAACCTGAGCACCAGCCAGCAGATTGGCACGCAGCCCGGTCTGGATGTGTCTGACCCGCTGGCCTACGGCTGGGGCTGGTGGTACTTCAGCAACATCGAGTTCCACGACGAGCGCGTGCTGCTGTACAGCACCTATCTGCCAGCCGGGACGTATGAATATGTGTACACCATCCGTTTAGGGCTGGCGGGCACGTACAACGTCATCCCGCCGACGGCGCAGGAATTCTATCTGCCGGAAGTCTACGGACGCGGCGCGGGCAGCAGTTTTACGATTTTGCCGTAATTCCTCAAACGTAAGTTACCTACCTTTCTATTTTGAAAGATAGGAATATGTGGAATATATTAAAGGGTGATCCGCAAATGGTTCACCCTTTTCTGTGTGAGGGACTAAAATGCCGCTTTTTAGGTTTGACAATCGTAATCAGACGCAACGTATTACTTCTGGACAATTTAAACTTGAGAGGCAGCTTCAAGATATTGTTGAGGCAAATATTGAGGAAATATTCGGAGTTCGATTTGTCGCAAGAGAGTTTTCGATAAGGGGTGAACAATTAGGACGCATTGACACTTTGGGGTTAGATTATGAAGGAACCCCCACGGTTATCGAATATAAACGGGCTGAGAATGAAAATGTTGTCAATCAAGGATTGTACTACGTTAATTGGCTTGTCGAGCACCGTGGTGACTTCGAGCTTGCGGCACAGCGTAAGCTGAACAAAGAAGTTGAAGTCAATTGGAGCCATCCTCGATTGATTGTAATTGCTCAGAGTTATGCCAAATGGGATACATATGCTGTTAACAGAATGGGTGAGGGTATCGAACTATGGCGTTACACTCTATACGGCTCTGATCTGTTGCATCTTGAATTAGTGTATGGTCAACAGCGGGCAACCCCTGTTTTGGTTCAGAATACGACTACAAATCAAGAAATTAAGCCGGAAATATTCTATACCCTTGAATATCATTTGGAAAAAGGCTCTGACAAAGTACAGGAAATCTATCATGCATTGAGGGATGGTATTTTGGCTCTGGCCAGCGAAGAGGGCGAAATCATTGAAACTTACAACAAACTTTATATTGGCTATAGGCGTGGCAAAAACTTCTGTGAAGTTCAATTTCAAACCCGTTCACTGAAAATTCACCTTGACATCAATTATGAATTTCTGGAAGACCCGCGTAAGTTAGCCCGTGATGTTTCAGGGGTTGGTCACTGGGGGACTGGAGACGTAGAGGTAAAGATTGACACCGACGCAGATGTACCATACGCCATAGAACTAATAAAACAATCGTATCAACAAACAATGTAATGAAAAAGTGATATGTTTTCATATACGTAATTACAACGGACGCGATTCTATAATCGGATGGACTGTCGTAACTTGATGAACGAGTGGTGAGGGTAGCAGGATGGCGTCCACAATTGGCAACAGCATGATGAAAGCGTTCAGGAATTTGCATGTTTTTCTCTATCACATCAGCAGTGGGAAAGTCGGCGGTTCGATTCTGGGGTCGCCGCTGCTGCTGCTTACGGTGACCGGACGCAAGTCAGGCCGCAGCTACACGATGCCGCTGGCCTACGTTGAACACAATGGGGAGTATCTGATTTCAGCATCGGCGGCGGGCGCGGACAAGAATCCGATCTGGTTCGCGAATCTGGAGAGCAACCCCCATGCTAAAATTGAGATGAAGGGCAAAACTTATAACGTGAATGCTGTGGTTGCGACAGGCGCGGAACGTGACCAGCTTTACGAGTTGTTCAAGGCGCAGGGCAGCAACTTTGCGGAATACGAGAAAAAGACCACGCGCAAAATACCTGTCATTCGTTTGCAGCCTGTGAACGCCTGACGGATTTCGGTAGGCAACACAAACCTTATCTGTTTTCGCCTGTTTAGCAGGCGTTTTTTATGCCATGAGGATACAGCAGATGCACAACACCGGCGACAGTTTACGCGACCTCGCACAGTCCACGCAGGACTTCTACGAACGCTTCGGCGTGATGCCCAGAGGCGAGGTCGATTTAACAGGGTGGATACGCAACTTTCAGGAAGAAGCCAACGAACTGATTGAAGCCGCGCAGGATGGCACGAACAAAGACCACATTGCGGAGGAAGCGGCAGACGTGTTCGTTACGGCGATTGGCGTGTGTTTCGCCAGCGGCGTGGATGTCGAGAAACTGGTGCAGCAGATGTACAAGGTCATCGCCAAAAACGACGCTAAGACACACGAAACGCATGTGGTGTATGATGGAAAGATCAGGCGTCGTCAACCAAAAGGATAGGACGAATCATGACGGATTATGCCGTAACTTTGAGCGTACCGCAGCACATCTATGAACATGCACGGCGTGTCGCGGAGGAAAATGGGCAGGCGGTTGAGGCTGTGCTGCTGCATCAGCTTGAGGAAGCGTTTGCCGACCCGTTCGTGAAACTGCCCACCGATGAACAGGCGGAGCTTCAGGCCATGACCTATTTATCGACGGATGTGTTGTGGACGATTGCGCGCGAACAAATGCCTTCAGAACGGCAGGCGCGAATGCAAGTCCTGATGGAACGCAACAGCGACGGCAGCATCACGGAGCAGGAATTCCGTGAGCTTGAACAGCTTGTGGAGCAGGGACAGAAACTGATGCTGCGTAAGGCTCAGGCCAGCGCCTTGCTCACCCGACGCGGCTACAAAGTTACCCCCGACGATATGGCGGCAAAAGATGAGTAACATCTCATGGTCGGCGGTCTCTCGCCTTGTCCATGAACGCGCTCACTTTTGCTGTGAATACTGTCAAACGTGTCAAAAGATTATCGGGCAAGCCATGCATATCGAGCATATTTATCCCGGCCAGGGAGATCATCCCGATAACCTTTGCCTGTCGTGTGCAAGCTGTAATTTGAGTAAGGCACGCGCTATAACAGGACTTGACCCGGAAACTGGCGATAGTGTGGCGTTGTTTAATCCTCGACTGCAATTGTGGTCGGAACATTTCCGCTGGATTGACGGTGGTCGCCGCCTCGAAGGGCTAACCCCTGTTGGTCGTGCAACAATTAATCGACTGAAAATGAATCAGGATCGCATTGTCACCTCCCGCATCCTTTGGATAGAGGCGGGGTACCATCCACCAACATATGAGCACTAAACGTCAGCGTGCGGCTGCGGTGATTGTGCGGGATGGTTTCTTGCTGGTTGTCAAGCGGGTACGAAGCCACAAACGCTATTTTGTGCTGCCCGGCGGGGGAGTCGAAGACGGCGAAACTATCGAAGAAGCCTGCGTGCGCGAAGTGCTGGAAGAAACCGGACTCACGGCTGCTATCCGCAAAACGCTGTGCGAACTGGAAAACGAACGCCAGCGTGAACACTATTTCCTCGTGACGGTTGTCTCCGGCGTGCCCATCATCGGCTGGCCGGAGGTAAATCGTCAATCTTCCGAGAGCCAAAGCCATCTAGAATGGATTCAACAGTTAGATTTACTGCAACCTGCTGAAATGCGACAGGTTTGTGTAGATTGTTTAACACTTATGTGAAACCTCTAGCAAAAAGTCTCTCGAAAGGTGATTATAGTGGAGAAAGGCAAAATCTTTAGTCTGGTGGGGCGCGAAACATTTATGGCGGATCCGCTGCTCAATTCAACGTTTGGGCGTTTTCAGATACAGGAACGATTAGGCGCGGGCGGCGTGGCCGTCGTTTATAAAGCGCTGGATACGCAGACGAACGAGATCATTGCCCTCAAAATTCTCAATTCCACCTGGGATGAAGACTCGGACATGGCGAAGCGCTTCACGCGCGAGGCGGAAATCAGTTCCAAACTGAAACATGCGCACATCGTCGCTATTCGTGAACTCGGCACGC
The DNA here is from genome assembly GCA_046328675.1 of Anaerolineae bacterium. Classification (GTDB taxonomy): domain Bacteria; phylum Chloroflexota; class Anaerolineae; order Aggregatilineales; family Phototrophicaceae; genus JACAER01. The sequence goes on from JAXLWC010000005.1 coordinate 63,217, forward strand.
ATGATGGACGCGCCTATTCGGTGATGGAGTATATGAAAGGCGGCAGTCTGGGGCAGCGCTTTCACGACCCGACGCGCATCAGCTTTCAGGCGACCACCAAAATCCTGCGGCAGATTGCCAGCGCGCTGGATTATGCCCACAGTCAGGGCATCGTTCACCGTGATATTAAACTTGAAAACATTCTGCTGGGCGAACGCGGCGCAGCACTAAGCGACTTCGGCATTGCGCGCATGACGCGCGCGGCAAAAGTTACGGTGACGGGCAGCATCGTGGGCACGCCGCTGTACATTGCGCCGGAGCAGGCACGCGGCAAGACCAACGTCGATTTCCGCGCTGATTTATATGCGTTTGGCGTGCTGGGCTTCCTGCTGGTGGTTGGCTGTTTCCCCTTCAACGGCGACGATGTGCTGGCGATTCTAGGGCAGCATATCAATGCCGCCGCGCCTATTCCCAGCAAGCTTAATCCAGAACTCTCGCCCAGTGTTGATGTGGTGCTGCTCAAGGCGCTGTCGAAGCAGCCTGAAAGCCGCTTCCGCAGCGCGACGGAATTTGTCGAAGCGCTGGTGACAGCGATGGCACAGACCACGCTGCGCCAAACGCTGGTCAACGTGCATATCACACTTGAATACAGCGCCACGCCAGAAGTTGTGCCTGCCAGCGACCTGGCCACCGTCAAGGAAGTGGGGGAACCGTTTACCGCCGATCAACTGGTGGAGATGGCAAAAGCCGAAGCCGACGACGTTGAGAAAATCAAGTTCCTGCGGCGCGCGCTGGATGTCGCGCCGATGCACTCAGAAGCCAACCGCCTGCTGTTTAAGCTGGAAGGCGCGAAGCCGCGTCAGGCTGCGGTGGTTTCGGTGCCGTCGCCCGTACCTGCTAGCACGCCAGAGGTCAAGCCGCTGCCGCAGTTTGAGCGCAACCCGCGCAAGGCCAAGTATCAGGAACGCGCTGAACGCCAGCGGGCGTGGACGCGCATCGGCTGTGTCAGCAGCATCATTTTATCGCTGTCGTGTACGCTGTTTACGCTGCGGTTGGCGGGACTGGCTCCGGCGCTGTTTACGGCGCTGAAGACTTCCGGCGGCGGGCCGACCCCGGTGGTGTCCATCGACGGGCAGCCGATTGATGATGTTGCCAATGCGCCGCTGTATGTCGAGCCGGAAAAGGAAGTGAATCTGTCGGGCAATCAGGCACAGGCCGCTGATGTACTGGACCCCGGCTATGCCCATGACTATCACATCGAGATGTACGGCACCAACCAGTTGATGGCGATTTACGTGCAGTTTATCTCGCTTACGGCGCATAACGTCAGCCCGAATGTGGTGATTCTCGGCCCCGATGGACAGAACGCCGAAGCCTACTGCCAGCGGGATGCCAGCGCGATTCTCATCGACAACTCTGGCGTGACGTTCGTGTGCCGCGTTTACGTGGCGGGCATCTGGACAGTGCGCATCCTGGGCGTGGAAGGGGAGAGCAACGGGGCGTATATGGTGGCCTACAGTCCTTTACAGGATTGATACGTTAAAAAGCAATCTCCGCGTTAAAATGGACTATAGTTGATGATACAGCAGGGCACAGTGTTCTCTGCTCTACGATGCAAGGGGAGTCCACGCTTTGAGCGAACGCAAAACTTATGAAATGCTGTGGGACTGTAAGTTCTGCGGCACGAAAAAGAATCTTGGTAAAACTCACCGCCACTGCCCGAACTGCGGCGCGGCGCAAGACCCTTCGTGGCGTTATTACCCTTCGGATGAGGAAAAGATCGCCGTCGAAGACCATCAATATGTCGGCGCGGATGTGATTTGCCCGGCGTGTAGTACGCCCAACAGCGCGGCGGCCAACAACTGTATGCAGTGCGGCGCGCCGCTGGCAGAGGGGAAACGGGCAAGCGCACTGGAACGTCAGCGCAAAAATGAAGGCGAAGCGTTTCAGGCAGATGATTTGCAGGCCCGCCTGCGGCAGACGAATGACGCAGCAGTAGGGCGTGCGCCCGCGCAGACACCGGCGAAGGCAGGCGGTATCCCCTGGCTGCCGATTGTGATTGGCATCGTGGCGCTGCTGCTGTGCGGCGGCATCATCTTCGCTGTGACCTACACGCGCAGCACCAACGTCTATGTCACCGGACACGAATGGTCGCGCGAGATTCGTATCGAACAGTATTCGTCCATTTCAGAAAACAACTGGTGCGACTCGATGCCCGCCGGAGCCTACAGCGTCCGTCGCACGCAGGAGCAGCGCAGTTCGCGGCAGGTGCCCGATGGCGAGGACTGCCACACGGAACGGCAGGACAACGGCGACGGCACATTCAGCGAAGAACGGGTGTGTGAGACGCGCTATCGCAGCGAACCCGTGTACGACGATATGTGCTACTACAATATTGACCGCTGGGTGTATACCCGTTCGGCAACGGCGGACGGCGACAGTGTGGATGACCGCATTACATGGCCCGATACCAACATCAGCCGCAATTGCAACAACCTCGGCTGTGAACGGGAGCAGCAGCGCATCGAGACGTATACACTGCAACTGCGGGGCAGCGGCGATGCCAACTATGCATGTCCGGTGGACTTCGACCTGTGGGACGCTACCGGGATTGAGGACGCCTTCACGCTGAATGTGGGCGTGCTGGGGGACGCGCGCTGTGACAGCCTGGAACGCGCGGGATGAAAATCCGAATAGGAAACTGCCAAACGTGGAAAATGCTGTTGTGACAGAAACGAAAGTAAGAGACTATTTGCTCTCTGAAACACATGAAGTCGGCAAAAAGAAAGCAGCATTTTTCACGAGCTTTGGTTTCAGCACCCCACGATTGGTCACGGCGTACCCGCTAGAGGAGGAACAGCAGCGATAAAGGAACCTAATCGCGCGGGGTTGGTCGAAGATTTGACCGAACACGGCTTACTTGCTGGCGATGTTGGAGTTGTCGTGGGCGTTTATGGTGATAGTCAAGCTTACGAGGTTGAGTTTTCTACGAGGGATGGGCAAACCCTGGATGTTGTAACTGTTGAAGCGCATCAGCTTCTGGCGGTGAGCAACCGGGAAATCCTGCACGCCCGCCCACTGACTTGAGTAAGCCCTTCGATACATCTACGCAGCAGGTTCCGGTTCCCCCTGGTAAGCGAGTACGATATTTTCACGGGGAATGCCACGCTGCAACAGGGCATCCAGCAGAGGCTTGTCGGTCACATCTTCCTCAACGATGACATAGCTGCCAACGACGCGCGCCATGACCACAGCGAAATAGCTGTCGCTGCGCGCCGGGTAATCGACGGCATTGACGGCATAGATTTTGCGTTCATCGTCAGAAATAGGAAATAATCGCAGGTTAATGCCTTCACCAGTACCGGCGTATTTTTCGACTTCTTCTTTGACGATTTGCGCTAGTCGATCCATGATTTGACCTCCTCTGCTTATAATTCTATTATCATAGCAAAGTGTATTAGTAATCTAGCCCATAGTAATGAATCAAGTTAGTCAAATAGGAAACTTCAATCGCTTATGAGATTATCAATATCGAGTTTGAATACCCTGTCTGAGATTATCTGTGGGGCTAGTGGAAGTCTTGGGGGATTTAAGTGGGAAAATTTTCCTATCGTTTTGAGTTCTTATCTGACCCAATTCTTTCGACGCTGTAATTTGCCATACGTTCATTCTGGAGAGACAAGGCATACTTGGGTTTTTTGATGTTCTAGCAGAGCTAAATGAAAAAGAGATCTGGTAATCCTAATCTCCCCTCAGATGAACTGGTAAGTCATCAAGCAACTCTTAGATCCGTTCAGTTTTGATTCTATAAGTATGATGCAGCTATTGAGGACATAAATAATAAGGTACTTGTTCGTGATGGCTTGCAAGTGACATTGGTTCACAATCAAGTTGTCATAGAGAACTTGAGAACACGCAACTAGCAGCACTGTTATTTCAGGACAACTGTTCAACAAAAATGAGTTAAATAGACGTGTAATGCTATCAGATTGGCTAGACAATGCAAGTGAGGATGCATTTACAGAAGAGATTCTGCTTTAAGCTTTTGTGAAACTGGGTTATCAGAAAGTTACCCTGTCGGGACACAAAGATAAGCAATTGGGATATGGAAAGATATCTGGATGAAATACATGTTACCTACACAACACACACTTTATATTGATGCAGGTGAAAAAGGGCGATTCATTCGTCTGGTGTGGATATGGGCAATAATATCAGCGGTATTCTTGCTCAATTGCTTATGTTAATGACATATCCTATATTCGATCGAGACCAATACAAGCATTACTAGATCATGTTCTGTTAATTTCGTCGGAGAAATTACAAAACGAGCAAGAACCTTATTGTCTGAGTTCCTAGACAACACAATGAGACGAAATTACCTTCATGGATAAGGATGATATTCTGGATTTGAGTGTAAAATACGCTTTGCCATTGCCGGATGATCTTTCATCTGATGAAGAGTTCTTTAGACTGAATTCCCAAAAACAATCGTTACAGGATTTATGAAACGATGTCTCGCGTGGTTTGAATTTTTCTTGCCGCTAATTCTATAACCCCTACCCCCTAACCACTTCCCCAATGTATCTTGTTGACGCGCTCAGGCAGTTCCTGTACTGTCCAGTGGGTGCTGTCGTCCCAGACGTGCAGCGTACCCTGATCGCAGAGGTCGAGCAGGCTTGGCCATCTCCGGCAGCATCCAGGCGTCACGCCCGCCCATGACCAGCAGCGTGGGCACGGTCACGCGCAGGCTCGCGGGTTTGGGGGCGCGTTTCAAACAGCGCGCGATACCACTCCAGCATGGCGGAGAACGCGCCCTGCTGCCGCCACTGTTGTTTGTACTCCGCCAGCAGCGCATCGCTAAAAGGTCTGGTTGGACGCCCTTGCGCATGGTGCTCGTCGGAATGGCGTAATCGAACAGCGACAGCACGAACTCGGCTACGCCGCGCCGCCGGAAGAAGTTGACGTAACCTGCGGCCTTCTTCACGCGCGGATTGTTCTTAAAATGGTCGAGAAAGACATAGGGATGCGGCGCGTTAAACAGCGCCAGTCGTTCAATACGCTCGGCGTGTTTTTGCCCAGCCACCACGCTACCATGCTGCCCCAATCGTGGGCGACGACGACAGCTTTCTCGCGTCCGGCAGCATCAATCAACCCGACAATATCGCGCGCCAGCGTGTCCAGCGCGTAGTCGGCGGTGGCGTGCGGTTTGGGCGCTGTGCCGTAGCCGCGCTGCGTGGGCACCCAGACGCAGTACCCTTTCTGTGCGAGGAATTCAATCTGGGGACGCCAGATGCCCCAGTATTCGGGAAAACCGTGCAGCAGAAGCACCAGCCTGCCATCGCGCGTGCCTGCCTGCATGACGGGCAGACTGATGCCGTTGGTCTGTACCGTCGTGTGATACAGCCGTTCGCTCATTTCAGGAAGTCTCCGAGGAGCGTATTCACCTGGTCTGCCGCGTCCACCTGAACCCAGTGGGTAGCGTCTTCGATGTAGACCAGCCGCCCATCATCACACAGGTCAACGCTCAACTGCGCCATTTCTACTTCCAGCGCGATGTCTTTTTTTGCCCCAGATGATCAATGTGGGCACGGTGACGCGTGGCTGGGCAAACGCTGGACGCGCACCTGCACGGCGGCACGATACCAGGCGAGCATACTGCTGCCGTCACCTGTGCGTACCCATGCAGCGCGATATTCTTTGATGTCCTCGCTGCTGTAGGAGCCGGGATTAGACGTGACGTGAAAAATATTAGAGAACACACGCCACCCCAACATGCTTATCGTCCACTGCGGCAGAAACGGCAGTTGAATGTAGAGAATATACCAACTGCGCAGCATTTGTTTCCAATGGGAGAGGAGATAGCGGCGGAAAACGCCGTTATGCGGCACGTTGAGGATGACCATCTTACGCACAAGCTCCGGGTAACGCTGGCTGAAATGCCAGGCTACCGCCGCGCCCCAATCATGCCCGACGATATAGGCTTTATCGACGCCCGCCGTTTGCAGCAGGCCGACCACATCGTCGGAAGTCTGGTCGAGGGTGTAGGCCGCGACGGCTTGTGGCTTATCGCTCAGGTTGTAGCCGCGCTGGTCTGGTGCCCAGACGCGATAACCCTGCGCCACGAGGTAGTCAATCTGCTTGCGCCAGCCGTACCAGAAATCGGGGAAGCCGTGTAGTAAAATCACCAGTGGGCCGTCTTCAGGTCCCGCCTGCACGACATGCAGGTTAACGCCGTTGGTGAAGATTGTTGCGTGGGTGAGTTGGGTTTCCATCGCTCAATGCGCTCCGTAACCAGTATGCGCCGATACCATACCACTAAGGAACAGACGATGCGAATCGAACATATTGCGCTGTGGGCGCACGACGTTGAAGCGATGAAGGATTTTTATGTGCGCTATTTTGACGGCAGGGCGGGGGAGAAATACGTCAACCCCAAACATGGCTTCTCGTCGTACTTCGTGAGCTTTGACACAGGCGCGCGGCTGGAAATCATGCATATGCCGAGCGTGCCAGAAAATGGCAACGACCTTGAACGGCAGGCGTTGGGCTGGATTCACATTGCCTTTTCGGTGGGCAGCAAGGAAACGGTGGACAGCCTGACGGAACGGCTGCGTGCCGATGGTTATCGCGTGATCGGGGAGCCGCGCACGACAGGCGATGGCTACTACGAAAGCGTGGTGCTTGACCCGGAAGGCAACCGCGTGGAGATTACGGTTTAGTAGGGACGGACCGCATTGACATTCGGCAGGGCGGTGTAGTGTTTGAGGTTGAGTGTAAACAGCGGAACGCTGAGGCGTACTGCAACCGCAGCGATTATTACGTCGGTGAGTTCAACGCCATAACCCAGATGAAGCCGGGCAAACTGGCGCATTGCCCATCGGTTGTCATTTTCTGTAGGGTGTTCGATAGGAAACTGCTTCAGAAAACGCAGGATATGATCGCGCTCAGTATTGTTACGGGCACCCTCAATCGTTTCCATCCAGACGATTGGTGTGATGGCTACTCGTTGTCGTTGCAGCCCCTGTACCATTTTAGGGCAACTGGATTGTTTCGCAGAATGTCGATAACAATGTTGGTATCCATGATAGCATCAGTCATGGTATTTGCGTCTTTCTTTACGTTTGCGACGCTGCTCTGCCAGATACGCAACAGGGTCTGCCATTTCCTCACAGTCTGCCCAAATTCCGATTTGAGGCGACTTAGCGATTTCCTCCGCTGTTAATCCAAGCCCCGAAAGGGTAGTCGGGTCGCTCAACAATACTTCGAGTTCGGGGTCATAAACATCGTCTGGTACAGGCTCATCAAAGGCCGTTGGATGTTCCATGACAGGTTCAACAATCACCCGCACCCGCCCACGCGGAGAATCGGGTGGCAGTTGGATAATCAGTGTGCCGTCTTCGCCCACTTCGCTCTCGATGATTACCGTATCTGTCATGTTCGCAGTCCTTAAACTAATGTCCTACCCTATTGTACTTCCAAATAGGAATAGCCCGAAGTGGGCAGTTGAGGCTATCACTTCGGGCTAGTACATCTATTCGTTAGGGTTCTTTTTGACGCCGACAGCGTTGCGGCGGGCGACTTCCGCGCGGACGGCTGGCGCAACTTTGGTGCCGAACAGTTCAATGGCGCGCATCATCTTCTTGTGTTCGATGGTGTTGTAACCCATATAGATCATGAAGCGCTGGTGATTGAATATCTGATGCTGGAACAGGATTTTCTCGATCACCTCATCCGGCGTGCCCACGAAATCTGCGCCGCGCAGGGTTCGCCCGGCTTCCATCTGCTGGCGCGAGGCGGGAGTCCAACCGCGCTCACGCCCGATGCGCCCCATCATCACGGCGGCGGTGGGGTAGTAAGCATCGACGGCTTCCTGTGCGGTGTCGGCGATGAAGCCGTGCGAGTTGATGCTCAGCGGAATGCGTGTGGGGTCGTGCCCGGCTTCTTTGGATGCTTCGCGGTAGAGGTGATAAAAGGGCGCGAAACGTTCGGGCATCCCGCCGATAATCGCCAGCGCCATCGGCACGCCATAGGCCGCCGCGCGCACCACCGACTCCGGCGTGCCGCCCACCGCAATCCATACCGGAAGAAGCTGCTGCACCGGACGCGGGTACACGCCGAGGTTGTCAAGCGGTGAGCGCATACTGCCAGCCCAGGTAATCTTTTCCGACTCGCGCAGTTTTAACAGTAAATCCAGCTTTTCGCTGAACAGGTCGTTGTAGTCATTGAGGTCGTAGCCGAACAGCGGAAAGGACTCGATGAATGAGCCGCGCCCCGCCATGATTTCGGCGCGCCCGTTGGAGATCAGGTCAATCGTAGCGAAATCCTGAAACACGCGCACCGGATCATCGGAACTCAGCACCGTGACGGCGGTGGACAAGCGAATGGATTTGCTGCGGGCTGCCGCCGCGCCCAGCAACACCGCCGGAGATGACGCCAGAAATTCCTCGCGGTGGTGCTCACCGATGGCGAAGACATCCAGCCCGACCTGATCGGCCAGTTCGACCATTTCCAGCAGATTGCGTATATGTTCCGCCGGGGAACGGGACGTGCCTGTCGCCGGGTCGGGCAGGGTATCGACAAAGGTATACAGCCCCAGTTCAAAGGGGCGTTCGTGGTTGGCAAGTTCTGCCGTTGGTTGTTTGATCTGTTGATCGATCATCAGTGGTTTTCCAGTCTACTACTCATCCCATCATGCTAAACCAGAACGAAACGCGCGCCCGAATCTTACGAAATGGTCTGGCGCTGGACTGTGCGCAGTGGCGGCGGCACATTACAATAGACCGTGTTTGTGTTAGATAATTGTGGATGATTATGACTGCTCACATCACCGTAAACCACGAACAGGCGCGCCGTATGGGACAGCGCCTGCTGGAACTGAACTGGAAAAGCGCGGGTTATGACACGCTCAACGCGGCTGTGCCCGCAGGCTATGACCGCCGCGCGCAGATTGATTATTTCTTCTACACCTCGATGCTGCTGTTTGATTTCAAGAATATCGAAACCACGCTGCCTGATGGCAAATACATTAAGGGGACAGATGTCTTCTTTTACCTGTGCCGCCGCGCGGGGGAAACACAGCCTGATTTCTGGTCGGCGGCGAAGCTGGCAAGCATGAGCGACGACGAGTATTTACGCGCTTTTTCGCTCACGGGCGACGCGGCGCAGCCCGACATCCCGCGCATGGACGAACGAATCGCCATGCTGCGCGACGCGGCGAACGTGCTGCTGGCACAGTGGCAAGGACACGCCTCGAACCTGCTGCTGGCGTATCCGGCGCTCAAGTCGGAGGATGGTGGTTTGCTCGATCAACTGCTGCATTCGTTCAAGGGATACAGCGACCCGTTGTTTAAGAAGGTGTTCGTGTGGCTCAAGTCGCTGGACGTGCTGGCGCTGTGGAAGCCGCGTGACCCCGAACACGTCATGATGCCTGTCGATTACCATGTCATCCGGCTGGCGCTGCGCAACGGCACGGTGACTGTGGAGGATGCGGCGCTGGCAGAAGCGCTGCGCACTCACGCAACAGTCTCAGCAGAAGACGAAGAAGCGCTGCGCGTGGCGGTGATGGAAGCCTATCACGAGTTGATTCGTTCTTCGGGCGTGTCGATTTATTTTGTCGATGAGGTGTTCTGGCTGGTGGGGCGAAGCTGCTGCCATTACAAACGCGCGCCGCGCTGTGCAGCCTGTGACTTCAGCGACTGCACCGTACAGCCAGCGTTCAGCTACACCTGTCCGGGCGTGTGCCCACTGGCGACGACGTGTCTCGGCGCGAAGGACGAAAGCTATCGCGCGCTGCTCGAACCGAACATCGTCACCACGTTCTATTGAACGTTTAGTGCTAATTTACCCCCTCATCCCCAGCCCTTGTCGCTTCGCTTACACCCGATTTCGAGGGAGAAGGGAGCAAAATACCATGCTTGGTGGGCAAGTGGACAACACTGGGGTTATGCTACACGTTCCTAACCCATTCGTTATAAAGAGTGCATCATGGCCTTACAGTTTGCCGTTACCAGCGCGCTTTCGATTGACCAGATTACCTTCGGCGGTGTGGAACGCATCACCATCGGAAGCTGCGGCTTTTATGTCGCGCTGGCGCTGGCGCGTTTAGGCGCCGAAGTGCTGTACGCAGGCGCGCATGGCACCGATTTCCCGTTTGAACAGATGGACGTGCTGCGTGCCAGCAGCGCAGAGGTGGCGCTGTGTCCACTGGAGGGACGGAACGCGCATCTGCGACTGGTTTATGATGCGGTGGGCGATATTGTCAGCGTGAATTATGACGAAGGCGTGGGCAGCCAGTTCCGCGTGGATCATCTGCCGCGGGATTTCTGGCAGGCAGAGGTGTTGTGGATGGGGAGCGCGCCGCTGGCACTCCAGCAGGGCATCACGGCGCGCGGCGCACAGGAGGGCAAGCGGGTTTACCTCTCGACGCAGAATGAGTTTGCGGGACGTTTCGAGCAGCTTGTAGAGCTTGTGCCGCATCTGTCGCTGCTGTTCATCAACAGCCGCGAAGTCACGAAGCTACAGCCCGGCGGCTTGAGCGCAAATATTCATGCGCTGCTGCGGCATCGGCCTGAACTGGGCATGGTTATCACACGCGGCGGGCGCGGCGCATGGTTAATTCGTGATGGCTGGCTGTACAGTGCGGCAGCAGTGCCGAATCCACGAATCGTCAATACCATCGGCGCGGGTGATGCCTTTGCCGCCGCGTTTGCGTGGCAGGAAATACAAGGCGCGCCGCCTGCCGCCTGTTTACGCTGGGCGATAACCGCCGCGACGCTCTCGCTGCGTGAATATGCTTACTTCGGGCTGCCGTCGGCGGCTGAGGTTGAGCATTATCTCACAGCGGTCAGCGCGGATTTGACTGTGGAACAGATGCCGCTGGACAGCCCTGAAGCCCAAGCTGCGATTGAAAGCGAGGCGGCGGTGGTGTAGTGCTGCCCAGCGCGGCAGGTCACACTTTCCACTTAGGCTTGGGCGTTTCAAAAAGGTGGGGCGCATATTTAACGATTTCCTGCCCCAACTGAGTTGTCAGAAACACGGTGATATTAAAGCGCGACTCCGGCGCGTACTCGCCCAGCGAGATGAGCGTTGCAGCAGTGCGGTTGTAGAAAACCGGATTCATGTAGAAGAACAGATTAAACAGCGGGTGACGCTGCACGTTCATGGGTGTCTTCACCGTCAAGCCCCACTGGCGCGCTCTGCCATAGCCGAGACTGGTGAGACCTGTCACGTTATCCCATGTGGTTTCGCCAGTGATGCCGTATCCCCGAAATTTGATGCCCTGCGCTGAAGTGGCCACATAAGAACGATAGGCGATCTGGTACAGCAGCCACAGCCCGGTTATGGCGGCATAGGCGAACAGCAGCATGACGATAACGAGGAGCAGCCCATACTGCGCGGCTTCTGGTTCGCGAAGCGCTGCGGGAATTAGTACGACAAACATCAGCGCTAAGCCTGCCAGCACAACCATGAAGATTGAGTACATAAACGTGAGCGATTTGCGCATCTGAAAGACGGTGTAACCTTCAAGCTCGCCAGTTCCGACACTGACTCGATGTTGTTCAATCATGCATTTACCCCATCTGAACGCTTACAGTCTCTGACATTTTAGCAAAGCAAAAACCACGCTGCTACAGCTTTAAACTTCCCTTAAGTTTCAGCGGCGATGGGTGGACCGAGCCGACTGCCAGCAGAACTGCTTGATTGGGCTAACCCAATGCGGCTACGAACTCGCCTGCTGTTGCATAACGTTCGTTAGGTTGTTTGGCCAGCGCCTTACGGATGGCGTGGGCGGCCTCACGCGGCAAATCCGGCACGAGGTCGCGCGGGTCGGGGGCAGGCTGCGTCAGGTGGGCGATGAGCAGCGCGCCGGGGTTCTGGTGCTTGAAGGGCAGTTCTCCGGTGAGCATTTGATAAGCCACGATGCCCAGCGCATAGACATCGACGCGGCCATCAATGTCTCTGACTTCCTGAATCTGTTCTGGTGACATATAGTCGAGTGTTCCCAGCACACCGCTGCGGGTCATCGCGGTCTTGCCATCGACCATCCTGGCAATGCCGAAGTCGGTCAACACGGCGCGCGCAGTATCCAGCATCACGTTTGACGGCTTAATGTCACGATGCACGAGGCTTTGTAGGTGGGCATAATCCAGCGCCGAGGCAATGTCGCGCAGAATCGGCAGCGCCTGTGTAAGGGGAAAACGCGGCTGCACTTTCAGGTGTTCGCCCAAGTCTTTCCCCGCGATGAACTCCATGACCATGTAATGGGTGCCGCCAGTTTCGCCATAATCGAACACGCGCACAATATTGGGATGCTCCAGTTTGGCGACAATCTGGGCTTCGCGCATGAAGCGTTGACGGAAGTCGCCATGATCGACGAGCGCGGCAGGCAGAATCTTGATGGCGACGGGGCGGTTAAGTGTGGGGTGGTTGGCGCGATAGACCTCGGCCATGCCGCCTTTGCCCACCAGTTGCAAATCCTTGTACGCGCCGAAGTGTGTGTCTTTGAGAACGGTGGTCATGTTGGAAGGTGCGGCAGGACGCATCGAAGCGAGACGTGGTTTCTGATATTCAATCTCAATCCCGTATACCTTCTGATCCACAACCCGCTGCAACCGCCGCCGCGCGGGCTGAAAAAGTGCCCCTGAACCAATCAATGCCCCTGCAAAGGCGATGCCGTTCTGGTTTCCCTGGGTAAGCTGGGAAATGACAAACAGGATCAGGCCGAACACTGCCGCGAGGAGCAGCGTTACTCCGCCGTACACGAGCGAACGATTGATGACAAAATCAATATCCCACAGCCTGTAGCGAAACATGCTGAAAGCGATGGCAATCGTCGGCACGACATAGGCGATACTGGTTAGCGCACGAATGGTTATCTCGAATAGGACACGCCCCACTGCTTGTTGTACCGCTGGGAGGATTGCAAGCTGAAAGGTCAATGAGATGAGGACAAGCGTCATCAGAATGGTAAAGCCGTAGACGAACCACTTCGTCTGCTGGCGCTGGGTCGCACTTGAAACACGGCGATAGCGATAGAGTTGGGCAGCAGCACCACCGCCCCACACCAGGAAGGACACGACTAAACTATACGCTGGCGGCATATTGAAGAAACTAAGCGGCGAAGTAGGTGGGAGTTGAAATTGTATGGCTTGCACGACGGCAAGCAGAACAATGAGTATCGACCAGGGGGGAACGAGTCTGCCATCCGGGAAAAAGAAGGGAAAAGACCCAATGAGGCTGAAGCCCGTGAAACTGGTGAACATGTACAAATAGCGCAGCAGGGTATCTGAACTGCCAGACAGGGTAAGGGTCTCAGCGGCGGTGTTTGCGTTGATTGCCCCACCTACGCCAAAGGTCATGAAGGCAATGGCCGTGATAATCGCCATACGATCACTACTTTTGCGCCAGAATAACAAGACACTTATGGCGATATAAACCAGGGCAACCAGCAGCGTGATCGAAACCTGAAACACCGCGTAAAACTGCGTTGATAAACCCAGTTCCGCAAGTCCACGCTGTAAACCCTGATCCTGAGGATTGCTCAGCTCGTTAAAGGCGAATGGTACAAAAAGCACCAATGTAAAAATACATAAGAGGGATATTATGACCCATGCAGTACGCCCGACATTCAACCATTGCCCATGCAAGGGGGCGGCCGTTGCGGTATGTGACCTGTCTGTGTTTGCGGTCATGTGCATTTCTCTATCAATAACGAAAACCATTAGTCTGATTATAGAGTCGCGTGACGTTTATCCGCAATCACGCTGTTCTGAGGAGTTATCCTAGCGCAGCCACGAACTCGCCTGCTGTTGCATAACGTTCGCCCGGCTGTTTGGCCAGCGCCTTGCGGATGGCGTGGGCGGCTTCACGCGGCAACTCCGGCAGGAGGTCGCGCGGATCAGGGGCGGGCTGCGTCAGGTGGGCGATGAGCAGCGCACCCGCGTTCTGCTGTTTGAACGGTACTTCGCCCGTCAGCATCTGGTAGACCATTATGCCCAGCGCGTACACATCCACGCGGCCATCAATGTCTTTGGCTTCCTGAATTTGCTCCGGCGCGATGTAATCCAGTGTGCCGATGATGCCGCTGCGGGTGATGCGCGTGTGCGCGCCGAGGATTCGGGCGATGCCGAAATCGGTCAGCACCGCGCGGCTGCTGCCATTCTGCGATTCCAACATCACATTTGACGGCTTGATGTCACGGTGTACCAGTCCCTGCGTGTGGGCATAATCCAGTGCGCTGGCGATGTCGCGCAGCAGCGGCAGGGCTTCGGCAAGGGTGAGGCGTTTGTGGGTTTTGAGGTAAGCGCTCAAATCCTGCCCGTCGATGTATTCCATTGCCATGTAGCGTGTGCCCTGTTCTTCGCCGTAATCGAAGACGCGCACAATGTTGGGATGCTGTAAGCGTGCCAGCGTCTCGGCCTCGCGCTGAAAGCGTTTGAGCACATCCTGGTCGTCTGCGAGGTTGGTGGACAACAGCTTAATGGCGACCAGACGGTTGAGGGTGGTATGCTGTGCTTTATAGACTTCGCCCATGCCGCCTCTGCCAATCAACTGAAGATTTTTGTACACGCCGAACGGGGCTGACTGGTGGACAAGGGTTTCGCGACTTTCGTCGGCGGGGCTGCGGGGCTTGCGGTATTCAATCTGGATGTTATACAGACGCTGATCGACGAACCGCTGCAACCAGCGCCGCGCAGGCTGAAACAAGGCTCCTGCCGCTGCCGCGCCCAGCAACAGGGCGATTCCCTGCTGGCCCTGCAACACCTGTGAGGCGACAAACAGCACTACGCCGATGACCAGCCCCAAGAGAACGGTGACGCCGCCGTAGACCAGCGAACGGTTGATGATGAAGTCGATGTCCCACAGGCGATAGCGCAAAATGCCGAAGCCAATCGCCAGCGGCACAACAATCAACGACATAAACACCAGATGGCTGAACATCTCGTAACCGAGCGCCACCGCGGGCACATTAGGCGGGCGCAGCACTGGCACAACTGCCGGAAGCAGGTACGAGACGATAAGAATCAGCGTACACGAAAACAGCAGCCCATACACCAGCCATTTAGTTTGCTGGCGCTGGCTGGGGGTGGAGACGCGCTTGAAGCGGTAAATCTGGGCATAAACCGCTACCCCAAAAAATACAAATGGCATTGTGGTGATGATAAAGGGGATATGCAGCGGGTGGCTTTCGGGTAATAAGGCAGGCACCAAATACAGGATAATCAACAAGACAACCCAGCGTGTCCAGCGCGGCACAAACTGTCCATCGGGAAACACAAAGAATGACGGATAGAAGAGTAGACTGCCAATGACAGCCGCCACTGCAAGCAGGACACTCAATAGGTTCGGCTCGGCAATCACCTGGACAAGAACGGCCAGATGCACTACCGACCCGCCCGCTAATCCGAACGACATCAGCATTGCCGAAATCAGCAATGCCATGCGATCATCTGACTTACGCCAGAAGATGAACAATGCCACGCCCATATACACTGCCGCGAACAAGATCATCAGGGTGACATAGTAGCCCGCATAGAAGGTGTCACGTATGCCAAGCATGAACAGCGCAGCACGCCGCCAATCGCCAATCTGCCGTAGTTTTTCATAGGCGACAGCAATGTACATCACTAAACTGCTGATGCTGAGAAGGGCGATCATGACCCATGTAAAGCGAGCCAGTAACAACGTGCCGCCCGCTAACGGGATTGGAGAGGTGGTTTGTCGGGAGTCGGTGTTCGACTGCTGCATAAATAACTTTCCCTAAGTATTTGTGATTTGTCTCGCTGCGCCGGATTCGGTTACACGTTTGCCGCGCAGCCATGCCAGCAGGCGCGGATATAACTCGGTGTACGCCCGATACAACAGCGGATAAGGGGCGTAATCCCACGCGCCGATGTGGCGTGTCACTGTGCCACGAAAGCCGCGCTTGAACTGGTAGACGCCCCACAGGCTGTCAGTTTCGACAAAGTCGTTAGGCGCGCCCCACATATCGTAGGTGCTGTAACCGTGTGCCTTCGACCAGCGCATCGCCTCCCACTGGAGCAGATAATTGGGCATTTTGTCGCGTTCTTCGTTGGACGACGCGCCGTAGAAGTACCAGCACTTGCGCCCGAAGTGGAACAGGATTACATGGGCCAGGGCCTTGCCGTTGTATTCGGCAATCAGGGGCTGTGCCAACCCCGCGTCCATCAGACAGCGCCACTCGTAGAGATAATATTCGCGGGGGCGAATGAGGAAGCCATCACGCGCGCCTGTCTGCTGATACAAGTCATACAGCAGCGGCAGATCGTCCAACGTGCCTTCGCGCACGGTCACGCCGTCACGCTGCGCAAGGCGCACTTTGCGGCGCGTGTTCTGGCTCATGGCCGCCAGCAGTTCATCTTCGCTGGCCGCGAGGTCGATGTTGACCGTGTTGCGGAACTGAATCTGATCGGCGGAAAAGCGCCAGCCGCGTGCTTGCAGGTTGGCGCGGAAGGCCTGCCCAACAGCGTCCGGCGCATCATCGGCTTCGCTGGGGACGCCTGTAGCCAGCACCACGTCAGGGTCGATTTTCAGCCAGACGGCGAACTGCCTTGCGCGCGAGGCTTTGCAAATAGCCGAACACGTAGTCCACCAGTTCAGCGTTGGCGTAATCCAGCGCGGGGCCTTTGGATAGGTACATCATTTTAACCGGGCCGACGCTGCGCACGCCGACGGAGGCCAACGCCACAACCTCGCTGCCGTGTTTGAAGGCGAGGCGAAGGGGCAGCCAACCTGTCGTTTTGTGCTTGAATTCGCCCCATTCCCACGATTGCAGGATGTGGGCGAACGGAAGGGTGCGAAGGGTGTCGTTCCAGAGGTCGCGCTGGCTGATAAGTTCGACGGTGAACAAAGGCAGTCCTTTTTTGCTGATATTGACGCATTATAACAAAAATATGATGCTGCCCTGGTTAATTAGCCGGATTTAGTTTTCCTCACGCTGATGGGCGAGGATGTAATTGCGGTAGAACGAAATCTCACTGTAGAGGAATTCGGAAAGACTGTCGGCACATTTCACCCAGTCGGCGCGTTCCATATTCATGCGCATGTAGACGGGCGGGTTTTCGATTTGCTGGCGCATTTTTTCGTGGAAAGCGTCGGCGTCGGGCAGTGGCAAAGGTATCTGCGTGGGCGCGGGGCCGCTGCGGTTAATATCCAACTTCAGGCCCCAACTGCACACGCCCTGATTCTCAATGATGAACGTGAGGAATGGGCCATCCTGATAGCTGTTGTGTTCTGTCGCCAGCTTAAACAGCGGGACAGGGTGATCGTTGGTCCATTCCTGAAGGATTTCGACGCCGTTTGCCAGTGAATACCATTCTTTGAAAGCGACAGGCAGTGTAACATGCAGATCAAGCTCAAACAGGTGCAGCAGGCGCGCCGCTTCGTCTGAGAACTTAGGGGTGATACCGAGCAGATCAAGTGTTTTCTGGTGGTAGCGCAGCATAATCTCTGTCATTGGTCTGGTGGGAAGCGCAAACCATCGTCTCCCCCGTAACGGACGGTGAGCTGCCGCCTCGACGCATAATCCCATGAGATTCGCTTTGGCGGGTTCAGAAAATGGCGATAGGCAAGAGACCTCTGGCGCGCGGCTTCGCGAAATGGCACAACTCTGGTGCCTGTCCCTAAAGCGGGCAGACAAGCGTTTGACGCTGCTGTGCGCTGGCGCGGTTAAACTGCTGTACAGGAAGCAGCACTGCCCACATTGCCTTGTAAACGTTATCCATATGAGCAAGTTCTGGGGGACGCACATCGTCAGGCGTGGAGCGGAGTGGTGGCGGTACGATGCTGAGTTTCGATGTTAAACGATGTGCCCACAGGTTATTCGCCCATGAGTTCTTCAACAGCACGCCGGACACGAAATATCGTCCCGGTCGCAGCGGTTCGCAGGATGTTCGGCCAATATCCCTGCTGTAACAGTTATCCGCTGATGGAGATGCTCTGTACAAACTGATTGAGGTCAGCCTGTGTTGAGCGAAAGTGGTGGGGTCGGCGCTGCTGATGGCAGCATAGGTATCGGTAAGATATGTGGTGCACTGGCGACGAAAGCTGTCCTGACCGAAATCGGGCGCAATCGAGGTTTGCAGCATCCCAGCGCTATTACGGGCATGGAGAATGAGAGATAGTACAGCCCATCGCTGCTGATCCCCTGATAGGTGTAGAAGACCTGTCCTTCGAGCAGAGGTTCGGGAGACTGGCTGTAATAGGTGTAGTATTCAATACTGGTGTTGAAGGCAGCTGGCGTGCGCGGAAAACCTGCGTCGCATTAAGGACGGGCATATAGGGTAGTGAGGGCGTTGTGTAGTTGACTGACGGTTTCGTAGGCGCTCAAATCGGTGTGTCCAGCGTGGCGAGCTGTGTCATGACATCCTGATAGCTGGGTTCACCGTAAGCCTCAAGATCAGCGATGCGATAGACGCGTTCACTGACCCAGTTCACATCCGGGCGAGACGGATCCGGCGCAGGAATTGAAACGTGGTATGTGGCAATGTTGGCGAAATAGGGGCGTCGGTTTGAAAGGGTGTTCCTTCGTTAAAGGAAGGAGTACCGCGCCAAAGGCCCGGGGAGGTTAAACTCGATACCGTTGTAGCGAACAACGGCGGCTGCATCCTGTGGTGTTTGCGTAAAGTGCCGTTGAGTAAAAGCAGACCCAACAAAATCACGAGGAGCCGAGGTTTCAACATATCAAATGTTCCTTGCTGTATTAAATTGTGTGAAAAATCACAACTCAATAATACTACTTGATTGTGATTTATTGCACAATCCAACACAGACCATTGATGTGTTGAAGGGAATACTACTCCGCTTTGACGGCGATAATGGAGAGCCAGCTTGTAGGCGGCGTAGATCAGCGGGTTGTAGACTTTGTCCTACGCGCCGACGGAGCGCGCCACCTGTCCGCCCCAGCCGCGCTTGAAGCCGTAGACACCCCATAAGCCATCCGAGCGCGTCTCGAACTGTGCTTCGAGCGTCGCTTCGTCCTCGTCGGGGATGCCCCACATGTCGTACACTGTGCAGCCGCGCGCTTTGGCCCACTGGATGGCTGCCCACTGCACACCGTAAGCCGCCATCAGGTTACGCTTGACGTTGGACGACGCGCCATACAGGTACCACGCCGTTTTGCCTTTGGCGAAGACCATCAGCCCGGCCAGATTGTCGCCTTCATGTTCCGCGAGGAGAAGCGCGGCATCGCCCTGCGGCACAAATAAATCATAAGCCTTCTGGTAGTAGGCAGGCTCATGCACGCCGAACTCGTTGCGTGTGCCCGTGGTGTGCATCATGGCGTTGAACCTGTCCACGTCGGCGCGTGCTCGTAGTAACGGATGTCATTCTCGTGACTGGCGGATTTTGCGGCGCGTGCCCTGATTCATGCGCGCCAGAATCGCCTCGTCATCGCTGCGGATGTCGATGAGCACCGTGCGCGGCGGCTGGACAGTCTGCGGGCTGGGCGAAATCCGCCAGGGGCAGCTTGCCCTGCATCAGGCTTTCGGGAGTGCGGCTTTCCGGCGTCGATTGGTCGGTGAAGATGCCTGGCTCCACTTGATGAACGCGTGATGTTTGCGGGCGGCGCGATGGATTTCGTGCCAGTTAAAGCCGTGCCTGTTCGTACTCCAGCGCGCGCCGCCTGTTGAAACGGATCAGCGAAAATTGGCCCCATCGCCAGATAGGCCATCGTGCCCAGCCGCAGCGGCAGGCGACGAAACAGAAGCCAGGCTCCCGCGATGATCTGTCCATCGCGTTCAAGGGCGACACGTTCGACGCCCCAGCCGTAGGCATTTTTGAGCGTGCCCTGCGCTCCACTGCTGCAAGCATATGCGCGGCCAGGCAAGCTGACGAAAGCATCCCATTGTTCCTGGCAAGTTGGTAAATATGTTCATGGTGTTCATGCTAGGGCAGGGCGCTCCGGGAAATTCAAGGTATTGCAGCGGGTTAACGTGTTAGAATGGCTCCCAGACTTATCATTATATTGGAGAATAAACGATGCCACGCTGGCCAATCGTTCTGGCATGGACTCTGGCGTATTCGTAAGCGCGCTGCTGCGTCGCGGCGCACCGGTGGCTGGAATATACGGTGATTGATGACGCTATCACCTATCGCTACGCGGGGCGGCTGGCCAGCGGCGAGTGGCCGACTATAACGACGGCGAGGTGATTCTGGGGACGACGACGCCGGGGCATGCGCTGCTGCTGGCCGGCGCTGGTGCTGTGGGCGGCGCAAAGGCCATTCCGCTGGTTTCGCGGCTGCTGATCCTGGAGCCTGCTGCTGGCGGGGGCTTCGCGGTGCTGATCGCGCCGTCTACTCGTCAGCCGCTGGTGCTGTCGGTGATCTTTCGGCCTGCTTACACTCAGCCCCAAAACGCTGGCGGCCAGTTATTCCGGCATGGAAAGCGCCTTTCTTTATGGTGCTGCTGTGCGCGGGTTTCTTTGCGCTGCTTCGCGGACGCTGGCTGGCGGCGGCGCTGCTGCTGGGGCTACTGCCTGTGGTGCGCTCCGGAAGGTGTGTTTGTGGTCGGGCTGACGCCAGGTGCTGCTGGCGTGACAAAATGGCTAAGACTGAAGACTAACCGTCAAGTGACGATGAAGGGAATCAAGCAGGGGGTACGAAAATACGGATTTAACCGCAAAGGCGCAAAGGCACAAGGTAAAGATATTCAGCGCAGATGCCAAAGACGCCAAGAACGAGGCAGAAAGTACGCTGCTGGAAAGGCCGAGCTGGCGTGTGCTGATAAGCGGTGTGCTGCTGCTGGGTGCGCCGTTCATGGTGTGGGCTGCGGTGGCAACGGCTTACTATGGCTCACCGCTGCCGCACTCGATTGTGGCGAAACAGGCGGGACTGTATCCCATCGGCATGATTGGCAGCTTTTTGTCGCTGATGGGTGGGTTTACAGAGACCTATGGGCTGGTGCTGATGCTGCCCAATTCGCTCAGCCGCCTGCCACAAATCGGCGTGCCTTTTTCGCTGTTGTTTTTTGTGGCGTTATTAGTGGTTGTGGTCGTGGGGATGCGCTTCCTGTGGCGCAAATCAGTGGTGTTTGGTGTACTGGCGCTGTTCATTGGCGTGATGCTGGTGTTTTATGCAACCTCGGAGACGCTGATCTTCCCGCAGTATTATGCCTTCTTCGAGCCGCTGACCAAGCTTTGCTGGTGGGCTGGTATCGCTGTGTTTCTGGCTCGGGTCATCAGGCGGACGGCTGCGGCCTGGGCTATCGCCGCTGCGGTGGTGCTGCTGCCGTCGTTTGTGCTTTATCCCTACAACAGCGTGGTGCGGCAGACGATGGATTTACATGAACTGGAAGTCTCGACGCTGCGCCAGCCGTTATACCGTTCCATTGCGCAGCAGCTTGACCCGCTGCTGCCAGAAGATACGGTGGTGCTCACGCCGGAAATCGGCGAGCTAGGGTTTTATCTGCCGAACGTGCATATTCTCGATTCCGCCGGGTTGGTGTCGGAGCAGGCGATTGCCTATTTCCCGATTCCAGAAGAACTACGCACGCGCTCCGGGGTGATTCCACCGGGACTGGTGCAGGATTATCAGCCGGATTTGATTGTGACGCTGGATGTGTTCATCCCGACGGTGATGCTGGATGCGGCATGGTTTACGGAAGCCTATACCCCTGTGCTGGTGTGGACGTATGCATGGCTGCCGCTGGGCAGTGAACGGTTCTATGTGTTTTCACGCAATGATTTTGCAGCGGGCATGGCACTGGCGGAGATGGATTTGACGATGGCAGAACCCGCTTATGTACCATGAGGGGGATACCTGTGCAAGGTTAACCGCCGGAACCAAGCAGGCGTTGAAGGCTAGCCCTGTGGTTGAAATGATGGATATAAATTGCTAGGGATTTGGCAAGCTTTGTGTTAAAATCCCGCGCTGCGGATGGTTCATAAGAGTTGTCCAAATTCTAGCGCAGCGCGACTGGTGATGTTATACTAGCGCGCGTTTGTGATAAATCGCACACGTTGGGCGTGTAGAAAATCATCTTGTGGAGTTTTGCTCATGAACGTATTGAACGAATGGGCGTATATCGGCGTCTTTTTCGCGCTCTCGTGGGTGCTGCCCGCAGCGCCGATTATCGTTGCCGCCATCTTTAGCCCGCGCAAGCCAAACAATATCAAGATGGCGACCTATGAATGCGGCGTGGAAACAGTAGGGGATACATGGGTACAGTTTAAGGTACAGTACTACATCTACGGGCTGGTGTTTTTGGTCTTTGATGTGGAAATGATTTTCCTGTTCCCGTGGGCAATGGCCTACAACCGTTTAGACCTGTTCCAGTTCCTGGCGGGGATTGTGTTTATTGTCCTGCTGCTGGATGTGCTGGTTTACGCGGTGAAGAAGAATGTGCTGGAGTGGTCGTAAAGAGTCGTCGGTTTTCAGTTGACAGTTATCGGTGCTGACGATAACCCCACTGAAAACTGAATCCTGAGAACTGATAACTTTCGGAGAGATTTTCATGGATGTATGCAGCATTAACAATGTGGCGCGCTGCCTGGTCGATGCAGGGCTGAACCCCGGTCTTGCCCAGTTCCTGACCATTTTGGGCGGCGTGCTGGTTGTAGCGACCTTCCCCCTGCTGGTCGTGATTTTCCTGATCTGGGTGGAACGTAAGATTGCCGCCCGTATTCAGGATCGCCTCGGCCCTAACCGCGTCGGGCCGTTTGGGTTACTTCAAACGTTCGCGGATGCCATTAAACTGATTATTAAAGAAAACATCACCCCGATTGGCGCAGACCGACTCGTATACAATGCCGCGCCGATTATGGTGGTGATGGCGGTGCTGCTGATCTGGGCGATCATTCCCTTCTCACCACTGCACGTTGGGGCGAACCTGGAAACGGGCGCGCTGTACTTCGTGGCGGTGGCGTCGATTGGTACGCTGGGCGTGATGCTGGCAGGCTGGTCGAGCAATAACAAGTATGCGCTGCTCGGCGCGTTCCGTGTGGTAGCGCAGTTGGTGAGCTACGAAGTGCCGATGGTGTTCGCGCTGCTGGTTCCGGTGTTGCTGGCAAGCAGCATGAGTATGCAGACTATTGTGGAAACACAGCGCGGCATGTGGTTCTTCTTTATGGCTCCGGTTGCTGCGTTGATCTTCTTCATCTCCTCGCAGGCGGAAACCGGGCGCGCGCCCTTCGACCTGCTGGAAGCCGAATCGGAAATCGTCGCAGGCTTCAACATTGAATACTCCGGCATGAAGTTCGGCCTGTTCTTCGCGGGCGAGTTCATGCATGTGTTTACCAACGGCGTGCTGATGGCGGTGCTGTTCTTCGGTGGGTGGGTCGGCCCCTGGGTCGATAAGCTGCCGTTCTCGTTGCCGCTGCTGGGCGATACCATCCCGCTGATTTTAGGCCCCATCTATCTGTTTGCGAAGGCGACGGTGTGGTATATGCTGTCGCTGCTCATTCGTAACACCGTCCCGCGTGTCCGCATTGACCAGATGATGGCCTTCAACTGGAAATTCCTTGTCCCGCTGTCAATCATCAATTTTGTGCTGACTGCGGTGGCCTACAAATTCTGTCAGGTGATCGGCATTTCCCCGACGCCGGAAACTGCCAATGACTTCCTTGCGAACATTCCGCAAACCCTTGTGCTGCTGGTGGTGAACCTGGTGATCGCAGGTTACGTGCTCAACAGGGTGCGCGGCGTGGGGCGTGAGGAGAGGTTAGCATCGGCAGGCGTTGTGGAAGAACAAGCGGCAGTTGCACATTAGAACAGGTGATAACGTAGGGGCGCAGCATGATGCGCCCTTACATTGCCCAGAAGGACTGAAGTTATTATGCTCGAATTGAACATTCAAACCATCGTCTTCGCCATTTGCAGCATCATCACGCTGGGCAGCGCGATTGGTGTCGTGTGGAACCGCAATCTGGTGAGCAGCTCGTACTGGCTGATTTTCAGCCTGTTCGGGGTCGCGGGGTTGTTCGTGCTGCTGAGCGCGCCGTTCCTCGCGGCGGTGCAGGTGCTGGTTTATATCGGCGCTATCGGTATCCTCATCACCTTCTCTGTGATGCTTACGCGCGGCATGACCCATATTCAGGATGTGTTCAACAACCAGAGCCGACTGACCGCTGTGGTGGCGGTGCTGCTGTTCCTGGTGCTGGTGGTCGGCGTGGTGCTGCAACAGCTGCTGTGTGTCAGGCCGGACGGCTGGTCAGGCCTGGGCGCGAAGCCTCTGATGTGGTGGCGACGACTGCCTGCTGATCTGGGTGTGCTGATGGGGCGGAACAGGCTGTCCGTGCCGGACGCCGGTGATATCCCTTTGCTGGCGAAGCGGTGACGATGATCCTGAAGCGGTATCGTCATGCGCTGATAGCGAAATGGGGAGGGCGCATAATGGTACCTTTGTGGATGTATTTGCTGGTTGCCGCCGCGCTGTTCTGTATCGGCACTTATGCGGTGCTGTCGCGTCGTAACGCGATTGCTATCCTGATGGGTGTCGAACTTGATGCTGAATGCGGTCAATATCGTCCTGGTTGCTTTCTGGCGATATGCCACACCTGACCGGATGGTGGGGCAGGCGTACACAGCCTTTGTGCTGGTGGTGGCCGCTGCTGAAGCTGCCGTAGGTCTGGCAATCATTATCTCGGTCTACCGTCAACGCAACTCTGTGGTGGTAGAAGAAGTAGACACGATGAGAGGCTAGGCATGTTTGATGTAAATAATCCGAACTTTTTACCTTGGCTTATTCCGGCTGCGCCGCTGCTGGCATTTTTCCTGATTGTGCTGGTGACAAACAAGGCACGCTGGATGCCGGGCACCGCGCATGAATACAGCGGCGACGGCCAGCACCCCCATTATCATGGGATGCTGGTGCCTGTGGTTAGCGACTGGAGCCGCGTGGCGAGCATCATCATAGGTATGTCGGGGATTATCGCCGCGTGGATTATGAGCCTCGTGCTGGTGAGCAACGCTTTTGGCGAAGCGCATCTGGGCGAGACGGTCTTCAGCAGCGCGATTTCGTGGCTGTCAACGGGAACGAGCACGTTCACGATGGGCGTGTCGATTGACCCGCTGACGACGATCATGCTGGTGATGGTGCCGCTGGCGTGTACGATGATTTTCATCTACGCGATTGGTTATATGGCACATGACCCGCGTCAGGCGCGTTTCTTCGCGTATATCTCGCTGTTCGCGGGCGCGATGCTGACGCTGGTGGTCGCTGATAACCTGCTGCTGTTGTTCGTCGGCTGGGAAGTCATGGGCGTGTGTTCGTACCTGCTCATCGGCTTCTGGTACGAAAAAGAAAGCGCTTATAAAGCGGCGATCAAGGCGTTCACGACGGCAGCGCGGCCGATCGTCATCATGCTGCTGGGCATCGTTTATCTGTATGCCAGCACGGGCACGCTGAACTTCCGCGACATTATGTACAACCCCATCCGGCAGTGGAAACCGCGCGCGCTGACGCTGGTCGCTCTACAGAAGCGGCCGTCGTTGAAGGTATGGCGGGCAGGGCGGAAGCTGCGCAGCTTCTGAGGGTGACTCACAGGAAGCGTGACCGTCACTGAAGCTGAGATGACTGAAGGTGAACACACGACAGGAAGCGGCGGTGGCTGAAGGCGAAGGCGAACATGCTGCTGCCCATGAAACGTGGGCTGATCGCTTGGCCGCCACGCAGCCGCGATTATCTTCGGCGGCTGGGGCCTGAGCGCGGCGCGGACTTATTGGCATATTCCTGATTGCCGGTACGGTGGGTAAGTCAGCGCAGTTCCCTGCATGTCTGGCTGCCGGACGCGATGGAAGGCCCGACCCCCGTTAGCGCGATGATCCATGCGGCAGCGATGGTTTCCGCGGGTATTACGCCATCATCGCATGCCACTGTTGCGGCAGGCGGACATCCGCATGAGGGCATTTTCACCCCGCCGCTGATGATGATGGCGGTGGTAGGTTCATTCACGGCGCTGTTCGCGGCGACGATTGCCGTGGCGCAGAATGACGTGGAAACGAGTCCTCGCGTACTCCACGATTTCACAGCTTGGTTTCATGATGGCGGCGCTGGGTATCGGCGGGTATATTGCCGCAGCCTTCCATCTGATTACACACGCGTTCTTTAAGGCGCTGCTGTTCATGGCGTCCGGCGCGGTCATTCACGGCATGGAACACGGACATCAGCACGCCGAACACGCGCGCGGACATGGACACGACGACGCACATGGTCACGATACGCACGATGCGCACACCTCGCATGGGCATGAAGCGCATGGACACGATGAACACGGTGAACACGGTCACGAAGATGTTGACCCCGGTTTGCCGCATCACACGTTTGACCCGCAGGATATGCTGAATATGGGCGGCCTGCGCAAGACGATGCCTGTGACCTTCTGGACGTTCCTGATCGGCGGCTTGTCGCTGTCCGGTCTGCCGCTGGTTACGGCGGGCTTCTGGTCGAAGGACGAAATTCTGGCGGACGCCTGGTACGGGCTGACACATGGCTACGGCCCGCATACGCTGGTGTTTGTGTGTCTGGTACTGGCGGCGACGATGACGGCCTTCTATACCATGCGCCAGTTGGGCTTGACCTTCTGGGGCGAGGCGCGCACGGAAGCCGCGAAACATGCCAATCTGGGGCAGGGCGTAGTCAGTGCGACGATGACACTGCCGCTGATTATTCTGGCCGTGTTCGCAGTGCTGGCGGGTTTTGTCGGCGTGCATCCTGACTTCCCCATTCTGGGCGGCATCTTCTCGCCGGAACACAATGCTTTCCATCACTTTGTCGCGCCGACGCTGCTGGTTGAGCCGGAAGCGCTGGCGTTCGACATCGTGCCCGTGCTGTTCTCGTTTGCGGCGGCGCTGGGTGGCATGTTCCTTGGCTGGCTGGTGTACTGGCGCAAGCCGCTGGTGGCTGGCGAAGCTGACCCGATGATTGCGGCGCTTGGCCCGATGCATCCGGTGTTGAAGAACAAGTATTACTTCGACGAACTGTACACGGCGGTATTTATCGTGCCGTCGCAGTGGTTCTCGGACAAAGTGGTCAGCCAGTTCCTGGATCGCGGCATTATCGACGGCATCCTGCACGGTATCGCGGCGATTGCGACCTGGATTGGCGATCTGTTCAAGGTGCTGAACCTGTGGCTGATTGACGGCGTAGGCGATGGTATCCCGAAACTGATTGCGGACTTCGGGCACTGGTTCCGCCGTATTCAGACGGGGCGCGTCCAGCAGTATCTGCTGCTGGTGCTGGTGGCAGCACTGTTGATTGGCTTAATTTTCGCGGTGTCGGCAGGCTTATTGCAGGCAGCGGGATAGCGATTAGCGATTAGCAGTTAGCGATTAGCATAAAGATTGTTGCAGGGATGGCTCGGCTGAATATCCCTGCACAAACCAACCAGCGCTAAAAGCTAAAAGCTAAAGACTAATTGCTCAAAGGAGAAAAACATGGGTGAACCAATTTATGTTTTAGGATTTGATACGCTGTCGCTGCTGATCGTGCTGCCTGCGCTGGGCGCGCTGCTGCTGCTGTTCCTGCCGGGACAGTATAAGATGGTGGTGCGGGCGGCGGCGCTGGTGATTTCGCTGGTGATTGGTTATCTGGCGCTGACGGTGTTTGGCGCATACCGTACCGACCTGGGCGGTTATCAGCAGGTGGTGAACCAGCCCTGGTTTACGCTGTTGGGCGCGTCGTGGCATCTGGGCATCGACGGCATCAGTGCGGCGATGATTTTGCTGACGGGCATCCTGACACCACTGGCGATCCTGATTAGCTGGGAAATTGACGAACGCGTGAACATGCACCTCGCGCTGCTGCTGTTCTTCGAGACAGGCTGCATGGGCGTGTTCGCCTCGATGGATCTGATGATCTTCTTCCTGTTCTACGAACTGAGCCTCGTGCCGATGTACTTCCTCATCAATCAGTGGGGTGGCCCGAACCGCAAGTACGCATCGACCAAGTTCATGCTGTACAGCATCGGCGGCACGCTCGGTATGCTGCTGGCAAGCCAGTTGATCGGCTTAACAGCGCAGACCTTTGACATTCAACAACTGGCGCAGGTGTGGCCTGCGTATAACGGCGCGAACGGTACCTTCCTCGGCATCGGCATCGAAACGGTGAAGTCGCTGGCGTTCGTCGGCTTCTTCGTGGCGTTCTGCATCAAGGTTCCGGTGTGGCCGTTCCACACATGGCTGCCGGATGCACACGGCGAAGCGCCCACCGCAGGCTCAATGCTGCTGGCGGGGGTGATGCTTAAGCTGGGCGCGTATGGTTTCATCCGTCTGGTCATCCCGCTGTTCCCTGACGTGTGGATTGCCGATGTGACGGTTCTTGGCTTCACTACGAATTGGGCAGGAATCTTCGCCTTCCTGGCGATGCTCGGCGTCGTGCTGGGGGCGTTCGCAGCCTTCGGACAGAATGACATCAAGCGGCTCGTTGCTTACAGCTCAGTCAATCACATGGGCTTCGTGGCGATGGGCATCGCAGTGTTTGCGGTGGTCTATGGCAATCTGCACGCGCAGGGCGTGACCCCGGACATGCTGCAACACGGCATTCTGGCGGCGAACGGCGCGGTGCTGCAAATGTTCAATCACGGCTTAAGCTCAGCGGCAATGTTCTTGCTCGCTGGCGGCATCTATCACAAGACACACACGCGCGACCTGCGGCAGTACGGTGGTCTGTGGGTGAAGGCTCCGATTTACGGCGGCATCTTCATCTTCAGCAGCATGGCAAGCCTCGGTCTGCCGGGCTTGAACGGCTTCGTCAGCGAGTTCCTCGTGGTGCGCGGCGCGTTCCCGGTGTTCACCTGGCTGACGGTGATTTCGATGCTGGGTCTGCTGTTCACGGGGAGTTACATCCTCAAGGGCATTCGCGCGGTGCTGCACGGCCCCTTCAATATGCACTGGAAAGACTATCATCTGGAAATCGAACTGCGCGAAGTGGTGGCGATTGCGCCGCTGCTGGTGCTGATGCTGGTCACGGGGCTGGTGCCCAACTGGATTTTGACGGTGATCAATCAATCGGTGACGCACATATTGGGCGGCGGATAGCTGTTAGCTGCTGGGGACTGGCTGCTGGTTTCTCGCGGTATTTCTGGTAGATGGACAGGGCGCAGCGTGCTGTGCCCCTACAACACCGCGAAACAGCGGCAAGCTACTGCAAGGATAGGAAAAAAACATGATTGAAGGTTTTTCGTTTCCGGTTCTAAGCGTCATCATCTTTACGCCGATTGTGGCGGCGGTGGTCATCCTGTTTATGGATGGCAAGCAGCGCGACATGATTCGCGGTATCTCGATTACTGCGGCGGCGATTATGCTGTTCCTGTCGGCGGCGGTGTTCTTCACCTATAACAATCAGGTGGCGGCGGTCAACGCTGTCCACGAAGAAGCGCAAAGCACGGCGACAGGCTTTGAAGGCACGGAGATGTTCGAGCGCGGCTTAGCGTTCGAGGAATATGTTCCCTGGGTGTCGAGCCTCGGCATCAGTTATCATCTGGGTGTCGATGGCCTGAGCGCGCCGATGGTGCTGCTGACGGGTATGGTGGCTGTCGCGGGTGTGCTGATTTCGTGGCGCATCGATGACCGCACGCGCGAGTTCATGGCATTCTTCATGCTGCTGGTCGCGGGCGTGTACGGGGTGTTCGTCGCGGTTGATATGTTCGTCGTGTTCTTCTTCTACGAACTGGCAATCTTCCCGATGTATCTGCTGATCGCGACATGGGGCTGGGTACAGCTACGCGAATACGCGGCGATGAAACTGACGCTCTACATCCTGATTGGCTCGGTCATCGCGCTGGTCGGTGTGATCGCGATGGTTTTCACCGCGCAGCACTTCTTCCTGAATGAAGGTGCGCAGATTTTCGCCGATGCGAAAGCGGCGGGTATCCTGCACCCGGACGCGACAGAGTTCAGCTTCAGCATTGTTCAGCTTACACTGGCGGGCGAAACAGGCGCGTTTAGTCAGCTCGGTTACCTGGGCATTCAGGGACTAGACTTCGCGCGCTTCTGGTTCCCCTTCATCTTCATTGGTTTCGCGGTGCTGGCAGGTGTGTTCCCCTTCCACAACTGGTCGCCGGACGGACATGTGGCCGCACCGACTGCCGTGTCGATGATTCACGCGGGCGTGCTGATGAAGCTCGGCGCATACGCGGCGCTGCGTGCTGGCGTGCAGTTGATGCCGGAAGGCGCGCAGGTTCACCTGCCCTGGATTGTGTTCCTGACGCTGATTAACGTGGTGTACGGCGCGTTTATCGCCTTCCGCCAACGTGACTTTAAGTACGTCATCGGCTTCTCATCGGTCAGCCACATGGGGCTGGTGAGCATGGGCTGGGCCACGATGAACATCGTCGGCATGACGGGCGCGGGCTTGCAAATGTTCAGTCACGGCGCGATGACGGCCCTATTCTTCGGCTGCGTCGGTATGGTTTATGACCGCGCGCACACCCGCGATATTCCGTCGCTCGGTGGTTTCGTCAAGAAGATGCCCTGGGTGGCGGTGGCTTTCGTCGTCGGCGGTTTGACCAGCATGGGTATGCCGGGGTTAAGCGGTTTCATCGCTGAGTTCCCGATTTTCCAGGGGCTGTGGGCTGCGTCAGAAAACATTTCGCTGCAAATTGGCAGCTTCACGCTGACCAATTACTACGCGGTGATTGCTATCATCTCAGCGCTGGCGATTGTCATCACAGCGGCTTATGTGCTGCGTGTCACGGGCGCGGTGTTCTTTGGCGATTTTGACGCCAAGAAGTTCCCCGAAGTGGGCGACATCGCCATCACTGACCGTATCATCCTGGTTCTGTTAGGGGTGCCGCTGCTGGTGTTGGGTATGTATCCGGCCATTATGGCGCCGATGATTACGTCCGGCTTGCAGCCGATTATCAAACTGCTGGGCGGGTAGAAAAGAGAGGGTTTCGTGGTCGCATTTGATTTTTGGACACATTTACCTGCGGTACTGCCGGAACTGCTGCTGGCATTGCTCGCGGCAGCGCTGGTATTTATCGATGCTTTTCTGCCGGAAAGCCGTCGTCACTGGCTGGCGTACATCTCCGCCATTGGTATGGGGCTGATCGCGATTGTGCCTGTTTTCGCGTTGCTTGCTCCACCTAACGCTGGCCCGAACGGCAATTTCCTCTACTGGGGCGGTATGATCCGCAACGACTCGCTGGCACAGATTTTCCGTATCATGGTGAGCGGGCGGGCGATTACCTGCCTGATGGCGATTGATACCAAAGGCGTGGGCAAACGCGGCGAGTTCTATGCGATTGTCACTGTCGCAGTGCTGGGCGCGTCGCTGCTGGCGGCGTCGGCTGACCTGATTATGTTGTTTGTCGCGCTGGAAACCATGTCGATTTCGCTGTACTGCCTCGCCGCGTTCAAGCGCGAAGATGCCAAGTCCAGCGAAAGCGGGATGAAGTACTTCCCTTTTGGCGCGTTCTCGTCGGCGATTATGCTGTACGGCTTCAGCATCCTGTACGGCTTTAGCGGGCAGACGACACCATGCTCGCTGGCGCGGTTCATGACTACCGATACGTTCGCCAACAACGCTATTCCGGTGCTGGCAGCGATGGTGATGGTCATCGTGGGCTTCGGCTTCAAGGTGAGCGCGGTGCCGTTCCACTTCTGGACGCCGGATGTTTATGAAGGCGCGCCGACACCTGTGACTGCGTTCCTGAGCGTGGCCAGCAAGGCAGCGAGCTTCGCGGTGATGATGCGCTTCTTCATCGCTGTGTTCCCCAACGATCTGGTCATCGGCGGCTACACCATCCAAAACTTCTGGGTGCAGTTCATGGCGGCGACTTCGATCATCAGCATGACGCCGGGCAACGTTCTGGCGCTGTCGCAGAAGAACATCAAGCGTATGCTGGCGTACTCCTCGATTGCGCAGGCGAGGCTGCGCACCTGATGGGGCTGGCCGCCTAAACTAAAGGCGCAAGTCCCGATCTTGGCCCTGAACGCGGTGGCGTCGGTGGGTTTCTACATGTTTATGTACACCTTCACCAACCTGCTGGCGTTCGCGGTCATCGTCCTGTTTGGCGAGGCGACGGGCAACACGACGGTGCCGACCTTGCCGGACTCAACCGCCGCAGCCCTGGCTGGCGCTGACGATGACGGTGGCGCTGCTGTCGTTGGGCGGTGTGCGCTTTAAACGGCGGGCTTCTTCGGCAAGTTCTTCCTGTTTACCGCAGCGGTGCAGGCGCATCTTGAAGGGCTGGCGATTATCGGCGTGCTGAACGCTATCGTCGCGCTGTACTACTATCTGGTGGTCATCAAGGTCATGTACGTTGGCCGGCGAAAGGCAAGAACAAGGCGAATTTCGGTGTCCACGCCTTACATGTGGGTGCTGGAGGTGTGGTATTCGTGGTCGTGATTCTGGGCACGATTGGCGCGCAGACCATCTTTGATGTGGCCGTAGAAGGCGCGCGCAACCTGTTGCCAGGGCTGACGATTTTCTGGGGAATGATTGCAGGGGCGCAGCTATTGCGCCCCTACTTTTCGCAGCAGAGGATGTCGAGCAAAGTTGTCGTGCAGAGAAAGTAGATTTTCAGGAAGTTGAAAAATTTAGCAATTATTTTTGGCCGGCGGAGTCGAAAATGTTTGTGATAAAATGCACCGCCGTTAGCTTATGAATCGTACAACGCGAATACGCAACTTGCGCTTTTGCAGAGTGTTGCTGCACTTTCGGGTGTGGTAGGACTGATTATCGTATTCACGGCGTTATTTCTGGGCTTGTGGTTGGATGCGCGCTTTGGGTGCGAGGCCGTTGTCATCAAGTCCTTATTCATTGTCCCCATCAGCCTATTCTCAATGCTGCGCTTAGCGCTGTGGGCAATCCGCAAGATACAGCCCCAGCAGGATAAAGAGCAATAAACTGGAAGGAGTATTGAATTGAGGAATTGTTTGATTGCTTACCATAGCAGAGGGGAACCATCATGAGCGCGACACAACGCGGGGCGATTATCTTCGCGATTATCGCTCGCGGTGTTAGCCCGCTTGCTCGTGGCTGACGTTCAGTGTACTCCCCAGTACTGGGTCAGCGGTGGCGCTGCCTGTCATCGTTGTACCTCCAGAACCCTATCGAAGGTTGGGCACCGTTCCCTTCAATCTGTTGGGGATCGACACCCTGGCGGCGATGCTGCTGGCGGACCTGATGGTTATCATCTTCGTCGTGCTGGCATGGCGTTCGTCCAAGGGGTGGTCGCAGAAAGTACCAGCACGCTTCCAGGCGCTGGCAGAGGCGATCGGCGAGTTTATCTACAACCAGTGCAAGAATGTTGCAGGCAAGAACGGCGCGATTTTGTTCCCCCTCGTGGCGACCATCTTCGTCTTCCTGCTAGCAGTGAACTGGATGAAGCTGCTGCCGGGTATTGAAAGCGTCGGCGTGATGCACTGCGCTGGGCATTCCAGCCCGGCTATTGGCATCAACATCACTGCCGGACATCCCAAAGTGGGAGACCGTCTGCTGGTAACGCAAGCACTGTTCAGCGGTTATGCTGCTGACGAGGAAGATTATCACGCTTGCGAGCAGTATAAAGAAGGTCACGTCACTACCCCGCCGCTGGATGACCTGAACACTGCTGCCGCTGGACTCGAAACGGAAAAGTACGTCAGGCGAAACTGCTGGCCCAGGGCCATCTGACGCAGGCAGAATACGATACGCAGTTGGCAGAAGCCCGTCTGCACGCCACTGAATCCGTGTGGCCGCACGCAGCCGTTGGTTTCCCGCCAGCCATTCTGCGTGACCCGAACGCGGTGCCTTACCTGTTGTGGTGACGCCGTTTGTGCGCGGTGGTTCGACAGACCTCAACCTGACCATCGGTCTGGCGTTGATTTCCGTCGTCGCCATTCAGGTTTTCGGCGTGATTGCGCAAGGCCCGAACTACTTCCAGAAGTTCGTGAACCTGCGCGCGCTGGGCAACGGGCAAGCCGCTGGGCATCATCGACTTCGCCGTCGGCCTCTTTGAAATCATTTCTGAGTTCGGCAAGATCATCTCTCTGAGCTTCAGCGTCTTTTTGGTAACATGTTCGCAGGCGGTATTTTGCTCGCAGTGATGTCGTTCCTGGTCGCGTTCTTCCTGCCGGGTATCTTTATCGGCCTGGAAGTCATCGTTACGACCATTCAAGCATACGTGTTTGCAGTTCTTACGCTGGTGTTCTCGGCGCAGGCGATGGAAGGCCATCACGGCGACGATGAAGAACACGGTCACGGCGAAGAAGCACACGCACATTAATTCGTTAATTATTCCAACTAGGAAGGAAAGTACAAAGATGGGTCCTGATACGCTAGAAATCGGTCTGAAGGCAGTGGGCGCGGGTCTCGCCATGATTGGCGCGCTGGGTCCCGGTGTGGGTGTGGGTTTGCTGGTACAGGGTGCTCTGCAATCGATGGGCCGTAATCCTGATGCCGCAGTCTGGTACAAACGAACATGATTCTCGGTATCGTGTTCACTGAAGCCATCGCCATTTACGCGCTGGTCGTCGCCCTCATCATCCTGTTCGTGCTGTAGTTCCCATTAGGAGGCTACACATGAGACAATTCACGTTGAAGCATTTAGGACTACTGGCGCTGGTTTCGGCGCTGATGCTGTTCGTTGCCAGGTGTGATGGCACAGGAAGCAACCCCCGCCCCGGCTGAAGGCGCCGCCGCCGAAGCTACCGCCGCTGTAGAAAGCGCGACTGAACCCGCTGCTCCTGCCGAAGGTGCGGCCAGTGAAACGGCTGCTGAAGGTGAAGGCGAAGCGGTGACTGAGGGTGAAGGCGAAGCCGCTCCTGCTGTCGAAGCCGCTGGCTCCGCTGGGTATCCAATCAGGGCTTCCTGTTTGTTAAATTCTCAACTTCCTGTTGATTTTCAGGTCTGCTGACCTTCGGTCTATATGGCGTCCGCTGCGTAATAACCGATACGCGCGCGGCGACTATTGCTAAGGGTCTGGAAGACGCTGCTGCGGCAACCAACAGCCGCCCTGAACGCCGAAGCCGAAGCTGAAAAGGTTCTGGCACAGGCACGTCAGGGTGTCGCGTATTGTCATCGAAGATGGCCGCGCGTGGCGCAGAAGTCGCCAAGCTGGTCGGGCTGACAGCCGCGCACAGGCAGAGAAAATCCTTGCCGACCGCGGCTACGCTCAACGCCGTGACACCGACTGCGCCAGGTCGACAGCCGGTGGCCGCGTTGCCATCGCTGCGACCCAGCGTTTGATTGGCGCGACGCTCGACGACAAGAAGGCGCACGCACTGGTCGATGACTTCTTCGCCAAGGTTCCGGCGAGCGCCGAAGTCGCTGTCGGGGCACGTCGAAGTGGTGAGAGCGCTATGCCGCTGACCGACGACGAGAAGAAGAAGGTTCAGAAGGAAACAGGTGCTTCCGAAGTTTCGTACAGCGTCGATCCCAGCATCCTCGGCGGGTTAATCCTGCGCGCGGGTGATCGTGTGGTCGATGGCAGCGTGCGCAGCAATCTGGAAGAACTGTCTGGCCGCCTGAACTAAACGCCGCACTAAACAGAACTATAAAACGCGCTGGAGCGAACCTCTGGCGCGTTTTTGATTCAGCCACGTTTCAGGCGTGTGACCTGTGCCAGATGATGGTCGTCATGTTCGGCGACGAAGTAGATGTGATCGACCAACGTCATGGGCTGCAACAAGCGTGGATGTTTTGACGCACGCAGCACGTCGGCTTCGGTTTCCGGTGCCGGCAAACTGCTGCCGCGTCTGGCGCAAGGCGCGCAGAATGGCAGCGATGTCGCTGGCGTTGTGATTGGCGGCGTAGGTTTGGCTGTTGCTTAAGTCCGCTTCGGCGCAGCATCTCCTTAGCCGCCAGAAAGTCATCCAGCCGCGCCAGCCACAGGGGTTCCATATCCCACAGGTGTCCTATGTTTTCCTGAATTGACCATTCATCGCCTACGCGCGCGTTGTGAGCAAAGCCTTATCAGCGCGGCGGTAGGTTCCTCTGCGCGAGCGGGCGTGCCGCGCAAACACTCGACGATGTTGGGGAACGTCCATGCGGGCAGCTCAAAGGTAAATTTGCGTTCAAACCAGGGGAAATTCGGTAATCATTGCATCCCTCCACAAACAGTTGATGTCTGGCATTGTAGGGGGATGAGGGCGCTGGCTGTATATCCATCAGAAGCCACTAGCCCAGTGACTGCACGCGTGCGATACAGTCCTTGAGCCAATCCATGTAGGCGTGCTCGATACGAATGCCCATCTCCAGTGTCATGCGCTGAAACAGCAGGTCGCGCGTGATGTACGGGGCATCCAGTTCAGGTAAGGTAATCGCGCGATAGTGCTCCAGACGCGCCTGATGGGCTTCAAGCTGCTGCTGCATGATGCTGATGATCTGCGCGTTATCCAGCAACTGCCCGAAAAAAAGCTGTATCAGGAACGGTTCGCGGTAGGTGGGGAGTGCCTGTTCGGTCTGCATCCAGCGCAGCAGTTCGGCATGGCCGCTGTCCGTGATGGAATACACCTTGCGATTAGGGCGGTCTTCCTGCACTTCGAGATGGCTGGTGACAAAGCCCTGCTCTGCCAGTTTGTCCAGCGTGCGGTAAATCTGCGCCTGATCGGCCTGCCAGAAGTGGGCGATAGATTGGTCAAAGCAGGTGGTTTTCAGGTCGTAGCCGGTCATCGGCTGCTGCGTAAGCATTCCCAGAATGGCATGGGCCAGTGACATTGTAAAAATCCTCTATAAAGCTGATTGACAGAAGCCTGGAACTATTATAGCATAGGTTTCATCTTATATATGACTAATCATATATAAGATGATGTGAATATAAGATTGAGAGGATAACGAAATGTCACAGGTGATCGCAGACCGCTACACCACGCAGATCGACCAGCCGTTTGTTGTGTTTCTGGTGGGGATGCGCGTCAACAACTTCCTGGCCTTCAAGAAATGGATGATGGTTGCCGGAGCTTTTCCCAAAATGGTGGAGACCCTTGAGGCACATCCCGAAAAAGGATTCCTTGGTGGCGAACAGTTTTTCCGCCCGTTCCCGCTGACGACGATTATGGTGTCGTACTGGCGCTCCTTCGAGGATTTGGAACGCTTTGCGCGGGGCAAGGATGACCCCCATGCCGAAGTATGGCGGAAGTTCAATAAGGAAGTGGGTTACAACGGTGATGTCGGCGTGTGGCACGAAACGTATGCAGTGGAACCCGGCAAATACGAAGCGCTGTATGCCAACATGCCCCTGTTCGGCCTGGCCAAAGCTACCCACAAGACGCTGCCGGTACATGGCGGGGCGCTGCGTCATGCGCGTGGTCGGCTTCAACAGCAGGAAGTCCAACTCCCGGAAGAATTACAGGTTTACGAATAAGGAAGCTTGCATGTCTCGTCCCAAAGTACCCACCTGGCTCAATGCGATGATGAAATCCATCCTGCGCTCGCCGCTGCATGGCATGGTGAGCAAAAGCATCATGCTCATCAGCTTCAGCGGACGCAAATCCGGCAAGCTGTACACTACGCCGATTCGTTATATTGAGGAAGAGGGTTATGTGCTGGCGTTCACGGCGGAACGCTGGGTACAGAACCTACGCGGCGGTGCGCCTGTGACCTTACAGTTGAGAGGGAAGTCGGTGCAGGGTGTGGCGCAAACCATCAGCGGCGATATCACACTGATCACAGCGGGATTAGGGCGACTGCTGCGAGTCGCGCCGGGCGATGCCAAATACCTCGAAATCGCGCTGGATGCGCAAGGGCAGCCGAACGCTGATGATTTGCGTCGCGCCGCCCAAATCACGACGATGATTCGTGTTCCGCTGCGCGCCAGCTAGAGAATGAACGATGATTGAAATCGCAGCGGGCATTCTGTCGATGTTGTGGCGCAGTTTGCTAACGCTGAGCCGTTGGCAGTGTCTTAAGCGGCGTCCCGCGCAGGGCAGCACGCAGCGCATCGCGGTCATCCCAGGGGTATTCGGTGGTGTCGAAGCACATGCTTTGTTCGTGCCCCTTGCCACAGGCGATAACCAAATCCCCCGCGCGCGCTATGCGGCAGGCTTCGTAGAGCGCCAAACCGCGATCCGGCACGCGCATAAAGGTCTTGCCTTCGACGCCGCGCTGTGAGATGCAGCCGTCAGCCATCTCCTGCAAAATCCCGTCCAGCGATTCGGTGCGTGGGTCTTCCGCCGTGAGCACGCTGAAATCTGCCAGCTTTGCCGAGACCTGCGCCATCATGCGGCGTTTCTCGCGGTCACGCAGGCCAGCGCTGCCAAACACCGCGATGACGCGGCGTCCGGGGAGCACCATATTACGGGCGGCTTCCAAGGCATTCTTGAGCGCGTTAGGGGTGTGGGCGAAGTCCACGATTGCCGTGAAGTTCTGGCCTTCGTCGATGCGCTCCATGCGCCCGGAAACGGATTTTACCGCCGCCAGCCCTTTGACAAGGGCATCGGTGGGCAGATTGAGGCACGATGCGGTGCTGATGGCCGCCAGCGCGTTGAGCACATTAAATTCCCCGACCAGCGGCGTGCGGTACTCGGTGCCGTTGACTTCAAAGTATGTACCTGACGGCAGATAGCGCACATTCTGCGCCTGAAATTCACCCGGCATATTGATGGAATAAACCCCGATGCGGTCTGCATCAATGTCCTTGAAGAAGTCCACTGAAGGGTCTTCGCCGTTGATGATAGAAATCTTCGGCTGATTGGGTTTGCGTGAGGATGTGCTCAACATGCGGAACATGCGCGCTTTGGCCGCACGGTAGTTTTCCCATGAGCCGTGATAATCCAGATGCTCGTGGGTGACGTTGGTCAATACGGCGACATCAATATCCGTTCCGGTCAGCCGCCCCTGTGCCAGCCCATGCGAAGTCATTTCCAGCACGGCGTATTGCAGCCCGTTGCTGACCATTTGCGCCAGCAGCGCCTGTACCTGTGGGGCAGAGGGGGTGGTGACGTGCAGCCCGGTATCGACCTGTTTGCCGCCCAAATCCGCCGCGATAGTGCTGATGAAGCCCGCCTTGCCTGTCGCTGCCTGCAAAATGCTGTGGATGAGCGTAGTTGTGGTGGTTTTGCCGTCGGTGCCTGTGACGCCGATGACCACCAGCTTACGCGAGGGGAAATCGTGGAAGCCAGCCGCCAGCCAGCCCAGCGCTTCCCCGGCATTTTTGACGCGGGCATAGGGCACGGGCAGTCCGGTTATGTCTTTTTCACCGACGACGGCAGCGATTCCTTTGGCCAGCGCGCGCGGGATAAAGTCGTGACCGTCTACAGACGCGCCGCTGCGTGCGAGGAAAACACCGCCTGCTTTGACTTCGGCATCGGACTCGCTGATGGGCGCGGTGATGTAGGTTTCGTCGCTGACACTGATGAGTTGTCCAGCAGGCAGCGCGTTCAGAATTTCAGAGAATTTTTTAGGCATAGGTCATAGATTGTACAGAAAGTAAGGAAACATCAGTTTACAGAAAAGTGAGGTGCGATGCCAGAGATGGTTTGCCTGACAGACGGAGCGTGCAAATCCCTTAACACCTGGCTTTGTCGAATTGTGTGCAGGTGTTTTCGAGTATGTGCAGAGGGCGGTTTGTGCTCAAGATGCTGC
The DNA here is from genome assembly GCA_046328675.1 of Anaerolineae bacterium. Classification (GTDB taxonomy): domain Bacteria; phylum Chloroflexota; class Anaerolineae; order Aggregatilineales; family Phototrophicaceae; genus JACAER01. The sequence continues at coordinate 102,662 of JAXLWC010000005.1, forward strand.
GGCGTAGGGTGAGCGTTGGGTTGGCACGCTGGCGATTTGTGGTACAATCGCCAACATGGTCGAAAAAGCGCTACATCACGATCTTGGAATTATCATCGTTAACTGGAACACCCGTGACCTCCTGCGCCGCTGTCTTCAGACCGTTGTGGCGAGTGAGGGAGAATTTAGTTATCGGGTGGTGGTGGTTGACAATGCTTCGACTGACGGCAGCGCGGAGATGGTGCGTGCCGAATTCCCCACAGTTGAAGTGATTGTCAGCGCGACCAACGGCGGCTTTTCTTACGGAAATAATTTAGGACTGCGGCATCTGGGCTATCACGGCGCGGGGCAGGTGGATGCACTTGCGCCGCGTTATGCGCTGCTGCTCAATCCTGATACGGAAGTGCCTGCGACATCACTGGTGGATATGGTGCGGTACATGGATGCGCATCCTGACATCGGTGCGGCGGGGCCGAAGGTAGTGCTGGAAGATGGCACGCTTGATAAAGCCTGCCGCAGGTCTTTCCCGACTCCCACCGTAGCGTTTTATCATTTTTCGGGGCTGGCGAAACTGTTTCCCGACAGCCCGCGTTTTGCACGCTACAACATGACCTTTGTGGATGAAAATCAGGAGATCGAAGTCGATTCCGTCGTTGGGGCGTACATGCAGGTGCGCCGCGAAGCCATTCAGTCCATCGGACTGCTAGATGAGATGTTCTTCATGTACGGAGAGGATTTAGATTGGGCGTACCGAATCAAACAAGCGGGTTGGAAAGTGTACTATCACCCGCAAGTGATGATCAAGCATGTCAAACGGGCAGCCAGTCGCAGGAGCAAGAAAGCCCAATTCGAGTTTCAACGGGCGATGTGGCTCTTTTACCAGAAACATTATCAGGCAAAGACTCCGGCGTGGATGGACAGTCTGGTAAAACTCGGCCTGCTGCTCAGGGGAGGTCGCAGCCTGTGGCGGGAAATGCGCCAGCACCCATTACCGATGACGAGTACGTAGCGCCGCCGGCTTTACCGCATCAGCACGCCGGACGGATTAAGACGCTGCTCGCTGTCCTTATTGTCATTGTTGACGTTATGGCCCTGTCGGTAGGTTTTGCCCTGGGTTATGTAGCGCGTTTGACGCTGCCATTTTTCCAGACTCCGGCTTTTCCGCCGCCGTTCAGCGATTATTTCCTGACGATGACACTGCATATCGTTACCGTCATCACGCTGTTTTATTTCACACGGTTGTATCATCTGCGGCGCACGACCAGTCGTATCGATCAGGCACGGCAGATTGCGGGCGCGGTTGCGGTTGGCGGCGTGCTGGCGTATGGGATGCAGGATTTCATTTTTAAGAACACTATTCTACAGGTGGATTATCCGCGCGCGCTGTTCTTTTACGCGGTGATTTTTAGCCTCCCGCTGACGGTCATCGCCCGCGAAGCCTATTCTACGCTGCGTAAGTGGCTGCGGGTGAAGGGCATTGACCGTGACAACCTGCTGATTGTGGGAACCAGCAATGTCGCCCGCGAAATTGCCAAGAAGATTCGGGTGCATCCTGAACTGGGCTATCAGATTGTGGGCGTGGTGAACGGCAAGAAGGGCAAGGTGCTGGGTATCCCGATTGTGGGTACGCACTATGACATCCCGCACCTGATTGACGCTTATCAAATCCAGCAGGTGATTATTGCCCTGCCTGACGCCCAACGTTCGGAACTGGTTGACCTGATTACCCTGTGCCAGCGCGGTTCAGTCGATGTCAAAGTCTATCCCGACATGTTCTCGTACATGGCTGGCGATATGAACCTCGACGAACTAGGGGGGACGCCGCTGCTAACCGTGCGCGATATTGCCCTGCGCGGCTGGAAATTAAGCCTCAAGCGGGCGCTGGATATGATTGGCGCGTTCGTTGGGCTGATCCTGCTGTCGCCGTTGTTCATGCTGACGGCATTTTTGATTCGCCTTGAGTCCAAAGGTCAGGTGTTCTACTCGCAGGAGCGCATGGGTCTGGATGGCCGTCCCTTCCCGATGATTAAGTTCCGGTCCATGCGTACCGATGCGGAAGCGCAGGGGCCAGGCTGGACGGTGAAGAATGATCCACGCGTCACGCGGATGGGGCGCTTTATGCGTAAGACCAATTGGGATGAAATTCCACAGTTGATCAATGTGCTGGTCGGCCAGATGAGTCTGGTAGGGCCGCGCCCGGAACGCCCGGTGTATGTGCAGCAGTTCCGCCAGCAGATTCCACGTTACATGGAACGTCACCGCGAAAAAGCGGGCATGACAGGCTGGGCACAGGTCAATGGGCTGCGCGGCGATACCTCGATTGCCGAGCGCACGACTTACGATTTGTGGTATGTCGAAAACTGGTCGCTGTGGCTGGACATCAAAATCATTATTCGCACGGTTTTCAATATATTCATGCGCCGCGACAAAAACGCCTACTGAAGCGCGCAACTGTAATCAATGCAGGCCGTCCTGTACGGCAGACAACCACAGACTCTGCATCCGTTCTGCCTTATAAGTGAACTATGGCAAAAAGACCAACACGTAAACAGTATATCTGGCGAGGCAAGCTATTGCGGTGGTTCATGGCAATCTCCCTGAGGCTTCAGAATATTGGAGCCAAAGCCAAACCCGCAGGGCAAGAGCGTTTCATTGATACTGAGTTCGGACGAGTTCGGACGCTGTGGTACGGATTTGACAATCCAGAGGTAAGCCCTATCTTGTTCGATTTACATGGCGGTGGTTTCATTCTTGGAAGCGCTGACATGGACGAAGCGATGAATCTGGAACTGCAACGGCGTGTCGGTTGTAAAATCATCAGCATTGAATACGCCAAAGCTCCAGAGTTTCCGTTCCCGGCGGCGGTAAATCAGGTGTACGCTGTGGTGAAACAAATCTATGAAAATGCCGCGCAATATGCGATTGACCCCGCGAGAATGGCCATTGGTGGACACAGTGCTGGCGGGAATCTGAGTACCGTTACCTGCATGAAGGCGAAGAAGACAGGGGAGTTCCGATTTACGTGTCAGGTACTGGATTACCCACCGTTAGACCTTGCGAACGACGCTCATGCACGCAAAACGACCAGTGGAAACGGCGCGGTGTTCATGCCGACTACGGCGAGTATTCGGTGACGGAACTGGCAATCAACGAGCGCTTTGCATGATGTCAATCACATTGAGCAGATTTTGAAGGCGATGGCCAACTGATTCCACCAGATCGACCTATGATGTCTCGTTATCTCCTGCGTGCGCTGCCTGCTATCGGCGCACGCTGTACGGCTGATGCGCCTGCCGTTTTTCATCGACGACGGCCTGCACTTCGCCATGATTAAGGATTACCGGTGAAATTACGGCGTGCCAGGGCTGCGCTTCTGGGGCGGCGCGATTTCCTTTCCCTACTACCGTCCGGCGGTGTTTACGGTGTGGGAACTGGAACAAATGCTGGTCGGCGGGCATTTTGACCCGTTCGCGCTGCATGTGCTGAATGTGCTGTGTTTCGGGATGGCTGGCGTGGTGCTTGGCCGAGTGGTCGAGCGTATCACCCGGCGTTCGCTGGCGGGTTATATCGCGGGACTGACGTTTGTGCTGTTTCCGTTTAGCTATGCGGCGGTGATTCTGGTGGCGGCGCTGTTCCACATGATGCTGGCGCTGTGTGCTGCGCTGACGCTGTTTTTTGCGCTGGCGTGGCTCGACAGGCGGCGAATATGGACGCTGCTGCTGTGCTGGCTGAGTATTATGTTCGTCGGCGTTTTCAGCCACGAGAACGGCGTGCTGGTGCCGCTGTTGGCGCTGCTGCTGGCGGTGGTTTATGGCTGGCGTAGCCTGTTTGACGGCGCGTGCTGCTGCTTCTGCTGCCGCTGGGGGGGATTGTGCTGCTGTACCTCGCGCTGTGGGCGACGGTGCCGCGTGCCGCCGGTGCGCCCAGGACTAATGGCGACGGTATGGGTTTCACTGGGAATCGTGCTGCAAGGTCTGGTTTATCCGTTCGTCGCGCTGACGCGTGCGCTGACGTGCGCTGCTGGAAGCTGTGCGCAGGCGACCCGCTGCTGCGCTGGGGACTTGCCAGTGGCGGGGTGGCGCTGACGCTGGCGCTGGTGTGGTGGAGTGGCAGAGGACACAGCATGGGTGGGGCATAACATGTTACGCCCGTACGGTGTGATGGGATTTGGCGTGCTGTGGTATGTGCTGGGGGCGCTGCCATCGGCGCTGCTGCTGGCGCCCGATTACATCAGTGGTTCGCCGCGTTTGATGATGTTTCCGTCGCTGGGGGCGGGGATATTCTGGGGCGCGGCGCTGGTGCAGATGTGGCGCAGCGGTCAGCGAGGATTGCCGTTTTCTGCGTCACGGTGGACAAACATTCTGGCTGTCATTCTCGCTGCGTCGGGTGTAGTCATCAGCGTGCGTTTTCTGATGGAGCGCCGCACTGAGGCATTGGTGCAGAGTGACTACACCTGGCAGTTACTGCGGCTGCTGGAACAGGATCAGCCCACTGCGCCGCTGGTGCTGAACGCGCCTGCGTTTCTGGCACCGACGGAAGGGGAAACCGCACGTTCCTCACGGGCGCTGAGGGTGATCTTCATGGTGGAGTATGTCAACTACAACCAGCAGTTCTGGGCGATGGCGGGCGTTGAGTTTCCGCGCGTCGAGGCGCTGGCCTATAATCCCACGCTGCGCCCTGCTGCCGAGGTGATCTACGCGCCGTATCAGACGGTGGGGCAGGGCACGTTCGAGGAGCGTTTGCACGCGGCGTCTGCTATTTATGCTACTGAATTTGTCAGTGGTGCTTTTTATCCGGTGTATGTGGGCGCGCCGAACCTGCCCGGCAGCGATGAGCCAATCGCCGGGTTCGCGGATGGTCAGCTAGGGCTGACGGAGGCGTCTGCTGTCTATCTACCGCAAGCACAGATGGTCACGGTGACGACACGCTGGCGGGTGAATGAACCTATTGCCGTTAAGCCTTTCGTTCATGTGCTGTGTGATGGACAGTTGGTGGGGCAGTTGGATGGCGCGGTGTGGGGCGGCGCGTATCCCTTCAGCCTGTGGGCAGCGGGCGAAACGCAAACGGACGTGCGCCAGATACGCCTGTCGCAGCCTGTAAGCGCGGCCTGTCTGCAAGTGTTCGCAGGTGCGTACTGGGAAGCTGATGGTGTACGCCTGCCTGTGACGGATACGACAGGCGAACGTCTGCCGAATGATCTGGTGGAAATCCCTGTCACGGATGACGAGTAAAGCACGAGGATAACTGTGGAAGTTGTTTTTGGCAGTTCGACACTGCGTTTGTGGGTGGCTGCGGTAATTATCCTTGGCGCAGGGCTGGCGCTGGCGTGGCGCAGAACACACAATTTCGCGTATGTGCTGTGCTGTTTGGTCTTCGGCATCTACGTCCTGTTTGCGCTGAACGAAGCGTTATTTCCCATTCGGATCGACACCTCTTATGTTGCCGCGCCAGAACAGTTTTTGTGGTCGATGAATGTGATCCCGTTCCGATTCAATTTCAGCGAACTTGCAAACATCGTTGTGCTTCAAATCTTCCAGAATATTCTGCTTACGATGCCCTTCGGCTTCGGCATCAGTTTCATCGTGCCTATCAAACAGAGGCAGGTGTTCATGATAGCGCCAGTGATTGGGCTGGGTATTGAGGCGGTTCAGCTTAGCATTTCGCTGCTGCTGCGCTACCCGTATCGCATTATCGACATCAACGACGCGCTGCTGAATGCATTGGGTGTTGTGGTAGGCTACGGCTTGTTCCGTGCTTTTGCATGGCTTCTGCTCAAGTCCGTCAAACATATTGGCACAAAACCCAGCGGACTGCCGGGCTATATCTACGAAGTTGCAGCGCGGCGCTGAGTTCAAAACCGTGTGACGGCCATACAAGTCTATGGGAATAAAGAAATATGTTACCTTTATTGAGATTGCTGTAAGCTGAGGGCTGAAACGATGGATTTGAAGACTCTGGAAGCGGCGATGCACGCCTTCGTGGAGAGCAAAGGGTGGTATCGCCCGGATTCGCCGCACCCGCAAACACCGCGCAGTATCGCGATTTCACTGGTGGTCGAAGCCAGCGAAGTGCTGGAACTGTATCAGTGGCGCGAACAGGCCGACAAAGCGGCCCTGTCCGGCGAATTGGCGGATGTCATGTTATATTTGTTGCAATTGGCGAGTCTCAATGAGATTGATTTGGGACAAGCGGTAATGGAAAAGTTGAAAATCAACGATGGACGGCGCTGGGAAGACTGAAGACCTGACAATCGAGAATGAATATCCATTCTCGCGTTCGACGCTGATGGCGGGCCTGCGCCGTTATCTGGCGGCCAGCACCCTTCGTTTGGGCGACATCAAGCCGATGACGATTCCTGGCGTACAGCCTGTCTCGTCTTTTGGCGACGCGGGAACGACTCTGCGCGCGTTGTCCGTCGGCGTACATATTGAAGGCGAAGATCATACGCTGCCGCTGCTGCTGAAAGAACCGCCCGTGACCGCGCGCGGGCGCGTGCTGAATGCGGTGGGGCAGCGCGAGTACGGTGTGTACCGCCGTCTTGCCGAGCACCTGCCGATGCTGGTACCGGGGTTTATTGCTGGCGACGAGACGGAAGGCTGGATTGTGCTTGAAGGTCTCACCGGACTGCGCCCGCCTGAAAGCTGGACACCCGATGATTACCGCGAGGCGACGCTGAATCTGGCGGCGCTGCATGACCGCTTTCAAGGTGCAAGTGAAACGCTGGAAACTTATGCCTGGCTGGCACGTCCCCTGACGACGGACTATGCTGAAACCGTCGAAGCTGTGAAGCGCGCAGCAGAACTACTGCTCAATGAAAAACCTCTGCCTCCTTTTGATGAGCCGCAGTATGCCGACATGCTGCACCACCTCGCGGCTCATATCGACGAGATTGTCGCGCCGCTGCGCAGCGAAACCTTTACCCTGATTCATGGCGATTACTGGCCCGGCAACATTGCCTGTTCGATTGATGGGCGGCAGAAGGTTTTCGACTGGCAGTTGGCGGCGATTGGCCCCGCCATCCTCGATCTAGTAGGCTTTGTGCAGGCAACTCTGATGAACTTCACGCCGAGCCTGTCCACGCAAAATATCATCGCCCTGTATCGCGAACGACATAATGCGCTGATGAAACCCGGTTGGGACGATGAACACTTCGCGCTGCTGTGGGATCACGCGCTGTTATGGCGCTTCGTTGTGAACTGGCTGGGCAAACTGGCGATGATGCCTAGCGAGAATTACGCTACAATCAGTAACTCCTTCCGCAGTTTGTGGATAGAGCCTGTACTGCTGGCCATGCAGCGCCGGATACAGGCGGTTTGAAGTTTGTTACGACTCTAAAGGATTTATGAAGTTTCGGGGTATTATAATGCGCTTGTAACCATTAAGCCCATTGGGATGCCCGACTGCCTTATGAAGTCTATGACTTCTTTTTTGGTTTTGAAGACCACGCTCCTGAAGGTTTTACACTATCGCGACCCTGAAAGATCGCGGCGTGTTCTTCTGCTGCGCATCATGCTTCTTGGCTCCCTGATACTCAACATAGCGGCAATTTTCGTCAGGGTCATTACCTCAAAGTCTGGTTTCCCCGATCTCAGCCTCAATCTGATGGTGCTGGCCGTTCAGCTTATCTTGTTTGTGCTGATGCGCTGGGTAAGCGTGCTGGTACTAAGTTATATCTGGTGTGCCTACATCTGGGTTCAGATTACGCAGAGCGCAGCGCTTACGGGTGGGTTACAAAATCCGATTCTGAATTCCTATGTGCTGGTTATTTTGATGTCCGGCCTGCTGATTGGGACGCGCGCCTCGAGCCTGTTTGCGTTGATGAGCGCTTTTGGGTCCACTGCATTTTACTTTGCGGCCAAGAATGGTTCGTATTTTGAAACGGTGGGGGATGTCACGGCGGAAATCACGCTGGCCAACTATCTGACGAACAGTATGCTGGCGGCGTGGTTGTTGTGGATGGGAGATCGTACGCTGCGGCAGGCGCTGGTGCGGTTGGAAAAGAGCGAAGGAGCACTGGCCAAAACCAATCAACAGCTTGAACATGACATCGCCGAGCGCAGACGCGTGGAACTGGCGCTTACGGAAAGTGAAGGCCGTTTCCGCCAGATTGCGGAAAACATGCGCGAAGTGTTCTGGCTCGTTGATCTGGTGGAGCAGCGATACCTGTATATCAGCCCCTCGTATGAAACGATCTGGGGACGCTCTGCTGAGGACTTATACAACGATTTGCGGCAGTTTATCGTTACTGTTCATCCCGATGATCGCGAGAAAGTCCTGAGCGCGGCGGAACCTGCGGCGCGGCTGATTGGATCTTATGATGGGGAATATCGCATCATTCGTCCCGATGGCTCCATGCGCTGGGTGCGTACACAGTTTATGCCGATCAAGAATGAGCACGGCGAAATCTATCGGTTGGTGGGAATTTCGGAGGACATCACCGGGCGTAAAGCCGCCGAAGAAAGTCTGGTGGAAACCGAGCGTTTGCGCGCAGCGCTGGCGACTGAGCATGAATTGAGCGAACTCAAGAAGCGGTTGATGCGCACGATTTCTCATGAGTTTCGCACGCCGCTGACCGTGATTCAGAACTCAGCGCAGATGCTTGAAAATTATTTTGAGCGAATGGATGTGGACAAGCGGCGCGAACGCCTGCAATTTATTCAGGCGCAGGTTAAGCGTTTAACAACCATTCTGGAAGAGATGTCGCTCATCATTCATGAGACGGTGAGTTCGATACGCTTTAAGCCGGAAACTGTTGATCTGGAGCATTTGTGCCGGATGCTGGTTGCGGAAATGCAGACTGCGGTTGGCGAAGACCGCCGCTTGCAGTTTAAGACGGATGGGCAAGTCAACGACATCACCGCTGATGCCCGCCTGCTGGATCGGGCGCTGACTAATTTGCTGAACAACGCCATCAAGTACTCCGGCCTGCACAGTCAGGTGTCGCTGGAGTTGAGTCGCGAGAACGGCGAGGCCGTGATCCGGGTGATGGATGAAGGCATTGGCATCCCGCTGGATGAGCAGGCGCACATTTTTGAGCCATTCTTTCGTGCCAGCAACGTCAGCCTGGTGAACGGTACGGGGCTGGGGCTGCGCATCGTCCGGGACTGCATCGCTGCGCACGGCGGTACCGTCAAGTTCGACAGCACGCCGGGCGTCGGCTCGGTGTTCACCGTGCGGCTGCCCATGCGCAGCGGGGATGCTGCCGCCGTTTAACTGCTGATACTCTCCCACTGTTGGTTCAGGCAAATCGAACATTCACTTGCTTCTGGCAACATTCCATCCTCTCCGCTATAATACGGCTCACAAGGGTTCAAAAAAGTTCATAGGATGTTAAACCATGCGTATGTCACGTTTGTTCAGCCAGACGCTGCGCGAAGCGCCTGCGGATGCCGAGGTTGTCAGCCACCAGCTTATGCTGCGCGCGGGGTTTATGCGCCAGCTTGCCGCCGGAGTCTTTAGTTATCTCCCGCTGGCACAGCGCTCCATCAGGAAGATCAGCGATATTCTGCGCGAGGAGATGGAGGCCATCGGCGGGCAGGAACTGACGATGCCTGTGGTGCATCCGGGCGACCTGTGGCGCGAGACGGGGCGCTGGTATGATATCGGCAGCGAAATGGGACGCTTCGTTGACAAGAACGAGCGTGACATGGTGCTGGGCATGACGCATGAGGAAGTCGTCGCCGATCTGGCGCGCAAGGAAATTCGCTCGTATCGCCAACTGCCACTGATGGTCTACCAGATACAGACCAAATGGCGCGACGACCCTCGTCCCCGCGCCGGGTTGATACGTGGACGCGAGTTCATCATGAAGGACAGCTACACGCTTGACCCCGACGAAGCGAGCCTCGACAAGCAGTACCGTGCGCATTATCAGGCGTACTTCAACATCTTCGCGCGCGTTGGCCTGCCTGTGATTGCTGTCAAATCTGACACGGGCATGATGGGCGGTTCGCTGGCACACGAGTACATGTATCTGACGCCCATCGGCGAAGATACACTGATGCTGTGCGACCACTGTGGTTATGCGGCCAACCGCCAGATTGCCGCCTTCCGCAAGCCCGCAAACCCCGATGAAGCCCGCAAACCCCTCGAAAAGGTTGCCACGCCCAACACCACCACTATCGACGCGCTGGCGCAGTTCCTCAACATCCCTAAATCGAAGACGGCCAAAGCTGTGTTTATGGTGGCAACGTTTGTCGAAAATCAGCAGGATGTGGAAAAGTTCGTGTTGGCGATTGTGCGCGGCGATATGGACGCCAACGAAACCAAGCTGGCAAACGCGCTCAAATCCAAAGAGCTGCGTCCCGCGCGGGAGGACGAAATTCGCGCAGTGGGGGCGGTGGCGGGCTACGGTTCACCTATCGGCGTCAAAGGGGCGATTGTCGTGATTGATGAGGCTGTCGCATCGTCGCCCAATCTGGTAGGCGGCGCGAACCAGGCTGGCTATCACTACCTCAATACTAATCACGGACGCGATTATAAAGCGGATATTGTCACCGACATCGCAGCAGCGCAGGAAGGCGATGGCTGTCCCAACTGCGGCAGTCCCCTGCGTGCGGTGCGCGGCGTGGAAGTCGGCAACATCTTCAAGCTGGGCACGCGTTACACCGAAAAATTGGGCGCGACCTATCTGGACAAGGACGGCAAAGCCAAGCCCATCGTCATGGGGAGCTACGGCGTCGGCGTGACGCGCGTGCTGGCGTGCGTGGCCGAGCACTACCACGACGACTACGGCTTAACGCTGCCTATCACCGTCGCGCCGTTTCAGGTGCATCTGGTCTCGGTAGGAGGCAAAGAGCCACAGGTCGAAACTGAAGCCGCCAAACTCTACGATGCGCTGAACAAAGCGAAGATTGAAACGCTGTATGATGACCGCGACGAACGCCCCGGCGTCAAGTTCAACGATGCGGATTTGATCGGTGCGCCGCTGCGCATCACCATCAGCGCGCGTTCGCTGGAAAAAGGCGGCGTGGAACTGAAGCAGCGCACGAGCAAGGACATCGAGCTTGTACCGCTGGATAACATCGTGGAACGGGTAAGCGCCGACATCAAAACGCTGTATGATGAAGTGATGGCGACGGTGAAAACGGTGGCGTTTGAGGAGTGACCACTTGACTCTCCCATCAATGGGAGCCTTATTCTGAGGATAGTGGTTTCCCTTTCGCTCTCGGTGTCTCGGTGGTTCAGATTGGAGGTATTTCCAATGGCATATTATCTCGTGAAAGCAAAGCCCATGCGCTTGAAAGAACTCAAAGCGCTGGTGGATGGCGGCGGCATCCGCGCGATGCGTCCCTTCGGCGATGAACTGCAAACGTGCCTGCAAAAAGCGCGCCTCGACAGCGATGGCTACGCCACCTGGGAAGAAAACTGCTTCTGTACGCCGCCGCTGGCGATGGAACGCGCGGTGCTCGACCAGTATTTCCTCGACATTCAGACGACAACGGTAGAGCAGGGCAAAGGCTGGTCAGCCATCGAAGCCCTGCCGCCGCTGTGGTGAATTCAGCGCGTCATCGTCGTCCACGTATTATTGCTGCCATCCAGCCGCACTACGGTGTTGTTGGGCAGCGTGAAGTAGATGCGGCTGCTGCTGGTCGTCTCATAGGTCGCGTTGTAACCCGTTTCTGCGTCCGTTGCCCAGCCCATCGCGCCGCGCACCGTCGAGTTGTTCTGCCACAGCCAACCGAAACCGTTCAGCGGCTGGCGCAGTGAGGCATCGGGCGGCGTCTGCGGCGTGATGGTTTCGCCGTTGTAGCTGTCGCTAAAGGTCTGATAGCTGCCGCTGGTGTACAGCACGTAAATTTGTCGTGAGTCGCCGCGCCAGACCATGCGCCCGGATTGGAACGTCTGATGCGCCGAGGCGATGTTGGTCACCTGTGTCGCCGGGCAGGTTTCGGCGATGTAGGTGCTGAAGCTGCACGACGCCGCGTTCACGGTCAGCGTCAGACGCGCATCATTGTTGACGCCGTTGGCATCGGCCACGCTCAGATAGTAGGTGACGGTGCTGACGCCTGTGGGAATGGTGACTGTCGCGCTGCCGTTGGGGGAATAGCCGCTGCCGATTTGTTCCCCGATGCGTCCACTGGCGTCCAGCCGATAGAGCACGGCGAAGGCGGCATTCTGCGTCGTCCATGAGAGCGTCGCTGTGCTGCCTGCCGTGACTGTCGTCGGGTTCGAGGTAAAGGTCAGCACAGTTGGATAGGGATTCAGGATGACGCTCACCGTCTGCGTATAGTTGGCCCCGCTGGTATTGGTGAGCAGGTTGCCGACGGCGTCTGTCAGCACCAGCGTCAGCGCCACCGAATTGTTCTGGATAGCAGCTTCGCCCAGCGAGAAGGTTGTTGTGCCGTTCGCCGCCAGCAGATTGCCCAGCGTCGTCTGCGGCGTCGTCCGCGAGGTGTAACGCACGCGAACACCGCTGGCGCCGCGCGTCTGCCAGGTCAGTGTCACCGTGCCGTTGAAGTTTGCCGGGTTGGGCGACACCGTGAACGCTACGATGGCTGGACCCGATGGCGTGCTGGTTGCTGTTGGCGTAGGCGTCAGCGTGGCGGGCGCACGCGGAACACGAAGCTGCTGGCCGACGTTGATGATGTTGGCGTTGGCGAGGCAGTTGGCGTCCGCCAGTTCTCGCGTGCTGCTGCCCGCGCGGGCGGCAATGCTGCTCAGCGTGTCGCCGACAACCACCGTGTAAATCATCGTCCAGTCAGCACGCGGCGTACAGGAAGCCAGTGTTGGCTGCGACGTGGTGCTGGGCTGCGGCGTAGCGCTGGGCGCGGCTGTTGTGGGCGTTGGGACATTGGCGACAGGTGTGTTGGTGATAATGGTTGGCGTCGGGACGATAGGTGTATTCTCCACGACATCCGTTGCAAGATTGCAGGCTGAGACTGCGAAAATCACCGAGAATAACAAAAGCAATTGCTTGAACATGTATCCTCACTCGATGCAGATGATATGCAGCACTATAGACGTAATCAGAGAGGAATCGTTCATTTCCTGACCCTAGATACTTCTCTGTCGGATGCAGGGCAGGGAGACTGGGCGGAGTACCCGCTGGCCTCATGCGCTGCAATGATGCCCGCCATCCGTTGAGTGGCGGATGCGCGCCTGATCATCGGCGCGATAATAATACGCGGCGGTTCTTTGCTGTAATCGACACGATGGCTGAAGAGGTACAAGTAAGTCTGGTTATACACTTCGCCAAGATTGAGATCAACAAAGTCGTTGTTGAGCAGCGGAATACAGATCCAGGTCAGGATCGGCTCATCAACGTGAAAACCATAGAAGTAGGCTTTACCTGCTTCCCATGTGGGAGTTGGTCGTGTCACCAGCGCATAATAAGGATATTCACCCTCATCTGGATAATAAGCGATGCGGCTGCTGACAGGCAAACACTCATGCAGGTAGTCGATTTCTACCATCACGATTCCACTGCGCAGCGCGCCGTTGCGCTTGCGCGTGTACTGGTCGAAGCCAGAGCCTTTAGGGAGGTTGGTTTCGGAAAGTACCTCAATCCACGCTACAGGGTCGCCCATCAAGGCATTCTGATAACGGCGAATAACGGCGGCGGTAGCATAGTTTTCAGGGTCATCCATCATTTCAACTGCGTCAAAAGCTAAGGTGGCTGATGGAGCGAAATCAACTGCCAGCGATGAACTGGAAGGCTGCCCCCGATGGTACACTGACCCATCGGGCCGTGCCTCTTTGGGAATGACAGGCTCACCAGAATGTGGATTAGTCGCGCGAATCTGAAATGACTGTTCTGGTTCAATGACGTAGCCATTGGGAAGCAATCGCCGAATGGCTCGCACAATGTCTGTTACGTGGCTGTTGTGAAAGCCTTCCCATCCACCGTAAGGGCTTTGTAACTCACTGTTGAATTGAGCATTGACCCCGCGATACTCATTCCTGGCTGATGTGACTTCCATACTGATTACCTCATCACTTCGCTATCCTATAGCATAGCACAATCGGTTATAATGCCTCGCATTCTGCTTATTTCTAATCAGATCGAAGGAAAATATCGCTATGGCGCAGCAAGCCGTTACGCCGCAGTCCACCGATTTCAGCGCGTGGTACAACGACATTGTGTACAAAGCCGACCTCGCCGCAACTTCGCCAGTGCGCGGCTGCATCATCATCAAACCCTATGGCTACGAACTGTGGGAAGGCATCAGGAACGGTCTGGATCGCCGCTTCAAAGCTACCGGACACCAGAACGCCTATTTCCCGCTGTTCATCCCGGAAAGCTACCTCAAGCGTGAGGCTGAACACGTCGAAGGCTTCAGCCCGGAACTGGCGGTGGTCACCATCGCAGGCGGCAAAGAACTGGAAGAACCGCTGGTTGTGCGTCCCACGTCGGAAACCATCATCGGCGAAGCCTTCAGCCAGTGGATTCAGTCCTACCGCGACCTGCCGCTGCTGATTAACCAGTGGGCGAACGTCGTGCGCTGGGAACTGCGCACGCGCCCGTTCCTGCGCACCACCGAATTTCTGTGGCAGGAAGGGCACACCGCGCACATAGACGAAGCCGATGCCGAAGCGGAAACGCTGCAAATGCTCGACATCTACGCGCAGTTGGCGACGGATGATGGTGCCATTCCGGTCATCAAGGGACGCAAGAGTGACCGTGAGAAGTTCGCGGGCGCGCTGCGTACCTATACCATCGAAGGCATGATGGGCGACAAGAAGGCGCTGCAATGCGGCACCAGCCACAACCTTGGGCAGAATTTCGCCCGCGCTTTCGACATCAAATATGTGGATGTCAACAACAACCTGCAATTCTGCTGGACGACTTCATGGGGCATGTCCACGCGCATGGTTGGTGCTGTGGTCATGGCGCACGGCGACGACAAGGGGCTGCGCCTGCCGCCTGTGCTGGCACCGATTCAGGTCGTGATCGTGCCCATTTACAAGAACGACGCCGAGAAGACACCCGTGCTGGATACTGTCGCGCGCATCAAGAAGGAGCTGGCTGCCGCAGGCGTTCGCGTGCATGTGGATAACCGCGACTCGGTCAGCCCCGGTTTCAAATTTAACGATTGGGAGATGCGCGGCGTGCCTGTGCGTATGGAAATCGGGCCGAAGGACGTTGAGAAGAACAACGCTGTCCTGGCGCGCCGTGATATGGGCAAAGAAGGCAAGCAGTTTGTGTCGCAGGACGGTCTCGCCCAGCGGGTACAGGATTTGCTCAAGGATGTACAGGCGAACCTGCTGCGACAGGCAACCGAATTCCGTGACGCCAACATCCACGATGTTAAGAGCTACGACGAAATGAAGCAGGTCGTGGAAGCGGGAGGCTGGGCACGCGGCTGGTGGGGCGGTACGGGCGATGACGAGGGGCGCATTAAAGAGGAAACGGGCGCAACAATCCGCTGTTTCCCCTTCGAGCAGCCCGGCGGCACCGGGAAGTGCTTCATGACGGGGCAGGATGCGCCGCAGGTGGCGTTGTTCGCGCGTGCTTATTAAGCTGACAAATGTTGAGGGACGCTCAAGTTGGGTGTCCCTCGGCGGACTGTCTCCATCAACGTGACTTGTCACATCTTAATTTAAATTCTAACTTGTATTTAACGCATAACCCCTATAATGATATTTATAGGAATGTATACAATGTTGTCTATTTTATTGGCTGTGAGCGTTTCCAAGTTGTATAAATACACTGTTGATAGAGGTTGGGGCGTTTGTTACACTTATCACACACGCCAAATATAGCGTGATTTACTGGCGATATTAGTGAAACGATACAAATATTAAACTCATTGTGGTTCTTTTTTCAGAAGAAAAATGCGTGCTTTCTAACACGAAGCACTTGTAAATCCACCGGACTTGCCAGTCCAGGTGGTCTAACTATTTTTAGGATTATGATTTATGGCAGCGTATTTGATTGTCGATGTGGACGATGTGCTCCATCGCTTCCGCACTCGCAGTATCTCTGTCGATTTACAGGAATTGGCAGTGGGACTTCGAGGAGGGGCTGCATTAGCGGCGGGCCTGGTCAGCGCTGATAAACTGAAAGCAGTGGCCGTAGCGGACTGGAGTGGGCATACACGCCAGACTGAATCTCTGTTCAAGGCTGCGGGATATGACACGTTCGACATGCCGTCGCGTGACAGCATGGCCGATGCACTTATCATGCATTACTTTTCGTTTGACCCCGATCCTGTAGATGAACTGATTCTGGCCACCACGAGCCAGGACTTAATCCCGCTGGTGCGCCGTGTTGAAACGACTCGCAGCGCTCGCATCCGCGTGTGGGGTTCCGAAGATGTGCTGAAGGGCACAGAGTTCGCCAACTCCGTGATTTTCCAGCCGCTGGAAAGCCTGTTGGGTATCCAGACGAAGAACGTTGCCGTCTACGTGGACTTCGAGAACATCGCCATTAGCCTCAACGAACAGGGCTTTACCGTCAATCTTGACCATCTGATTGACCGCTTTGTCATGCAGGCCAAAGCACATGGACATGTGGTTAAGATGGCAGCTTATGCGCCGTGGGGTCAGCGTGGCAGCCTGCCGCCGCTGGTCGATACGCAGGGGCGTGAAGTGGCCGACGAAGCGCCAAGCCGCCTGATGCTGGCGAACATCGACCCGGTGTTTAACCTGCCCGGCAAAAACAGTGCGGATATGCGCATCGCCCGTGATGTGATTACGGACGCCGGACATACAGACTCGGCGGATGTGTTCATCCTGGCCAGCGGTGACCGCGACTTCAACGATGTACTGAATTCGCTGCTGGCGCGCAACAAGTCGGTGATTGTCTGGGGCGTGCGCGGCAGCACCAGTCGCCAGCTAGAAAAGAACCCCGGCGTCTCGATTGAATACATCGACGACTTCACCAACCTGCAAACGCACCAGTCGTTAAGTACAGCGGTGCCCTTGACCGAAGGCGCAGAAGCCACCAGTTTCACGCCTTCTCAGTGGACGAGCGTCATCGTGCAGTTTGACCGCCTGGCGACGGAGATGGAGATTGATGCCATTCCCGCGCGCCAGTTGATCGACCAGTTACAAAAGGTCGGCGCGGTGATTTCACGCCCTCGCGGTGAAGACCTTGTCTCACAGGCGCTGTCACTGGGCATTCTCAAAGCGGTGACCGGTAACGGCAACGTGACGGTCAACGCCACGCATCCCATAGTCGAGAAAACGCGCCTCATCCGTGACCGCATCGTGCGCCGTGTGGAGAACACGCTGGAAGTGCGCGGTTGGGAATATGTCAATTACGGCTTCCTGCTCAAGGGGCTGGCGATGGACAAGGAACTGGATCGCCCCGGCTGTAATGAGAGCGACCAGTGGCGTTCACACTGGATTGATGCGCTGGTGCGTGAACAGGTACTGGCGCGCGAACTGGTGCCGCACCGTCATAACCCTGATGACCTTGTGCCTGTCATCAAGATGCGGGCTGATTACCATCACCCCAGCAATGACCCGCCCACTGTCGAGGTTCCAGTGCTGAACCTTACCGAAAAGAAATGGGCGGAAATGACGCTGAGCGAATTGGAACGCGTCGAAGGCGAGACGGTGGACATGATTCGCCGTGTGGTCGTCAGCGTCGAGCAGTTCACCAGCTTTCGCGGCTTTGCCTGGTGCCCGCTGGGGAGCCTGCATCGCCGTCTGCGGGCCTACGACAGCGGTATGACCTTCCAGCGCGCGGTGGAGTATCTCATCGCTAACGAATCGGCGATTGTGGATGAATATCCTAATCCGCAGAGCAACTACAACACCAAAGGTATCGCGCTGGTGGTGGATCACCCTATGCTCAAGACCATCCTTGCGGAGCGTGACGCTTTTATCAAGCTGCTGCTGCAACTTTACGAGAAGAACATGCTGATTTCGGAAGCCAACGTGCGCACGGTTGACCCTGACGGGCAGTGGGACCTGGAACTGTGGTTCTCCGTTATGGTGACGGAAAATGTACTGAACCCGCTGCCGGGACGCGCCGGACAGTACAGCCTGTTCCGCACACATCACACCGTCAATCTGGTGGCGGGTACACCTGCCTAGCGCAACTCATTTGCCGATAGACCGTATATAATGTTAGACAGTGGGGGCGTAAGCGAACTCAGAAGCTGCGCCCTTGTTGTTAACCTTTGTACGTAGATAAGACTACCCTTCGGAAAGTTGAGGCACAAACCATGACACTCTCTCCGATTGAACGCAGACTGGAAGACGCAACGGTATTGTATGTGAAGGCGCAGGCGTGGAAAGCGTCCATTGGCCTGTTCGCTGAACTAGCACGCATCGAGCCAGATAATGCTAACGCCTGGTTTGGCATCGGCAGTGCGATGTGGCGTATGTCGCTGGACGCGCCGGAACTGCTTGAGCCTGCCGTCGCAACGCTCAAACGCGCGGCAGAAGAAAACAAGCAGTTTACCAACAAGACTTATAAGCAGCTTTTGTTCAGCGCCAGCCAGAGCGCGGACAAAGCAGGCTACCATTCGGAAAGCATTCCGGCATTCAGCGGCGACACCAAACCGCTGCTGGACGCCATTCAGTTCACGCCGCAAATGCTGATTGAGGCGACACAGGCGCTCGATTGGGAGAGCCGCATCAAAGTCGCGACGCTGCTCAGCGAAGTTCCCGGCGAATTGTTTGATGCGCTGCTGAATGATCTGGCGGAGAATGACTCCAACAGCAACGTGCGCACCTTTGCCAACCGGGCGCTGCGTGACCGCCCGCAGAAACCCGCACCGATGCCTGTCAGTGAAGCACAGCCCGCCGCTGCTGTTGAAACGCTCGAAACGGCGGTTGAACCACAGGTCACAATGGCCGATGCGCCTGCCGAAGACATTGCCAGCGCCATTCCCCACGTCACCGAAGTGATTCCCGTCGCACGGGTTGAGGAAGCCGCGCATGACTCGGCAGAGATTCCGGTGGTCGAGGTTGAACCTGCGCCTGTCGTCGAAACGCCTGTCGAAGCGCCAGCCAAACCCGACCCGAAAAAGGACGAAGCGATTCGTGCGCAGTTGGAGGCACGCCGCCAGCGCCTGATGGGAAAGAAGTGATTAAGAGCGGCTCTTTTTGGACGGGAACGGTCTTCTGAGAGGGGGTGATCTTCGGCAGTCCGATCCCATTCAGGTGGTCTGTTAAAGGATGCTCAATTAAGCTCGTGTAATTACCTCTGTTTCGGAGAATATCAATAAATGCACACAAATAGCTCGTTGTTGGAAAACCCTAGTTTCGCAGAGGAACGTATAATCTCACGTGGTTGTTGCCTACAGCAGCTATAAGATAGTGTTCTAAACAGTTTCTATCCTGTAATTACATCATAAATCACAAACCATCCATCTTGATCCATATATGGACGCAAAACGAGATAGTATCTCTGTTGTGCGTTCGATTGTTGGCTAACTGATAACGCCCAACACAAGAGTGATAGTACACCCAAGAGACATATTATGGAACACTTGCGTGAAAGGTGTCAAACACTGCACGACATAGAACGCTGATTTTTTACGCCAATGGATGAATAACCTAAAACAACTATAAGGCAAGGTAGTAGCAAAAACACAGCAGAAAGCACAGTTAACACGTTTTGAGGTTGAGTGAGGCATTTGAAAGTGGATAATAGCCTCTGTTGGTGGTGATATTGGGAACCGAATTGTTGGCATAAGTCACCAACTGCCACAATTCTGCTAATCCCCACATCAGCAGCGTGAACCAAAATCGTTAACGCCTCTAAAACAGAAGACATCAGGATTTAGCCTCCGCTGGCGCGCCCTGTATCGCGTTATACACCACAGAGCGCAACGGCGATAAACGTCGCTTCATTGCGGCTCATTTCCCGGCGATGGTCGCCGATGATGGCGATATACACGTCATTGCCTTCGTCGCGGACGATAATCTGCCCCTCGCCGGGGCCAATCTCGCTGGTGAAGGTCATGCCTGCACGCGCGGCAGGGTGGTCGGCCAGTGTCAGCGTCGTCACGTTGCCCAACACGGACGTAAAATCGAGGTCGATGCCGCTGATGCGTGTGCCGAGTACATTGAGGATGACCTGCGGCGTGTTCATCATCATGCCTGTTGATTGGCTGATTTCCGCGACCATGCTGTCGGGGATGACGCCGACGGCCATTACGAATTCGCCGCTGGGAACGCTGCGGGGATTGTCCAGCACCGCCTGACTGCTGGCCATGTACAGCGTGCCTTCACCCGCACGCGCGACCCATGTATTCGGATAGTTGGCTGTCAGGCTGCCATCGGTTGAAGTTATCGCATTTGACAGGCGTGGGCCGCCGCACCCCGCCAGCGCCAGCACAAGCCACACCGCAAGAATCAGCTTACGCATCCCCATAAACATCCTCGACCCCCATGCAAACAACGGGCACAATCATACCGCTTTCGCCCCAAACGTCTACTGCAATTCGCGACTTTCAGGTGGCGCTGCGTAGCGCAGTCTTTGTTCTTTCGGGATTGTTCGCCCTATACCGCTCTGCTATAATGCCGCGCAAAATAGAGACCGGCGCGCCTGGTGTCCGGTGCGCTCGGCGACAACCACCATCCATGAAGGACTAAATCAACAATGGCACTCACCAAAGATCAAAAGAATGAGTTAATGAAGTCGTTTGCCCGTCACGAGGGCGACACTGGCTCGCCGCAGGTACAAATCGCCCTGCTGACCAGCCGCATTCAACAATTGACTGAACACCTCCAGACCCACAAGCACGATCAGCACTCGCGTCGTGGTCTGCTCAAGCTCGTCGGCCAGCGCCGTCGCCAGTTGAATTACCTGAACGAAAATGACCCAGAATCGTATCGCGAATTGATCAAGCGACTGGGGCTGCGCCGCTAAGTTGCGCTGCACTGCTTATCCGACGTATAATCGGCGCGATATGGAGGGCTACAGCCCCAGAACTCGATGAACACTCGGATAAGCACCATTTCCCACAAAGGGGAACATCAACCGCGCCCGACATGCCAGGGGTTGGGGAGTCTCGCTAACCGGTGGGTTGGAGATACTCCCCAGTTCCTGCTTTGTCGGGCGCTACTTTTTACGCAAGACAAGGAGAAACAACGCAATGCTTAATCTTCAGAGCCATCGTTATTCGGTAACGGTTGGCGGTAAGGAAATTATCCTCGAAACCGGGAAACTGGCAGGGCAGGCAGGGGGTGCAGTCACCGCCCAGCTTGGTGACACTGTCATTTTCGCCGCCGCAACTATGAGTTCCAATGCGCGCGAGGGTATTGATTTCTTCCCGCTGCAAGTCGAATACGAGGAAAAACTCTACGCCGCCGGACGTATCCCCGGCAGCTTCTTCCGCCGCGAAGGCAAGCCCTCGGATGGGGCAATCCTGATCGCCCGCGTCATTGACCGCCCGCTGCGCCCACTCTTTTCAGAAGAAATGCGCAACGAAGTCCAGGTGCTGCTGACGCCGTTCAGCCATGATCAGGAAAACCAGATCGATATGCTGGGCCTGATCGCTGCCAGCGCCGCGCTTACGATTTCCGATGTGCCCTGGAACGGGCCTGTGGCTGGCGTGCGCATTGGTCTGATTGACGGCGAATTTGTCGTCAACCCCGTGATTTCCGAGATGGAAAACAGCCTGCTTGACCTGCGTGTCGCGGGGACGGCAGAAGCCATTAACATGGTGGAATGCGGCGCGACAGAGGTGGACGAAGAAACCATGCTCAAGGCGCTGAAGTTCGCGCATGACACCATCAAGCCGATCATCGAACTCCAGAACAAGATGCGCGCCGAAATCGGCAAGCCCAAGCGTGAAGTCACCCTCTACAAAATCCCTGACGCATTGTTCGAGGAAGTAGCGGGAAAGGTACGTTCGGAAGTTCGCCGTATCTCGGTTGAAATCACTGATCGCGCACTGTACAACGCTGCGATTGACGAACTGCGCGAAAAGCTGGTTGCTGAGTACGATGAACGTAACAAGGCGCTGACCGATCCGACGCAGGTCATCAAGCTCGGCGAAGTCCGTGAAGCGTTGATGCTGATTATCTACGACGAAGTGCGCAAACGCATCGTGCATGACGGCGTGCGTCCTGATGGTCGTAACAGCACCACCATTCGCCCGCTGGCAGCAGAAGTCGGCGTTATCCCGCGCGTACATGGCTCCGGCCTGTTTACGCGTGGTCAGACGCAGGTGCTGACCTTCGCCACGTTGGGGACACCGCGCGACGCCATGCAGATGGATGGCCTCAGCCCGGAAGAAGACCGCCGCTACATGCATCACTACAATATGCCGCCGTTCTCGACGGGCGAAACCTATCCCATTCGTGGGCCGAAGCGCCGCGAGATTGGTCACGGTGCGCTGGCGGAAAACGCGCTGCGTGCCATGATCCCGCCGGAAGATGAATTCCCTTACACCATCCGCCTCGTCAGCGAAGTGCTCAGCTCCAACGGCAGCACCTCGATGGCCAGCGTTTGCGGCAGCACGCTAGCGCTGATGGATGCAGGCGTTCCCATCATTCGCCCGGTAGCGGGTATCGCGATGGGCCTGATCCAGCATGATGATAAGACCGTCGTGCTGACCGATATTCAGGGCATGGAAGACCACTTCGGCGATATGGACTTCAAGGTTGCGGGCACGGAAAGAGGTATCACCGCGCTGCAAATGGACATCAAGATCAGCGGTGTGACCGACGACATCATGCGGCAGGCGCTGGCACAGGCTAAGGAAGCGCGTATGCAAATCCTGAACCTCATCACCAGCACCATCCCCGAACCACGCCCCGAACTGAGCGAATACGCGCCGCGTATGGTCAGCATCAAGATCGACGTGGAGAAAATCGGCGCGGTCATTGGCCCAGGCGGCAAGGTCGTGCGCAGTATGCAGGATCGCCTCGGTGTCAAAATTGACATTGAAGACGACGGTACCATCTTTGTCGCAGGCAATGACGGGCCTAGCGTGGCGCGTGCCATTGATGAGATTCGCGGCTTGACCGAAGACGCCGAAATTGGCCGCGTCTATACGGGCAAGGTGACGCGCATCGAATCCTACGGCGCGTTTGTCGAATTCCTGCCGGGCAAGGAAGGCATGGTTCACATCTCGCAGCTTGCGGACTACAAAGTCCAGAGCGTGCAGGATGAAGTCGCGCTTGGTGACGAGATCATGGTGATGGTCACGGACATCGACGATGGTGGCAAGGTACGTCTGAGCCGTCAGGCCGTGCTTGAAGGCTGGAGCGCTGAAGAAGCCCGCTCGCGTGACCGTCGTCCTTCTGGCGGTGGAGATCGTGGACGGGGTGGAGATCGCGGCGGGGATCGCGGCGGACGCGGTGGCGGACGCGGTGGAGATCGCGGACGTGATGGCAGTCGCGGCGGCGGAGATCGTGGACGCGGCGGAGATCGTGGCAATCGCAATTAAGCGAAATTCGTGGATGAACTGATAGAAGGCGGGGGTAACTCCGCCTTTTTGATTGGCGTAATTTGCCCGTTTCATGCACAATCAGATTGTTTCACTCCTGATTGCATGGAAGGGCAGACCTATGGTTAACTCTCCACCTTCGCCCGTATGGCAGCCGCGCACCAAACGCACGGTTGCGCTCATTCTCTTTGGCCTGGGACTGCTGGCGCTGGCGCAGTTCAGCGGCACGCTGCCCAGCGTTGTGGTCGCGCTGATTCTGGCCTATCTGCTGTACCCCGTGACCAATTTCTTTAGTAAAACACCCAGCAAACGTTTTGGCGTACCACGCGGTTTGGCGGTGTTCCTCACGTTCATTTTCGTGATCGTGCTGGTCATCATCGTCTTTCTGGTGGTGGTACCTTCGCTGGTGCGGCAGTTTGCGGCTTTCGCCCAGAGTATCCCCGACGCCCTGACGCGCCTGGAAGCTGACCTTGAAGTGTGGCTGAGCCAGCCGATTGTCTTCAACAACGAGCCTGTGCTGATTGAGGGGCATCCCCTTGTGCCGCTGGATGAAATCCGCGCCGCGCTGGGCAGAGAAGATATTATTCAGCTTAGCAATATCAACCTGACGGCTGTCGCGCAGACATTTTTTAACTCGCTGATCGGAGTCACACGTCCAGCGTTCAGCTTTTTGGGCACGGCTTTCAGCGCGCTCATTAACGGCGTGTTTTTCCTCACGATGTTGTTTTATCTGCTGAAAGACGGCGGCATGTTCGTCGCACGCATCATCGGCCTTGTGCCTGCCGAATATCAGGGCGATGCGCGGCGGCTGTTTTACGAGCTGGGGCAGGTGTGGAATTCATATCTGCGCGGACAGTTGATTCTGTCGTCGTTTATCGGCGTTTCCGTGTTTATCGCCGCGACGATTCTGGGTATTCCCAGCGCGCTGGTACTGGGCGTGATTTCGTTCACGCTGGAGTTTATCCCGACGTTGGGGCCAACCATCGCCCTGATACCCGCTATGCTGCTGGCGTTGTTCTCGACTTCCAGCACCATCCCCGGCCTGAGTGGGATTGGGTTTATGCTGGCGGTAATCGTGGTCTGGACGATTATCCAGAATATTCAGGCGATTGTGGTCACGCCGCGCGTTATGGGCGAGAGCCTTAACCTGCATCCGTTTGTTATTCTGCTGGCGGTGCTGGCTGGCGCGAGCTTCGGTGGGGCGTTGGGGGTCATTCTGGCAGCGCCTATGGTAGCGAGCATTCGTCTGTTTGGACAGTATATCTACGGCAAGCTCTTTGACACTAATCCGTTTGCGGAATTGAAGCCGGAAACGCAGGGTGAACCGCTGTTCCTGCTGCGCTGGTGGAATGTGCTGCGTGGGCGATTTGCGCCGCGTTCTGCTGCGAGGAAATAGATGGAACGACGCGGTGGCCTCATTAGTGCCACGCAATCAGTCCGAAGCCGCTGAGAGTGCGCTTGAGTTCTTCGGCGGCGCGTTCGCCCTTGGGGATGTAGTAGTCTGCGCCCTGATTCAAGCCCACCGTCATGTCACTGGTGTTGTCGAGCTTCGTCAGCATAATCACGGGGATGTGGTCGGTCTGTGGGTGGCGTTTCAGACGGCGCACAACCTGAAAGCCGCTCATCGTCGGCAGCTTGACATCCAGAATAATCACGTTGGGTTGATATTCTGCTGCGGCCATCAAACCATCAGGGCCATCGCTTGCCACAATCACGTCGAAACCAATGTCTGTGAGGAACATCGCCTCAGCCTTAGCCTGCGTCGGGCTGTCTTCAACGATCAGGATGAGCGGTGGCCTTAGTGTTTCTTGTGCATCCATCAGTGTTCTCCAAGTGTTGATTTTCTCAATCATAACACAAATAAATCAATTTAAAATTAATATTTCACGAATCTTGTAAAAACATGAGGGCCTATGCTTCACGCTGGTGTGGAATTGTAAGGGGTGCAGCGCTGCCTTTACAGTCGTGGGCTGGCGTAATAAACTCATAGGCTCAAGCATCTTTATAGATAACATCATGAAGGGTTGATGAATGAACGACGAGTTACCCCTGGACTCTCTGGCGGAAACTGAAAACTTTGAAGCCTATGTCACGGACGATCCTGACGAAGGCGAAATCTTCCATATTGATCTGGGACGCTTAACGCTGCATCTGTTCCGTGAAGAATGGGACGAACTGGTACAACTGCTGCGTATGGCATCCAAGAAGACAGGAAAATGAACGATGGCCAGCCGTGTCTCACGTCTGATGATTGAGGAAATCGCTAAGCACCTGCCACCGAGCGCTTCCAGCTTACAGTTGGTAGATGTCAACGGCGCGGCGGGCACCGTGCTGGCGGAACTGCGCGGCGATTTGACGATCATTGCACCCTCAGAGACCGATTGGAATCTGGCTCCAGGCAGCGTGGATGCAGTGGTCGCTTATGGCGGCGCACTGGACGCAATGGGATTACAGCAGGCGCTGGATGTGCTGCGTCCGGGCGGCAGACTCATCATGACCGATCCCAGTGGCGATGTCGATGAGCAGCATGTCAAGACGCTGGAAGACGCCGGTTATACGCGCATTCTGGTCAGCCTCGGCGTAGAATGCCCGACACCGCTGGGCGTGATGATGCGCGGCGAAAAGCCCCATGTCACTGCGGATACCCTTGAGCGCGTGCAAAGCGTTGCTGACAAGGATGATACCTTCGCCGACCTGAACAGCTACAGCGGGCGCTACATCTTCCTGCTCATTCAGCAGACGCCGAATAAACCTGTCTGGGCGTTACAGCCTGATGAGCAGGTCGAGTGGCAGGCGGTGGCGCTGGATGCCGCACAGCCTGCGCTGCTGGCGTTCAGCAGTTTGCCGCGTGCGGTGGCGTTCATGCAGCCTGCGGTGCTGGCGGGCCAAATCAAGGATGTCAACAAGGTTGCCAAGTTCAGCCGCGAAACCGCGCTGGCGTGGACGCTGCCTGTTGTGCTCAACCCGGACGCTGCGATACTCGATGGGCGCAGCATCACGCACGCTGCGATTGACCCTTCCACAGCGGAAACCCCCGACGAATAGGCGTTAACGAGGGTAGGCTTTGGTAAAGGTGCGGGCTAGTGAGAAAGACGGTGCGTTGAATACCACGACGCGCACTGAAGGCGCTATACACCCTTTAACGATAGGAGTGGTGAGATTCAAGGTTACGAGGACGTTCAATTGAACGCCCCTACAAGAAATATCCGCGAAACTCCCCACTCGCTTAATGATTTGTCGATAGCATTCCATCACAATTCGTGTTCTACTCATCGCTATCGGTTGATCGCTAACTGCTATTTTTGATGTTTACACTTGAAGACCTCGACTTTCTGGCGTCGGACAGAGGCAGGCGTGTACTGGAACGCCTTGCCCGTGAAGATATTTCCGACACGCACAAAATCCGTGTGCTGACTGCGCTGCGCAAGGAATTGAGCATGACGGAAGCCGCCGCCGCGCTGGAAACGGCCATTCTGCGCAAGAAAGCGGTGGACAAGTTCGGTAT
>JAXLWC010000050.1:0-44100 GCA_046328675.1 Anaerolineae bacterium
GAACTGAACGGCAGCCACGGGGCCAGCAGAATCTTCAGGTTATCGATCACCCGCAGAATCGCATACACGCTGCGCGCGGCATCGGCGGGATTGTCCTTGATGGTCTTCCAGGGTTCGCGTTCGCTCAGGTAGGCGTTGGCGTCGCGCACGACATCGAACGCCAGCTTGAGCGCTTCCAGCAGGCTCACTTCTTCCAGCAGGTTGCCCACGCTGTCGAAGGCCGCTTCCGACTTGGCGATGATCGCCTGTTCCTTTTCGCCCAGTCT
Source organism: Anaerolineae bacterium (assembly GCA_046328675.1). Taxonomy (GTDB): domain Bacteria; phylum Chloroflexota; class Anaerolineae; order Aggregatilineales; family Phototrophicaceae; genus JACAER01. Next base: position 267 of record JAXLWC010000050.1, read on the forward strand.
GTCGTAGGCGGGCACTTTGCCCTCGAAGCGCTTGAAGGCAAACGACAGGATGCGGTTGGCGAGGTTGCCCCACGCCGCCACCAATTCGTTGTTGACGCGCGTCAGGAAGCCTTCCCACGAGAAGTCCGAGTCGCGGCTTTCGGGCATAGTCGCCGCCACGTAATACCGCAGCGCGTCCGGCTGATAGCGTTCGAGGATGTCCGGCAGCCAGATGGCCCAGTTGCGGCTCTTGCTGAACTTCTCGCCTTCGATGTTCATGAACTCGTTGGCAGGCACATCATACGGCAGATTAATCGGCGCGTCGCTGCCTTCGTTGTAGATGCCGCTGACGCCCAGCAGTTCCGCCTGCCAGATGATCGTGTGGAACGGGATGTTATCCTTGCCGAGGAAGTTGAAAATCTTCGCGTCGGGGTTGTACCACCATTTCTTCCACTCGTCGGGCTTGCCGATGTTATGCGCCCATTCCACGCTGGCGGTGAAATAGCCCATCACCGCTTCAAACCACACGTACAGCTTCTTGTCGTCCCAACCCGGCAGCGGCACATTGATGCCCCAGTCGATGTTGCGCGTAATCGGACGCCCGCGCAGCCCTTCCGCGATGAAGTTGCGCGTGAACGTGGTGACATTCGGACGCCAGATGTCCTTCTTGCTCTCCACATACACCAGCAGTTGCTCGGTGAACTTGCCGAGGTCCAGGAAGTAATGCTCCGACGTGCGAATCACCAGTTTGTCGTGTTCGTTGCTGCGGCTGCGCGGGTTAATCAGCTTCGTCGCCTCCAGCAGATTGCCGCAGTTGTCGCACTGGTCGCCGCGCGCCTTGTCATAGCCGCAGATGTAGCACTTGCCCTCGACGTAGCGGTCTGGCAGGAAGCGCCGTTCCAGTTCGCTGTACATCAACTCCTGTGTTTCCTTATACAGCGCGCCGTTTTGCAGCAGCCGTGTGAAGAAATCGCGCGCGATGCGGTGATGGTTCTCGGTGTCGGTGTGCGAGAACAAATCATAGCTGATGCCCAGCTTCTGCTGCGTCAGCAGAAAGCGTTCGTGATAGTGTTCAAACACCTGCCGCGCCGGGACTCCGCGTTTGTCGGCTTCCACCGAAATCGGCGTGCCGTGACTGTCCGAGCCGGAAACCATCAGCACATAATTGCCCTTCAGACGATGATAGCGGGCGAAGATGTCTGCAGGCAGATACGCGCCCGCCAGATGCCCGACGTGCAAATCTCCGTTGGCGTAGGGCCACGCGACGGAGACGTGGATGTACTTGGGTGTGTCAGTCATGTTCTCTTCCTTAGAGCAATTAGCTTTGAGTCTCAGGATAATGTGTGATTAAATGCAGGTGGTGAATTGTATTTTAGCAAACTGCTCAATGCTAACAGCTAACGGCTAAAAACAAAACCGCCTGCCCGATGGACAGACGGCGAAATTTCTAACTCGAAAATCAGAACGTAGGAATCCCTAGGCGTGCCGCATTCGTCTGTCCAAAACCTTTGGGCAGTGCGACATTCGTTTGCTACAGGGGAAGGTAAAAAGTGTCTCGTTCATGATGTTCAGTATAGGGGGAAATCACGCGGGGAGTCAAGCAGTTTCAGCCTGTCCTCAGGGTAAAAGCTGCGTTTTACAGCGATTACTCATGATAAGATTGTTTATCACTCAGTAATCGCATTTAAAGCCACGATAAACAACCGTTATCGCGTCCGATCCTGCGATGTGGCCACCACGCCCCGCCACGATTTCTAAGGCAATCATGAGCAAATCATCACATCCTGGCGATTCTTCGTATACAATGAGGATGATCGAAAGGAAAAGGCATGTCACGTTTTTACGAACCCGTAAACGGTTTTACACATCTGGTAGGGGCTATTCTGGCAACACTCGGCATGATCTGGCTGATGACGCTGACGGTGGACGATACCGCCCGCTTTATCACTGCCGCGATCTACGGCGTCAGCATGATTCTCTGCTTCTCCGCCAGCACCGCCCTGCACCTGACGAAATGCTCGGAGCGTGTGCGTAACTGGCTGATGCGCGCCGACCATGCCGCCATCTACATCATGATTGCCGGCACCTACACCCCCTTCTGCTACAACGTACTCAGCAACGGCTGGCGCTGGGGGGCCATCAGCATCATCTGGGCGCTGGCGCTGGCAGGCGTGCTCTATAAGCTGTTCATCTATAAGAAGGACAGCCCCTTTTCAACCTTGACCTACATCGGCATGGGCTGGCTGGCGGTGGTCTTGTTCCCACAGGCGCTGCATCTGTTCCCCTCGCCAGTGCTGTGGCTGATCTTCGGCGGCGGCGTCACCTACAGCGTCGGCGCAGTGGTCTATGCCACGCGCAAACCCAACTTTCACCGCTGGTTCGGCTTCCATGAGTTGTGGCACATCTTCGTGCTGGCGGGCAGCGCTTTACATTTCGTTGCCGTAATGCTTGTGCTAACTCATTAAAATTTGACTCGCGGATTCTAAATTCAGTGCATAATGGGTGCTAGACTCACCAACTAGGAGTATAGCATGTCCAAATTTCGTTTTTCGATGGTTACCTTACTACTGCTGCTCATGTTTGTGGCAGTCGTATCCGCGCAGGAGGATTGTCCGGCGTTTGTCCAGCAGACGCTTAACTCGGTCAACGATATTTGCAGTGAAACCGGGCGTGACCAGGCGTGTTACGGCAGCACATCGATTGAAGCCAGTGGCCGCAGCAGCGATCTGGAATTCAGCCAGCCGGGCGATCTTGCTGATGTCGCCAACATCGAAACGCTGCGCCTTGCCAGCCTCAGCCTGACGGACGATGTCTGGGGCATTGCGCTGTTGCAGGTGCGCGCCAATATCGCCGACTCTGCGTCGGAAAACGCCACCATTCTGCTCTTTGGCGATGTGGTGCTGGCGAACGTGGGCCGTTCCACAGTCGATATTCCCGCCACCGCTGAAGACGACACAGAGGTCTTCCTCCGCCCCGAAGACTCCGACGTTGTGACCACCATCGACAGCGGTGACACGGTCATCGCCGACGCACGCCTGGAGGACAGCTCGTGGATTCGCCTGCGCCTGCCCGATGGCGGTTATGGCTGGGTCGAGGAGGGCGCGCTGGAACTGGATGGCGCTGTCGAGGATTTGATCGTCATCGAACCCGATCAGCCCTTCTTCGGCCCGATGCAGGCGTTCTACGTGGAGACGGGTGCCGATCAGCCGCCCTGCACGCAGGCTCCCCCCAGCGGTATCCTCATCCAGACTCCTGAAGGCGTCGGCGAAATCAATCTGCTGATTAACGAGGTGGACATTCGCCTGGGGTCTACCGCCTTCATCCAGCAGGCGGCGGGCACCATGATCTTCTGCATCCTTGAAGGCCAGGGCGAAGTCTCCTACGACGGCGAAACGCGTATCATCCCTGAAGGCGGTTATACCACCGTATCGATTGAGAACCTGCGTCCATCCGGCGACTTATCGCCGCTGGCAGGTTATGGCCCGGCGGCAGGGCTGGCGACTCTCCCTACCGATTTGCTGCCGCGTCCCATCGAAATCGCCGAAGGGCTGACTGAAGCTCAGATTCGCCAGATTAACGCGACGGGCGAGCTGCCCGAAGAAGATCAGGGGAACGACAGCGCACCCGCCGATGCCGACATGCTGCCGCAGGAAGGCACCTGGGACGTAACGGGCACGCACGGCGTTTGCCATAATCTCGACGCGAACTATCTCTCTTCTACCGGGGATTTGATTTTCGGCAGAGGTACCCTTACACTTGACGCTGACTCGTTCACCTTTACGACGGCTGTCGGGACTTCTACCCACACGCTGGGCAGTGACGGCCTGTGGGGGCTGAGTATGGACGCGCCCGACACCCCCGGAGCCACCGACAGTTATGAGACCACCGTCAATTCGCCTACGTCGATGACCACCATTATTCACCATGAGTCGAGTACAACGACTTGTGAAACCATCGACGGCACAGCGACCTGGACTTACGTCGGGCCATAGTCATAAGCACATCAGGGCGAACAACTTCTGTTCGCCCTTTTCTTTTATGGCGAATGGGGAGTTTCGCGGATATTTTTCGTGTAGGAACGTTCAATTGAACGTCCACGTAACCTTGAATCTCACCACGCCCCTTTTATGCAACCTCTGGCACAAGCGAGTGAAACGCTGTAAGCTCTCGGCGTCCTCCGTGTCCTCGGTGGTTCAAGGTTCTTTCTTACCTTTGTGTGCTTCGTTATACTCAACATGGCACCTTGGCGGTTCAAATGTATTCTAGTTCTTGGGTGTGATTCTATTCATTGGCACTTGGCGGTTCCATTTCCGGCATTGAGCTAACCGCTATTTCAGGAGACATTTCTTTATGGTGAAATCGCGTTTTGTTGTCACGGTTCTGCTGACACTCTTGGTCTTTACGACAGCGCTGCACGCCCAGCAGGACTGTCCTTCATTTGTCAACAGCACCATCCAGAACGTAAACGACCTCTGTCAGCAGCTTGGACGCGATCAGGCCTGTTACGGCAACGACAATCTGGAAGCCGTCGGGCGCGTCTCAACCTTTGCTTTCAGCGCCCCCGGTGACATCGAAAACGTCGGCGATATTGAGTCGCTGCGGCTCGCCAGTATGCAGTTGCAGGATGATGTGTGGGGCGTGGTGCTGATGCGCGTGCGCGCCAGCATTGATCCGCAAACCTCACAGAACGTAACGATGGCCCTCTTCGGCGATGTCAGCATCGTCAACCGCGTTCCACCCACCGTTGAACTGCCCGCCGCCGTCACCGCACAAACCAGCGTCTACATCCGTCCCAACACCAACCTCGCTAACCTGCTGACCACAATTCCGGCGGGCACATCCGTCAGCGCCAATGGCCGCCTCGAAGACAGCAGTTGGCTGCGCGTGGAACTGCCCGATCAGGCGCAGGGTTTCGGCTGGGTGCAGGCCACCACGCTGCAAGTCACGGGCGATGTCAGCACCTTAGTCGTCGCCAGTGCCGACGGCGATGCCTTTGGCCCGATGCAGGCCTTCCTGATGCAGACAGGCGACAGCGCGCCGCCCTGTGCTGCCGCGCCCAACAACGGCATTATGATCCAGACCCCCGAAGGCGTGGGCGAAATCAACTTCCTCATCAATGAAGTGGACGTGCGTCTGGGGTCTACAGGCTTCTTCTCCACCAACGATAACGGGCTGAACATTGCCATTCTGGAAGGGCACGGCGAAATCACCTCCGATGGCGAAACCGTCGAAGTGGAAGCCGGAAACTTCACCACGGTTCCGCTGGATGAGGAGGGCAACGCCGACGGCACACCTGCCGAAGCCGAAGTCTACGACGACACCTTTGACGACGCGCTCCCCGACGACTGGATGCCTGAACCGATCACCGAAGAATTCTCGCTGGATGATGCGGTTGATGAGATGGAGGACGACAGATCGTCTGAGATCATCGCGACGGAAGAACCTTCCGTTGAACCGGGGGATGATTCAGGCGGACAGGGCGCACCGGATGACGTGCCGGGTGACGACTCCGGCGGTGGCGATGGCTCTGGCGGCGGCGATGGCTCTGGCGGCGGCGATGGCGGGGGCGGATAACACCGCCCGAAAAACAAACTGATTCACAGAACAAGGGGTTTTAGCCCCTTGTTTTTATAATCTCTATAGTTCGCCGTTTACCAGCACTGGCCCCGTTGGCGTCGGGCTGCCGTTAGCCGGTTCTTCCGTGATGCGTGACCATGTGTACTGGTCAATAGCTTCGGTAATGGTAAACAGCAGCGTGCCCTTACCCGTCTCATCGACAGCGAACGTGCCCGCGCTCAGCCGTTCCTCGCCCCGCGTCAGCCATAACTGATAGGTTCTGCCCGCCGCAAGCTGTGGGAAATTCTGCACATACAGCAGCCCGATTTCGCTCTCCGCGTTCCACATCAGCACCGCCCATGCGTTCGTGCCTTCCTGCGACGGTGGCAGACGCACCCAGCGCAAATCCGCCACGCTGCTGAGCACAAACGACACATCCGGCGTCGCCCGTACTGAAACGCCCGGCGTTTCCAGCAGTTCCCGCAGTTCGTCCTGCTGGCGGCTCAAGGCATCCACACGCGCCATCCAGTAGATGTTGCTGAACAGCAGCACAATCAGCGCCGCCGCTGCCGCCGTCCACGCCAGCGAAACCCTGCGCCGAGGGGCAGCCATCGGCGTCACCTTAGGCGTAGGAGTCGCGGGCGCAGCAATCGCCGCCATCAGCCGCGCCTCCAACTGCACTGGCGGGTTTATCTGCCGTACATCGCCGCGCATTTCCCCCTGAAGGCTGCGATACTCGGCCAACTGAATCTCAGCTTCCGGGCAGTACGTAAGATTCGCCTCCACCAGCCGCGTTTCTTCGTCGCTGGTCAGCCCAAAAGCATAATCTGGAATCAGTTCCAGGATGTCATCACAGTTATTCACCGTCTGAAGCTCGTTTTGTGGACTCATACTGCACACTACATTCCATCTTCCTAAAGAATCATACGACAAATTACAGTCGTCTGGATGTCTGATTTGCAGTTTCCAACCATAATTCGCGTAAACGCTGCAATCCACCGCGCAGTCGTGTCTTGACCGTTCCCAGCGGCAAATGGGTAGCATCCGCAATTTCGCCGTGCGTCATCCCCTGAAAAAACGCCAGATCAATCAGCGCCGCCTGTTCCTGTGGAAGCTGGGCAATCAACCCGCGCAGCACAGTGCCATCCTGCCACTGCAATTCGCCCTGTGCCGCCACCAGCCCTTCGTCCGCGTCTTCAATCGCCTCAGGATGAAGCTGCGGCTGGCGCTTCTCCTGCCGCAGGCGGTCAATTGCCGTAAACTGCGTAATCGTCAGCAGCCAGTTCAGCAGCTTGCCCTTCTCGGAATCCCAATGCGCACGCTGCTGCCAGATTTTCAGAAACGTATCCTGCGTGACTTCTTCGGCCAGCGTCGAGTTTTGCAGCACACGATACGCCAGGCTGTACACAGGTTTGCCATAGCGCTGGTAAAGCTGCTGGAACGCCTGTTGGTCACGCGCCGCGATCCGCCTCATAATGTCAATATCGTCAGATAACCAGTGCATAATATTCGCTCCGCCTTATGAGTCTAACAGGCATGGGGAGCATCTGTAAAGTCATTGGCTCTGCTTCAGACGGTGATCCGCAAAACCTGATCCACAGCCGCGATCAGTAAAAGTTAGAAAACTGATACATCCAACCGCTAAATCCAAAACGCCACATCTCAGCGATAACTATAGTAGGGTGCGCACCCGCCAATCTGACCTTTTTACAAGGAGACGTTATGTTTAAGCTGCGGATGTTGATATTGTTATCCTGCCTCTTGCTGCTGGTTTTCCCGGCAATGGCGCAGGATGCCCGTCCCACCGTCAGTCTTGGTGAGACGGCGTTAGGGCAGGTTCTGGTGGGTCCCGATGGCTTTACGCTTTACATGTTCAGCGTTGACCCACTCGACGCTTCCAACTGCTACGAAGCCTGCGCCGAACGCTGGAATCCGCTCATTGTGCCCAACGCTGATGCACTGTCCGTCGCTGACGGGCTTCCCGGCGAAGTCGGTGTAATCGAACGTACTACAGGCACGATGCAGGTCACCTACAATGGGATGCCCCTCTACTACTGGTTCCGCGACGCCCAGCCCGGCGACACACGCGGGCAAGGTGTGGGCGGCGTGTGGTGGGTCGTTCCCCCGGCGACAGTCTACATCGAACAGGATGACGCGCTGGGCAGCATCCTCGTGGGTCCTTCCGGCTTAACCCTCTATAAGTTCAACAACGACACTCCCGGCGTTAGCAACTGCTACGACCAGTGCGCTACCAACTGGCCGCCGCTGCTGGTGGACAGCGCGGATGCCGTCGTCGCGGGCGTCAATCTCCCCGGCGAACTGGGCACGACTGAACGCACCGATGGCACGCTGCAAGTCACCTACAACGGTTGGCCGCTGTACTACTGGAAAGATGACGCAGCACGCGGCGATACACTCGGTGAAGGCGTCGGCGAAGTCTGGTACACCGTCGTACCGGAAACCGTCCTCGTCAGCAGCACTGACGCGCTCGGCAGCTTCCTCGTCACGCCGACAGGCCGCACGCTCTACATGTTCACCAACGACGAAGCCGGCGTCAGCAACTGCACGGGTGACTGCGCCACCAACTGGCCGCCCTTCACCATCGGCGCTGCGGATCGTCTGGCCGCAGGTGCGGATGTCCCCGGCGAACTCGGCAGCATCGTGCTGGACAATGGTCGCCAACTGGTGACCTACAACGGGATGCCGCTGTACACCTTTGCCGAAGACCGTGCCGCTGGCGATACTAACGGGCAGGGCGTCGGTGATGTGTGGTTCGTGGTCGCGCCGTAATCCGCGCTTTGTGTTCGTAAACCGCATGAAAAGCAGTGGGCGGGCTTCGGCTCGCCCTTGTTTATGCCGTGCTGCGCTCTAGCGAGAGGATGCGCCTGGTGCGCGGCAGGTAATACACACGGTAGCGCGCGCCGTCTCGCAGCGTAAGGTACACGGCGGGCGCTGCATAAAACAGGGTTTCGCCAACGCGCAGCCGCGTGCTGTGGAAATAAGGGCGGCGTATGGTTCCTTCAATCACGGCCACCGCGCCATCCCCCAAATCGTCGCGTGCATCCTTCCAATTCCTGAAGGTTTCAAACGCCCCGCCAGCACCCACCAGCAGCGGCACCGAGAGACAGGTAAGCGCGACCAGCGGCTCACCCGTGCCGTGCAGAACCCACAGCGCAGCCGCAACCAGCAGCGCGGCGGTCACGGCGTATACAGCCCCCAACCCGCAAAGCTCAACGGCCTGCTGTCGCCAGAACGCGGCGCGCTGGGCCTCAGTCAGCGTCCCACCGCGATTCGCCTGCAACGTCTCCGCGTCAAAATGCAGCATACGCCCCAGCGCCGCATCAAAGGGACTCGCTTCATCCTGCGCTTGAATCGATTCGGCGGAAAGAATGCGCTTCGTGTTCGGCGCGTAGTAAACACACAGATAATCGTCGTTGCGCAGCGCCTGCAACGTCTGATAGCTCACCATGAATTTCAGCCCGTTGAGTCGCAGACTGCCTGAATCGCCCGCAAGCTCGCTTGACTGGTTCAGTCGAACGTGCCCTTCGGTCATCAGGACATCATTCTTGCTCATGTCTGCTTTGAGTTCGTGGTAGCGGATATAGGCCAAACGCCCCACAGCCGCCGTAGTCAGCACCACACCCACTCCAAAAGCCAGCGCGCACCCATTGGTCACCAGCACGATAGGCAGCACAAACACGCTCAGTACCAGCAGCAGTCCGCTGACACAGCCCAGAAACCGCACCTGTTCATCGGCCACCTCGCGGATACGATTCTTCTGCTCAAGGGTCATATACCCGTCGCGGTTGGCGGCGAGTTCGGCTTCGCTAAAGTTCAGCGCGCGGGCAAGCTTCTCATCGTACATGGCGTATCTCCCTTCCCCTGATTGTCGCACAGCGCATCCCCGCGCCAGCCCCCAAATTTCAGGGGAATCAAAAAGGCGTGACACTTCTGCCACGCCCTGTATTTTCCTAACTGCTAACTGCTCACCGCTAATCGCTATCCCCCGCTGGTCAGCAGAGCTTGCGCGTCCGGCCCCACCGAAATCAGGATGTCCGCCGTCGTCAGTCCATCCGGCGTGGCCGTGATGATGCGGTCTTCGCTCAAGCCCATCAGCGACGCCAGATAACGCGCCGTCCACGTCTTGCCTGTGTACACGCGAATCGTGGTGTTTGCGCTGTCCGGGTTGGGCATGTTGCCGACATCGGTCACGCGCACGCCCCGGCTCAGCAGCCATTCGCGGATTTGTCCCGCAAAGCCGCTGATGTTGGCGTTGTTGAACACGACAATGCTGGCAGCTTCGGCGTCGGCGCGCGTGTGCAAATCCTCGACGGTCAGTTCCGGCTGCGGGTTAAACGTCTCCTGAATCACCGTGCATTGCCGACTGCACCGGAATCAGAATCTGCTGCGTGCCATCGGCAGACGTACCCGGCGTCGTCGCGTGCTCGTCAATCGCGCCGAAGCGGATGTTCTCGCGCGGGATGTCCTGCACCAGCAGCGCGATCTGAATCATCTGCTCCATCGACATATTGGTGTGGAAGCTGCCTGTCAGGCTGTTCCACAGCGTCGGAATCTGCGTGATGAAGTTGGCGACGCCGCCCGCGCTCAGGAATTCCTCGCGCGCAGCTTGCAGCACCTGCTGCTGGCGGCGGGCGCGGTCAAAGTCGCTGTTGGCGGTGTGCCGCGTGCGCGCGTATTGCAGCAAATGTTCCGAATTCAGACGCTGGCAGCCGGGGTCAAAGTGGACGTGAATGAAGCCGTTGCCCGCGTCGGGATAATACGGGTCGTCAATCGTTTCATCCACGCAGATTTCCACGCCGCCGGGTGCCAGAGTATCGACGACAGTCGTGAACACCTGAAAATTGATCAGCACGTAGAGATCAGCATTGACGCCGATGTTCTGCGAGATGGTTTCCAGCGCCAGCGCGCCGCCGCCGCCCGGATAATCCGCGCCTTCGCCCAGCGTGTACGCGGTGTTGATGCGCGCTGTGGTGAAGCTGGGGATGTTCACCCACAGGTCACGCGGCACGTTGAGCACGCCCATTGTGCGCCGCGCCGGGTCAATGTGAACGATGATGATCGTATCCGTGTTGTTGCTGACTTCGTTCAGGGCGGTGCGTTGGTCGATGCCGAACAGCACAATGTTGATGGCGCGCGGGTCGTGCGGCGCTCGATACCCGCTAATGGGTCATCGGTGGGCGTCGGGCCAGCCTGCGTCGGCTGCGGCGTCTCTCCCGGCTGCAAGGTCGGCGTGGGCGTTGGCGACTGGGTAGGCACGGGCGTGTTGGTGGGTGGAACCTGTGCCACGCTGGTCTGCACCAGTTGGGCAACGGACAGCACCTCTACGCCAGAACTCCCAACTGAATGGCCGCTTCACGCGCGACACCGAACGAAACAAAGGCACACACGCCGGTCATGGCGACGAATACCATCGCCCCGACGACAAATAACCAGGCAGGAATACGCATAGATACCTCGAAAAGCTGTTCGCTGCTAGCGGTTAGCCTTGGCGCATCTGTCACTTCAAAGGTGACTTTGCTGTCTTTGCATTGGCTAATCGCTAATCGCTAATCGCTGTTTGCTGTTTTCGGTGAGGCATTATAGCGGAAACCCATGTGATGTGAAGTCTACGACTGCCCTACGCTGCGGCATGGTCTCTGGTCACACGCCCGGCGCTGTGCTACAGTTTTTCGCTGACTGTTGTCATTGTATTGGGAGTTTACCCATGACGGAACCGCCTCGTACCCGAAAACTCGTCCTGCTGCTGGCGCTGCTTACACTGGCGCTTTTAAGCCTCACTGTCGCGGCGGCGCAGGACGCTACACCCGAAGCCACGCCCGAAGCTACAGCGGAAGCCACGCCCTTTCCTGTCGGCAACGAACTCACGATTGCCGCGCTGCGCGAAATGGATATTGAAGGCAGCGACATCCTCATCGAAGAAGCGCTGGAAAACGGCGCGAACTACAGCCGTTACATCGCCAGCTACATCTCCGAAGGCTACAAAATCTACGGCCTGCTGACCATTCCCTTTGGCGATGTGCCTGAAGGCGGCTTCAAGGCGATTGTCTTTAATCACGGTTACATCCCGCCCGACAGCTACGTCACCACTGAGCGCTACGTGGCTTATGTCGATGCGCTGGCGCAGGCGGGCTTTGTCGTCTTCAAAATCGACATGCGCGGACACGGCAACTCGGAAGGCGAGCCGCAGGGATCGTATTATTCCCCGGCGTACACCATCGACGCCATTAATGCGCTGCGCAGTTTGCAGCGTATGGAGATCATCGACCCCGATGGCATTGGCATGTGGGGGCACAGCATGTCCGGCAATCTGGTGCTGCGCGCGATGGAGGTCACCTCCGATATTCGGGCAGGCGTCATCTGGGCAGGCGCGGTCTACAGCTACGATGACTTCGTGAACTACGGCATCACCGACACCAGCTTTGTGCCCTCGCCGCAGAGTTCGCCCGGTGTCAACCGCCGCCGCGAAATCCTCAACACCTACGGCACGCCCGATTTGTCGGTGCCCTACTGGCAGGCGGTGTCGCTCACGGAAAATATCGAATATCTGCAAAGCCCGCTCCAGCTTCACCACGCCGTCGATGACGACACGGTGACCATTGCCTATTCGCGTGATCTGGCGGCAGTGTTGCAGGAAGGCGGCTTCACCTACGAATACTATGAATACGACACGGGCGGGCACAATATCGCCTCACCATCGTTTGAAGTGGCGATGTCGCGTACAATTGCCTTTTTCCTGACTTACCTCTAACGACAAAGGACGGCTCTGATGAAGGGTGTAATTCTGGCAGGCGGCTTAGGCACGCGCCTCTATCCATTGACTTATGTCACCAACAAACATCTGCTGCCGATTTACGACAAGCCGATGATTTTTTATCCGATTGCCACGCTGGTAAAAGCGGGCATCACCGACGCGCTGATTGTCACCAGCGGCCCGCATGTGGGCCACTTCCTCGGCGTGCTCAAAAACGGCAAGGAGTTGGGACTCCGGCATCTGGAATATGCTTATCAGGAGAAGCCCGACGGTGGGATTGCCGATGCGCTGGCGCTGGCCGAAGACTTTGCCGATGGTGAACCGATTGCCGTGATTCTGGGCGACAACACCACCGACGCCAATATCGGCGGCGCGGTGCAGAGCTTCCGCGAAGGGGGTATGATTTTCCTCAAGAAAGTCAGCGACCCGGAACGCTTCGGTGTCGCCGAGTTTGACGCGCACGACATGGCGAAAATCATCGGCATCGAAGAAAAGCCCAAACAGCCCAAATCACACTTCGCCGTCACCGGACTCTACATCTACGATAACAAAGTCTTCGACTTCATCCGCGAGTGTGACCCCGGCTACGCGGGACGCGGCGAACTGGAAATCACCCAGGTCAACAACTTCTATCTCAGGCAGGGCAAACTGCGCTGGAGCGAACTCGACGGCTTCTGGAGCGACGCCGGAACCTTCGAGTCCATGTACCACGCCGCCAGCTATTGGGCACAAAAGGCGGAGTAGGCACATCCCCGTTCATGCACAGGACTTCCCGCGCACCGTTGAGGGGTGGGAAGTCTCAGTGTATGGTATCACGGCGTTGGGCATTCCTGGGGCTTTGATCTGGGCACAGGCTTTGACGTTGTTGAACACTCCGCATTGGACGGCACCAGCAAACACACTCAATCCTGTTTATGTGCCTGGCTGACAAATCCATGCGAATGGGCCACCCACAGAGATGAAAAACTGCTTCGTTTCTCGGTGCTCTCGGTGTCTCGGTGGTTCAAATGTTCTCTGTCATCAGGCGCTCTTATATCGTCGTACTCAGCACAGCGTCTTGCCAGCTAGATATATGGGCAGCGATGCTTGAGCGCTTACTGATACTCTGGATGCTTGGCGATAAAGGCGTCCAGCCCGGCGCGGCCCGTCACGCGCACCTTGTTCTGCACGATGGGACTCCAGCCGAGCAGCACGCCCGTGGTGCCCAGCGCCATGCGTGTCCAGCGCCACAGGTCGAAGCTGTCGCGGTGACGGATAATTTTGCCGTCGCGGAATTCAAATGTAGCGTCGATGATGTTGAGCACCTTGCGCCCCGTGTTGAAGGTGTATTTCGCTTCCCAGTGGGCTTTGCCGCTGCTGCCGTCCGCGCTGACACCGCTGAACTCCAGCGTCAGGTCTTTGCCACGCTCGACCAGCATATGCCACATCGCCTTCGCCTGCTTGCCGCGCAGATCGGTAAACACCGGGTCGGAGAACTGCACCTCCGCGTGATAGCAGGCGATCATCGCGGCATAGTCCTTGCGCTGGAAACTGCTGTAAAACTGTTCGATCAACTGCGCGTGCGGGTTGGCGGACATAATGAGTTCCTTTTATAGAGCTATCAACAAGAGTATGGGAACAGGGACGTTGGCTTGGCGCTAAACAGCAGACCTCAGCCGATAGTCGCTGGCTGAAGCTGTTCGACGTGGCTGAGATAACCTGCCAGCAGTGCGCGCAGTTGCTCCTGTAATTCATCCGGGTCAAAGATGCGATCAAACAACGCGCCGTACATCACGCGCCGCACGCCGCGCGCCAGCCCTTCAAGGCTCTCCTCGTCCGCTTGTGGGCTAAGCAGCCGCAGCGCGTCCAGCAGTTCCGCGATATGCGCATTGAGTCCCGAATCCAGCGCGGCACGAAAATTGTTTGCCCTCAAATCCAGCGCCGCCTGAACCGCCGGGCGCATAAAGCCCATCATGCGCACGCTGTGTTCAACGTAGCAGTCGCTATATCCCCGCACGCCCAGCGCCCGCACGCTGCGAATCCGTTCATGGTATTCGTCGCACAGCCGCGTCTGCGCGGTTATATCCAAACCGTACAGCGCCAATTCACGTTTAGTTGGGAAGTACTGGCACAAACTGCCGAGGCTCAGGCACGCCGCCTTTGCCGCCTGCTGCATCGAAAGCTGCCGCACGCCCAGCGTTAACAGCAGCGGCGTCACCGCCTCGTAAATCTCGCACTGACGCGTGAGGCGGTCTTCAGGGGGACGCCCTGGTTTTCCGAACGTCATCATCAATCTCTCCGCTAAATTCGCCAATAGCTTGTCAGGAAAGATGACTTCTGTCAAGATGAGTCCCGTGCGGCGAGTGGGGAGTTTCGCGGATATTTTTCGTGTAGGGGACGTTTAACTGAACGTCCTTACAATTCACTCGTTTTGAACGTGAGCCTAACGATTTTCCTCGAACAGCCAGGCCCTCAGCCTTTGGGAGCTTCCTCTTCATCCTGCCCACCAGCGGATGCACCACGCTGAACCACACCGCCGCCGCCAGCATAGCCACCGCCAGCAGCGCCCACAAGCCTGCCCACAACCAGCCCGGCGTCAGCGGCACGATTTCCCGCGCAGACGCCGCCGTCGTTGTGCAAATCGCCAAGCCGCGCGTCGAATACTGCGTGAGATACCACAGGTCAAGCACCGCGTTCAGTCCGGTAAAGGAATCGCCAGCACATCCAGCACGATCAGGTTCACCGTATGATTGGCGAACTTCGCCAGCGCCAGCAGCGCCGCGCCAAACAGGATGCCCGCACCAGAATCGCCGTGATGCTGCCCAAACCAAACGGTACTGTGAAGATAATCAGCAGCACGCCCAGCCCGCCAGAGATAGCGGCTGTAGGGAAACCGCCTGAAAAATAGCAGCGCCCCGAACAGCGCCGCCCCCAGATACCCCGCTGGCAGAATCAGCGCACGCGCGCCGCCCGCCGTCGTCGCCACGCCGCTGCCGTCGGCGTACACCACAAAGCCCAGCAGCCGCCCGCCGGTCAGCAGCGCCATCGTGCCGTGTCCCGCTTCGTGAACGTAAGTCACGAACAGGCGAAAAGGATAAAGTAAGCCGCTGAGCTGCGGCGTGTTCCACAGCACAAAGACAATCAACGCCGCGATGGGCAGCAGCAGCACCGCGCGCTGGCGAAAATGTAAGTTCTGCAACATGGGTGAGTCCTCATCGTTACACATTGATTGTATTACGTTTTGTACGCGTGGGGGTTGCAGGCTGTCATGGATGGAAAACACAAGGGCATGAACCTTTTCGATTGCCAGTCCTTTACGCCACGCCTCAAATGTTGCAGGCTGTCATGGATGGAAAACACAAGGGCATGAACCTGTCATGCCCCTGCGAATAGTGCTCACGATGACCGCGTGGAAATTATAGGCGGCGGCGGCCCATCGCGGCGGGCCAGTTCGGCGCGGGCAGCGGGAAGGTCAAGCCTTCGTAGGATTGCAGCAGCCCCATCACGGTGTCACGGTTGACGGAGTAGAACGCCTTCAAACGTTCCAACTGTTCCGGGCTGAGGTCAAGATAATCGCGCCCCACGTTGTGGGTATTATACAGGCGGTCATGCAGAATGCCGCGCAGTGCGGTTTGCGTCAGTTCCAGCGGGCTGACCACTGTCGCGTAAATCCGGTCATTGCCATCCAGCAGCGGCGGAATGCCCAGCCGCGCATAGATACGATTGAACGCCACCAGAATATCCAGCGGGCGCAGGTTAGCATCGCCGTAGTAGATTTCGCGCATCTCCTGCACTTTCGGCGCACGTCCCACCTTGCGGCTGAAGGCGTAGCTAAGCTGGAAGATGTAATCGTGCGGATTGCCCGAATCCACACCATAATAAATGAAGTGTTCAGGAGTCTTGGTATAGCGCGGCGGGGCCGTCAGCGTCTTCGATACTTCAGACGGCAGTGCCGAGGGGTCGCCGTAAAAACGCACACCGTAGTTGTACTGCTGGTATACCTGCACCAGATCAGGATGCGTGGTCAGCGCTTGCAGACCTTTCAGCAGGTACTTACGAATTTCAGGGTGGCGCGCTTCCTGTGCTTCAGAGTAAGATGGCAGGAAAACATGGGTGATGCCGTGTTCAGCAAGCATTGCCAGCAGCCGCGCCATATTCGTCAGGATAAACTCCAACTGGTCAGCCATATAGCTGATGTCCGTCGGCGGCTTATCCATATTATTGGCAAAATATAAGCGGCGCGTCCCATTCAACAGCAGCGAGATGCTCATTCCTTGTGGATAAATTAACTCATTAATTCTTTCTGTGGGCAACTCTAGGAACTGATCAAGTGTGTACGGCGACAGCATTACCATGCTCCTATTCATATAGCTATAACTTCATTTTGTGCGGAATATCAAAAAAGTAAAGCCATAACCTATGTCTAACGAAAAACCTAAATCCATATCAGAAATATTTCAATACATTATTAATATTACAAAGCTTACAAATCTGGATTTTCAAACCCCGGATGATGGGCTGCGTGATATCCTCGAAGAACTGGAAGAACTCAAGCGGGCCGAAAACCCGCAGCGGCGCTTCGAGGAAGCGGGTGATGTGTTGTTTGCTGTGTTGAACTGGATGCGCTGGCTGGGCATTGAAGACCCCGAAGCCGCTCTCAGCGCTTCCACTGATCGTTTTCAGCAGCGATTACAACACTTGCGAAAAATGATTGCCGCCGAGGGCAAAACACTATCCGATTACAGCACCGACCAACTGCGTAACATGTGGGAAGACGCTAAAAAGCAGTCATATTGAGCCTTTGAGGGTACCCCCACCATTCCGCTGGTGGTGCCCTCCCGTTTTATATTTCTATAGGGTCAGTTATGAACTATTCATTATTATAAAAAATGTAAATTATATGGCTGTAGTGCATAAACTCATACAAATCCAGTGTCTATTGTCCTCTACCTGAGCACAGCCCACATCCACAGCCCTTCGACATACTTCGATAGGCCGCAGAGGTAACCCGTTATCGGTAATAGACCTTTATCTGCAAAACATAGAAATTAGTGGTAATTCCCATGCCCGGCCATACCAGGGAGTGGGAAGTGTCGCGGGTATTTTTCTTGTAGGGACGTTCAATTGAACATCCATGTAACCCTGAATCTCACCACGCCCTGCCATACCACTTTGGTTGTGCTCCTATCCGCCGCGTAGTAAGATTAGCGCTCCCAGCCAACCAACTCAGGAAACTTTATGAAAGTCCCTTTAAATGAACTTAAACAGACGACGTTAGCGGTTCTCGCGCGCAGCGGCTACCCCCCGGACGAGGCCCAGACCATTCTCGATGTCTTGATGTACGCCCAGCTTCGCGGCAACAATCAGGGCGTCGTCAAGCTCATCGGCGCCGGGATGCCGCGCAGCAAAGAGGCGCAGCCCATCAAGACCGTCAAGGAAACCAAGCTCTCTGCCCTGCTGGATGGCGGACGCAATTCCGGTATGGTGGCCATGAAACACGCCGTCCAACTGGCGCTGACCAAAACCCGTGAACACGGCTTCGGCATCATCGGCACGCACAACACCAAAAGCTCAACCGGAGCCATCGGTTACTACGCCAACTGGATTGCACAGGAAGGCTTCATCGGCTTCATCTTTTCCGGCTCTGCCGAATACGTCGCCATGCACGGCTCGTATCAACCGCTGTTCGGCACCAACCCGCTGGCCATTGGTCTCCCCACTAACGGCGCGCCGCTTGTCTTTGATATGGCAACCTCCGCCATTGCCTGGTTCGGGCTGGTCGAAGCCAAAACGGCGGGGCGTGCCATCCCCGCTGATGTGGCCTACGACGCGCAGGGCAGCGCCACGACAGACCCGGCGGCAGCGTTGGGCGGCGCGATCCGCACCTTCGGCGGCTACAAAGGCGCAGCACTCTCGCTGATTGTCGAAATCCTGACGCACGAACTGGTGGAAACCAAGCACAACGCCGACGGCAAAAAGGACGACTGGGGCAATCTGGTCTTTGTCATTGACCCCGAACTGCTCACCGATAGCGCGTCCTTCCGCGAACGGGTCGATGCCCTGCTTCAGCGTGCCAAAGCCAGCAAGAAACTCCCCGGCGTAGACGAAATCCTGATTCCCGGCGAACGTGGCAACCGTTTTCTCGACGAAATCACCCGCACAGGCTTAGTGGAAATTGAGGAAAAGCTGTGGACAGAGCTACAGAAAGCCGCCTCCTGAGCAGCATCACGCGCCCAGACGCTGCTGCTGGACGAAGATCGCCGCCAGAACATCGCGCGCATGGTTCACAAGGCGTAGGATCAGGTACGGCTGCGCCTGCATTTCAAGACGCACCAGTCGGCGCAGGTGGGCGGCTGGTGTCACGAACTGGGCATCACGCAGATTACGGTGTCCTCCGTGAAGATGGCGGAATACTTCGCGACACATGGCTGGACGGACATCACCGTCGCCTTCCCCGTCAACTGGCGCGAGATTGAGGTCATCAACCGCCTCGCCAAAGAGATTCGGCTGGGGTTGATCGTCGAGTCGCAGGAAACGGTGGCCTTCCTTGCCAGCAGGTCTGCGCTATCCAGTGGACATCTGTCCGACGTGGACGCGGGCTATCACCGCACGGGCATCGCCTGGGACGCAGTGGACGACGCCAAAGCACCTGCCGCTGTGCATTCAGGCCGTGCCGCTGCTGACGCTCAAAGGGGATGCTGACGCACTCCGGCGACAGCTACGCCGCACGCTCGCACGAGGAACTGCAAGCCCTCTACGACTTAACCGTCAGCCGTTTTCAAGCGCTGCGCCAGGCGCTGGGCGTCGATCTGGAACTCTCCATTGGCGATACGCCCTGCTGCTCCGTCGTGGAAGACCTCAGCGCGGTCAGCGAGATTCGCCCCGGCAACTTTGTCTACTACGATGTGATGCAGGTCATCATCGGCTCGTGTATGGGAAGATGTCGCTGGTGTCGCGCTGGCCTGCCCTGTCGTCGCCAAAAACGCCCAGCGCAGGGAAATCGTCATTCACGGCGGCGGCGTTCACCTCTCGAAGGACCTATTTGTAGATCGGCACGAGCGCAAGCCTCGGCATGATCGCCCTGCCCGAAGGCGACGGCTGGGGGCCAGTGCTCGAAGGCAGCTACGTCAAATCGCTGTCACAGGAGCACGGCGTCATCCAGGCAGACGACGAAACCTTTGAGCGTACTGCGCTCGGCAGTCTGGGTGATGGTGCTGCCTGTGCATTCCTGCATGACCGCCGACCTGATCAAAAGCTACACCACACTCGCCATAGGCAAATCAATCAGATGATGGTCTGATGCTGCAATCATCGTGCGCGGCACCAGTATCGGCTTCAGCGCATAACGCTGCACTTTGCAGGCCCTGCTTCTCAGCAGCGCGCTCACCCTCGGCTGCGAAGTGCGCACCCTCCTCGCCATCTTTTCGCCGCTGCTGACGGACATCCCGATCATCATCGTCTGCGTCTTTCTGCCGGGCCAGCTTCCGCCGCAGTTCATCACCCTCATTCAGTTCGTCGGTATTGTCGGCGGTATCTGGCGTGGGGCACCTATCAGGGCTGGCGCAGAGGCGATACTATCAGCGCCGGGGACAGCGAGGCGGCGCAAACGGCGGGCAACTGCCGCGCGCCGTGATGATGAACTTCCTCAGCCCCGGCCCGTATCTGTTCTGGTCACTGATTAACGGCCCGCTGCTGATACAGGCGCTCAACACCTCGCCGCTGCACGCCATCGCCTTCCTGCTCAGCTTTTACGGCGTATTCATCGCGCTGCTGGCCGTGATGGTGCTGATTTTCGCGCGTTGGCACCCTCAATCCCCACATCACCCGCCGCCCGTGCTGTTCAGCGCGGTAGTCATGGCCTTGTTCGGGCTGTCGCTGCTGTGGCAGGCGGCAAGCGGGCTGCTGCCTGTAACGTGAACTGATGAAGGGCAAGACGTATCTTGCCCCTACAACTTCGCTGTGCCTAACTCTCCGCCAGCACAATCACCTTATCGCCTGCGGTGAAGCTCACGGTGTTCGATTTCTGCGGATTAATCTTCACGCCGTACTGTTTGTCAGCCGCCGACGCATCACGTTCCAGACGATAGCCAATCACCACTTCGCTGCGTTGGCGCGCGGCTTCCGTCACCGTGTAGAAGTTCACCGGAGTCTCCAGCGCCACGTAATCCCCAACGGGCTTAAGATAAATCTCCGCGCCGTCAGGGTCAAACAGGTCGGTGAACACCGCCAGCAGGTCCCGGTTTTCCGCAACCTGTGACAGCATCAGGCTGATGAGCTTATCGCTGACGATGAAGTCATCGGCGTGCGTCACCTTCGCCAGTTCGCGGTTGCGCAGGTCCAGCATTTCGCTGACAATCGGCAGCACCAGGCTGTGTTTCTCACGGATGTCGCGCAGGTGCAGCAGTGTAATCAACGTCTGTGCGTCGGCTTCCTGCGGGTCTTCCATCGGACTCAGGATAATCACGTTGCGGTAGTCCGGCAGGTTCAGTTCGTTGAGCAGGCGGCGCTCGGTAGTGTTCCCCTGCTGAAAGCGCACGCGCAGCGTTTCGTCCGTCGGGCAGTCGTTACGAATCTGCTCGGCAATCGTCGCATCGCTGGCGACAATCAGCGCCTCAGAACCCGCCGCCACGTAAGACCGCAGTTCGTTGACAATCTGCACGCCGCGCTCGTTCCAGCCCAGAATCAGCGTCCGTTCCGGTGCCGCCAGCGTAGCATGTTTCTCCCGGATTG
Organism: Anaerolineae bacterium; assembly: GCA_046328675.1. Classification (GTDB taxonomy): domain Bacteria; phylum Chloroflexota; class Anaerolineae; order Aggregatilineales; family Phototrophicaceae; genus JACAER01. The sequence goes on from JAXLWC010000050.1 coordinate 21,283, forward strand.
CCTGCTTGTCGATGTTGTACGCCGTCTTGCCGGAAAGATGTATCGCGCTGTCATCCTCGGCAATCACCACCAGACTATCGTTGGCATTCACTGTCGTATCCATCGCCGGGTTAATCAGCACTTGTCCATCGCGTTTAAGGCCGATTAATGTGCTGTCTTCGTAGGCGAACAGCGCCTCACCAAAGGTTTTGCCCGCCAGCGACGGCTCGCTGCGGAAGTAAATCTCGTCGCCGCCGAAATCCAGCAGTTCGGTATACACCACCGACAGCCCGGACTGGCGGCAGGTCTGCACGGCGATGCGCGAAATGAACTCGCTCGCCAGAATCAACTGCGCTTCCTGCTTGCCCACCATCTGCGCGACTTCCAGATTTTCCGGCGCGCGAATTTCCGAGATGATGTGATACGGCTGTGGGCGGCGCTGCGGGTTATTGCACAGCGCCAGAATCGTTTTGATGACGTGCGAGTCGGGGTTATCCACCTCTCCCGGCAGGATGATAATCGCGCGCGAGCCATCCGGGTTCACAATCTGCAAGTCGCTGATGTCAATCGGGCTGCCCGTGCGGCACACGATGCGCGTGCGTCCCGTGTCGCCCACCCTGTCGCGGATTTCGTCCTCCATCTCCACCTTATCTTTTTCCGCCAGAATCACGATACACGACTTATGCTGGCTGCTGTTGGCTATCACCAGTTCGCTGATAATCGAGTAAATTTGCGACGACCAGCCCAGAATCACGATATGGTCATGCTCCACGACAAACGAGCGCCCCTTGCGCAGCTCGTCCAGCTTGGCTTCAATCGCGCTGTTCAGCACACCAATCAGCGTACTAAAGATGAAGATACCGCCGATAGTCGCCAGCATCATCGGCACTAAAAGCGTGGGGCCGCTGTCCAGGGACTGCCCGCCAATCGCCCCCGCGTCCATCGTGTGCATCAGGCTGATCCAGCCGACTTCAAACACGTTGTACGGCCTGCCGTCGTCGTGCAGCGGTACATTGCCGCTGAGCGAAACCGCGATAGAGGCCACAGCAATCAGGACGATGGAGGCAATCGCCAGCCAGCCGATTAACGCGATCACTCCTCTGGACATGGTGTTATCAAAGATATAGCGCAGGCGATCCCAGAACGTGATAGTTCGCATAAGGTTCCGTTTCTGATGTGTAAAAACACAGGTAATATGACTAATTATAAAGAAAACGGCGCAGAAATCAGTTGCGATTTCCCTCATTTTTGCACATCTATATAATCAATCACCTTCTGAAACCACAACCAAACTCGCCACAAACTATAGTGTGCTATAATAATTTGTGGTTACATTAATTGTGCAGGAAAAATACTCGTGGACGCCCGTTTAGAACGGATTATTCTCAGCCTCGTTAAACAGTACACGCCTCAGCTTCTGGGCACGTCTGTCTCTTTGGGCAGCACCCCCGAAGAACGCACGGAGCGCATGTGCCGTCGTCTGGCAAACGATGGCGTGCTGCTGCTGGTTTGCGAAGTCGTGGGCATGGCAGGCAGCCCCGCGCTCGTACAGACTCAAAACTGGGTCAGCGGTGTCGCCCGCGTCTACAGCCTGTTGGCGCGGCGTCTGTTCCCGTCTTACGCGCGTCTCGACATGCAGTACATCGACAGCGATATGCCTGCTGTTGTCATCGCCATCGGGGAGTGCAACATCCTCATGCAGAAGATGGCGGGTTTCGTGCTGCCTTACCTTGCCGCGCGCCAGATGCAGGTGGTTTCTGAGGCCGAACTGCGTGGGCTGATCGATATTCTGCTGGAAGAATTGGAAGCCGGGGATTTGCCACGCGCCGAATATCAGGCCCTGCGTGCCGAACTGGTGACGCTGCTTCAACGCCTGATCAGTTCACCCGTGCGTTTGCTGGTGCTGCGCACCTTTGACCGTCCCATCTTCTTCGGCGCACAGGACACACCGCCCAACGGCATGGAGCCAATCGTCAACGCCCAAGGTAAAGCGCTGGCTGACCTGCCCCCTGCCCCACAGCCGCCCGCCGCACCCGCCGCACCCGCAGCGGAAGTCAAGCGCGCCACCAACACCGTTGCCGCCGTGCAGCCAGATCGTCCGCGCGTGCTGCCCGAAACGGGGAGCCTGACGCCACCCAAAACCAAAACGCAGGAAACGGGCATCGTCCTGCCCCGTAATCCGCTCACGCCGGGGCGTGGGGATACAGGCAAGCTGCGCCGTCCTCCTGTGCCGCCGCTCCCCAACGACAAGAAGTGATTGGCTCGCGGTTGCGGTTGTCGCCTGTTGCCTGAAACTAGGAAATGCTCGTCGTCTGTTTATCGCGCGTGATAACCTTCGTCGCATGTTCAAACGAAGTCACAAAGCGATACTTTTTCATGTGTTCCTGAAGTCCGTACAATCTGCTTGCCAGTTCCAACATGGTTTTGAGCAGAGGATTGACCATCACAAACAGCACGAGGCGTTCATTGGGGCGCTGCATGGTCATTAACTCCCGCAGTTTGGGCAGAGCCAGGCCGCCGGGAAGTTGGGACACGTCATAGCGAAACCAGAAGATAGAGTAGGTCTCGTGGGAAACAAGGGCATTGCTGTCAGAAATCATTTTGACAGCGTGATACGCTTCATCCCACGTCCAGCGATTGAATACTTCCAGCACGACAATTGTTCGCTCAGCATCTTGCCAGTAAATCTTATAATTAGGGGTACGGGCGATTTCTAACATAGAACCAAAATCGCTTTCTTATAGCTATATTTCTCTGTTATTTTAAGAAACATTACACACATTGGGAAGGTTACCAAAGTACTTCGTGCCCTCTAACATTCTAGCCGATGCACGCAGCCTGTCAAATACAGAACGTCCACGTCACCTTGACTCTCACCACTTCCCTTGCGCTGTCAAACTGTCATATTCGTCTGCCCAACGTTATAATAGGGGCCGATGTTGTAAGACTTGTCCATCAATCGCACGAGTGAACGGGTCATCGACACCTGTGTACGGACTGGCGCTCATAAGTCATGAGCAGTGGGAACATGAGTGATGTCCAATCGAGAAACCATCGGCAAGCGCTACGAAATCACCCACCTCATCGGGACGGGCGGCATGGGCGACGTGTCGCGCGCGCTGGACCGCCTGACAGGCAAACATGTCGCGCTCAAACGCGTGACTGTCTCCGGCACAACGCTGCGCTTCGCCTCACAAAGCGACACGCTGGACTTCCGGCTGGCGCTGGCGCAGGAATTCCGCACCCTCGCCTCGCTCCGTCATCCCAACATCATCAGCGTGCTCGACTACGGCTTCGACACCAACCGCCAGCCGTACTTCACAATGGACTTGCTGGAAGAAGCCCGCACCATTCTGGAGGTCGCCGTTGAGGCAGACTTCGAGGCGCGGCTGCACCTGCTGCGCCAGATGTTACAAGCGCTGGTCTATCTCCATCGGCGCGGCATCATTCACCGTGATCTGAAACCAGACAACGTCCAGGTGTTGGATAACCATCTGGTGAAAGTCCTGGACTTCGGCCTAGCCATCGCTCACGAACAAAGCCCCGATTCAGACCGCATCGCCGGAACGCTGGCATACCTTGCGCCGGAAATCCTCGTTGGCGAACCCGTCAGCCGCGCCTCCGATTTATACGCGGTGGGCATCATCGCCTACGAGATGTTTGCTGGCAAACATCCCTTTAACACCAAAGACCACACCGAACTGCTCAACGACACGCTGCAAACCGCCCCCGACCTGTCGCCGCTTGACGCGCGTGTCGGGCCAATCATCGGCAGGCTCCTCGCCAAACAGCCGCGTGACCGTTATCAGGACGCCGCCGAAGTGCTGCGCGCTTTTAACGCCCTCAGCGCCGACGATGTTCACCTGGAAAGCATCGACGTGCGCGAAAGTTTCCTGCAAGCCGCGCAGTTCGTGGGCCGTGACGCGGAACTGGCCCTGCTCAACGGCGCGCTTCAGCACATCCTCACCGCCAGCAAAGGCAGCGCCTGGCTGATCGGTGGCGAAAGCGGCGTCGGCAAATCACGTCTGCTGGACGAACTGCGCACGCAGGCATTGGTCAACGGCATCTTCGTGCTGCGCGGGCAGGCGGTTGCCGACAGCGGCGTCCCCTACGATGTCTGGCGTGATGCGCTGCGGCGGCTGGTGCTCTCCGCCGAAGTCAACGACGCCGATGCGGGCGTGCTGCTGGACATCATTCCCGACCTGCCCACGCTGCTGGATCGTGCCATCGCCCCTGTCCCTCGTCTGGAAGGCAAGGCGCACCATGACCGTCTGCAAACTGTCGTGCTCAATCTGCTGCGCGCACAGACACAGCCCGTACTGCTGCTGCTGGAAGACTTGCAGTGGGCCAACGAGAGCCTGGCCATCATCAAGGCGCTGGCAGCGGTGGTGGGCGAACTGCCGCTGTGTATGGTCGGCAGCTACCGCCACGACGAACGCCCCGCCCTGCCCGACGAACTGCCCGGAATGCGTGCGCTGCGCCTCGAACGCCTTGACCTTGCCAGCATCGAAGCGCTCAGTTATTCCATGCTCGGCGATGTCGGGCGTGAGCCGCATGTCGTCGAACTGCTTCAGCGCGAAACAGAAGGCAACGTCTTCTTTCTCGTGGAAGTCGTGCGCGCGCTGGCCGAAGAAGCCGGACGCCTCGAAGACATCGGGCGCGCCACCCTGCCCGACAGCGTCTTCACAGGCGGCGTGCAAACCGTACTCGCGCGGCGGCTGGCACGCCTGCCCGATGAAACCCGCCCCATGCTTCAGCGCGCCGCCATCGCAGGCCGCCATCTCGACCTCAACATCCTGCAAAAGCTCTGGCAGCAGCAAACGGCATCTCCTCCCCTCGCGCAGATGGATTCGTTAGATAACTGGCTGATCCTCTGCGGCAACGCGGCGGTGCTCAGCGTGGTCGATGGCAACTGGCACTTTGCCCACGACAAATTACGCGAGGCGATGCTGGCGACGATTGAACCGCCGCAGCTTCCGGCCCTGCACCGTGAAGTCGCGGAGGCTGTGGAGGCCGTCTATCCCAGCAGCCACGACTTTGTCACCCAGCTTGCCGAGCACTGGTCGCAGGCGGGCGACACCCGCAGGGAAACCCACTACCTCCGTCTGGCGGGCGAACAGGCGCTGCAAACCAGCAGCTTCCGTCAGGCACAGACCCTGTTCGAGCGTGCCTACGAACTTGAACCGGAGGCGGCGCTGCTGCTGCGGCTGGCAGAAACCCAGCGCTACATGGAAAACTTCGAGCGCGCCACCCATTATTTGCAGCAGGTTCAGCAGCAGGGCAGCACTGAACAGCAGGCCGACGCACTGTTCCAGCTCAGCCAGATGTCCGTGATTCAGGGCGAACTGCCCAGAGCGCGCGACCTGCTCAACCAGAGTTTGCTGCTGGCGCGTACCGTCAGTAGTTCCGCCACCCTCGCGCGCGTCCTCTACGGGCTGGGGGACATCGAATGGCGCATCGGCAATCATACGCTGGCTATTCCCCCGCTGGAAGAAAGCCTCGCGCTGGCACGCACAGCCGCTGACCGCGTGCAGGAAATCTACACCCTGAACCGCATCGCCACCGTCTACGTCCAGCTTCGCAACCCGCTGGCGCGCGGTTATCTGGAACAATGCCGCACGCTGGCCCTGCAAATGGGCAACCGCGAACGCGCCGCCCACGCCACCGCCAACCTCGGCGCGATCTCATGGTACGACGGCGACTACGAAACCGCCGCCCATGATTTCCATTCCGCGCTGGGCCTTGCCAGAGAAACCGGCAACCATACCGCCATCGCCGGATGCTCCGTCAACATCGGCGTCGCCGCGCTGATGATGGGCCACGCCGATGAAGCGCGCGCGATGCTGCTCAACGCCCTGCAAATCGCCCACACCATGCATATTCGTCCCTACGTGTTGTTCAGCATTCTGGGCTTCGCCGCGTTAAAGGCGCTGCAAGGCGACGAGGAGACCGGGCTGAAATGGATCGGCGCGGTCATTAACCTGCCGGGCATGTTCGCGGGCTTTGCTGATGACATCGGCGTCCTGCGCCGCAAATTCTGGACACAGTACGACGACGAACAGTTCAAAGCGCAGGCCGCGCGCGGCAAAGACCTCAGCCTCGATGACATCCTCGCCCAAATCATGCAGGGTTAGCGAGTGGGGAGTTTCGCAGATATTTTTCGTCTAGGGACATTCAATTGAACGTCCACGTCACCTTGAATCTCACCACGCCTCAGGGTTACGGCAGATAGCATCCCCCGCTGAAATCCGCTAGACTCCCCTCCTCAAATAGAAATTTGAAGGAGTATTTTTTATGGCACATCCCCTTACTGGAAAAGTTGTGATTATTACCGGGGCAAGCTCAGGCATCGGCGCAGCAATGGCGCGGGCGCTGGCAAAACTCGGCTGCAAGCTCACCCTTGCCGCACGCTCCGCCGACAAGCTCAACGCGCTGGCAGCGGAACTCGGCGCGGATGCGCTGGCCGTCCCCACCGACCTCAGCGTGAAGGACGACATCACCCGCATGGTCGCCCAAACTGTCGAGCGTTTTGGCCGCGTCGATGTGCTATTTGCCAACGCTGGCGTCTACATTCCGGGACAAATCACCGAAGGCCACCCCGACGAATGGACGAATCTGTTCACCGTCAACGTCGATGCGGTGCTGCGCGGCATTCACGCCGTCCTGCCCCATATGACCGCCCAGCATTCCGGCGACATCCTCATCACCAGTTCGATTTCCGGCTTCATCGACATCCACTGGGAGCCAGTCTACAGCGCCTCGAAGCACGCCATTCAGGGCCTGGTTCACACGCTGCGCCGCCAGCTTGCGCCGCATAACATCCGCGTCGGTTCGATTGCCCCCGGCATCGTCGCCAACGAACTATGGGGCATCACCGACCCCGCCGAGATTGAAGCCCGCGTCCAGAAGCACGCCGCGCTGCGTTCCGAAGATGTAGCCGAAGCCGCCATCTTCATGCTGTCACAGCCGCCGCACGTCACCATCCGCGATCTGGTGATGCTGCCGCAAAATCAGGATTTGTGAGCAGGCTTATCTGCCGGGAAAACCGCGCCTATAATAGGCGAGTTTCCATAGATCAAATGGACTGTTCTTCAAGAGGAAAATCATGAAACTCAAACGTATGGGGCGTACCGGGCTGCACGTCAGCGAAATCTGTCTGGGCACGATGACCTTCGGCAGCCAGTGCGACCAACCCACCTCGTTCGCCATCCTCGACACCGCCTGGGAAGCGGGCGTTAACTTCATCGACACCGCCGATGTCTACCCTATCCCGGCTGATCTGAAGACCGCTGGCGCGACGGAAACCATCATCGGCAACTGGTATCAGGCGCATCCCGGACGGCGGCACGAAACGGTGCTGGCGACCAAATGTTACTTCAAAATGGGCACTGCGCCGCACGATGGAGGCGCATCACGCCGTCACATCATGGACGCCGTAGACGCCAGCCTGCGCCGTCTGCAAACCGACTTCATCGACCTCTATCAGTTGCACGCCTTCGACGCCAACACGCCGCTGGACGAAACCCTGCGCGCGCTGGACGATCTGCTGCGCTCCGGCAAAGTGCGTTACATCGGGTGCAGCAATTACCGCGCCTATCAACTCGCCAAAGCACTGTGGACCAGCGACAAGTTGGGACTCGCGCGCTACGACTGCCTCCAGCCGCGCTACAATCTGCTGTATCGGGAGATTGAAAGCGAAGTGCTGCCCCTCTGCCGCGAAGAAGGCGTCGGCGTCATCGCCTACAACCCGATGGCTGGCGGTTTCCTCACGGGCAAACACCGCCGCGAGGCTGGCCCAGAAACGGGCACACGCTTCGCCCTCGGCGCATCCGGTGACCTCTACCGCCGCCGCTACTGGCAGGACGCCCAGTTTGAAGCCGTCGAACGCTACAAAGCCTTCTTCGAGCCGCGCGGTAAGTCCCTGCCGCAGGTCGCCGTAGCCTGGGTGCTGGCGCAGCCTGCCGTCACCTCAGCAATTGTCGGAGCCACCAAACCAGAGCAGTTGGCGCAAAGCCTGCCCGCTGTGGATCTCCAGCTTGACGCCGAGGAACTGGCCTTCATCAACGAACTGTGGTACGACCTGCCGCGCTCCCAGGACGACACCACCCCGCGCTAGGACTCCCCTATTTACTGGCATACGCCGCGAGGATGTGATCCATCTGGCGATTTACATCCTCGTTGATTTTCTGCCGCTGCGGGTCGGCGTGGAACCACGCCAGCGTGCGCTGAATCCCTTCGCGGAACGGAATCACCGCCTGAAAGCCCGGCACAAACGCCTTGATCTTGCTGTTATCAAAAATCGTGCTCCACGACTTGTCCCCCAGCAGACTCCCCGCGCGCTCCGGCGCAACCTGCGCGATAAAATCCGACGCAATATGCACGATGTTCGCCTTCACGCCTAAGGCATCGGCAATCGTCTCGTAAATCTGGTTCCACGTCAGCACCTCGTCCGACGTAATATGGAAGGCATGGCCCAGCGTCTGCCAGTTACCCATCAGCCCCAGAAACCCGCGCGCGAAGTCCTCAGCGTGCGTCACCACCCACAGCGACGAGCCATCGCCATGCACGATAATCGGCTTGCCGCGTTTCATCCGATCTGCCAGCGTGTAGCAGCCCCAGCCGCCCAGCGCAATCGGGAAATTGGTGTCATAGGTCAGCGACGGGCGCACAATCGTAATAGGAAAGCCATCCTCGCGGAACGCCCGCAGCAGCCGTTCCTCGCCCGGTTGTACTGTCGTATCCATTGGCGCAGACGCTTGCTCAAATGCCAACCCGCATTGTCCCAAATAATCACTAACACACGCTTGCCTTCCTGACGAGCAACTTGCAAAAGTGCCTGCACAAATACCCACGCGTTGTTTCATTGACCGGGCGTGTGTCACTAAAGGAAAAATAAACCTGTTGGGTATCTTGTCGGACGGCACCATAGCAAGCCAGGGCTTGGTCTACTTCCGCATCAGGCGCTTCTCGCTTCACCATCGCTAATGCTTTCTTCCCGCTCCACGCTCGTACGCTCGGTTGCTCAAAACGTGAAAACCAACTTTCGCTCGTCCACCAACAGCCAATCCTGATTCTGATGTGCTTGTTGTTTCAACCAGTCGCGCCGCTTTTTTTGCCTTGTAGTGGGCATCGGGACTGTTGATACGCTCTTTAGCCCGTTTCCAGCGAATGCCTAAACGGTGCAAGGTTTCACTCACTGTATCGAGATGGACTTGTTGTTTCGTCCAGCCTCGTTGGTAACTCACTTCTGCTAACATTTCTAACGTCCACAAACTGTTTTCATATCCATATTGACGCGGTGACTGTTTCAGCACCTCCAGCAAGGCAGCTTCTGCTGCCGTATCGAAAGCACGCTCCGGTTCGGGTCGTCCACGCTTTTTGGCTTGCAGACACCCCACCCTTTCTTGCATAAAAGCGTGCAGTACCTTACGCACCGTCTGGTCACTACAGCCTAATCGCTCTGCGATGGCTTGTGGTTTCATACGTTCTTCCGCGCTCATCTGCACCACCCGGGTTGCGTCGAACGGTGATCCTGCATTCGACTTCAACCCTGCTTGGACGGCGCGCCGTTCTTCTTCGTTTAAGGGGGCAAGAATTATGGCTTTCATATTCCCGATTAAACCACTTCCTTCCCTTCTATTCAACTCATTTCCCCCGAACTTGCACTAGGGGTGAGGTCAACGCGCCGATCTGCCTACCCATCTTCTCGCTGCACAAAATACCTACCCTGAAAAGCTGGGGGATGAGGGGGTAAACGAGCGCCAAGGGTTATTTACTGGTACGCCGCGAGGATGTGATCCATCTGGCGATTTACATCCTCGTTGATTTTCTGCCGTTGCGGGTCATGGAACCACGCCAGCGTGCGTTGAATCCCTTCGCGGAACGGAATCACCGCCTGAAAGCCCGGCACGAACGCCTTGATCTTACTGTTATCGAAAATCGTGCTCCACGACTTGTCCCCCGTACAGACTCCTGCACGCTCCGGCGCAACTTGCGCGATAAAATCCGACGCGATATGAATAATGTTCGCCTTCACGCCTAAGGCATCGGCAATCGTCCGTAAATCTGGTTCCACGTCAGCACCTCGTCCGACGTAATATGGAAGGCATGGCCCAGCCGTCTGCCAGTTACCCATCAGCCCCAGAAACCCGCGCGCGAAGTCCTCAGCGTGCGTCACCACCCACAGCGACGAGCCATCGCCATGCACGATAATCGGCTTGCCGCGTTTCATCCGATCTGCCAGCGTGTAGCAGCCCCACGCTCCAGGCCGCAATCGGGAAATTGGTGTCATAGGTCAGCGACGGGCGCACAATCGTAATAGGAAAGCCATCCTCGCGGAACGCCCGCAGCAGCCGTTCCTCGCAGGCGATTTTGTTGCGCGAATATTCCCAGTGCGGGTTCACCAGCGGCGTGGACTCAGTAATGATCGGATGCGCTGGCGGCTTCTGATACGCCGAAGCGGAACTGATGAAGATGAACTGTCGCACCCTCCCCTGAAACAGCGCCAGCGAACGTTCAATATCCGCAGGCGTGAACGCGATCCAGTCCACAACTACATCAAACTGCATATCCTCTAAGGCCGCGCTGACGCTTTCAGGATGATGAATATCCGCCACGAGGCTGTGTACACCGGGAATTTCCACCCCCCGCTGCCCACGATTGAGATGATACAGGTCGCAGCCCTGAAGCACCGCCATCCGGCTGACTGCTGTGCTGATAAATCCGGTACCGCCGATGAACAATACTTTCATGCTGCTGCCTCCCATAGTTATGCCGTCGCCTCTACTGTACTTGATGAATACCCCCTGCCGAGTCGCCTCTACTGTACCTGATGAATGCCCCCTGCCGAAAGGTATCTTGTGAAGCCCGGCCAGCCAATCCCCGTAAACCTGCCCTACTGCTATATCGCCCAGGTGGACTATTTCAATTCACCTCGCATGGCTCATGTCCCGCCGTTTGTTTCGTCGTACCTTATGTACATGTTTGAAGCATAACATTCGATCAACAAGTCACAGGAGACAATCACATGTTAAGCTGGGCACTCTTCTTCTTCATCGTTGCCGTCGTCGCCGCCGTCTTCGGTTTTGGTGGTATCGCTGGCGCCGCTGCCAGCATCGCGCAGCTCCTGTTCGTCATTTTCCTTGTCCTGTTCATCGGCGCGCTCCTCTTGGGTCGCCGCTTGATCAACCTCTAGGAAACCGCATCACTGCAAGGGAACTGCCCATGCACAGAAATTCCGCCACAAAGGGATGAAAAGCCTTTCAGTTGTCGATGAGCTTCGTTGTGTTCGACAAGGTGCCTCAGTGGTTCAGACTTTCTTTGTTATCCAGTTCTCTTGCATCATCTTGGCGCACTTGGCGTCTTGGCGGTTAGCCGTATTTTCAGAGGAGGCCCGTCCTCCCTTTCCTATATAGTGTGTGAGGACATAACATCATGCATCAGGCAGATATCAAAAACACCCGAACACCACGTAGAAAAACCACAGCCGCAGCACCCGCGCCGCAGATCATCCTTCCGGCGCACTACAGCAGCCTCATCTGGTTCTTCGGAGCCATCTTCAGCCTGCGCATGGCCTTGCAATCAGCCATGAAGCACCTCAAAAAGCGCGCCCGCCGCGTGGTTCACCACTAGCTAGCCGTTAAGGAGGCGCCATCATGTTAGCCGTAAAAAACTTCGATTGGGTGCGCGTGGATTCTACGAAACGTGCCTACCAACTCTATACAGGTCAAAGTAAACTGACCTCGCTCATCTGGCAGAATATCGACACGGCCCGCGCCATCGCCCACTCCCAGACCAGCAGTTTTCTCTATGCCTGTATTGGCTATCTCACCCGTCACGTCAACGTCAAATGTTTGACCACCAATGAGACCATCGCCACCTTTGTCCCGTTCACACGCGGCGGCCTGCTCCGTTTCCGTGATAACCAGACCTACACCCTGCGCAGCGCTTATCCCATGCATCCTGAAATGGAATGGGAAAACAGCCTCGGAGAAAAGATGATCCACTTCAAGGGAGTCTTCGCCGCCGATGGTCGCAGCGGTCACGGCGAAATCATCTGTCGTCAGCCGGACCATCTCAGCGCCGAGCATCACCTGCTGCTTTCGCTCGGCTGGTATCTGCTCGTGACTTCCTACCTCGATATGGCGCTCATCATCTAGAAGCGAGCGCTGGCCCTCTCACGCGGCATCAAAAATAGGGACGACAAACCACATCAGTTTGTCCATCCCTACTCATAATCACCACTTTCTGAATGGGTGCTGAGGGCTATCCGCTTATAAGGGTAGTCTCACTCAACCCACCTTCAAAACGCGCATTCTCAACGCCTTCTCGCGGCAAACAACCCATCCGGCGAGGCTGTTCCCCTCTCCTCCGCCCACAGTCGTCCCTGCACAGTCCAAACTCTGGCGGGGAGAAGGGGCTTAGGGGGTGAGGCCAAACGCACACGCTTGCCCACCTGTCTTTTGTCTTTGTCTTGGACTAACAGCTAATGACTAACGACTAAAGACTTACTAGGGGATGAGGCCAAACGCGCACGTTCGCCCACCTGTCTTTTGTCTTTGTCTTGGACTAACAGCTAATGACTAACGACTAACGACTTACTAGGGGTGAGGCCAAACGCGCACGCTTGCCTGCCTGTCAATCCGTTCCACAGAAAAGGGCTACCCGCGTGTAAGCTGCTTCCGTATCGCCTCCACCGTCGTCCGCAGGCTGTGATCGCGCATCATATCCGTAGCGATTTTATTGCAGCCGTGCAGCACAGTGGTATGCGTCCGTCCACCAAAAGCATCACCAATCTGCGGCAGCGAAGCATCGGTGATTTCCCGCGCGAGGAACATCGCAATCTGCCGCGCCTGATTGATCGCCGCGCTGCGTTTCTGCCCGATCAGTTCCTCAGCGCTCAGGCCGTGAAACTGTGCCGTGATGTCCAGCACACACGCCAGGCTCACGCGTTCGCGCGGACGGTCAAAATTCTCCACCGCCATCGTCGCCTGATGCATCGTCAGCGGCTGGCGCATCAGCTTGCCTTTGGCCACAATCTGGTTAAACACACCTTCCAGTTCGCGGATATTGTTCGGCGCACGCTGCGCAATCATCAACGCCATATCCTGCGTGAGGTCGAACTCGCGTTCCTGCGCCCACATACACAGAATCGCAATGCGCGTCTCCAGATCAGGCGGCTGCACATCGCTCACCAGCCCGCCCGCAAAGCGCGAACGCAGCCGGTCTTCCAGCGCCGCAAGCTGCTGCGGGTGGCGGTCAGACGCCAGCACAATCTGCTTATTGAACGTCACCAGCGCGTTAAACGTATGGAAGAATTCTTCCTGCGTGCTTTCCTTGCCCGCCATGAACTGAATATCATCGACCAGCAGCACATCCACCGAACGATATTTTTCGCGGAACATGGCCGTGCTGCGCTGGCGAATAGCGTCTACAAGATCATTCGTAAAAGCTTCAGAAGGAATATAAACCGTGCGCAAGCCCCGGCGCTGAACCGCGTGCCCAACGGCTTGCAGCAGATGGGTCTTGCCCATGCCCACGCCGCCGTAAATCAGCAGCGGGTTATACGACATCCCCGGCATCTCGGCGACAGCGCGTGCCGCCTGATACGAAATATGATTGCCGCTGCTCACAATGAATCGCTCAAATGTGAAGCGCGGATTAAGTTCACTGTCCGGCAGCGTCGGGCGCTGCGGGCGGGTAATCTGCTGGTGCAGGGGCAGCGACGGGGTGTCACTCACTGCTTGCTGCGCCAGCAGCTTGAACAGGGGCATTTCATCCTGTTCCGAATCTTCGATAGGCTGTCGTCCGCGTGAAACCTCAAAGCGCAGCTCAATCGGCTCGCCTACGACCTCACACACGACACGATGGATACTGCGATATAAACGGTGCGTGAGCATGTCGCGCGCATAACTGTTGCGCACGCCAATCACGAACACCCCTCCCTCATCCTCATTTTCGTAACCGAGGAATACGGCATCGCGCAGCCAAGTATCAAAGTTGGCTTTATCTAATTGGATCTCTAGCTGGCTAAAAGCCGATTTCCAGGCGGTCTGCGCGTCCACAATCTCACTTCTTTCTATGGGCAAGCGATAGAGACACTAAACTAGCGGCTCTTGCGGCCCCCGTTTTGGATGTTACTTGCACAATGTTTGGTTGTATTACAGCTATGAGGAGCAATATGGCTCCTCAACAAGTGCGGGGTTCGGCACTTGTCGTCTCTGGGTGTGTAGTCAATAGTATAGCTAATCCTGCCCCTATAGACAATAACGATCCACCTGGAGTCAAAAACTTTAAGTTTGGGATAAAACCTAAATCGTTTCTTAAAGTAACATGCCGTTAACCTTTTCTTAAAGACCGAGTCATAGGAAATGGTCAGTAATCTATAGCCAACTTAACCCAACTTATCCCAAAGTTATCCCAAAAACACTCCTGTAGGTCGCCAAAAGGATTAAGGCCCTGCCACTGACCTTTATTAAATTTGGGATATATCTTTAAGAAACGTCGAAAAACTCGTCCCCAATTTGGGATACTCTCATTTTTCAATTTTCACGCATACTATTCTATTAAAACTGCCGCCGAATCCTTCCACTGCACGCCAATAGCTTTCACCCCGACAGCTGACCCCTGTTTTGAAATAGACTTACTTGTTATTTAGATGTACAATAAATTGAAAATAGTGACTTTTTACCGCTTCAATGCAGATAAGGCTGGTGGAACATGTCCGACCTCCATGATGACGATGTACCTTCCTTCAGCTCTGACTCAGCCAGACGACCACCCCACCGGGACGAGAATGGGCCTAAACCCGAAGTTATTAAAGTCTCTGCCCATTCGCGGTCAACGGCTGTCGCAGGTGCCATTGCCGGAGTCATCCGGGAACATCATTACGCCGAAGTTCAGGCTATCGGCGCTGGCGCAGTCAACCAGGCTGTCAAAGCCCTGGCGATTGCCCGTGGGTACCTCAGCCGTGATGAGATTGATATCGTCTTTATTCCTTTTTTTACCGAAGTTGACATTGATGGGCAGGAACGTACTGCCGTGCGTTTTGCAGTCGAACCACGCCCCATGAAATAAGGACGAGTCACACCCGTCTCGTCCCTCACCCCAACGGAGCTTCTCTTGAGTATTGACTTGCATATGCATACCACGGCGTCAGACGGTCATCTGACGCCGGAACAGCTTGTCGCGCTGGCCCTGAAGCGCGGCCTAACCACGATTGCCATCACCGACCACGACAACACCGATGGCAACCGTACTGCGCGCCAGTTGGCCAACGGCAGCCTCACCATTATCCCCGGCATCGAAATGGGCGCTGAAGATCAGGGCTTGATCGACATCCTCGGTTACTTCATCGACCCGGCACAGATGGAACCCGGCGCGCCCTTTCAGCAGTGGCTGCTCGGCGTGCGTGAAGACCGCTTCCATCGCGGCAGACGCATGGTGCAGCGCCTTGAGGAAATCGGCGTGCCCGTCTCGTTTGAGCGTGTCGTACAGCTTGCCGACGGCGCACCCATCACCCGCCCACACGTCGCCCGCGCCCTGGTCGAAGCCGGACATGCCGAATCGACAAAGGACGCCTTCAACCGCTACATTGGCGAAGGCGCGCCTGCCTACGTCGCCCGTAAACGCCTGCTGCCCGAAGACGCCATCGCCCAGCTTCACAGCGTCGGAGCCTGCGCCGTGCTGGCTCATCCCGCGCGCGTCAAAAACTACGAAACGCTGATTGAACGGCTCGTGCCTGCGGGACTCGACGGCGTGGAAGTGGTACACCCTGATAATAATGAAACAGTGCGCCTCAACCTGCGCGGCCTGGCCAAGCGTCACAGCCTGGTGATGACAGGCGGCTCCGACTTCCATCACCCCAACACCGACGGCACCATCAACCTCGGCGCATACAACCCGCCCGACGGCGCTGTAGACGCCCTGCGCGAACGGGCCAAAAAGTATCGGTAGAATATCAACTCTCACATGATACGTCCTATCGCGGTCTCTGCTGTCGTAGGGTGGTTGCTGTTCGTCGTCGTGATCAGCGCAGCGATACTGTTCTGACGAGCGCGAGCCTACGCGCAGTTGGTCTATGACCTTATGGTCTAATGATGAATTCATCCTCATAGTCATAGATACGGCGGTCAATATTGACTATGCACTCTCGCCACCGAGAAGCATTTCTGATTACTCTGTGTCTCCAGGTGGCGACTATCTTGCATTTCTTCTCAACAGCCCCACTACGAACGATCTCATGTTATGGGATACGAGCATCCTTCGTAATCTTTCCAACACGCCGAATGCCATAGAATCTGTTGGACTCTGGAGCGCAAATGGACAGCTTGCCTTTACATCGTGTCTCAATATCTACGGTGATTGCGAACTCATGCTGTGGGACAGGACTACAACTTACAGCCTGACAGATACAATCGAAGCGAGTGTCGGCCCATATTCATATGTGTGGATGGATGAGCAGCGACTCGCGTTCACCGCCTGCAATGCCACTTCTACAGTCTGCGATGTCTTTCTATGGGATGCTGAGACAGGGCCTTATAGCATTGCCTCTTTTGACGAGTTTGTAACCCGACTTATAGCGAATAATAACGGTGAACTTGCGTTTCTCGTGTGTAAGCTGGAGGGCTACTCTATTTGTGACATCATGGTTTGGGATGGCGAAACCATCTCAAATATCACGAACACCTATCCTCTCAGCGAAGGTCGCTGGCTGAGTTGGAGCAGCGATGGACGGTTGGTGTTCGATGGAGAGATAGGGGATGAACCTGCTGATATCTTCGTGTGGGATAGAGCGAAGTTCGCCAATCTTTCTAACACCCCGGACATCTTTGAGGGCAACCCTGCATGGAGCTCGACGGACAACTGACTTTACCGCACGGCGCTGCTGCAGCGGACAAGATGTGATGCTGTGGGATGGAGTCGCGACTCATAATCTGACGAATACACCCGATTATGAGGAAAGCCCCGGTTTGTGGAACGCAGATGGGCAGCTTGCATTTACCATGTGTACTGATCGTTATACCTGCGACTTGATGCTGTGGGATGGCATGACGGTTCATAATATCTCTAACACGCCAACAACGATGGAGACGACTTACCTCTGGAGTAATGACGGACGGATGCTGGTCGTGCGTACTTGTAACATCCAACAGCAGACTTGTGAGATGTTGTTATGGGATGGCACGACAATAAGCGACTTTAGCAGCATATCGACAGCCGACGAAATACCTATCCAATGGGATACAAATGGGCATTTATTGTTTCGTGCCTGCCAGCGCACTTACTGCGACATTATGCTGTGGGATGGCACAACCACAACCAGGCTCACCAATACCCTCAGCATCATTGATCATTTTGCCGCTTGGTTGCCCTAATGCGTACTGTGTCGTTGCGCTCCATCACCTCACACCAACGGCAGCATACAACCCGCCCGACGGCGCGGTAGACGCCCTGCGCGAACGGGCCAAACGCTACACATAATCACAATCGCATACAAAACGAACAATAGGCTGATGCGGCATTCTCCTAACAGCCCCAAACGCGCGCCCATATTTCCCCTTTCCCTCGAAATCAGGGTTAGGGGTCAACCTTCCTTACCCGCTTCATCTGTAGCAGAACCTGTTTAAATATTCTAAGTGCCCATGATTGCGCTCATCATCCGTGCTTTATTCTCTATGTTTCTCGGTGTTCTCCATTGTACTCAACGCGGCGTCTGCTCTGAAAATCCTATCTCGGTGCTCTCGGTGTCTCGGCGGTTCAAATATATTTTCGTTCTTGGATATGATCCCATTCATTGTCACTCGGTGGTTCAATTTCTGCACTCAATCTTGGCGTACTTGGCGTCTTGGCGGTGAAAATTGAATTTCAAACAGGTTTTCACCGAGCTACCGCACCCCACTAGCCCGCCCCATCCCTACTCCTCCCTCTTCCCTCATTACTCATCACTCATCACTCATCACTTTTGACTCATCACGCTAAATCAACAGCGCCCCTTCCATCTTCAGCAGCAGCCGCTTGGTTTCCACCCCGCCCCCGCCGCTGTAGCCGATCATCGTCCCATCCGAGCCAATAATGCGATGACACGGGATAATGATCGGAATCGGGTTGCGTCCCAGCGCCCCGCCCACCGCGCGAATCGTCTTCGGGTCGCCCAATCGATGCGCGATGTCGTTGTAGCTTTCGATGCGTCCTGCCGGAATGCCGATGATCGCCCTGTACACCCGCCGCTGAAAATCGCTCATCGCGCGGTAATCAATCGGCACGTCGAAGGCGCGGCGCGTCCCCGCGAAATATTCCCCCAACTGCGCCAGCGCCTTGTCCAGAATCGGCGCAGCATCCGCCGCGAACTCCCGTTCCTCAACCACCATCATACGGATGCGTTCGCGCACGCCCGCGATGAACGCCGTCATGTTCGGCGCGCCCAGCCAGATTTCGATCACCCCTTCCGCGCTCGCCGCCACGTACACCGTGCCGACAGGCTCCCACGCGATGGAACCGGCTAAGACTCGCTCTGAGGATGGCATGATTTTCTCCCTATCGGGTTAGCTGCCTTCGCGCACCTGTAACGTAATCTGTCCGGCAGGCGCGGTCACAGCATATTGCAGAACGATGGCCGCGTCTTCGATGCCGCGCGCCTCCAGAATATCGCCGTCCAGGTACAGATAATTTTCGGGAACCACCGGGCGAATGCCGCTGCTGGCGCGGTTCAGTTCAAAGCGCCCGCCGACATCAGCAGGCACCACAATCACGATGTCCCCGCTGCGCACCGCCAGCGTGCCCAGATTCTCATCCGGCGGCGTGCCCAGCGGGTCATACGCCGGCAGCGTCACCACCGCGCTGCCGCTGACCAGATCGACATTCAGGCGTTCCAGCGCCATCCCGTCCATGTTCAGCGCCGCACGCCCCTGTTCGCCGCGAAACTCCACATCCAGCGCCACGCCCGCAGGCAGTTCCAACCGCAGCGTGCCGCGTCCCACCGCTTCCAGCATCGGGAACGGCGAAGGCCGCGCTTCCGTCAGCGTAAAGGTCGCCGTCGTATCGCCGCCATCGACCACTTCCGTTGTCACCTGGCTTTCCGTGCTGCCCACAAAGCGTCCGGCGATGCGTGCCGCCCCCTCAGGAGCCAGCACCACATCCACATCCGTCGCCAGCGTGGAAATGCGCACACGCAGCAGGGTTAACCCCTCCGGCAGCGGCTCCTCAAACGACTGCTGTTGATCATCACGCTGCTGTTGGGCGCGTGTGGTAAACGCCGCATACGCCACACCTGCCACCAGCGCCACGCTCAG
This sequence comes from Anaerolineae bacterium, assembly GCA_046328675.1. GTDB lineage: Bacteria > Chloroflexota > Anaerolineae > Aggregatilineales > Phototrophicaceae > JACAER01. The sequence continues at coordinate 40,551 of JAXLWC010000050.1, forward strand.
AATCAGCGCGATCAGACTGCCCATCGGCACCCGCCCGCGCAGAATCACCACCAGCCCGAACAGCACCAGCAGCGCTGGCACCGCCCGCAGCAGCAGGTCATACACGCCATCAGGAACCACGTTCAGGGCGCGCAGGAAATACACCGCCGCAATCGCCAGCACCACAAAACCGAGCAGTAAATTAGTTTGACGACGAACTTTCAAAATCCATATCCTCTATCAAGATGCAGCGCCAGCCATAACGCAGCATGGACTGAGTAGTCCAACCGCACCCTCGCTGCCATCACCCTATTCTCACCGCAGCGATCCGATCCCGCGAGTCTGTTCCCCTCTCCTCCGCCCACAATCGTCCCCACACGGTCAAAATTCTGGCGGGGAGAGGGGGCTAGGGGGTGAGGTCAAGCGTCCTTCCACCCGCCTTCGGTCTTTGCCTTTGTCTAACAGCTAACAGCTAACAGCTAACAGCTAACGACTTCTGCATTCACCCGCGTAATTGTCGCAGGAAAAACAGCACGCCCACAACGGCGAACACGCCGGGAAAGAACAGGTTGCTGCCCGTGCTGCTCACGAACATGCCGCGCGCGAACAGTACCGCACCCGCCAGCGCCAGCGCAATCAGCACCGCGAAAAACGCCAGCGGCGAAAAGTGGACACTGCGCGGGTCACTCGGCGATTCGGCAGGCATCAGCCACCACAGCACCACATACCACAGCGCCACCGTGCCCGTACTCAGCAGCGCCAGCACCACAAACAGCGCGCGCAGCAGCCACACGTTGAGCCGCAGACTTGCCGCCAGCCCCCCGCACACCCCGCCTAAAACCCGATCTGTGAAACTTCGGCGCATAGTTCCCTTTGCCTGAATCCATCACACTGCAATGACGAATATTATCCCTGATGCGTGACTTGTCGCAAGCCGCAGTCACTTTTGTAGACATTCTGACGCAGATTGCAGGACGACAAGACAATCTCACGAGACCTCCACCGTTTTTCCGCAGGGTTTTTACAAAGCTTTTTTATGCTGAGGATCAGTAAGGCAAACAACAATCAATCAACAAGGAGACACTATAATGAAACGCTCACTGAAAACCCTGCTCGTCCTGGCCCTGCTCGTCCTGGCCTCTGGCGCCTTCGCCTGGTCAGCCTCGGCAGACGAGAACCCCTACGGCACATTCATCGGCCCCGACGCCATCCTGTTCCACGACAACGACACAGGTAACATCGCCATCTGGGTACCCTACGACGAAGAACAATGGATCGTCGCCATCTCGCAGACCGCCGATGAACTGGACGCCCTGCCCGCCGTCGAAGATGAAAACCTGCTGGTCGCATCTTCCGGCGACATCACGCTCTATAAGCTGACTTCCGGTGAATATCAGGTCAACAACGGCCCCGACGCCGAAGGTAAAGTGCATGTCGTGGTCTTCGACAGCAATTTCAACGAAACCGCCCACTACACCTACAGCGTCTATCCGGCAGAGGAAAGCAGCGACTAGCTTACCGCTTGAATGCTCCTTCGCTTCCCCCTTCAAAACAGTCAGCCCTTCAGGAGAGGGCTGGCTGTTTACTTTCAATTGTGCGTCAAAGGGGGCCAAGTCACACTACCACCGCCCACTGCAATTTCACCAGCGCTGTGGTGCCCTTGTCGCAGCGACAACAGTTGCTCGGCCTCTGCGCTGAAAATCTTCTCTTGGCGCCTCTCGTTGTACTCAACGCTGCGTCTTGGCGGTTCAATCGCATTTTCGCTCTTGGGTATGAACCCCTCATCCTCTCTTGGCGCCTTTCGTTGTACTCAACGCTGCGCCTTGGCGGTTCAACTGTATTTTCGTTCTTGGGTGTACTCCCCTTCACGGGAGTTCCCACACAGGACTGCCCCCCAGGATACGCGCCAGTTGATCGGGGAATTTGTCCGCATCCAGCGGCTTGCCCAGAAAACTGTGGAACCCAAGCTGACGCGCCGCGCCAATTTCGCTCACATGCACGGTATACGCCACAATCGGCACACTCCGAAAACGCGCATCGCCCCGGAAGAATTCCAGCAGTTGATAGCCATTCTTGCCCGGCATCTCCAGGTCAAGAAAAATCACATCCACTCGCTCGGCAGCAGCCAACACAGCATCCAGTTGTTTCGGATGGTTTACCTTCGTACAATCCACCCCTTCCAGCGCCAGCATTCGCGCCAGCACTTCCAGGTTCTTGGAATTATCATCAATGATAATCGCGTGACTCATCATCTTCTCCGCTGCTAATAGCTGTGCAGTATGAATTTATTCTAACACGATTCCCGTTTCCCACACCGAATGCCCCTCAAGCACCCGCGCAATCTGGCGCGGAAACTGCACATCATCCAGCGGCTTCGCGATAAAACCATTAAACCCCATCATCTGCGTGCGCGGGATGCCAATCGCCGGGTCTGTCGCCGAAACCGCCACCACAGGCACCTGCTCAAACCCTTCCAGCGCCCGAATCTGCCGAAACAGGTCATAGCCGCTGATGCCATCCGCCAGCGCCAGATCCATAATCACAATATCCACATGTCGCAGCGTCTGCAACCGATAAATCGCATCCCGTCCTCGTCGTTCAAACTCCACCCGCGCCCCCTGCCGGATCAACAGCATCTGGAAAATCACGCGGTTCTGCAAATTATCTTCGACAACGAAGACCAGCTTGTCTTTTAACAACATCGGATAAATCGCTTTCTACCATCAGTGGGGTTCAATAACGCGCCAGATCGCCTCACCCGCCAGAATGCGCCCCAATATCTGCGGGAAGGTGTCAATATCAACCGGCTTGGCAATCACACTATGAAAGCCCGCCTGTCGCAGTTGGTACACTTCTTCGCTCATCACGCTGGCCGTCAGCGCCACTACAGGCACTTGGGCCAGCGCAGGCATATGCCGCAGCAGCGAAAGCATCTGGAAACCGTTCAGCGGCTGGACATGAATATCCAGCAGGACAATATCCGGCTTCGGGTTCAGCGCCTCCACCTTCGCCACAAAATCGCGGCTGTCGTCGAAAATCGTGACATGCTCCAGCCCCATCTCCATCTTCAGCAGCAGCTTCATCACGCGGCGGCTGGGCGCATCATCTTCTACGTACAGCACTGTCGGTTGAGTGGTCATTTCGCAGCCTCCACAACACCAGCAACCGGTGTCAGCGTTTCAGATTTCACCGGAATACGAACGAAGAAAGTAGAACCCTTGCCCACCGTGCTTTCAAACCACAGCCGTCCGCCGTGCGCTTCCGCCAGGCTCCGCGAGATAGGCAGTCCCAGCCCCGTGCCGCCGCCCTGTCGCAGCCCTGATTTGCTCTGCTTAAAGGCTTCAAACACGCTCGTCTGCTCATCCTCGTCAATGCCCGGCCCCGTATCCTGAATCGAGATTTCCACCTCGTCGCCGCGCTGCGAGGCGCTCACCATAATGTAGCCTTCCTCCGTGAACTTGCACGCGTTCGACAGCAGGTTCAGCAGCACTTGCAGGATACGCTGGCGGTCTGCGCGCAGCAGCGGCAGATGGCCATCAATCGCCGTTTCCAGCGTCACCGATTTTTCAAT
>JAXLWC010000051.1:0-43358 GCA_046328675.1 Anaerolineae bacterium
TGGTCAATGTGTTAGGCGCGATACCGGGGCGGGCATTGGCAGATGGGATCGCCCAAACCATTGCACATTTTCGCCAGACTGCGGCAGTGGATTGAAAGTTGGCGGAGAGGGGTTCACGTTACACCCCTCTCGTTGTGAATGGCTCTCAGCGATCTACGCGCGTGATGCGGCCTTCTACGCTCAGCGTCAGCGGGGTATGGCTGCTGATGTACTCGCGCACGACTTCGTCTGCGGTCACACCGAAGTCCTCACCGCCGCTGGAGTTTTCCGCGAACATGAGGTAGTCATCGCCGCCCGCATAGAGGTAGTCATTGGTAGCGATGGTGTAGACTTCGTCGGGGTCGAGCACATCATAATTACCCTCGGCGTCCATGACCTCGACGTTGGTGATGCGCTGTCCTGCCGGGCGGCTGCCGTCCCACGAGTAGCGCAGCCCCGACACTTGCAGGAAGCGCCCGGTGCCGTCGGTGGCGTCCACGCGCGACACGCCGTTTTCGAGCGCGGCGACGATGTCCAGCCCGCTGAGTTCAAAGGTGGCGACGGTGTTGCTGAAGGGCAGCACATCCAGCACCTCCTGGACGCTGATTTCGCCCGACTCGATGCTGGCGCGAATGCCGCCGCCGTTCTGGAAGGCAATCTGTACGCCCGTGTATTCGCGCATGGCGTCGGCAAGCAGGTTGCCCATCGTGCATTCTTCAAAGCGGCAGACCTCACGCGTGCCGTCAATCAAGGCGGTGGTTTCGCCCACCGTCTGCGTGAGGAAGTCGCCAATCGGCTCGCGAAGCTGGGCCACCAGTTCGGCCATATCGGGGTCAGGCGTGATGTCCACCGTCAGCGGAATGGCGTCCCCACTCCACGTCGTCAGCACGCCGCTGGCGTCGAATTCCACATCCAGCCGCCCCAGCACCAGATTGAAGTCGTAAGCCTGTACTACCAGCGCCGGGTCGCCGTCGGCGTTCTGCGTGACCGCCGGATACGGGCCTTCGGCGTCGGGCAGGGTATTGCTCAGCAGCGTGTTGGTATCGCTGCCGACAATCACATCCAAACCGCTGAGGCGTGTCGCGATTTCGAGGTCATCAAAGTAACCGAGGTGCGAGAGCAGGATAATCTTGTTGACGCCCTGCGCCAGCATCTCGTCAATCGTGGCCTGGGCGATGCCGACGTAATCATCGCTGAAGACCACACCGGGCACAGGCCGCACGCGTTCGTCAGCGCGGGTAATGCCAAAGATGCCAATCTGCTGGCCGCCGCGTTCCAGAATGACGTAAGGCGGGATTTTGCCTGCCAGTTCCGGCGACCCGCTGAAGTCCACGTTCGCCACTACCAGCGGGAAGTCGATGGCCGCGACGAAGTCCGCCAGCACCTGCGCGCCGTGCGTGTACTCGTAGCTGCCTGTGACCATCGCGTCGTAGCCCAGCAGGTTCATAATCTGGGCGTTGTCCTGCCCGCGATAGAAGGTGTGGAAGATCGAGCCGGTGAAGCGATCCCCGCCGTCCAGCAGCAGCGCGTTGGCTACCTCCGCGCGGATTTCCCTGACCACCGTCGCCTGCTCGGCCACGCCGCCGTTACCGTCCGCGTCCGGCTCGTGGTGAGCGTGCGTGTCGTTGGTATGCATAATCGTCAGCGCGAAGGAGTCCTGCGCCTGCACAGTCGAAGCCGTAAAGAACACCAGCAGAAGAGTCCAAAGAATAAGTCGCTTGATCATAACACCCTCCAAGGTTGCTGTTTATTCTAGATTATGCGCAGGAATTGTGAAATAGACGTTAAGATTCTGCGGTGCGCCGCACAGTGCGTATGATGCGCTTCCACTGGATAAACCGAAGAGAGGCGAGGAATGTTGCGCAATAGGTTTACGCCTTCGTAGTCGCCCTTTCGGGGTAGGTATTGTGTGCAGCGAAAAGACAGGTGCTGAGCGTATGTGGCGACCTCACCCTAAATCCCGCCGCTGCGCTTACCCCGAGCAGGGATGTTTGAGAAGGCAGACCTGTGTGGCACGGGAGAGGGGCTTCCAAACAGGCTCGCCGTGACAGGTGGCTGCCGCGAGAAGGCGGCGGTTTTGCGGCGGTTTTGCGTGGTGGCTGTGCTGCGGCGATTTGTCGGCTGATGTTGCGATTTGCAGGACAATTAGATGGAAATGCGTTATGATAGAAGAACACATGTTTTAGCGAAGCTAACCGGCGGAACGCTTATGGATGACATGACCCACTCGAACTGCTGCCCGATGGCGAACGGCAAATCCAGCCGGAAACACCCCGCTGAGCCAGAATCCGGCGGTGGTTTACCTCAGCAGCCTGCCCTCGGAACGCTCACGGCGGGTCATGCGTGAGTCGCTGAACCGAGTCGCCCAACTGCTCAGCGGCGGACGGGCTGACCTGCTCACGCTCGAATGGCGCGCGGTGGGGTTCCAGCACACGGCAGCGGTGCGCGCGCTGCTGATGGAACGCTACAACCCGGCGACGGTGAACCGCATCCTCTCGGCACTGCGCGGCACGCTGAAAGCCGCGTGGCGTCTGGGGCTGATCAGCGCCGACGACTACCAGAAAGCGCGCGACATCGAGAACGTCAAAGGGGAAACGCTGCCTGCCGGACGTGAACTGGTGATGGGCGAAATCTTCGCGCTGGTGTCGGCGTGCAAAGCGGATACCCGCGAGGGGCAGATGTCGGCGGCGGGCGCGCGCGATGCGGCGATCATCGGCGTGCTGTACATGTGCGGCCTGCGGCGCGCGGAAATCGTCTCGCTGGACATCGGTGACCTAGACCTCGCCAGCGGCAAGCTGTCGGTACGTTCGGGCAAGGGGCGCAAAGAGGACGCACCGTCTATGTACGCGAAGGGGCACTGCGAGCTTTGCAGGCGTGGCTGGCTGTGCGGGGGGACAGTGCGGGCGCGCTGTTTGGCACCCGTGCTGAAGAATGACCTGTGTCGCGGCGGCGTATGACCTCGCAGGCGATTTATAACCTGCTGCAAAAGCGGGCGACAGAAGCCGGCGTCTACAGCGACTTCAGCCCACACGATTTGCGGCGCACCGTTCGTCAGCGATTTGCTGGACAGAGGCGCAGACATCGCGCTGGTGGCGAAGCTGGCAGGGCATCAGGATGTGAAGACAACAGCGCGCTATGACCGCCGCCCGGAAGAAAGCAAGCGAAGCGCGCGGCGGAACTGCTGCATTTCCGTTTTAAGTCATGCAAGGAATGGTGGGATTCAAGGTTACGCGGACGTTCAATTGAACGCCCTACGCCGAGAAATATCCGCGACACTCGCCACTCGCCTCATGCAGAAGCATTGTACGCTTTATCTCATCTACGTTACGCTACGTGTTCGACGCGGCGATGGCATGATACCGAGTCCCGTTTCCAGCAGATGATCATATTGACATTGGTGGGCAAGCCCCTCATCCCCGACCCTGCCGCTGCGCTTAACCCCTCGCTTCGCGGAGGAAAGGGAGAAATGCGACGCTAAGCGCTGCCCATCATCAACCATGTGGTCGTCTACCAGCCTGCCCAGTGTTGATCGTTTTTGTTAGCACGGCGTTCATCACAGCGAAATATTGTTGGCTGCATTACCAGACATAAGAAGAACGTTTATGGAATATCGACCACTAGGACGTACAGGGGTGATGGTGTCATCGCTCTGCCTGGGTGTAATGAATTTTGGCGGCGTCACCAACGAGGAAGACTCGATCACGATGATTAATCGAGCCATGGATGCCGGGTCAATTTCATCGACACCGCCAATGTGTACAACGGAGGGGAGAGCGAACGCGTTCTGGGAAAAGCTCTTAAGCAAAATGGCAAGCGTGAGCAGATTGTGCTGGCGACCAAAGTGAACGGCGCGATGGGCGAGGGTTTAAATGATCGGGGGGATTTCACGCTATCACATTATGAAAGCCTGTGATGATTCACTGCGCCTTCAGACCGATCATATTGATCTGTACCAGCTTCACCGTCCTTCCCTCACGATTCCGCAGGATGAAACCCTGGCGCGCTAGACGATCTGGTGCGCAGTGGCAAGGTGCGCGCTACATTGGCGCCTCGACCTTTCCGACGGTGGATGGTGATGGAAGGGCTTGCGATCAGCGAGCGTTATAACCTTGCGCGCTTCGTCAGCGAACAGCCGCCTTATAACCTGCTGGATCGTCGCATTGAAAATGAACTTGTGCCGCTTTGCTCGTAAATACGATATGGCTATTTTGCCCTGGTCACCGCTGGCAGGTGGTATTCTCGCCGGACGCTACAGCAGCAATGGCAAGGGCGGTAACTTCCCCGGCGGGTCACGCGCGGAACGGATGGGAACCATCTTCAGGATCGTATCACGCAGAGCGCTATTGATGTGGCTGAACAAGTGAACAACGATGGCGGCAGAACGCGGCATGACCCCGTCACAATTAGGATTGTTGTGGTGCAAGGATCAGCCGGGAATTACAGCGCCCATCATCGGGCCGCGCACTATGGCTCATCTGGAGGATGCGCTGGCTATTATGGATAAGCATTTGGAGGATGCAGATCGTACTACCTTCGACGAGCTTGTGCATCCGGGGACGGCAATTGCCGATTTCCATAATAGCAATGAATGGATGAAGGCGCGGGTTCGAGATTAGGTTCTGCTTGAGCTTGTTTAGGCCGGTTATTTTCCATAACCTTTGGTGCTCATTTACCCCTCATCCCCAACCCTTCTCCCCCGATTTCAGGGAGAAGGGGGTAAATGCAGCGCACGCCGACAAAAGGGTAAGGTTGTTTGGCTTCACTAGCACCATTAGTTACATAATAGGTATTTTGTGGAGCAGAAAGGCGGGTGGACGAGTGGACGCGTTTGGCCTCACCCTTAGTAAGTCATTAGTCATTAGTCATTAGTCATTAGCTGTTAGTCAAGACAAAGACAAAAGATAGGTGGGCGAACGTTGCGTTTAGCCCCACCCCAACCCCTCCCCATTTCTGGGATTTGAGCGTGAGGGGAGGTTCGCCACATGGAGAGGGGCTTAAAACAGGTTCGGGTGGGCAGATGTTTGCCGTGAGAATGCGTAAAGAAGGCAGGAGTTTTGCGGTGGTTGTGGCAAAGCGTTAAAAACCTACCCTAGTAAAGTGCGCGCCGCCCTGTGGTTGGCTAAGGCAGCAGGCAGTGCGTGTTATTGACCGCGCGCACGGCGTCACTGCGCACCCAGCCCTCAAAACCTGCGCCGCTGCCCGTTTGCAGGCGCACACGGTACCAGGTGAGGTTATCGGTTCCAAGCTGTGCCTCGATCACCGTTAACGCGGTATCCGGCTCGGCGACGGCGATGCGTGCTGCGCTGATGGCAGGTTCGGCGCGGACGTTGAGCGCCTGTGGATGAGCTTACCCCACATAAGGCTGCGGGTGTTGGCGTGGGAGTCGATGTCCAGGTCGAGGTGGCCGTTGGCGTTGGGGGTGAGTACAGGCGTAGATGTCCATGTAGGGACAGAGTCCAGGTGGGCGTAGGCGTCAGGCTAGGTGTGGGTGTGACAGTGTATAGGGGTAGAGCAACCCGTTCCTGAACGTAATCCTCAAAAATGATCTGCTCGATATCAATATCCGAACGTGCGACACGGCCTATCCCGTCGTCGAGGTTGGTGAGGGCTAAGGCAGGGACAAGCTGCGCGGGATAAGCCCGCAGTTCCACCTGTGTTTCGCTCACGATAGTTCCGACGGAAATCGTTTGCACCACCAATCACCACCTCCACGTATTCGGCAGGCTCTTACAGAGGCGCAAGGGCATTTGGCGCCTGATCGTAGGCATCGGGGCGAAACGCAGGCTGTTCCAGGCGTTACGTCGCGCGCGTTCGTGGCAATCTGATTCACCGATCGGCTGACCACAGGCGATGTTGGTACGTGCGATGTTATACACAACCTCATCGGTTGTCCCCAGGGCATAATAAGGGGCGACCTGAAGCGGTAAAGGCAAAAATCGCGTGTCATCCGGGTGAATCCGCTGCGCCGTTTTCAATCGGGCGTGCGGCAATCACCACTTCGACATACTGCGGCGGCACAGCGGTCACGGCCTGCGCTGAGTACATTTCAGCCAACGGTTCACGATTAAAGAAGATCATCCAACGCCGATGAGCAGCATCAGAATGGTGGTCAGCATTGCGGCAATAGGCAATCCGCGTTGAGGGGGAGTGAGGGGGCGAATCATCGTCATTTCCGGCTCCTTTGACTTTACCTGTGATTTCTGTTGAACGGCGCTGGCAATCGCACGCCACTCCCTGAGCGAGGCACGGCAGGCCGCACAGGTTGCCAGGTGGGTTTGCAATTCGGAGAGCTGCCCGGCGCTGATGGAGTGCGTCATGTAGAGCAGCAGTAAATCTTCATACTTTTCATGCATGGCCTATATCCTCATGTGCCAGAAGTTTGCGCAGGTTAGCCCGCGCACGATGTAAGCGGCTCTTGACGGTGTTGACGGGAATACGCAGGTATTCGGCGGTTTCAGCCAGCGTCAGCCCTTTGTAGTACACGAGTTCCAGCGCCTCCCGTTCATAGTGCGGCAGCTTATCCAGGGCTGTTGTGAGCTTTTCCACCAGCATTTTGTGCTCAAACGATTCGGTGAACTCGTCATCCGCTAGCAGTCGTTCGTCCAGAAATTCGGCGGACGGGGGTGTGCGCTCCAGCGTTTTGTAAGCCTGATTGCGCGCAATACTGTACATCCAGGTGCGCACGCGGCTGAGCCGACGAAAGCCGGATGCCGTGCGCCAGACGACCAGCAGAACATTCTGTAACACTTCTTCGGCGGTCTGGCGGCTGCCCAACAGACGCGTCATATAATTCAACATGGGCGGGCCATGCCGGGCATAAAGCTCATTTAAAGCCTCCTTGTCCCCTGCTGCGACATCCTCTAACAGCGGCAAATCAGGGTCTTGCATGATGATCTCCATTTGCGCGTTCTATGAGATTAGTACCCTTTTCAGGGCGGATGGTTCGCAAGAAATAAAACTTTAGCCGCCGCTTCGCGCATGACTGTAAAAAATCAGCGCGCCGCTGGCTCTGAGTGCTGCGTGACGGATGGCAGGACTCTATACTATGCTTATCGCCTACTCAACACCATTGGAGTCAAGAGTCATGCTGTGGAAGAAGCGCATTGTGTGGAATATATTGTTTTGGCTGGTGCTGGTGGTTTCCAGTTCACTCGTTTTTGCACAGGATGAAACGGTTGCGGCACACAAAGCTGCCATCGAACAGGTTTATGCGGAGACTTTTAACGCGGGTGATATGACGGTGATGGAGTCGCTGTACGCGCCGGATTATGTGCTGCACGGCTACGGCGATGACCTTGATTTGGCTGGCTATCAAGCGGTGATCGAAGCGATGCGCGCCGCGATGCCGGACTTTGAAACGACGATTGAGGTGCTGATTGCCGAAGACGATTGGGCGGCAACACGGGTGCTGCACACGGGCACGTTTGAGAATGCATGGGTGATGGACGGTGAAGCGATTCCGGCCAACGATGAAGTGATTTCGTGGTCGGCTATCACGCTGCACCGCTTTGACGAGAACGGCTTGATCGTGGAGGACTTCACGGCGTTCGACATGCTCAACCTGCTCATTCAGATGGATGCCGCGCCGATCCCGAACGCGCTGGCGCTGTTGATTGGCACGCGCGAACATTATCCTGCGGTGATGGGCGAAACGGTGGCCACTGACATGCTGGAGGCCAACGAAACGGCGTTTACGGAGATTATCGAACGCGGAATCAACAACGGTGATTTCAGCGCGATGGAAACGTACATGGATGAGGACTATGGGCTGCATGAACCGTTCGGTGATTTTAACCGTGAGCAGTTCATTGCTGTGATCGCGGGCTTCCGCGCGGCGGTGCCTGATCTGCATGTGACGATTGATGCGGTGCTGCGCGAGGGGGATTGGATTGGCACGCGGCTGATCTACGAAGGCACGTTCAGCAACTCGATTGATTTGGGGGCGATTTATGTTGAAGCGACCAACGAACCGATCCGCTTTATCATCAACGTGCTGATTCACTTTGATGGTACGGGCATCGGGTTGGAAGATTTTAAGGAATACAACCGGCTGGCGTGGCTGAATCAACTGCAAGTGCTGCCGATGGAATAGGCGGCAGCAGCGGGCGGCGCGTTTCGCAAGGAGCGCGCCGTTTTTATTTAGGAGTTGAAAGTGATGAGTTGAAAGTGATGAGTTGAAAGTGATGAGTTGAAAGTGATGAGTAAATGCAAGAAATTGAACCGCAAAGGCGCAAAGGCGCAAAGAGGAGAGGCAATCACCGCGTTGAGTGCAATGGAGCGCACCGAGGTAGGCGTTGCAGAGCAAAAGGAATAGGCGGCAGGAAATGGCGGTAGGAACCGCAAAGGCGCAAAGAGGAGAGGCAAAGGATTAAAACGCCGAGTCACCGCGTTGAGTGCAATGGAGAGCACCGAGGTAGGCGTTGCAGAGCAAGAAAATGGCGGCAGGAAATGGCGGTAGGAACCGCCAAGTCGCCAAGTGCGCCAAGAGGAGCAACAAAAGGATTAAGCCGCAAAGGGCGCAAAGGATGCGGCGTTGAGAACGGTGAGAATTATGCCGTTGGGTTGTAATGGGTGGCTCCTCTGAAAATAGCAACGAGCAAAAAGGGATGGGGGATGCGTTATGTTGGCTGCGGACGTTCGTGGTGCCTGCCGCCAGTGGCTAAAGAGGCTTGTCCGGTAATGGGAAGACTCGCGTCGGCGACGCCACCTGTTCAAAACTGGAAAACCCACTGAAGGGGTTGCCCTTGGTCTACGTTACGGTCAGATAAGCGCTGCAACGGTCTCTCATTTAACCTCGCGGTGTGCTGCGAGGCTCATGAAATCCTCATTGATTACCGGACAAGCCTTAAAGCCATCCGGCTGCCCTGAAATGCTGTAAAAGTCCTTGTTCCTGGGGATACCCGCGTACTTCAGCGCCTTCAATGCGCAGATTGCGTACAAGGTTCACCTTTACCTTTAGCTTGAGGCGTCAACAGCAAAAGGGGAACGAGCATAACGGCTGAGTCATGAGCCGCGTTGAGTACCACAGAGAACGCCGACAAATGAATGAGGTTGATAGCTTTGGGTGGCGCGCTGGAAGATGCGTTAAGATATATACCCTGTGCATCAAAATTACTTTCTGAATTAAAGGTTCAATTGAACCGCAAATGCACCCTGATTTCCTGTATGGTGAATGAGTCATAAGCTGTTCAGAGGAGTGGGGGATGGCGATCACAAACCTGCGTGAGCATATTGCATTGGCGTTCGACGGCGGCGGCGTGCGCGGGATTATTCCGGCGACGGCGCTGAGTGCGCTGGAAACGGCGCTGGGCGTCAAGCGGCTGATCGATGCGCCGCAGATTAAAGTTATTACGGGAACTTCGACGGGGGCGATCATCGCGGCGGCGGTGGCGCTGGGGATGACCTCGGCGGAAATCGTCAGCATGTATCAGGAGATGGCCCCGATTATTTTTCCGCCGAAGATGGAAATCCCCGCAAGCTGGCGCGATACGCTGGACAAAATCAACAAGGTTTTCAGCCTGCCGGATAATACAGGCTATGTGGAGCATCTGCGGGAGATTATTCGCCAGCGCACGGGAAAGGCCGACATTACGCTGGGCGAACTGCATCAGCAGAGTCTGCAAGCGGCGGGCAAGGTTCTGCTGATTACTACGGTCAATGTCTATGAACGGCGCACACGGTTTTTGAAGTCCTGCACCACGAAAAACAAGGCAGACCCCGACAGTGACCAGAACTGGGGATTGTGGGAAGCGGTGGTGGCTTCGTCTGCCGCGCCGACCTTTTTCCGGTGTACGTGCGGCAGCGCTTTGACGATCACGGCAGAGTGATTAAGGGCGAAGAAAGCTATTACATCGACGGCGGCACGGGCAGCTTCAATAACCCGGCTTATATCGCCGCGCGCGAGGCGGTAGAGTTTCAGTGTTATCCGCGCGAGACGGTGAGTGTGCTAAGCTTCGGCACAGGCTGGCTGGACCAGATGGATTTTGAAGAGTCGGAACAAACACCCCCGGATCGCTGGAACATTCTGGAGTGGGCGGCGAAAGTACCGCTGGACATCATGATGGGAGAGGCGGCGCGGGTGCAGTCGCTGGATGTGCTGCACGACTTTGTGGTGTATCACAGCGGCATCAACAAGGTGAGCTACGATGCGCCGCACAGCATTGATTTCCGCCGCTTCCAGATTCGACTCGACAGGAAAATCGATCTGGACGATTCAAGCGCGGAGTCGCTGGCAGATTTGCAGCGGATGGGAACGGAACTGCTGGCTAATATCCGCGCCAACCATTACCTGACCAGTGAAAACATCATTGACATCGCTGCGCTGCCGAACACGCGCGAGTTCATCGAGGCTGCCGACCTGAAAGACCCGGAAGGCATTACGCCGTTGTGGCGCAAGATTATGGCGGTGGACTGCTCGTAAGCGAGGGCGGAACTATGGAGAACATCACGCCGGGAAAGTCGTTAGCTGGTAGTTGTTAGTCGTTAGTCGTTAGCTGGTAACCAAGACAAAGACAAAGGTTTGCCACGAGAAGGCGTTGAGAACACTGCGGATTTGCAGTGGGTTGAGGTGAAGTGTTAAAAGTCTACCCTTCCGCTTACAGTCAAAATCAGGGAGAAGGGAGCAGGGCAAGCCTAGAGGCCTAAACTCTACTTCGCCAATCGTTGGGGAGACTGTTCATGTACGCGGAGCCAAGAGGATGATGGCTGCGCCAAGCAGGCATACGCCCGCCCCTAACAAATCCCAGCTATCGGGGGCGCGTTTCTCAATGAGCCAGCCCCAGAGCATAGCACTGGCGATGAAAATGCCCCCGTAAGCGGCAAAGGTTCGGCCAAAGCCAAAGGCCTGATTCGTTTGCACGAGGCTGTAGATAAACAGGGCAGCCAATCCCAGCAGTGCTAAGAGTGGGGATTTGCCTTCTCGCTGCCACAACCACACAAAGTAAGCACCGCTTAGTTCACACACAGCAGCAATCAAGAACAGGCTCAGGGATTTTATGAACTCCGGCACGATGCAGGTCTCCTGTTGGGAGTGGTGAGTTACGTGGACGTTCAATTGAACGTTCCTAGGCGAAAAATATGCGCGAAACTCTCGCTCCTGTTTAGCAATATGGATTCGTCGCGTTTGTGCTGAGTATACTCGTTGGCCTGTCAAAATACAGTTCAGGCTGGACAGATATGATGAAATTCACATTGTAAAATGATGGACTTCAGATTACATTGGCTGTGAGACAAGTGGTGGGATGAGGTGTTGTATGCGATTTATTGTGCTGTTTATTCTGTGTGTGATGCTGGCCGCCGGATGTTCGACACAGCCAGCGCTGCCGGAAGGTGTCAGCGCCGTGACGCCGACGGCGATCCCGGATTATGCGCTTACCAATCAGGCAGGCGAGGAATTCCACCTGAATTCGCTGCAAGGCCAATATGTGCTGGTGTCGTTCGGCTACACGCACTGCCCGGACATCTGCCCGATTAACCTGGGACGCTATACACAGATTAAGAATGAACTGGGCGACCAGGCGGCGAACATGAGCTTTGTGTTCATCAGCGTAGACCCACAGCGCGATACGCCGGAACGCTTACGGGATTATCTGGTGATGTTTGACATCAGCTTTATCGGGGTTTACACGGGCGATGAGGCGACGGCGCAGCAGGTGATTGGCAGCTTTGGCGGCACATTCAACATCCGGGACTACGCTGGCCTGCGCGAGAATTACACGGTTGACCACACCGCGTCCAATTTCCTGCTCGGCCCGGATGGCAACTGGATTCGTACCTACGCCTATGGCACAGCGACCAGCATCATCTCGGCAGACATTGCCGCGCTGATGGCAAGCTAAAACCTCAAACGCGTATCTATCAAAGAGGCTTGGTGGCAAACACAAGCCTCTTTTAGCATCTGGTGACGGCGGGCAGGTGACGGCGAAGGCAGCGCTGGTCTTAGAGCGCGTTTGCAAAAGCGATATTACACTGGAGATTTGCCGTTAACCCCTCTCCAAACCTTTCCCCGCAAGCGGAGAGAGGCTTAAAAACGGCAAGCGTCTCGCCCTTTCCCCGTTCGCTGCTGTAAGCGAAGCGACGAGGAAAGGTGGCTTGGAGATCGGGTTAGGCTCAAATCGTAATAATGTAATTTACAAACACACTCTCAGAACCCTCCTTAATACGAACGTGCCGACAACGAAGATACTGACGCCTACAAGCAGCAGCAGCACGGGCTGCCACCAGGGCGATTCCCCCGTTACGGGCAGGTGCGCGGCGCTGATAAGCTGCGCCTGAGCAAAACGCGGCGTCTGATTTTCTGCGTTGGATATGGACGCCGTATTGATAATGGTGAAGGGCGTGACTACGTTGGCACGTACACGGGTCGTTATGGTGATCGTGGCTGACTGTCCCGGATTCAAGACGGGGAGGGTGAGCATCACCGTTTGCCCGCTGACCGATGTCGTGCCCATCGTGGACGTGACACTGATGATCTGAACTTCGGGCGGCATGTTGTCAACGGTGACAACGTTTGTCACCGGAATGCTGCCCGGATTCTGAACGGTGATCGTCCAGGTTACCAGTTCCCCCGGTTGAGAGAAGGGCGGAGTCACGGATTTGGTGATGACGGGGTCAACAATCAGTAAGGCTGGCGCAACGGCAGCGCTGGTTGGGACGGGCGGTGGGGGAGTGCCACCCGCGACAGGGGAGACGATCACCAGCGATTGATCGTCCTCGCCGGGCGTGCTGTTGTTGGGGATGGAGTCAGGGTCGAATTGATCGACGCTTTGCAGTTGGGCCGTGTTGTTATAGACCCCGGCGGCGTTCACAGTGCCGACAATCTGTAAGGTGGCGTTGGTGGCCGTGTTTAAGGTGCCGACGAGCCATGCACCGCTGAGCGGATTATAGGTTCCCTGAGTGGCGGTATAGGAGACAAAGGTATAGCCTGAGGGAAGCTGATCGTTGACGGCGATATTGGTGGCGTTATCCGGGCCAGCGTTGGTGACGGTGATGCTGAAGGTGATAGGGCCGCCGATGCTGGGGGTAAGTGTGCTGGCGTTTTTCGATAAGGAAATATCGGAAACACCCTGCGGCGTGGTGACGCTGGCCTGATCGTCTTCACTATTGCCAACGCCGTTATTGGGTGCGGAATCCGAGTCGGTTTGATCGACGAACGTGACCTGCGCGCCGTTGGTAATGGCCCCGACGGCGTTTAAGCTCACCGTGATTTGTAAGGTGGCGTTGGCCCCTGCGGCAATCGTGCCAATGGTCCAAACACCTGTGGCGTTGACATAAGCCCCCTGACTGGTGGTGGCAGAGACAAAGGTCACACCTGCTGGCAACTGGTCAAGCGCCGTGACATTGGTCGCGGTGCTGGGGCCGCCATTGCTGACCGTGATGGTGTAGATAAAGTTACCCCCTACGGTGGGATTGGGATTATTGACGGACTTCGACAGGCTTAAGTCCACCACGTCAATGGGGGTTGGGGCCACGCTGGCCTGGTCATCTTCGCCAACGACGCTGTTGTTGGGGGTCGAATCGGGATCGCCCTCATCGGAGGCGCTGACCTGAGCGGTGTTGGTGTAGGGGCCGGCGGCGTTGACTATCGCCGTGATTTGCAGCGTGGCGTTCGCGCCATTGTTGAGGGTGCCCACCGCCCATACGCCTGTGCCTGAGTTATAGGTCCCTAGACTGGCAGTCGCAGAAGCAAAGGTATAACCTGCGGGGAGTAAATCCTGTACCGCGACGTTGGTGGCGTTATCCGGCCCGGCGCTGCTGAGGGTGAGGGTGAAGGTGACGCTGCTGCCAACGTTGGGTGAGGCATTGCTGACGGTCTTGGTGAGGGAAAGATCGGCTACACCCTGCGGCGTGGTGACGCTGGATTGGTCATCTTCGCCATTGCCGATACCGTTATTGATCGTGGAATCTGAGTCAAGCTGATCGGAAGCGGTGACCTGAGCGCTATTCGTAATAGCTCCAACGGCGTTGATGGTGACCGTGATTTGCAGTGTGGCGTTCGCGCCCGCATTCAGGGTGCCGACAGACCATATACCCGTCAGGTTATTGTACGTTCCTTGACTGGGAACAGAGGACATGTAGGTGACGGCAGCGGGAAGCTGGTCAGTGACTATTACGTTCGTGGCATCACTGGGGCCGGCATTGCTGATCGTCAGGGTGTAGTCTACGTTGGTGCCTACGGTTGGGTTGGGATTGCTTACCGATTTGGTCAATGACAGGTCAGCGACAGCAACAGGCGTGACAGCGCTGGTCGCCTGATCGTCTTCGCCCGTTGTGTTATTGTTGGGGGTGGAGTCAGGATCGGCCTCATCGGAGGCGCTGACCTGAGCGGTATTGCTGTAGGGACCAGTAACATTGACGGTGACCGTAAGCTGCAAGGTAGCACTGGATGCTGCTGGCAGCGTCCCGACCAACCAGACTCCTGTCAGGCTGCTGTACGTTCCCTGGCTGGCTACCGCCGAGGTAAAGGTAAAGCCTGCGGGCAGTTGGTCGAGCACTGAAACGTTTGTCGCGCTGTCCGGCCCGGTGTTGGTTAAGGTCAGGGTGAAGGTCACGCTGCTGCCGACGTTGGGCGTGGCATTGGTCACCGTCTTGGTGAGCGACAAATCGGCGACCCCCTGCGGCGTGGTGACGCTGGCCTGATCGTCTTCGCCGTTGCCAACCCCATTATTGATCGTGGAATCCGAGTCAAGCTGATCGGAAGCGGTGACCTGAGCCGTATTGGTCATCGCGCCGGGGACGTTGACGGTGACGGTGATTTGCAGCGTGGCGTTGGCCCCGGCGTTGATCGTGCCCACCGTCCAGACGCCGGATACGCTGTTGTAGCTGCCCTGGCTGGGGGTGGCGGCGCTGAAGGTGACGCCAGCAGGCAAATTATCGGTGACGGCCACGTTGGTCGCCGCGCTGGGGCCTGTGTTACTGACGGTGAGCGTGTAGATGATGTTCGTGCCTACCGTTGGGTTGGGGTTGTTCACCGTTTTTGAGAGCGAGAGATCGGCTACAGGCACCGGAACTGGCGTGTCGCTAGACTGGTCATCTTCGCCTGCCGTGCTGTTGCCGGGGGTCGAGTCCGGGTCAGTCTGGTCGGAGAAGTTGACCTGCGCGGTGTTGGCATATGGGCCAGCGGCGTTGACCGTCGCGGTGATTTGCAGCGTCGCAGAGCCGCCAGCCGTTACCGTGCCTACGCCCCAGATGCCTGTGGCGTCATCGTAGGAACCCTGGCTGGCCGTAGCAGAGACAAACGTATAACCCAGCGGAAGCTGATCGAGAACCGTCACGTTGGTCGCGCTGCTGGGGCCAGCATTGTTGACGGTTATGGTGAAGACTTCGTTACTGCCCACATTAGGCGCAGGATTACTGGCGGTCTTGGTGAGCGACAAGTCAGCGACACCCACAGGAATGGGCGTGGCCGTCGCCTGATCGTCTTCGCCTGCCGTGCTGTTGCCGGGGGTTGAATCCGGGTCAGTCTGGTCGGAGAAGTTGACCTGCGCGGTGTTGGCATATGGCCCGGTTGGGTTGACCGTCGCCGTAATCTGTAAGGTCACGCTGGCGCTGGCATTGAGAGTGCCCACCGTCCAGACGCCTGTGAGCTGATTGTAAGCGCCCTGACTGGGCGTGGCGGAGACAAAGGTATAACCCGCCGGAAGCTGATCTAGAACCGTGACATTGGTCGCGTTACTCGGCCCGCTGTTCAGTAAGGTGAGCGTGAACGTGACGTTGGTGCCGACGTTAGGCGTGGGGTTACTGACGGTCTTGCTCAGGGAGAGGTCTGCCACCTGAACCGGAATGGGCGTATTGGTCTGCTGATCGTCTTCGCCCGTCGTGTTGTTGTTCGGCGTGGAGTCGGGGTCTGCCTGATCGGAGGCCGTGATTTGGGCGGTGTTGGCATAAGAGCCTGTCGGGTTGACCGTCGCCGTAATCTGTAAGGTGGCGCTGGCCGCCGCATTCACGGTGCCCACCGTCCAGACGCCGGAGACGTTGTTATAGCTGCCCTGGCTGGGCGTGGCAGAGACAAAGGTGTAACCAGCGGGCAACTGATCAAGTGCGGTGACGTTGGTGGCGTTACCCGGCCCGGCGTTACTGACGGTGATGGTAAAGGTAACGTTCGTGCCAACGTTGGGTGTGCTATTAGACACCATTTTGGTCAGCGACAAATCGGCCACACCCTGCTGGATGGATACATCCGCGCGATCATCTTCGGTATTGCCGACGCCATTATTGGGGGTCGAGTCGGGGTCGGGTTCGGTGGCTGCGCTGACCTCGGCGCTGTTGGTAATCGCGCCGGGGAGGGTTACCGTCGCTGTAATTTGCAGGGTGGCATTGCCAGCCGCCGCGATGGTGCCTACCGTCCAGACGCCAGAGACATTGTTATATGAACCCTGACTGGGATTGGCAGACACGAACGTCAATCCAGCAGGCAGTTGGTCGAGGACGGCAACACCAGTGGCGCTGCTGGGGCCGGCGTTACTGACGGTGAGGGTGTAGACGATATTGCTGCCGACAGTAGGCGCGGGATTGTCTACCGACTTGCTGAGCGACAAATCGGCCAGAATACGGTTCACCGTCGCGGTGTCCGCAGGCGAAGTGACTCCGCCGCTGCTGGCCGTTGCGGTATTGGTCACGACACCGCTGGTCATATCGGCGGCGGTGATGGTGTACGTGGCCGTGCATATAATGCTTTCCCCCGGATCAAAGAAGCTGTCGAGGTCGCCAATGGTGGTCAACAAAGGACAGGATTCATCCGCAGCGAGGTTATCGTCAATGATGACGGGGCCGCTGAGCGTGGCTGAACCCGTGTTGGTCACGGTGAAACTGTAGTTGATGACCTGACCCAGCGCGTTGAAGATGAGGGGGTTGGCTGTTTTATCGAGCGTCAAGGCAGCGGTGGCATAAGTCGCCGTAGAGGTGTCGCTGTAGGTAGTGCCGCCGAACACGCCATTGGCCGTCACCGTATTCGGATGAACGCCGGATACAGCGGAGACCGCGCCGATGACACAGGTGGCAATGTGGTTGTTGTTGGCGGCAACGGCGACAGGCAGCGGATTGGGCCACACGCAGCTTGCCGTGCTTACGTTAGGATCGCTAACGGTCACGGGACTCAGGGGGACATCGCCCGTGTTTTCAACGGTAATCAGATAATAGACGCTGCCGCCTGTCACCACTGACATATAGCTCGACCAGGGGCCGGTATTTGTGGGGCCGACCTGCTTCAAAACGCTGATCGAGGGATGCGCCGGGTTGACGGTGAGCGTACTCGTGGCTGTATTGCCGCTGAAGGTGGTGCCGTTCACGATATGCGAAACGCTGCCACTGGTGTTGACATAACTGCCTGTGGCGGGCGCGGTGACGTTGACGGATAGGGTGCAGCTTGCGCCAGCTGCTATCGTCCCACCGGAGAGGCTGACGCTGCCTGCGCCCGCTACCGGGGCAAAGGTTCCGCCGCAGGTATTGGTGCTGCCGGGGGGGCTGGCAACCACCATCGAGCCGGGGGCCAGCGGGAAGGTATCGGTAAATGCTACGCTGCTGATGGCATTATTCTGGTTGGGGTTGGTGATGGTAAAGGTTAACGTTGAGGTGCCGCCGACCTGAATCGGATTCTGCGCAAACAATTTGCTGATCTGCGGGGGTGAGAGCACGATCAGGGTTGCAGAGGCAGAACCGGATGCCGTGTTGTTCTGTCCGGCCTCCGTACTGGTGATGAAACCACTGATATTCGTGCTGGGGCCAGCGGTAGAACTGGTGACGGGAACGGTGACGGTACAGGAGCCACTGCCCGGAATGGTGCCGGATGCCAGACTCACGACGCCCGTTCCAACGGTGGCGGTCAGGGTGCCGCCGCAGGTCGTGCTGGCCGCCGCCGAGATGGTCATGCCTGTGGGCAGCGTGTCGCTGAAGCCGACCCCGGTTAAGGCGATGGTGTTGGTGTTGGACAGCGTGAAGGTCAGCGTGGAGGTTCCCCCTGCGCCGATGGGGTTGGGCGAAAAGGCTTTGGTCAGCGACAGGGGGACGCGGCGTGCCACAGCTGGTAAAGGTCACCCCATCAATATAGATGGCGTGCCCGTTGGTGGAATTACTGGAATCGTAGACATAGAGGCGGAAGATGGTATTGCCGTTGGCGTTGAGTCCGGTATTAAGGATGGTTGAGAAGGGAAACCAGTTGTTCTGCGAGGGGAGTGAATAGACTGAAGACGCAGTACCGGGGGCTGAGGTGCCGTAATAAAGCTGAACGGACTGCGGCCCCTGTGAAGTGCAACAGGCCTGGAACTGAAGCGTGATGGAGGCGAAGCCCGTTGTCGATAGTGAACTCAAATACTGGTTATTGGCGAGGGAACAGGGGGCCTGTGGCGATACTGTCTGTAGACCACGACCAGAGGCCCCGGCGGTGTTCTGATTACTGATGCTAGGGGTGGTCAATGGCCCGGCAACGGCGCTGGCGGTGACGCTGGAAGTGTCGGGCACCGGGGTTGCTTGCGCTGCTCCCGATGAGGAAATTCCACGTCGCTACGGGCTGGTTCGGGAGGCAGGCAGGCGGCACGGGCGCGGACGTGACGGTCAGGGTCGCGCTGGCGGTGTGCCCTGTATCGCTGGAGCCGATAAAGAGGTGATTGGTCACGTTGTTGTAGCTTGCAGCAGCGGCGGCGGTGACTTTGACGGAGATGGTACAGGTGCCGTTGGCTGCCACAGTGCCGTTGGAGAAGCTCAGGCTGGTCGCGCCTGCAGCAGGGGCGAAGGTTGGGCTGCCGCAGCCGCTGGTGGAGGCCTGCGGCGGGTTAGCGACTACAACGCCCGATGGCAGGTTGTCAGTGAAGTTGTAGCCGGACAAAACAGCGCCGTTGGGATTACCGAGGGTGATGGTGAGCGTAGAAACACCATTTTCGGCAATCGTGGCAGGGGTGAACTGCTTGGCAATCGTGGCGGAGGTAGGATCAATGATGGCGGCGTAACGGATGCCCGCACTAAAATCGCTGTTGTAGTGATAGCTGGAACCAGAAAAGTCGTACAGCAGACTGTTGAGCGCCTGAGTGGTGCCACCACCATTCGGAGATCGTTACCTGATAGGTGGTGATGACGCTGCCGCCAGCCTTGCCGGTAGATAAACAGGCGCGGTAATTGGGGCTGTTGGGGTCATTTTCCCAGAGGCAGCCATTGGCGTACAAACTGGGGTTAGGGCCGGGAACTGTTGGTGAGCTGTCAGCAGAATAGGTTGTTGAAACATTCAATACCTGAAAGATGGTGTTGGAGAGCGTCAGAAAGGACTCCAACTGTTCATAGCCCTGTGTAGCCGTGCTGCCGACTAAACGAATGTAGTACGTTTGGCCGACCATGAGGTTCATGGTTCCGCCTGCGGCCACTGAAGTCAGGCTGGCGAGGTTCGTCCCATACTGCACATCTGTCGTGGCGTTACGATTTTGGGAGATGAGATGTTCCACATACAGTTCGCGCGGTTGGGGCGATGACCCGGTCAGCGCGCCGGATGTGGCCGTGATGACATAAGAGCGTGTTGTATCGTAAGCGGCGGGAACGGGCGTCACTTCGACTTCAAAATAAGCATCATAACAAAGGCCCGCCCCCAGTGTGGGAATAGTGATGGAAGTCAGCGTACCGGGACGATTGTTGACGTTGACGTTAGCCGATGTCCAAGTGAAGTCTACGGTTACGGGGGTAAGGGCTGTGGCCCCGGTATTGCAGACTTGCGCGCCAACAGGAAAGTCACGAGGGCCGGTAGTGGGGGAATTGCTGTCGAGGCCAATCACATTCCAGGTCAAGGGGGTGACGGTTAACACAGAACCCTGGGCATAGCCCCAATTGATCTGGGTTAACAGTAACATCAGGAGGACAACGACAATTCCAATCAAGAGGCTGAGGTAACGAAAAGGGATTTGAGATTTGTGAAACATAAGACAAAAATTCCTTTTAACAATCGCGCGTTACGGTAGACGCTCAACCTGGGTGATAAAACCAAACAGGCAGCGGATCATATGACAACAAATCGACGAAGCGCTGATCAGGGCTAAAGGCTGTATCCGTTTTGTCTTCGGGGGAACCGAGAGCTTTTGGTTCTCCCAACTTCGTCGCAATAACTTCTGTGACCTTACATGAAGGCGTTTCAAAGGCGCCCGGCGATGTGTGAGTTTATGCATTCTTAATTAATGTGTTCAACACAACACTTCAGGATTCCATTCCAGAGATTAATGAGTTTACGCTCAAACCCGTACAAATTTAGCAGGCGTAAGCGTTTCCATGAAATCTGTCCAGTATCAATTGTGTGATATTATAAGTTTATTTGCTAAATATAGAATTGATAATTAAGCTTTTTATGATATTTTGTTTATTGTGTTGTAAGGTTGTCCACAGGATGCTCGTGGCAGGCGGCGATAGGGTGCATTCGTCGGCAATGCGTAGGGGACGTGGTGTGTCAAGTCCTTGCAGGAGACATAGGCTAATGCAGCTTTTGCAAATCTATTTTCATGAGTTATGAATGTGACGTTTTAATCGCTGTTCAACCCACCACAGCGCGATCCGCTGTCTCCGTTTTGCGCCTCGTTCTCCAGCATCGCAGTTATTGTTCAATGCAGGTTTGGCGCACATTTCCCGCCGCGACGTTCCAGCACCAGCCGCGTTTCAGGCAGCATAGGGACGCACGCCTGCGGGCGATGCGTTGGAACTCAGCCAGGGAGGCCATAGCGCTGCGATCATGCGTGCTTCAAAAAGTACAAGCTATCGTCGAGTCATGGTCTCCCCCTTATATATGGGTGCCAAGCGCTCTACAAACGTTTGCAATGACAGATTTACCATAGTACAATTTCAGCCTAACTTATCATTCATCCTAACGAATGATAGATTACCCAGTATTCCATTGTGACGTTTGTCACTATTGAGAATTGAACTGGAAACTTATACTTAATGTGAAGGTGGCCCAAGATCGTCTTTTGCAAAAGGTGCTACCCAAACACAAGCTTAAAGGAGGTGTGATCAAGCAGAAAACCCGACTTATTCCACCTACTAAACCAAACTGATAAGCATTATTAGAACTCAAGGAGTCATAAATGTTCAGCAAAACTACCCGTTTAGCTGCTGTTGTGCTGTCAGCAGTGTTTCTGTTAAGCCTGTCTTTGATGCCTGCTGCGGCGCAAGACAGAATTCTAGTTGGTCTGTCTTTCTCAGATTTTGAAACGCCGCGCTGGGCAGAAGAAAATGAGATCATGACGGCAGCCCTGCAAGAACTGGGTTACGACGTAGTGTCGCAGCAAGCCAGCCACGACCCCGTCACACAGAACAACCAGATTGCCAACATGGTAACGCAGGGCGCGCGGGCGATTATTATCGTCGCTCAGGACGCTGCTGCTGCCGCGACTGCGGTTGACGATGCTGCCCGCGAAGGCGTCATCGTGATTGCGTATGACCGGTTGATCGCCACCACCAACATCGCCGCATACATCACCTTCGGTCTGACGCAGGTGGGTAATGGGCAGGCTGATGGCGTACTGAGAGCTTTGGGCTTCGATCCTGAAAATCCCGGCCCCACTGACACCTGGACAACGGAAAACCCGGCCAATATCGTTAAACTCGAAGGCGACCCGGGCGATAACAATGCCCAGTTCTTTGAAGCAGGTCAGGACGAGGTTCTCCAGCCATTCGTGGATGCAGGACTTGTCGTGATCGTTGCTCGTCAGAATATTGCTAACTGGGATGAGACCAATGCGGTGGTCGCGATGGAAAATATCCTGACCTCGCAGAATAATGAAGTTGACGCGGTGATCGCTGCCAACGACAATCTGGGATTGGGTGCCCTCCAGGCTCTCACGGCCCAGATGCTGTCCGTCCCGGTCTCCGGCCAGGACGCCACGATTGCGGGCTGCAACAGCATTGCCAGAGGCCAACTGACGGTTACCATTCTGAAGGACTATCGCGTGATGGCACCGCAGGCCGTTGCGCTGGTCGATGAATTCATCAACGGCGTGACCGACCCTGATCTGGAACCCTACGAACTGTCTGTCCTCACGGGCAACGACACTCTGACGGGCGAAGTTATGGCGAAATACCTGCCTGTTACCCAGGTCACGATTGACAACCTGTATGAAGAAGTTGTGGTGAGCGGTTTCCAGAGCTATGATGATGTCTATCAGGACATTCCTGAAGATCAGAGACCTCCTCGTCCGCCTGAAGCGACTGTAGAGGCGCCTGAAGCGACTGAAGAAGCGACCACAACGCCCTAACCATACGATGGGTGCATAACGTTTATGGGCATCCCGGTTGTTAGAGACGATTGGGACTGCCGATACAACCACAGCAATTTCTAAAAGAAGAGGCTTCCTGCCGAACGGCAACTTGCCAAAGGCAGGAAGCCCCTTGTGGCAATCAAGGACATACAGTTCATGAGTGACAACACAGATGATATTATTCTTGATATAAAGAACGTCTCCAAACACTTTTCCGGTGTGACGGCTCTAAATGACGTGTCTTTTCAGATCCGTCGGGGCGAGATTCATGGACTGTGCGGCGAAAACGGCGCGGGCAAATCTACGCTGATGAAGATTCTATGCGGAGTCTATCCTTGGGGATCTTATGAAGGAAGCATCTTATACAATGGTCGTGAGCTGCGGCTAGAGGGCAGTTCGATCCGGCAAGCGATCAAAGAAGGGATCGCGATTGTTTACCAGGAGCTAACCCTGGTCGGTAACATGACCGTAGGGGAGAATATCTTCCTGGGCAAAGAGCCAGTGGAAAACGGCGTTATCAACTGGGACAAGCTCTATTCAGAGACCCAGGCAATCCTGACAAAATATCGTTTGGAGATTCAGCCTCACGTCCTGATTAAGCGCATGGGTGTTGGCAAACAGCAGATGACGGAAATTGCGAAGGCGCTTTCCGAAAATGCGCAGGTCTTGATTTTAGACGAGCCAACCAGCGCCCTCAGCGAAGCTGAAATCGACAAACTGATGGAAATACTGACCATCCTCAAAGAAAATGGCGTGACCTGCATATATATCACGCACAAGATCAACGAATTCTTCAGGATGGCTGATTCGATCACGGTTATGCGTGATGGCAAAATTGTAACCACCAAGCCGACTCAAGAACTGAAGCTTGAACAGCTTGTTAGTCTGATGGTCGGGCGCGAAATGAAGGAACGCTTTCCAAAAGGGAAGCGGCATCCAGGCGACATCATTTTTGAAGTGGACAATCTCCACGCCCTGCCACCTGAACAGACAGAGCGTGAAGTTCTAAAGGGTGTGTCTTTTGACCTGCGTAAGGGAGAAATTCTGGGCATTGCCGGGCTGATGGGTTCAGGTCGTACCGAATTGGTGATGACCCTGTTTGGCGAGTATGGCAAAATCACCCAGGGTACGATAAAGCTCGATGGACAACCATTATCAATCCGTAACTCGCGCCAGGCGATGATGCACGGTCTCAGTCTGGTGCCTGAAGATCGGAAACAACACGGTCTTATCCTGATTCAAACCATTCTGAAGAATATTTCAATCGCGAACCTGGATCAATTCTCTTCGTGGATGCGCATCGACACCGACGCGGAACTCGAAGCCAGTATGCAGTATGCCCAGAGTCTGGCGATTAAGACACCATCACTCCACGCTAAAGTTGACTCCCTCTCCGGTGGCAACCAGCAAAAAGTGGTCATTTCCAAATGGCTGATGTCCAAGCCCAAAGTACTGATTATGGATGACCCGACGCGCGGCATCGACGTAGGCGCCAAGTACGAAATCTATAAATTGATGAACGACCTGGCCGAACAGGGCATTTCGATCATCATGATTTCCAGTGAGCTTGAAGAAATCCTGGGCATGAGTGACCGGATCATGGTCATGTGCGAAGGGCGTTCCGCGGGCACACTCGACATTGCTGACGCTACCGATGAAAAGATCATGGCCCTGGCCACTGGCGTTGCGACAAACAATGTCAGCGCTAAAACGGATACCAGTCAGCCTACGTCCAGCATCCCTTAGTCTCCTGATTTTCAAAAAGGTGATTCAAATGGCCTCCATTACAACAAATGCCCAAAGTGAGACGCGTGGTCTCACGAAGCGCCTTGGTGCCAACCTCCAAACCTACGGACTGATTGGGGCAGCTATCCTCATCTGGATATTCTTTGCAATTGTAACGCAAGGCACTTTTCTCAGTGCCCGAAACATTTCGTTCCTGTTCCGGCAGATGACCGTAACGGCCATCATGTCCGTCGGGATGGTGCTGGTTATCGTGACCGGTAACATTGACCTCTCGGTGGGACGACTAGCCGGTTTTGTGTCTATTATCGTCTCCATGTGTCAGGCGCAATTATGGCCGAGGCTCATTCCGCAGCTTTTCCCCGGTCAGGACCCGCTGAACTTTGCAGTTTTGACGACTGGTCTATCGATCCTGATAGGCTTAGTTGTAGGAACTTTGTTTGGCATTTACCAGGGATTTATTATTGCCCAACTGCGAGTCCCGGCGTTTATTGTCACTCTGGGCGGCCTATGGGCGCTCCAGGGGATCATCATCATCGTGACGGGCGGACAGACGATCTCTGCCAGGCAGGATCTGTTCCTGCAGATTGCCAATGGCTACTTACCCGACTGGGCAGGGGCTGTTCTGGGGGCCTTAGTGACGGTCTTCATCTTCGCCAACATGGTCTACAGCCGGCGCAGAAAAGTGAAGTATGGCTTTGAACTGCCGTCTATTTACATGGATATACTCAAGGCCGGGGCTTTTGCCGCAGTATTCATCCTCTACGTCTATATTGTTAATCAGTATAACGGTGTCCAGTCGCCTGTTCTCATCCTGGCTATCGTCGCTATGGTGGTCAACTACGTTTCCAATAACACGCGTTTTGGTCGCTATGCCTACGCCATCGGCGGCAACCGCGAGGCGGCCCGGCTGTCTGGCGTCAACATTCGTAACAACATCTATGTCATCTTCATCCTGATGGGTTTCCTCTGCGGCGTAGCCGGAGTGGTTCTAGCCTCCTATGTCGGCGGTGGCACGCCTGCTGCTGGCGGTGGTATGGAACTGGCCGTGATCGCTGCTTGTATTCTGGGAGGGACTTCGACCCTGGGCGGTGAAGGCACTATTCTGGGCGCGATGGTCGGTGCCCTGATTATGGCCAGCCTCACAAACGGCCTTCAGTTGATGAATATCCCGAATGAGTGGCAGTATGTGATTACGGCTGGCGTCTTGCTGCTGGCGGTTTATACCGATGTCCGCCTGCGGAGAAATCGCTAGGTAAGCGCAGTTCGGGAAGTGGGGAGATTCAAGTTACGTGGACGTTCAATTGAACGTCCCTACACGAAAAATATCCGCGAAACTCTCCACTCGCGCAGTTCGAT
The DNA here is from genome assembly GCA_046328675.1 of Anaerolineae bacterium. Classification (GTDB taxonomy): domain Bacteria; phylum Chloroflexota; class Anaerolineae; order Aggregatilineales; family Phototrophicaceae; genus JACAER01. The sequence goes on from JAXLWC010000051.1 coordinate 25,296, forward strand.
GCTGCTTTCTCAGCGACTGGCATAACTGCTGGCGCTGATGGCAGTGTTTAGCGTTGGTCTGTTACCTCAGATGAAGAAGTGCGGCGGATTACGAGTCACACCGAGGCTGTCCAAAGTGTATCGTATTCGCCGGATGGGCATGATCGGCTCACAGGCAGCGTAGATGAAGACGCTGCTGTGAGATGTCCAAACGGGTATGGAAATCCGCCGCTTCAACGTGCCAAGCAGGGCCAACCTTCATCATTGCCACATTCCCCGGCGAACGCAGCGGGACACACCCTATTCAATATCGTTCCATTGGGTGTTCAGAGTTCAAAGTCATCGACCAGCAGCAGGCCGCCTTCAGGAGATACCTGCCGCTGGCAGTGCTGCTATATCATGGAAGGTCAGCCATTTAGCAGCACGCGATCATAGCTCACGCTGCCGAAGCGTGGGCCTGTCATGAGGTGTGAGCTGTATGATCGTGCCACGTCCCAGGATAATGCTGCTATCAAGGCCAATAGTATGGCGCAGAGCCACTGTCGAAGGTCTCGTTAAAACCAGCGTCAGCATCTCTGTCTGAAGGCCATCCTGCCCATCACGATACATGCGACCATAATCAGCAGCAGCCAACGCGTCCACAGCGGAGTCTCGCCCGTTGTGGGCAGCACAGTCACGGGTATCGCCCGGGCACATTCACTGCCCGTCAGGTTGTTGGCAGTGACACAAGCCGTATTATTCACGGCACTGCCGTTCAGCACTGTTGTAAAGATCGAGATGAGCACGGTCTGCCCCGGCGGCAGAGACCCAATATTCACAATCACCGTTTGCCCATTGACGCTGGATGTACCCTGTGTGGTCGTCACATGATCAACCCTGAGTGCAGCATTCAGGGTATCGCTGACAACAACGTTATTGCCTGTCGCGGCGCTGGGGTTGCTAACGGTGATGACCCATTCAAGCTGTTCGCCTGTGATGCCAATCTGACCGGAGACGAGGAAACCCAATTTGCTGATTGCCGGATCGAAAACCGCGATTTGTGGTGTTGCGGCAGCGGCTACGGGCGTTGGAACGCTGTCATTATCGCTGACATTGGCTGTCACGATGAAAGGTGTGAGCGCCGCATAGAGCGCATCACCGCTCAGCAAATGGGTGATGACGCAGGGATGCGGCGAGGATTCGACGAGGGCATCATCCAGCGCTGCGACTGTGATGGTTTGCGCGACATTCCAGTTAGCGCTGGTGAAGGTCACGGGTGACGGCGAAACCAGACATTGGATGTCAGGAGTCAGGGTGATGACCACATCTGTCGCTGGCTGTGTATTCAGCACTAAGGTATAGCTGTCGCTGGTTGTCCCTGCTTCGCTGATGTCGATACTGCCGCCGCTTTGCGTTAGGGTGACGCCGGGCGCATCATTGTCACTGACGTTTGCCGCCAGGGTGAACGGTGGGAGACTTGCATAGGTGGCATCACCACTCAGTGTATGGGTGATGACGCAGGGATGCGGTGACGCCTCCGGGATAAGGTCGTCCACTGCGGTCACAGTCACCGTCTGAGCGATATTCCAGTTGGTGTTGGTGAAGGTCAACGGCGTCGGCGCGACTGTACACTGAGCATCAGGTGTTAGCGTAATCGTGACATCCACAGCGGGTTGGGTATTCAGGACAACCGTATAGGTATCTGTCGTGAGGCCGAATTCTGCCACATCCGTACTACCCGCACTCTGGACGGTGGTCACGCCGGGGCTGTCGTTGTCTGTAACGTTGGCGGTTATCGTGAACGAGGCCAGCGCCGCATAAGCAGGATCGCCAGCGAGGGTGGGTGATCACACAGGCATGTGGTGACGTTTCTGGAAGCGCATCATCAACAGCGGTGACCGTGACTGTTTGGGCTGTGTTCCAGTTGGCACTGGTAAAGGTCAGCGGTGATGGGGCTGTGGTACACGTTGGGCGTCCGGGCGTGAGTGTGATCGTGACATCAACGGCAGGCTGCGTGTTCAGGACGATGGTATAACTGTCTGAGGTTGCCCTAACTCAGCCACATCGATGCCGCCAGTAACCGTCGTGATTCAGCCACATCGAGGTCGATGATCGGCACGGCAGTGAGCACCTGTGGTGCGCTCCATTAGCCGTTCTGAATCCGCCTTTGGCTGACGGCTGAATAACTGTTTGCGCGATTGCCGTCGAACCCGGCTGTCAACCGCACCGCATCATGGTAACCGGTCTGGCGCGCGCTGTCCAGTTCGCTGTGGGTCAGCGGCAGGCCTGATCGTACATTCCTGTGCCGTGTCGCCAGAGGTCGGTCATTACCCATCAGCGGTCGTGCGGCCTGTTCAACCACTGTAAAAGTCGTCGCGCTGCCTGCTCCCGACTCGTTAATGGTGGGGCTGCCAACGGCACTGATGGTAATGCCTGCCGTATCATTGTTGGTGATATTGATATGGTGCGCGTCAGTTAGCCCCGATGGTGGCACCGCTTAGAGTCAGCGTCAGGATCACATCTTCGACAGGTTCCGCAGGGCATCATCCACCAGCGTGAGGGTGATATTCCGGGTATAGGTGCCGACGGCGAGATTGCTGCCGAAATTCAGCGTGGTCAGCGTGCCTGTGTAATCAATGCCGCCGCCTGTGGCGCTGCCTGTGTAAAGCCACATTGGCGGTCACGCTTTCAACGGTGTGCCTGCTGTCACGACCAGTTCCACAGGGACGGTAACAACGCCAGCGTTCTCGGCGACGGTGAGCAGGGTATTGGGATTAAACTGAATCGTTCCGTGCCAACTTCGCCTGTGACCTGAAGACACCAGGAGAATTCGGAAGTGCTGTTGTTGGGTTGAGTGACGATTGCGGTGATAAACTGCCCAAGCGTGAAGGTGCCGAACATATCATTGGGCGCGTTCCCTGTGGCGTCGGTCGTGATCGAGAACACAGCAAGTGAGGTTTGTCCTTCACCAAAACCAGACGGATCACAAGTCGAAGAGCTAAACACCTCGACGCGGTAAGCTGTATTCGGTGGGCCGTTCAGTGTGAATTGTACCAGTGTCGGGGAAGCCGTAAGGATAACGGGATAGTTTTGCAGGTCATTGACGCCTGTATCCCCGTCGCCCATATCGTTTGCGGTAACGCCGACGGGGTCGATGTCGATACCCAAAGCGCCATTGGAGTGAATGGAATTGGACACGATGTGGTTGCCGCTGCCGCTGACGATACGGACCCCATTGCCTGTGTTAAAGCTAATCGTGTTCGGGTCACTGCCGCTGATACTGCCGACAAGGTTGTTGCTGCCATCAATGCGAATCCCATCATTGATATTGCCGAGGTTGGCTGTGCCGTTGACATCGGTACCGATATAGTTGCCTTGTACGGTGTTGTTGGAAGCTCCCGCCGAAAGGGAGATGCCGAGGGTGTTCGCAGAAATAATGTTGCGTTGTGCGGGGGTTCCGCCAAAGATGTTGCTGTTTGCCCCACCAATGTCCAGACCGGCGCCGCTGTTGCCCAAGGCTGCGGTGCCATTGACATTCGTACCGATATAGTTGCCCTGCACGATATTGCCCGTTGACGTGCCGCCAACGAGGGCAAGACCCGCACCGCCGTTAGCGGAGATGAGGTTGCGAACGCCGGGAGTGCCACCGCCAATGGTGTTGTTGGCAGAGTTATCGAAGCGAATGCCGTAGTTGCCGTTGCCAAGATCAACGGTGCCCGTCGTATCGGTGCCGATGAAGTTACACTGGATGATGTTACTGCCGCCGCTGGTGAAATGCATCCCAAATTGACCGAAGCGGTTAATTATCAAACCCCGCACCGTATTACTGCCGGAGGTAAAGTCCAGACCGTGAGCGAGACCTGCGCCTGCTCCATTAAGTTCAATCAGCAGGGTTGGCGGCCAACCCGCGCAGGATGCGCCTGGCTGGAGTGGTACCATCCAGGGTGATGGGTTCGGTGATGGCGGGCAAGGCAGAGGCAGGGGCGATGGTATGAACACCCGCGCCAGGAATGTTAAAATTGATGACATCCCAGACCGGGGGAACCGGGTCCGGCATCGCCACTCACAGCATTGGTGTTGGCCGCCGTGATGGCTTCACGCAGCGTCACAACGCCATCTACCGCTATCGTGTCGGCGGTGCTGGTGACGGTTAAGCCCAGGCTGGCCGCGGTACAAAGGGTGGTATCACAAGCGGCGAGCTTGATGTAATCCGTAGTGTCATCGTAATAGGCTATCTGCGGGAAATCACTCCCGTTCAATACCAGGGCCGTCGCATGACCGACACTGCCAGCGGTATCAATGGTCGTAATGGTGTTGCCTGCTGTGCAGGTGGCGTTGCCGCAGACAGCGACCCGAAGATCGATATTACCTGCGTCCTGATAACTGATGACCGGGAAGCCGCTGGCATTCAACCGCATCGACGAAAAGCGTCCAACATCGCCGACACTATCCACAACGGCGATACTGTTGCCCGCGCTACAGGTGGCATTGCCGCAGACGGCAAGCTTAAGGTTGGCGTTGAGGCGGTCATAGTAGCTGATGACGGGAAAGCCGCTGGCATTCAACTGCATCGAGGCGAAATCTCCAACATCGCCTAGCGCATCCACCGTTGTGGTGACATTACCCGCCGAACAAGTGGCGTTGCCGCAGACGATGAGGTTGAGGTCCTGCGGTGTATTCGAGTAATAGGCAATAACGGGGATGCCACTGGCATTTAACTGCATCGAGATACTGTAGGCAACATCAGCGTTGAGTGTGGTGATGGTATTGCCTGCGCTGCAGGTGGCATTGCCGCACACTACCAGATGCAAGCCCACGAGGGTTTCATAAAAAGCGATGACTGGATTGCCACTGGCGTTCAGCTTGATGGACGGATAGTAGCCTGTGAAACCTGTCGCGGTGACAATCCGATTGACGTTGCCCGCCGTGCAGGTGGGGTTGCCACAGACCAGCAGCCGTAAGTCAAAATTGAAGTCATCGTGATGAGCAATCACGGGATTGCCGCTGCCATTGAGCACAATCGAGGCATCCCAGCCGACATTGCCCGTATCCGGTGTGGTAATGGTGTTGCCGGCGCTGCATGTTGCGTTGCCACACACCACAACGCGCATTCCTGCGCCCTGATAATTGTAGGCGATGATCGGGAAGCCGCTGGCGTTCAGGGTGATGGCAGGTAGTGCGAACTGGCTGACGGGATCAACCGGGGTAATGATGGTCGCGGCAAGAGTGGGCTGCACGATGGGGGCAAAACAAAAAGCCACCCATAGCAGAAGTATCAGGCGTTTCATGGTGAATCCTGCGGCAAATAAATTTTGTATGATTATACACACATATTTACAAAAAGAAGTGTAATTGTGCATGGTTAAAAACTGTACAATGACAGTTGTAACAGGGTGTCAGGACCAACACTCACTAATAGTAGCAGGAACTCAGGCAGTATGATTGTAGTGCGGCGGGAAAACTGGAACACCTTGAAGTAGAGTAAAATCAGGACAAGGAGACCAGAAAGATGAGTACAAAACGCCACACGTTTACAGCCCAATTTAATTTAGAAACGGTGATGGCTGTTTGAAGAGCGCGGCGTGAGCAAATACGACGAGCAAGCCGCACGGATAGCGGAACTCGCCTTGATTCTATCCAAGCTTCTCGCCACACTACAATCATAATCACTTTTGCAAAGGTACATTTGCATAAGTTATGACACAAGGCCTCAAAACTGTTGTTATGCGGCATGTGGCAGACGCCAAAGTGGGGGATGGCTTAAACATGCAGCGCAGAACCGGGTGCGCGAAGGGCGTGAGCAACAGCCCCGCCGATGGGCTGCACCCGGCCTGCTGTATGAAGGCTGGTGAGATGGGCAGGGATGATGCCCACAGCCCATTTACGCATCGCGGCGGAACGAGACCGTCAAATGATGGACGGTGCCGTCGCGCAGGAAGATGTGTCTGCTGTTGGCGGCATCCAATACATTCCCGGCAAGCTGCTGCACGCTGCCATCCATAAAATGCACGGTGATGCCCGCCTCGTTGAGGGCCTCCAGTACCACCGGGGTCTGGCAGATGGAATACGCCAGAGAGCCAGCTTGCAGATTGATGGTTTGCTGACGCCCGTTGACATCCAGATAGAGATAGGCGGATGGTGCTGTGAGCAGTTCCTGTGGGTTCAGCAGACGGGTATCAAATACGAGCCTGCCATTCTCGACAGCTAACCCCAGTTCAGCCTGCCGCGCCAGTATTTCCTCTTTGACCATGCCCGTCATGCCCGGCTGCTTCGCGCCCTGCCCTTTAGGCGTGTGCGAATAGGGGTCAGTGGGGAAGGCCCCATAGACATCGGGGGTTTTGTTGAAACTCAACCCCTGTCGAATATCGGTGTAACATTGTAACAAGGCGGGGGCTGTAGAATTGGCGCTAAATCGTATGACGGTCTCCTGTGCCGCCAGCAGGAGTTTGGCGACCATGTGCCAGTAGACGCTGCCTAACCCTTCGTAGGCGAAAAATGTTCCAGAGCGCCCCGTGAATTCATCGTGGTGAAACGTCGCTTCAAACAAGGCTTTGATCCTGTCGAACTCTGTTTCGATGAGGTCGGCGTATGCGGGGTCGCGTTTCAAAACTTCCAGCGCGCGACTGACATCGTGGAAGTTGCGGATATGACCACTGAAGTGATAAACGCCGCTGACATCGCGGGTAATGATGGATTTATCCTGCGCCGCTAACAGCCGTTCAAAAAGCCTGACATCGGCCACCTGTTCGTGCGTGAGGCAGTTCTTTTGCAGAAAACCGGGCAGATTACGATCCGGGTAGAGAATGTAGCTGTGCTGTTCCGGCTGGTAAAGTGCGCTGTGGCGAAGGCTCTGAAGCAGTGCTAAGGATTCCTCATCGGATAAGAAACCCGATGAGAGGATGGACACCTGTCCTTCGAGCATTTCATAGAGATGGCTGACGGAGGCACGCCCCTGCTCAAGATGCAGGATGTTGTAGGCGTGATACAGGTTATCGCTGCGGCGGTTGGCGCGCAGGGAATGTTCAACATAGTGCTGCGCCAGTTCAAGGAACGCAGCGATTTCGGTCACGGGCGCGTGGCTGAGTTCACCGGAAAATCCACTGCGGTAGATATTCCAGCGGTAGGTGCTGCCGCATTCGCCCAGTGCGTCCATGATGACGCGGCGCTGTTCATCGTTAACAGGGCCTTGCAAGGTGGCGCGGAACTGACTCAGGATGGCTGATAGCTGGGCATAGAATTTCTGAACTTCGACACTGAGCGGGACGACATCGAGCGCACTGCTGCTGAACATTTCGCGGCAGAAAACAATATACTGCCGGAGATAACACAAGGTGACCATCGACAAGCCCTTGCCGACGAGGGCGTTGTTGGCGTCGTTCCACTCCGGGCGCTGGGTGTTCATCCATATGCCGCCTTCGGGAACCAGGTTGACCAACTTGGCGAGCAGCAGAGTCAGGAGCTTTTCGGCAAGCGACACTTGCAGGATTTGCCCGTTGGGGGCGAAGACCAGTTTCCCGTCTGTGCCAAGTTCGGCTTGACGCGTTTTGATGTCACGTTCCAGCTTCCAGTCGAAGTCGATGGTTTTGTAAGGGTCTTTCAATAACTCGGCGTAGGGTTTGATGTTGTAGGGAACGTTGGCATAGCTGAACATCAAGCGCGCGAGAAATCCCTGAAGTTTGGCGGGGTGCATCCTGGTGCTGATTTCCATCAGCCTTTGAAGATAGATAATCTGGTGATCGCTCCAATAGCCAATGTTGGCCCAGGGATTATTAGGCTCCGGGGCTTCCCAATCGACGCCATAGTAGGTGATGCGATAGGGGTTGTAACCGTCGGCGGTGGTGGCGTTGAGGAAGGTGGCGATCATGTTCTCGACAAATTCAGGATAGGAATAAGCGAGCGCCTCCCAGTTCTGGAAGATGTCGCGCCAGTTTCCTTCGTAATCCAGCTTGACAGAGCCATCGGGCTTTTTGACGTTGATGGCAAAACGATTCCAGGGACGGCTGGGGTCGCCGTGACGACGGCTGAAGGTCAAGGGCAGATAGGAATAGCTGAGGCGAATGAGATCCGGCGAACCGTGCGCTTCGACACGCGTTTGCAGATCGAAGACCTGAATTTTGTCGGGCAGCGCCGCGAAGAAAGCAGCATGGGCTTGCAGCGCCGCGCGATTGCGCACCGAGACGAAGTCCACAAAATCCGCCGCCTGAATCCAATACTGATCGGCAAAAATGCCGCCGCGCATCACATTGAAGATGACGTTGGCAAAATGGTGGGCGGAATACAGCGGGTTGTTGGAAAGCTGGACACCATCGGCGCTGGCAACGATCTTCCAAAACCCTGACTGGTTGGCGGCAATGTCGTCCTCTAGTTCCTGCGCAAGCGTGAGTTGATCGCCCTGCAACCATTGCAGCTTGCGGGCGATGGCCGCGCTGTCCTGATGCACGTCAGCAATGAGATGCCACCTACAGCTTTCCTGCGGTGCCAGATCACGCGCGGCATGGACAAAATAAGCGCCGCGCCGACCCCGCACTTCGGTTTCTGTCGTGAGACTCTTGCCAGTGCGGAAACAATCCAGTTGGGAGGATGAGAGCAGATACTCTGCCTGCGGAAGTCCGATCTGCATCACGGTGGTCGCCAGCAGAGACTCGCTGGGTTCAGCGAGGTCGGTTAAGGTGGAGCTTAGGGCGAAGATGGCTAATCCGGTGCGAGGCTCTAATTCGCTGCGCTTGTAGGCATCGAGCAAGGAGCTAAAGACATTCTGCGTGGCCGTAAAAACGTTGGCGGGCAGGATATTCTGCAAGCCATCGACAAATTCAAGCTGACAGGGGGAATCACTTATGTTTTTCAACCAGGTCGTTTTGACAAAACCGAAGCGTTCAGTGGTTCGCCAGGCATAGTGGTAGGTCAGGCCCAGATCGAAGTTGGTTTCTTCAAAGACGAGGGCGGTTCCTGTCACATTCTTGTAGAGATTTCGTTGGACAGCGTAGCTGCCCCGCTGCTGGTTAGAAAATGGCTCCCAAAGGCTGGTGCGGCCAGAACGTGTCACGAGCAAAAGCGCCTTGCTGCCCGTGTTTTCACTGTTTTCGGTGAGTTTGTCTACCGCATAGTAAGGAAAAAGGGCGTGCTCGGCGTCGCCGCGTCCGGCTGATAACCCGCCTGTGGAAGCGATAAAGAGCCAATGATCCGAACTACTGACAAGACTGATAAAGAAGGGGTCAATGGCATCAAAATTCTGTATCCGATAAAAGGTCTCGCCCATCAGCGTCACATAATCACCCCGTACCGGCTGTTGATTTTGTTGAAGGGGTGTAGCGCCAATGAAAATCGGTTTCGATTCTCGCATCATAATCTACATTCTTTCGTTGATAGGAGGGTCATATCCCTCGGAGTACCATTTTATCACTCCGAGGGATGCACAAATCAAGGCTGATCCGGTTGGAAAACGCGCACGTAATCCACTAGGTACTGGGCTGGAAACACAGTATCAAGCCCGATGGGGCCGGATAGTTGACCTCCGAGGGCAAGGTTGAGGATGATGAAAAAGGGTTGATCGAAGACCCATTCGCGTTCCCCAACATCGCTGCGGGTATAGGTGCTGTAGGCGACATCGTCATAAAACCAAGTAATCTGATCTTCATCCCATTCGATGGCAAAGGTATGAAAATCATCGGCGATGTCATATTCCTGACGATTCCAGGTACTGAGACCCAGTGCCCCAGAGTAGCCGGGGCCGTGCATCGTGCCCAAAATCAGGTCGGGTTCGCGGCCAATGTATTCCATAATGTCGATTTCGCCGCAGTCGGGCCAACCGACTTGCTGGAAATTTGACCCTAACATCCAGAACGCCGGCCATAAACCGCGTCCAGCAGGTACGCGAAGCCGCGCTTCGACCCGCCCGTACTGGAATTCCTGCAAGCCCTGTGTCTTGAGCCGCGCCGAGGTATAGTAGGATTCCTCGTAGCGTTCCTGCCGGGCTTCGATGACTAACATCCCGTCTTCCACGCGGGCGTTCTCCGGGCGATCCGTGTAATATTCGGCTTCGCCATTGCCCCAGCCGCCCGCACCGAGATCATAAGTCCAGTTGTCTTCGTCAATGGTGTCGCCTTCAAATTCGTCGTGCCAGACCAAGCTATAACCCTCTGGCACAACAATGGGGGTCGCTTCGGCTTCGGGCGTGGATTCGGGGGTGGGTTCTTCCTGCGCGGTAACGACACCCATCAGGCTTAAGCCGATCACTGCCAGCGCCAGCAATATGAGCTGGCTGGTAGAAATTTTTCGCATCACAATACCTTCCTTCATGTACACATCAGATGCTGCGCCGTCAAATCGCGAGGTGTTAGCCTCGGACGGAACCCGCAGTCAATCCTGAGACAATATAACGCTGTAGGAACAGGAACAAAATGACCATCGGCATGGTCAGCATCAAGACGGCGGATGCCAGTACGGGCCAGTCGCTGCCATAGACGCCCTGGAAGACAATCAAACCGCGTGTGATGGGATAGTAGTTCTGATTGGTGAGGTAGATGGTGGGCAGAATGATTTCGTTCCAGATGCCGATGGCGTGCATGACGACTACCGTCGCGATAGCGGGACGAATCAGCGGCATGACAATGGAGATGACAAAGCGGAAATAGCCACAGCCATCGAGTGCCGCCGCCTCATCGAGTTCCTTGGGCATGGTCTTGATGTAGTTCACCAGGATGATAATGCCAATGGGATTGACGATGAAAAGCAGGATGTAGCCGAGGCGGTTGTTGTACAGCCCTAAGCGTAAGATGAGCTGGAACTGGGGGATTAAGGCTGGTGGCAAGAACAAGGCAATCACGAATAGCAGCAGCAGCGCGCCGGAGTATCGGACGTAACCACGCGCAATGGGGAACGCTACAAAAACGGCGGTGAGCACAAAGATTGTCGTGGCGGAAATGGTGTAAAACGCCGAATTGAGCAGATACTGCGGGAAGTTGGCTTTGTCCCAAGCCTCGGCGAAGTTTTCAAAGTGCGGCTGGACGGCTAAGCTGGTGGCGTCTCTCATGAATGAGGGGGTGGTCTTCAGGGAAGTGTTGACGAGCATGAGAAGCGGCCCCAGGTAGACAATGGCTAACAGTCCCAGGAACAGATAGGAACCCATCATGCCCCAATTCATCCCTTTTTGAGGGCGAAAGGCTTTGCTGGTAGTTGTGGTCATTCCAATATCCTCGCTTCTCTACGACGCAGCACATATTGTACGGACATGCCGATCACCAGCACGAGCAAGAACATGATGATGGAGGCGGCAGCGGCATATCCCTGGCGGAAACTACTGGTGACGCTGCCTGAAGTCTGTCCGAAACCGGTTGCATAAATCAGGTAGCCCAAGACCTGCGTTCCGTTGCGGTAGCCGAGCAAGATGAGGAACAACTGCCAGGCTTGCAGGCTGCCAATCACATTGAGGAGCAGGTTGGTGTTGACGCTGGGAGTCAGGAGCGGCCAGGTAATATGGGCGAAGACCTGCCAGGTGCTGGCCCCATCAATGCGGGCGGCTTCGTAATATTCCTCGGCGATGGTTTGCAGTCCGGCAAGGAAGATGATCATCGTCGTGCCCATGTTGGCCCAGATTTGGACGACGATCACCCAGGCAAAGGCTTCCGTCGGCTGGCCGCCGAGGAATTCAGAGCGAGCGCCGAAAAGCGCCAGGACTTTTGCCAAGGGGCCGCCCAGGGGGTAAAGGAAGAGGGACCAGATCAAGCCTTGAATGACTGCGCCGAGAATCACGGGCATGAAGTACAAAGTGCGGAAAATATTTCTGCCTGCTAACTTCTGATTGAGGATGAGGGCGACGAGCAGACCCAGGGCAAACTGGATGGTGGTTACAAAGAAACAAAAGACCAGGGTTCGTCCGACAGCGTTGAGGTTGTCTCTGGCGGCCTGACCCAAGAAAAGAAATTCGTTGTAATTATCGAATCCAACCCAGTTGACGGGAGCACCGGGCAACCCGCTGGCGTCGGTAAAAGAGTAGACGGTTGTGGCTAAAGAGGGGCCGAGGGCCACAAAAAAATAGGCGATGACGCCCGGTAAGAGAAACAAATAGGGAAGCCAACGAGACCGCCCACGACCAAAGTGATAGGTCATGATGTCACTTCTCCTTTCTGGCTAAAAAGCGTAGGCTTCCCGCTGTGTGCAGGAAGCCTCTCAAATAAATGGTTAGGGGTTAACCGCTGGCGGCATCCAAACCAGACTGGAGATCAGCCTGGACTTGATCCGCAAGCACCTGTGGATCATCAAAGGTGCCAAAGGGCTGGAAGTACGACGCCCAGGGATTGGCGTATTGACCGACACCGCGCGGGGCGACCCAGTACTGTTCGTAACCGACGCGGAAGTTGGCGAGATAGGGGGCGACTTCTTCACCGAGGTGCGTGTCGAGTTGGGCGGTGGCCTGTGTGGGGATGACACCGACGGCATTGACGAACGCCTGATAATTTTCAGGGTCGGAGAAGTCTGTCAGATAGGCCATCGCGGCTTCTGCGTTGGGGGTGTTGGCGGCAACTGCCCAGCCCTGATCGTATTTGCCGAACAGGTATTGGTTGTCTTCGGCAACTTCGGAACCGGGGAAGGGAATGTAGCCCCATTCAAATTCGGGTTCAGCGGATTCGATGGCGGGAGCGTACCAGGTTCCGCCGGGGAACATGGCCACCGCGCCAGAGGCGAAACGACCCGGAGCCGCATCACCCGCGATGCCACTCGCGCCGGATTCGATCATGTCGCGGGTGTAGATTTGCATCCGTGACCACATTTCCAGCGCCTGTTCGTCGTTCCAGGTGATGGAGCCTGTCCAGAGACCTTCGACCAAGGCGGCCTGGTCAGGATACAGTGCGCCGATCAAGCCGTAAGCGCCGACGAACACGGGCCAGCCATCTCTACCGCCCACCGTCATGCAGGGGATACCTGCGGCGACGAAGGTCTGGCAAGCTGTAACCAGTTCGCTCCAGGTTGTGGGGACGGCGACGTTATTGGCGGTGAACAAGTCCTGGTTGTAGTAGATACCGCTGTAGGAAACACGCCCGAGGTTGACCTGATAGACGCGCTCATTGTAGGTTCCGGCATCGGCGATGGTTGCGGCGTCATAATTGGCGACGAAGGGTTGATCGGTCAAATCCATGAGCAGGCCCGCATCAATCAACTGCTGCCAGTTGGGCAGATCGACATTGCTCATGTAGGGCTGAACGGCGTTGGAAAAGCCAAAAATGTCGATTACGTCGATGTCGTTGGCGCTCAAGCGGGTCTGGGTGACGGTGCTTAAGTCATTGGCGTTGACCACCGACATGTCGATGACGATGTCGGGGTGGCTTTCCTGAAACTGCTGGTTAAAGGACTCCATGTAGGCGACCATTGGCGGATTCTGGTGAATGAGGACGCGCAGGGTGGTGGACTGTGCGGCGGCGGGTTGGATCATGGCCACACTCAGGAGGAGCAAAGCAATTACGGAAAGCAAAATTGTCTTTTTCATGATTATTTCTCCTTATTTAGTTCCTATATCTGAGGCAGACTAACCTGATCTGGGAAATTGGCACCGAGAAGATTTATCGCTCCTTCCTTCTCTTTTGTCGCTTGTCAGGCAGGCGAGCATTGGACCCATCAAGATTGTTTCCACGAGCGCTGCGCGGCTAAGGAGCGCGCGGCTGGGTTAGGCTGATAACCCTGTTCGCGGATAATTCGCAGCACGCGCTCACGGGTGGCAGCACTGACGCCTGTCCGCCCATTCGCAGCCCGCGAAGCAGTGGATCGGGAAACCCCGGCTAACTTCGCAATCTCCTCTAAAGTGATCACCATGATTTGCCTTTAGGTACTTGAGGAAGCGCTTCCGAATCCAGTGAAAGTCTACCCAGCGGCCTGAGGGGAGACATGGACAAAAGCGGGTCGAATCTGGAGGATTCATAGCGTGGGAGGAACAAAAGAATGGCCTCGTCGTTAGCTGTTAGCTGTTAGCTGTTAGTCGTTAGCTGTTAGTTTAAGACCAAGACAAAAGGCGGGGAGGCGGGGAGAGGAGCGGGCGTGTTGACCTCACCTGAAAATACAGCTAACCGCCAAGTCGCCGCGTTGAGTACAACGGAGAACGCCAACGCCGCGTTGAGTACAACGGAGGACGCCAACGCCGCGTTGAGTACAACGGAGAACGCCAAGCATAAGCAGCCGTACTTCACCAAGTTTCAAAGGGCTTCTCAGGAACGGCGGAAGGCTTCGGGAGACAGGCCGACTTCACGGTGGAAGATGCGGCTGAAATAACCACTGTCGGAGAAGCCCACGCTTGATGCAATCTCGGTGATGGTCTGGCGGCTTTCCTTTAGCAGGAGTTTCGCCTTATGAATGCGGAAACGCTGGAGGTAGATAATGGGAGTCGTGCCTAATTCCTGGCGGAAACAGAAGGTGAGGTGATCTTCGGTAATGCCGACGCGCTGGGCAACATCGCGACGGGAGATGGCTTCGGCATAATTCTGGTGGATGTAGCCCATCGCCAAGCGCACCAGATGCCGCGCTTCTTCGCTCAGCTTACGTTTATGTTCGAGGGCAGCGCTGATATGGGCGACGGTTTCCTCGATACTGAACAAGCCTTTGCCGAGGACAGCGGCAACCCCGTCATTCAAGCGGCTCATCTCGGTTTCGGTCAAGACTTTACCGGTTACCACGATGGCAGGAATACTGCGGGTACTTTCCATGCTATGCATCACCTCTAAGACTTCAAAACCGTCGATTTCTGGCATTTGTAAATCCAGCAAAATCAGATCGACGATTTCCTTGTGGAGGATTTCTAAGGCTTCTTTGCCCGTGCGCGCCTTCAGAACGCGGTTGGCGGACGAGTGCGACTGCACAATGCGGGCGTGCATTTCGAGGGTGCTCGGTTCGTCATCGACGACGAGGATTGTGCGGTTTGGATGATGCGTGTCCGGCAGCAGCCAGTGCTGGTCAAGCGCTCTGGTCAATTCGGAGATTTCGATGGGCTTGGTGAGATAATCCAATTCGAGCAGCGCCCCGTTGACCTGCGAAGAGGCATAGAAGAACACGGGAATCCCGGTCAGCGTTTGGCTGCCTTTGATTTCCTTTAAGGCATCCCAGCCGAGCGCTGTGTTTGTGCTTATATCCAGGACGATGGCGTCCGGGTGCCACTTTTTGAGTTGGGCGCGCCAGTCAGAGCCTGGTTCGATGAGGATGACATCCACTTTGAAGGCGCGCTGCTGTAAATGCTTATGCAAGCGCTCAATGGTGCTCGTACTGCTGGTCAAGACGACGACGCTTTGCTGGGTGGACGGCAGTTCCTTGGGGTGACGGGTCTGTTCCAGTGATGACTGGGCCGTCGGCAGCGTAAAGGAAAAGGTCGATCCGGCACCTTCTTCGCCCGTCGAGTGTACCGCCATTGTTCCGCCATGCATTTCGACAAGGCGCTTACTGATCGCCAACCCGATACCCAGTCCGCTGTATCCGCGTTCGATACTGCGCTCCGACTGGCGGAACTCATCAAAAATCGCCTGCTGCTCGGCGGGGGGAATCCCTAAGCCTGTGTCGCGGACTGTGACGGTGGCGAAATCGGTGTTGTCCTCAAGTTGAAGGCTGACAGTGCCCGTTGTGGTGAACTTAATGGCGTTGTTGATCAGATTGAGCACGATCTGGCGCAGGCGCGTCTGGTCACCCCAGACCCAGGGGCCGGTTTCGGGCATATTTTCCTGCCAAAGCAAGCCTTTGTCGGCGGCCATCTGGCTGCCACTCTCGGCGATCATGCGCAAGGCTTGCCCAAGATCAATATATTTGTTGGTCAGACGAAGCTGCCCGGCATCGCTGGTAGCAAGGTCGATGACATCGCCAATTAACCCACCCAAATGTTGGGAATAGGCATGAATGCGATCCACATCACTGCGGACTTCTTCGGGGAGGGGCGAATCGCTTTCATCGCTGTCGCGCAGCACCATCTCGCTTAGGCCGACAATCAAGCTCAACGGTGTGCGCAGTTCGTGGCTGATTGTGGAGAGAAAGCGGCTTTTCATGCGGTTGGCTTCTTCTGCCAGGCGCCGCCCTTCGGTGGCTTCGCGATACAAGCGTGCCGTGTTGAGCGCGCCGCCGACCTGCTGCACAATCGAACCGTAGAGGTCAAAATGGGTTGTATCAAATACCATAAAGCCGATTTGACCGGATTGGTCAACCAGGGGGATTAAGGTCAGGATGAACTGCTGATCTTCGGCAAACAGACTGGCAGGGGGAAATTCGCGACTGCGAAAGCGCACTAATCCCTGATCGGCGTTGATGGTACTGCGTACCGTGCTCCAGGCGACGGGATCATCGCCTTCGGCTTCATATATCCCCAGAATGGCGGTGTGGATGCCCATGTCGGGCAAGTCCGTCGCCAGGATTTCGTAGATTTGCATCTCGTCGAGGGCGGTGAGCAGGCGAGCTGTGAGCAGACTCAAGCGGCTGGATGTCCAGCGCTCGTCCGCGACAAAGTGGCGATGCTGCCGCCGCATGTACGCGCTGATGGTCAGCCGGGTGTCGCTGAGAAGGTCACGGGCCAGCAAGGTACGCGTGGGCGTATCGGCAGATGCCTGATCAAATTCATCGCTCATGAGTGAGATCGCATCCTGCCAGATGTGGGTATCGTCATCGCCGACGGCTGTGCGCTGGAGGACATCGGTCAGGGCTTGTTGGAATTCGGAGCGATCACCATGCTGAATGCTTGCCGTGAAGGCATTCACCAGACGCCCGCACAGTGCCAGCCCTTCGTCTTCGGTGAGACTATGGGCCTGATTGAGGAGGGTCGAGGCCATGGCGCTTATCAGTTCGGAATGGGCATGGCCGTTCTCTGAGGGCTGTCTGGGAGTGTGCAATGCCGCGCCGCTGGCACAGCCGCAGGATTCGCGTATGACGAGATGGGTATCGACCTGGACAAGTTCAGGCAGCGGGGTTGATGCTTCAATGGATTGCAGCAGGAGATCGACGGCACGATAGCCAATATTAAACAGCGGCACATGAATGCTGCTCAAACTCGGTTCCTGTACACTGCCCTCAAGGCGATTGTCAAAGCCGATAATGGCCACATCCTGCGGGAGGCGGCGTCCGCTTTCCTTGAGGGCCTGCATCGCGCCTAATGCTGATTCGTCGTTGCTGGCGACCACCGCCGAAAACTTGGCCCCGGAGTTGATGATCTGCTGCATGGCGAGGTAACCGCCATCGTAGACGTGCCGACCATAGGCCATGAGGCGCGGATTATGATCCAAATCGTACATGTCAAGCCCGGTCTGATATGCGCGCAGGCGTTGACCACTGTCCCCCGGCAGATCATCGACGGTGCCCGCGATAAAGGCAATCTGGCGGTGCCCGTGCTTGACCAGGTGGCGCATCGCTTCCAGAATGCCCGCCCCGTTGTTGACCGCGATGGTCGGCCCCGTTTCTCCTGAACCCACGAACAGGATGGGATGTCCGGCGGCGATCAGTTCCTGAGTATATTCGGAGCGCGCGCGGGAGTGGAGGGGAACGGCGATGATTAGGCCATCGGTATTCCAGGGGCCGATGGGGACAAAATCATGATCGGGGGCGAGTACGGGCCAGACGGGACGCAGCGGATCCGTCGGGCTGGCAGAAGGCCCCATGCCGCAGCCCAGCAGCAAGTTACAGCCCAGATTTTGGGCGGCGCGCGTTACTCCGCGAAAAATGGGGGCAAGGTAGCTGAGGTTGGTTGCTGTTCTGTAGAATTGCCAGCCCGCGAGTATGCCAATGGTCGGTCTTCGAGATTTTGAGGCCATGCGATCTCACATTCCTTATGCGGGAAGATTATAGCCTGCAAGATTCGTTTCGCCTCAGAAGTTGGTACCGACTGCACAAAGAGGCTGTGCAAGTTGGCGGTTAAATGCGAGGCGGCTTGGTCTTGCCCCTGATAAGAGAGCCGGTCAAGATAAAAGCTCAGCTTCAAAATCAGCCAGACGGCAATAGCCCAAGGACGAATGCAAGCGCTGGCGATGGTAGAAGACCTCCATGAACTCGAACACTGGGTTGCCAGGTATCTATTGGCCGCCTCGATTCAGGCGCAACACCAGCGGCGAAGCCCCATGAGTTGTTCACCGTTGGTTGACACCCGAAACGTTTTGGATTACG
>JAXLWC010000052.1:0-43242 GCA_046328675.1 Anaerolineae bacterium
ACCGAGTGATGATGAAGGGGCATACCCAAGAACCAAAATACAGTTGAACCGCAAAGGCGCAAAGTGCGCCAAGGCGGGAGAAAACAAGAAGAAAGTTGAACCACCGAGTGATGATGAAGGGGAGCATACCCAAGAACGAAAATACAGTTGAACCGCAAAGGCGCAAAGGCGCAAAGGCGGGAGAAAACAAGAAGGAAGTTGAACCACCGAGACGCCGAGAGCACCGAGAAATGAGAGTGCTAGAGGGCGCAACGTGTAACGCCCCTCCTGATGCATGTCTGGAATTCGACCACTCGCTGAAAATTCACCTGCCACGTTTCGCAACAAGACAAAATGAGCGCGACAGATACTCAGACAAATTCGAGGGTGTCGGTGGTGGCTTTGGTCATGTCGCTGTAGATGCCGCGCAGGTCGGGATCGGGCAGCGCGAGGGCAAGCTGGTACATGGCTTCATCGGTCATGCGCGCCAGTTCATCGCGGGGGATGCGTTCGCGTCCTTCGGTTCTGAAGCGGAAGGGACGCCCGAAATTGACATGAATGTGGGCACGCTGCAACTTCTTGAGCTTTTCTTTCCACTCGATGGAGCCTCTGGAGATGCCCATCGGCACGACGACGGCGTTGGCTTTGGTGGCGACGTAGGTCATGCCATCTTTGGGCTGAATTAGCCCTGTGGGCGTGCGCGTGCCTTCCGGCGCAATCAAGACCAACTGTCCACTTTTGATCAGCTCAATCGAATTCAGCAGGGCTTTGCGATCCACTTCGCCGCGCCGAATGGAATAGGCTCCCCACATGCGAATGAAGGGCGCGAGAAAGGGATTGTCGAGGTTCTCGATTTTGGTCATGGGGATGACGAAACGTTTGCCCACTGCGCCAATCGCGAGAAATGGGTCAATCGAGGCGATGTGATTCATGATGAGCATGGTAGGGCCGCTGGCGGGGATGTGCTCCTGCCCGCTGACTTCTACTTTCCACATGAGTCCGAAGCAGGGAATACGGAAAAAGCCGCGCAGCAGACGGCGCTTCCAGGTGAGACCGGGCTGCATGGCGATGTACTGTTCAACGGTGAGATTTTCGTTCATAGGTCAAGCGGTGAGATAAAAACAATGAGCCAACTCCATTGTACCTCAGGTTGGCTCACTGTCTGTAATGCTTTAACCTGAACGCGGTTTCTTCGGGCGTGGAGTGCGGGGTTTACCACCGCCAGAGGAGTCCCCCGGACGACGCGGTCTGCTTTGTCCACTGCCGGGCTTGGAACGCGGGCGGCGTGGACGATCTTCCGAACCGCCGGAGTCATCGCGGCGTGGGCGACGGGGGCGATCCTCTGAACGCCCGCCTCCAGTATCGTCCCGACGGGGACGACGGGGACGATCATCCCCAGATGTGCCCTGTGGACGCGGACGGCGCGGACGGTCTTCTGAACCGTTGGTGTCGTCGTCACGGGGGCGTCGCGGACGTTCATCCCCTTCACTGTAGGGGCGGCGCGGGCGATCTCCTTCGGGACGCGGGCGGCGTGGTCTGTCGCTGTCGGATGCACCCTGTGGACGCGGGCGGCGCGGACGATCTTCGAACGCCAGGAGTCATCGTCACGGCGGCGGCGCGGACGCTCATCGCCTTCGCTGTAGGGACGGCGCGGACGCTCATCCTTCGGGACGCGGGCGGCGCGGTCCGTCACTGTCCGATGCGCCCTGCGGACGCGGGCGGCGTGGACGGTCTTCGGAACCACTGGAGTCGTCGTCACGGCGGCGACGCGGATGTTCGTCGCCTTCGCTGTACGGACGGCGCGGACGATCCCCTTCGGGACGCGGGCGGCGCGGTCTGTCTGTCGGATGCGCCCTGTGGACGGGGACGGCGTGGACGGTCTTCGGAACGCTGCAGGTCATCGTCACGGCGGCAGCGCGGACGCTCATCCCCTTCGCTGTAGGGACGGCGCGGACGATCTCCTTCAGGACGCGGGCGGCGCGGTCTGTCGCTGTCCGATGCGCCCTGTGGACGCGGGCGGCGTGGACGGTCTTCGGAACGCTGCAGGTCATCGTCACGGCGGCGGCGCGGACGCTCATCGCCTTCGCTGTAGGGACGGCGCGGACATCCCCTTCGGCACGCGGACGGCGCGGTCTGTCGCTGTCGGATGCGCCCTGCGGACGTGGGCGGCGTGGACGGTCTTCCGAACGCTGCGGAAAGTCGTCATCACGGCGGCGCGGACGCTCGTCGCCTTCGCTGTAGGGACGGCGCGGACGATCCCCTTCGGCACGCGGACGGCGTGGTCTATCGCTGTCGGATGCGCCCTGTGGACGCGACGGCGTGGACGGTCTTCCGAACGCTGCGAGTCATCATCACGGCGGCGGCGCGGACGTTCGTCGCCTTCGTCAGAGGAGCGACGTGGTCTGGTGCCACCAATCAGCGGCTTATCGCGGCCTGCGGCGGAAGCACGGAAGGGACGCGGACGCTGCCCCGACTCGTCGTTTTCCTGCTCGAAGCGGCGGCGCTTGTTGACTTCGCGGCGGCGCTCCATGATGAACTGGATTTCGTCGGCGGGCGTACTCAGGGCGTTAATTTCCTTGCCCGTCAGTTCGCGCCATTCGCCGGGCTTCAGGTTGCCCAGTTCGAGTTTGCCGATCTGGGTGCGAACCAGGCGCTGCACCGGATAACCTAACGAGGCGGCGACGCGGCGAATCTGGCGTTTGCGCCCTTCGGTCATGACCACGCGCAGGGAGGTGACTTCACGGTCACCCTTGAGGATTTCGACGGAACAGGGCGCGGTTTTATAGGTCGTGCCATCTTCATCCTGCAAGAAGATGCCATTGCGCCAGCGTTCCAGCGTTTCCAGCGGGGGCAGCCCGTAGACCGAGACTCTGTAGGTTTTGGTGTGGCGATATTTGGGGTGCGTGAGGCGCTGGACGAGTTCGCCATCGTTGGTCATAACGATCAGGCCTTCGCTCTCGGCGTCGAGGCGTCCGATGGAAAACAGATGCCCTTCGAGCGCAATCAGTTCGCGCACGGTCTGGCGCTTGTCCTTGTGGTTGCCAAGGTTGGTGGTCAGCACATTAACGGGCTTGTTGAGCGCGATGTAGATTTTGCGCTGTTCGCTGAAGGTGAGCTTTCTGCCGTCCACCTCAATGACATCAACGGCAGGATCAGCCTTGTCACCGAGCACGGCGACGACGCCGTTGACGCGGACGCGCTTCTGCTCGATGAGTTCTTCACAGGCGCGGCGGGAACCCAAATCAGCGCGCGCCATAATTTTCTGGAGACGTTCTTTCACGATCTTGATTTTCTACTCTGGTGCGATTTTGGACTTATTATAACAAAGCGCACGGCACTTTTCGCCGCCGAGAAATCGCGGTATGCTGAAAGGGTCAACAGAAGGGTGGCTAGGGATGCACCAGCGATGGGAGGCACCGAGCGCCACATGAGCCGCACAGAACAGCGGCAGGCACCTTGAGGACGAAAATGCCAGAGGGGAGATGTTGGCGTATTTTGATGCGCCTATGTCTTTCAGGAGTCCTCTATGTATCAGCGTTTGTCGCCGCATACGCGTGCCGTGCTGCAAGGTCTGTTGGTCGCCCTCCTCTGGTCAACCTCGTGGATATTCATCAAATTCGGTTTAAGCAACATCCCGCCGCTGACGTTCGCCGGGCTGCGCTATATGCTGGCGTTCCTGTGCCTGCTGCCGATTGCCGCACGCGGCGGGCATCTGCGCAGCCTGAGCCAGCTTGCGCCGCGCAAATGGGGAACGCTGCTCACGCTGGGTTTTATCCTGTATACGGTGGCGCAAGGTTCGCAGTTTGTGGGGCTGCGGTATCTGCCAGCCGTTACGACGAATCTGCTGATCAGCTTCACGTCCATCGTCGTTACGCTGCTGGGAATCGTGCTGCTGCGCGAACATCCGACGCGGATGCAGTGGGGCGGTATCGCGCTGTATCTGGTGGGCGTGCTGGTGTACTTTTATCCCGTCAGCTTTTCGCCAGAGCAGTTGATTGGCGTGCTGGTGATTGGTGTGAATATCGCCGCCAATACTACGGGAACGCTGATCGGACGCAGCGTGAATCGGGCTGGTGATCTGCATCCGATTGCGGTCACGACGGCGACGATGGGGATTGGCGCAATCTGTCTGTTAGCAGGTGGAATAGTGTTACAGGGTTTGCCCGCGCTGACTGTGAGCGAGTGGGCGATGATTGGCTGGCTGGCAGTGGTGAACACGGCGCTGGGGTTTACGCTGTGGAACAACGTACAGCGCACGCTTTCGGCGATGGAAGCGAGCATGATTAACAACACGATGCTGATTCACATCCCGATTCTGGCGCTGCTGTTCCTCGGCGAAAGCATCAGCGAGAAAGCGCTGCTGGGCATGGTGCTGGCGGGCGTGGGCATTGTCGCGGTGCAGATGGGACGCGGCATCCAACAGCGGCGCGCTGCGAAATCGCCTAACGTTGCAGACGTTGTCAGTGAGTCGTAGGCAAGCATCGGCAGCGTGACGTGCAATTTACCTCATCCCAGCCTTCTCCCACTCGCTTCGCGGGGAAAGTCGAGGAGGGAGAGACGCGAACTTCGCGGGTGAGAAGGGAAGGAAGTCGGGGAGGGAGGGCTGGAACTTCGCGGAATTATGCGAGAGACGCGCCAACTATAGCTTCGTTATTTCAGCGGCTCGTCGAGGTGAATGCCTGTGAGTGCTTCGTAGACGGCGATGATCGCGCTGTTGTCGAGGTCGCGCATACCCGTTTCAGGGCTTATCGCTGTGTAAAGCTGCTGAATGACGGCGGTCACGGGCAGGGGCACGCCGTAGGTCTTGGCGGTGTCGAGGACAATGCCCAAATCCTTGTGCTGCATGTGCGCTTTGAAGCCGGGATTACGATTGCCTGCGAACAGACGCGGCGGCTTGACATCCAGCGTCCACATCTGCGCCGCGCCGCCTTTGATGGCATCGACCACGCGCGCGGGGTCAACGCCGGCTTTCTGCGCCATAATCAAGGCTTCTGCCATCGAAGCCATCTGCGCGCCGACGATAATCTGATTGCAGGCTTTGGCGATTTGGCCCGCGCCGCTGTCCCCGACCAGCACCGCCGCCTTGCCCATCGCCTGAAAGATGGGCAGCGCCTTGTCGAAGGCGTCCTGCGGGCCGCCGACCATAATCGTCAGCGTGGCGTTGCGCGCGCCGACATCGCCGCCGCTGACGGGCGCATCCAAAGCCTGAATGCCAGCTTCGGCCAGCTTCGCCGCTAACATACGGGCGGTTTCAGGCTTGATGGTGCTGTTGTCGATAAAGATTAAGCCCGCGTGCGCGCCGTGAATGATGCCGTTTTCGCCTAAAGCCACTTTTTCGACATCGGGCGAATCGGGTAGATTGGTGAAGACAAATTCGACCTGCTGCGCGACTTCCTTGGGGGAGGACGCGGCTTGCGCGCCTTCGCTGACCAACTGCTGCACAATCGCCTGGCTGCGATTGTGGACGACGAGTTCATGTCCGGCTTTCATCAGGTTGCGTGCAATTGACGCGCCCATGATGCCCAGCCCGATGTATCCGATTTTTGCCATGATTGAGTCCTTGATTTCTGGAAGGTGTGGTTTCTGACAGATATTTATAACGAGAAACGAAGGCGTTGGGTAGACAAGCGTCGTGCCAATTGTGGAGGGGATTCGCCCGCAGCGAAAGGCGCGGGCTAGTCAGAAAAAGCGTAAGCACGTTCAAGGAGATTATTTACATAGCGCGCTCAGGCGATTTTGGTTAGCCTCATGCCAATGCGTATCTATTTGGAGGGAAAATCAGATGGATGTGTTAAAAGCGCTCAACCTGGCGCTGAGTTTTGTGCTGGAACTGTGTATGCTGGCGGCGCTGGCGTACTGGGGACCCAGACGGGTGCTGGTTCGATTATGCGGTATGTGTTGGGGATTGGCGCGCCACTGCTGGCCTGGTGCTGTAGGGGCTGCTGCTGGCACCGAAGGCTGTCCGGCGTCTGTCGGGCGGGCCGTACTGGGGACTCAAGGTGGTCGTGTTTGGCGTGGCCGCAGTGGCCCTGGCCGCCGCAGGACAAACGACGCTGGCGTTGATTTTGCGGTGGTGGTGCTGGTAAACATTGGCCTCAATTACGCGTGGAAACAGGGATAAAAAACGGGAGGACAAAGGCTGCCCTCCCGTGAGTGAGTTCTGAGAAACGAACAGCGGGCTATTCCTGTTCCTCGACAGGCGCAGGAGGAATTGGAGCGGTTACCATGTGCCAACGACAGCGATCAACGAGGGCAAGCCATAAGCCGCGCGAATCTGGTCTTCGATTTCATCGGCGACGGCTTTGTTTTCGCGGAGGAACTGCTTGGCGTTCTCACGTCCCTGGCCGAGCAAACCATCGTTGTAACGCAGGAACGCGCCGCGCTTTCTCGATGAGGTTGAGCTGAATGCCGAGGTCGATGATCTCGCCCATTTTGCTGATACCGTTCTCGAAGAACATGATGTCAAATTCGGCTTCGCGGAAGGGTGCGGCGACCTTGTTTTTGGTGACGCGTACCTTGGTGCGGTTGCCGATGACTTCATCGCCCTGCTTGAGCGATTCGACGCGGCGAATGTCGAGACGCACGGAGGCGTAGAACTTGAGCGCGCGCCCGCCCGTTGTGGTCTCTGGTGAGTTGTGGACGACAACACAAGTCGGCGTGTAACAATGATTTCCCCTCAACTTCAGTGCATCACCAACGATCAGCATCTTCAGTATGGGGAGTTAGTGTGTCGATTGCTGTAATCAATGTCGGTACGCCGAGATAATCTCCAGACGAGTGGCTATCATTTCCACCTGCGAGGCTAATTCTGCTACCGGAACAGCAGCAACCAAACGTTCGCCAATTTCCATCTCGCCAGCGGGCAGATAACCATCTTCTGTCAACAGCAGATGATTAGCTGTACAAGTGAGCCTTTGTCCATTCTCCAGGTAAAATGCAGAATAGATCAGTTTTCCCGTTATTGAACCCAATTCACAATGGAAAGCGTGGCTCAAATTGTTCAGTCTCCTCGTTATGTAGAGAACTTCCACATCCATCTTCTGGTTAACGATATTGGCAATTGTTTCGGTTCTGCCATCCCCCAGAGTAACCAATGTATCCCCGTTAAAACACCCCACGCCGAACTCCCACCTTTTCGCGAAGTTGGTTGGTGAAGAGGACGGAGACATGCGACTGTTTGATGGCACCGGAGAGCTTGCGCAGCGCCTGGCTCATCAGACGGGCTTGCAAACCGACGTGGCTGTCGCCCATTTCGCCTTCGATTTCGGCGCGGGGGACGAGCGCGGCCACGCTGTCGACGATGATGACATCGAGCGCGCCAGAGCGTACCAGCGTTTCGGTGATTTCCAACGCTTGCTCGCCCGTGTCCGGCTGCGCGACATAGAGCGTGTCCATATTGACGCCTAAGCGCGCGGCATAAGTCGGGTCAAGGGCGTGCTCCATGTCGATGAAAGCGCACAGACCGCCGCTTCTGCTGGGCCTCGGCAACAACGTGCAAACACAGTGTTGTTTTACCAGAGCTTTCCGGGCCGTAAATCTCGGTGATACGACCGCGAGGGATGCCACCAACCCCAATAGAGATATCTACCCACAGTGATCCGGTTGGTATCACATCAACGACCATGTGCGCGGCATCACCTAAACGCACCACCGTGCCATCGCCGAAACGCTTGGTCAGATCGGTAATGGCAGCTTCGAGCGCTTTCTGACGACCTTCATCCTGAGTCTGCTGTTGTACGGCTTCCTGTTGTTTTTTCTCTTTTTTCGGGGGCATCGCCTTATTCCTTCGCCGATTGTTGTTAGCGTCTAGTGTAGTGCGAAACAGGCATTTTGCCTACTTTCGCCTGACATACAATAAGCCCAAGGATAGCACAAATGTTTCATTTCTGCAAGGCGAGAACGGGCTTATCGCTGCCGGGATGCGACCAGTGAGTCATGGGCAAGGCTGGCCCACAGACGCACATTGTCAATGTAGGCGTCCGCACCGCCAGCCACGACATCGGCGGCAGTCATCTTCCAAGCGACAGGCTGATCGTAGGAGCCGCGCGCATCGGGTCGGGCGGTAACCTTCCACTGGCGGTTTTTGGAGTTCACTTCGCCTTTGCGATTCTGGCGCACCTCTGCGGGCGAGATACCTTTCACCACAAAATCGTGCAAAAGCTGCTGACCATAGGCCAACCCTTCCGGCGAATAGAGGCTGGGATGCTGGAGGTGATAACACAGCACCATGAGATGATGCACGACGCCCAATTCCGGGCGTTCCGCTTCCCAGAACAACATCTGGTGAAAGTGATCGGTACAGGTTTGCCCATTGCTCCATACGGCCCCGCATTCCGGGCAGTTTGAGGTGGTTTCCATCATGTCAAATCCTAGGTTGAATCTACAAGGAGATTATAACGGTTCTTTAAGGGTCAGGGCAATAGATAAAAATACCCGGACAAAGGTGGTGCGTCCGGGCTGATCACTATTAAAGCAGATGGTTAATGCTGGGTTTTCTGGCGTTCGCGTTCGACCAGCATACGGCGCAGAATCTTGCCCGATGTGGATTTGGGAATCTCAGTGACGAATTCCAGCCGCCGAATCTTTTTGTGCGGCGCGACCTGCTCGGCGATGAATTCCATCAGTTCTTCGGCTTCCATCAACTGGTTAGGTTTGAGGACGACAAAGGCTTTGGGGATTTCTCCGGCTTCCTCATCGGGCACGGGGATGACGGCGGCATCGGCAACCGCCTCGTGGGTGAGGAGTAAGCCTTCGAGTTCGGCGGGCGCGACCTGCAAGCCCTTATATTTGATGAGTTCCTTGAGACGATCTACGATGTAGAGATAACCATCCTCATCGACGTAGCCAATATCGCCCGTGTGAATCCAGCCCTGGGGATCGATGGTTTCAGCCGTAGCATCGGGGCGATTGAGGTAGCCTTTCATCACCTGCGGGCCGCGTATCCAAACCTCACCCTCGTGCTTAGCTTCAAGTTCCGTTCTGCTGGTGGGATCGACAATGCGTACATCGGTGCTGCGGATGCTGGGGCCAACGGAACCGGGCTTGACCTTCGAGGGGTCATTAACAGTGGCGTGGGTGACGGGGCTGGTTTCGGTAAGCCCATAGCCCTGTACGGTGGTAATCTGCAAGCGACGACGGACGGCCTCCTGCAAATCGGCGCTCAAAGGTGCTGCGCCGGAGAAAATCAGCGTGAGGCTGGACAGGTCAAATTTTTCGACGAGTGGGTGCTTGGCCAGAGCGAGAATGATGGGCGGCACGAGGCAGGCGCGCGTGACTTTGTAGTCCTGCAAGGTCTTGAGGAACATTTCCAGTTCAAAGCGCGGCAGGCTGACCACCGTTCCACCGACGTATAACATGTAGGCCATGACGACCACCATGCCGTAAATGTGATAGAACGGCAGGATACCAATCATGGTGTCGGCGCTGTTGAAATCGACCACGCCATCAAGCTGGCACAGGTTGGCAACGAGGTTGTGATGGGTGAGCATCACGCCTTTGGGCAGCCCGGTGGTGCCGCTGGAATATGGCAGCACGACAAGGTCTTCCAGCGGGTTGATCTGAACGTCAGGCAGTTTGCCATCGCCCGCTAACAAATCGGCAAAGGGCGTCGCGCCTTCAGCATCCCCGAAGACAAAGACTTCTTCAATCGTCGAAAGCTTCTGGGCTTCCTGGGCTTTTTCCAGAAACATGGGCACGGTCACCAGAAAACGCGCTTTACAGTCGTTGCACTGCTGCGCGAGTTCGTGGGGAGTGTACAAGGGGTTTACTGTAGTGACGATGCCGCCCAGAGAGGCCACCGCATAAAAGGCTACCGCGTATTCGGGAATATTCGGGCTGTAAATTGCGAAAACATCGCCTTTTCGGAAGCCGCGTTTATGCAGACTGGACGCAACTAAACGAATCGCGCCGACCAACTGTCCGTAGGTGATGGTACGTCCGCTTGGGCCATCGATGAGGGCTGGCTTGTCAGGATTTTTTCCAGCATTTTGAAAGACAAAAGAGGTCAGGGACACTTGAGGGATAACCGCTTCGGGGAAAGGACTCTTAAAGATCATTGTCGGTAATTCCTTTTATTTAAGGTGAACTTTTTCATTTCAAATGATACCACCGATTAGGCGATTGTCATCCGCTGCGGTTTGGGCAGGAGTGGTGCGATGCATATTCTATTTGTCATACATGTGGCAACCCCCTCATCCCAACCCTTCTCCCCCGAATTCAGGGGAGAAGGGCTTCAAAACACACTGTGCCACTTCCTTTGTCAGGTGCAAAGAAGTCTATGCCCAATCGCCCTATTTGTGCAGGCAGGGCGGCAGGAAGGCGGTTGTCCTGTCCATCAGTCCAGTCTTGCGTGACGAAAGCAGCGAGGGATGCTAGACTGATGGGAGCTTTACCATTACCCTCGGAGTTCCCATCTGTGTCTGATTACATTCGTTTGCTGCGCGGCAACCGCAACTTCGCGTCGTTGTGGCTTGCGCAGGTCATCAGCCTCGCCGGAGACTGGTTCAATACCATCACGCTGTCCACGCTTGTGGTACGGTACAGCAATAATTCCGGCCTGGCGATCAGTCTGTTTTTTCTGGCGCGTTTTGTGCCGACGCTGCTGCTCAGCCCGTATGCTGGCGTGCTGGTAGACCGCTTCAATCGTAAACGCCTGCTGATTTACAGCAATGTTTTGCGAGCGTTCATCGTGATGGGCTTTTTGTTGGCGACAACGGCGGATAGGCTGTGGCTGATTTACGTGTTGAGCGTGCTTCAGTTCACGGTAGCTGCGGTGTTTGAACCCGCCCAGTCGGCGCTGATTCCGAGACTAGTGGAGGAAAAAGACCTGATTGTGGCCAATACACTGTCGAGCGTTACGTGGTCGGCGCTGCTGTCGATTGGCGCGATTATTGGCGGGATTGTGGCGTCGATCTTCGGTTCAGGGTTTGCGCTGGCGTTTGACGCGGTCACCTTTGCTGTCGGCGCGCTGCTGATTTCGGGGATACAAGTGCCTGTATCAAAACGTCAGGCAGAAGTGGAACCTGCGGCGCAACTGAACATTTCTGTTCAAGATTGGGGAACAGAGGCGAGCAAGAAGCCGGCGCATCATGGCAGTTTCCGCGAAGGGTTACAGTATCTGGCAAAACACCCTTCGACCATCGCCGTGATGCTGGTAAAAGGGGGCAACAGTCTGGGCAACGTCGATACCCTGATGACGATTTTCGCCACGCAGATTTTTGTGCTGGGTAACGATGGGCAGCTTTCGTTGGGCTATATGTACAGCGCGTTTGGTGTGGGGGCAGTGGTTGGGCCGCTGATTATCAATCGTTTTAACGATGGCTCGGTACGCAAGATGCGGCGGCTGGTGACGGTGGGTTTTGTGCTGGCACTGTTGGGCTGGCTGGTGCTGAGCAGCGCCGGGATGCTGTGGATTGCGCTGGCGGCGCTGTTCATCCGGGCGATGGGCGGCTCTGTGAACTGGACGTACAGTTCGGTTATCATCCAGAAGACGGTGCCGGATCGCTTTCTGGGGCGGGTATTTGCGCTGGATATGGCGGTTTTCCAACTAGCGACGGTGTTAAGTACGATTGTACATGGCGCGCTGGTTGATGCGCTGGGTAGTGAATATGTGCGGCATATCGCGCTGGGCACCGCAGGCGTGGCGTTAATCCCGCTGCTGCTGTGGTCGTGGGGTGTTCCGCATATGGAACGCCGGGAAGTGGTGCAAGCGGTAGGCGACTAAGCGCGCGATAGTTTGTCATGCGCTTTTCTAACCGAATTCCTGCCGGGGCTGGTTTTCCATTCATCCCAAATATATGGTAGACTCATCCAACAACAGACCCTATATGGTGGGGAATCTCAGGTGGATCTATGAGTAATACATTTTTGAACGGCTATCAGGAGTTAGCACACGGATTAGCGATTTACTCCCCAAGTGTTGCTTATCATTATCTTTTCCCCAGTTTACTGGTGGAAACCGTAGCGCTGTACAATGCCTCGCTAAGCGAGGATAACGATGCCCAGATTCGGACAAAGGCCGGAGATGTACTCTGGTTCTGCGCCGAAATTTTTACGGCGATGGACAGCCGACTAGGCGATTACGAGAACTACGCCTCGACGCGCGTGCCGCAGGCGACCTTCCGTACCTATTTATGGGCCATCGTGAATAGTTCGCGGGAAGCGTGCCGTCAATGGACCAAGATTGTGCGCGATAAGAACGGTATGGTGGAATCGTTCGACACGCCGAAGCTGCTGCTGCCCACCAGCGACATTATCCGCTACCTGGATTTAATTACGCCGCAGTTAAATACGACGGTGCGTGAAATCGCGGAAATTAATCTGGCGCGGCTGGCCGAACGCAAGCGCACGGGGAAATTAGCCACTGAAGAAACACGTTCCGGCTTCTAAAGCGAATATTTTTCGTTGACTGGGCACTCCTGAGACATTTATCTCAGGAGTGTTTGATTCTCAGGCGCGGTGATGGGCGGCTTCCTGTCCGTATCCCTGCACCGCTGGAACGATGGAAATGGTAGCCTGGCCCAGATTCGGCAGGGTATGATACAGATGGTGGCTGATGTGGTCGATGACGGCATTACTCTCGGTGAGGGTGAGCTTGTCATCCAGCGCCAGCAGCAGTTCCACGTACAACTGATGCCCCAACCAGCGCATCTGCAACTGCTTCAACCCTTTGACTTCCTCATGTTCACGAATGACTTTTTCCGCCGCTTCGACCATCTGCGGGTCAACGGCGTCCATCAGCCGCTGCCAGATGGAGAGCGCCGCATCACGGGTGATGAAGACAATCATGATGCCAATTAAGATGCCGACGATGGGGTCGAGAATGGGAAAGCCCAGCGCGGTGCCGACGACTGCGGCCAATACCGCCAGGGAGGTAAAGCCATCGGTGCGGGCGTGCTGCCCATCGGCAATCATGGCGGCGGAACCAATCTGACGCCCGACGCGGATTTGCATCATGGCGACCACTTCGTTGCCGACAAAACCGATGACTGCCGCCAGCGCCACCCAGGGGAGGTTTTGCAGCGGCTGTGGATTAATCAGCTTTTGGATTGATTCCCAGAGGATGAAGGCGGCGCTGAAGCCGATGGAAATCACGATGAAAATGCCAGCGATGTCTTCGGCGCGATTGTAGCCATAGGTGTAGCGGCGGTTAGCGGGACGGCGTGCCAGATAAAAGGCGAAAAGCAAAGGCACGGAATTGAGCGCATCACCGAAGTTGTGAACGGTATCGGCCAGCAGCGCGACACTGCCGCTGGCGATCACAATCAGGATTTGCAGGACAGTGGTGATGCCCAGCGCGAGCAAGGCTGCCCATACGGTGCGAATCGCCAGGCTGTTATTCTCTGCGCTGAGCTGCTGCACGGTTCGCCGTGATCGTGGGTGTGGCCGTAGCCGGGAGATGCAGGGCGCTGGCGATGGTTTCCAACAAACTGTGCTGATGCTCGTGGTCGCCGTGCTGATGCTCGTGGTCATGGTCATGAGTATGGCCAGCATGGGCGTGATCGTGGTCGCTGTAGTGGTGCTGATGCTCGTGGTCATGGTCATGAGTATGGTCATGGTCATGGTCATGAGTCGGCTCATGGTGTGCGTGGCTGTGATGTGAGTGGCCGTGAGCATGGTCGGAGTCATGCTGATGCGGGTGGTTATCTTCGTATTGCTGTTGATGAACGGGTGTCACGGTCTTGCCTTTCTTGTGCGCAGTAAGCAGGCCAAACATATTATTTCCTGCGGGCTGCACGGTGACGCCTAAGCCAGCACGTTCCATGACGCGGGCAGTGGCATTGATCATCGGCAGGATGTCGTAGAGCGAGAGATAACCGCCGATTTTGAGCACGCGCAGCATTTCGTTCGCAGCAC
Organism: Anaerolineae bacterium; assembly: GCA_046328675.1. Taxonomy (GTDB): domain Bacteria; phylum Chloroflexota; class Anaerolineae; order Aggregatilineales; family Phototrophicaceae; genus JACAER01. Next base: position 13,834 of record JAXLWC010000052.1, read on the forward strand.
GATCCAAGCCGCCTTTGCCGTCAGCGATGTGATGCAGGGCGAAGCTGGAGACAATGGCATCGAAGGATTCATCGGCAAAGGGCATTTTGCGTGCGTCTACATTCTGTAATTCTACCCTGTCTGCGACGCCTTCAACACGGACATTCTTCCAGAAAATGTCAGGCGTTCCTCCACCTGCGTTGGGGTCCCACACGTCGATGCCAATTGCTTTACCCGTCGTCAGGCGTTTGGCACAGCCGATGAGGGTGATGCCGCTGCCCGTGCCCACGTCGAGAATCTGTTCGTTACCGCGCCAGGGGATGGTGTTGACCATGCGGTTACGCACGCCTAGACGAACCTGGCGTGTGATCAGGACAACCAGCGAGACGATGAGCGCGGGCAGAATCAGGACAATCGAGGCTAACAGAATGCCGATACGAAGTTCCGGGGACTGTAAGAGGAAGGCAAGCACAAGGCCGGCAAAGCCCAGCAGGGCGAAGTGCTGAAAGGCGACGGGAACGCGAAAGTCGTAGTCATTGCCAAGCGAATGGACAGAACTACGGGCGAAGGGTGGAAGGTGATTCATGATGGAGTCTCCTGCATAAAAAGTCATGGCGGTTGTATTTAGAGATACAATAGGAGGAGGATGAGCATCAATCAGCAGGAATTGGATTTTGTCTGATAGTAGACATTTTGCGCAGATTGTCTTGTGTCAGTTGTCAGTTGTCAGTACAAGGCGAGGCTGAGTCACGTTGTTTTGCTAGAGGAACACGCTGGAAAATAGCAACGAGCAATGAGCAACGAGTAAATGCAAGACATTGAACCGCAAAGGCGCTAAGGCGCAAAGTAAACAAGAAACCAGGACAAGAAGGCCGAACCAGCAAGGCGCAAATTGCGCAGATTGTCTTGTGTCAGTTGTCAGTACAAGGCGAGGCTGAGTCACGTTGTTGCTAGAGGAACACGCTGGAAATAGCAATGAGCAACGAGCAACGGTAAATACAAGACATTGAACCGCAAAGGCGCTAAGGCGCAAAGTAAACAAGAGACCAGGACAAAGAAGGCCTGAACCAGCAAGGCACAAAGGTCGCCAAGATAATACGGGAGCGCAGATTTTATACCTGTGGTGTGTTTTTGTTTTGCATGGGTGGCTCACTGGAAAATGTACCAGTTATGAGGGGTTATGAAACGGGAAGACCGCCGTGTGGATCGGACGCGCGCGCTGCTGCAACAGGCGCTGATGGAGTTGATTCGCGAAAAAGGCTACGACGCCGTGACGATTCAGGACATTACAGATCGGGCAAACGTGGGACGTGCGACGTTCTATCTGCATTACCCCAGCAAGGATGCCCTGTTCCTAAGCAGCCATCTGAAGGGACATGGATTACCTTACTATGGCGTTCTAGCAAAGCGGAACTGCTGGATAGAAATCCGCCGCGAAGCCTGGTGGAAATCTTCCGTTTTGTCAAAGGAAACCGCTTGCTGATTTCGGTGATCGGCCACAGCAAAGATGCAACCCTCATCACAAAACAAATCAAGGAGCAGCAAGCGGAGCAGATTGAGGAGAGTTTGAAACGGGCTTTTCCAGAAGAATCGCAGCGGGTTGACCTGGTGCTGCTGGCGAGCTATCTGGCGATGTCACAGCTCAACCTGATGACGTGGTGGCTGGAAAACCGCACGCCGCACTCCCCGGAGGAAATCGCCAGCCTGTGCCATCGTTTCCAACGGGCGGCGATCTGTGAGGCCTTTCATCTGCCGCTGGACATTCTGCCCTAAGCCATGCACACTAATGAATAGGGAGGCGCTAACCTTGCACTAACTACAGGGTCGTTAAACCCCTATTAAATTCATCAAAAATTCATAGAGCACAGTTGTGCAGGCTTACAAATACCTTAGAATCAGCTTAGGAGCATTCGCGCTTAGATCTACTGTTAAGGTACTGAGGATAATTTATGGCGTCTGTAGTAAAACAACCGTTGGAACACGCCGCAGACCTGTCGTTATCGACTGCACAGGAACGTCTGTGGTTTCTCCATGAGCTAGAGCCAGACAATCCAGTTTTTCATGTTTACACTGCATTCCGGCTGGTGGGCATACTGCGTGTTGAGTCACTGGAACGCCGATTTAACCAAATCATTGAACAGCAAGCACCCCTGCAAACAGCTTTCAAATCCGTAGATGGCCACCCTATCCAACAGGTGGAGCCGACAGCAGCCCTGCGCATCAGCGTTGAAAATGTCAGCGACGAAATTCTGGCGGCAAAACGCGCTGCTGAGATTATCTGCCAGCCGTTCAATCTGGAAAAAGCCCCCCTGTTACGCGTTAACCTGCTGCGCATCAGCGAACAACTGCATCTTCTGGTGGTGGTGTCCCATCAGATTGTGATCGATGAGGATTCGCTGGCCGTGATGATGCAGCAGTTGAGCGAGGGCAGTGGCGCTGCCAACGAACCGTATTATGAGGCGATACAAGCGCAGGCTGAACTTACATCCCATCTGGACTACTGGAAAAAGAAGCTGGCAGGCGCGCCGTTTGTGAGCGAGATGGCGACGGATATGCCGCGTCCTGCTGTGCAGGCGTTTAAAGGCAGTACGCAGTCGTTTGTGCTGTCGGCCAACCTTACGAAAGCCCTGCAAAGCCTGAGCGACAAAGAAGGCACGACGTTATCGACGACGCTGCTGACGGTGTTTCAAACGCTGCTGTTCCGCTATACCGGGCAGGAAGATATGCTGGTCGGGGTACAGGGACGCAGCGGCGCGGCGTTACGCGGCGTGATTGGCCCGTTTGCCGACATGCTGCTGCTGCGTTCAGAGGTGACCGAGAAGCCTTCCTTCCGCGAGTTCCTGCGCCGCGTGCATCGTGAACGCGTGGAAGCGGAAAAGCACAGCGCCGTGTCCTTCGCGAAGCTGCTTGAAACGCTGAACCCTGAGCGTGATTTAAGCCGTCAACCGCTGGCGCAAGTAACGTTTCGCTTTGATGAACATCCTGTGCAAGCCATGACACTGGATGGCGTGCAGGGCGAGCCGTTTGCCGTTCACAGCGGCGCGGGGCTGTTTGACCTGAGTCTGATCCTGTGGCCGAGCCGTGAAGGATTGGCAGGCCGATTTGAGTACAACCCGGAACTGTTTCATGCGGCGACGATTGAGCGCGCTGTCGGGCACCTGCAAACGCTGCTCGAAGGGCTTGTCAAAGATGCTGACCAAGCGATTACGCACCTGCCGCTGCTTACCGCGCAGGAACGCGAACAAATCCTTGGCACCTGGAATAACACGCAGAAGGCGCACGCGAAGGATTTATTTGTATACCGCCTGTTTGAATTGCAGGCAGAGCAGCGCCCTGATGCCATCGCGGCGATTGATCCACAGGAACAGGTCACGTATGCCGAACTGAACCGCCGCGCAAACCGCCTGGCACGTTTTCTGGTAGAACAAGGCATTGGGCCTGATATGCTGGTGGCGCTGCTGGCAGACCGCAGCGTCGATTACCTGACGGCGATGCTGGCAGTACACAAGGCAGGCGGCGCTTTTCTGCCGATGGACCCGCGCCACCCGGCGCATCGTCTGGCGCAGGTGCTTGACCAGAGCGAGACGACACTCGTGCTGACTGCCGAGAGCTACGTTGATGTGCTGTCACTGGCACAGACCATCATGACCGGGAAAACGCCTAAACTGGCGCTGATCAAGGATGTGATAGCCGAGAAACGCGACGACAGCAACCTGCCTGAGCGCTGCGAGATGCACCATCTGGCCTATGTGATGTTTACTTCCGGCTCGACGGGCACGCCCAAAGGGGTGATGGTCGAGCATGTGGGCATGGTGAACCACAACTATGCCAAGATTCAGGACACGGAAATGGACGAGCACGCGATACTCGCCCAGAACGGCCCGCAGAGCTTTGACATTATGGTGTGGCAGTTTGTCGCGCCGCTGATTGTGGGGGCAAAGGTTCACATTTTCCCCGATGAAGTGGCTTATAATCCGATTGCGCTGCTGGATGAACTGGAACGCGCGGGGATTACGGTGCTGCAAATCGTCCCGGCGCTGCTGACGGCACTGGCCCAGGAAGCACAGGCACGCGGCGACCAGCGCCCGAAGCTGGCGAAGCTGAAATGGGTGGTGCCGACAGGCGAAGCGCTGCCGACAGAATTGTGCCGCGTGTGGCTGAAGCTGTACCCCAACATCCCGCTGCTGAATACCTACGGCTCTACGGAATGCTCCGACGACCAGTGTCACATCGCGATTCGGGATGTGCCGCCAGCGGATTATCCAATGCCGATCATGACCATCGGCACACCGATTCCCAACATGAAGCTGTATATCCTCGATGCGTATCTCCAGCCTGTACCTGTTGGTATCATCGGTGAATTGTACGTCGGCGGCATCGGCGTTGGACGTGGTTATCTGAAGGACGAAGCACGCACGAACAAAGCGTTTATCGCTGACCCCTTTACGGCGGGGATGCGCCTGTACAAGACCGCTGACCGGGGACGCTTTTACCCGGACGGCAGCGTCGAATTTCTGGGGCGTGTTGACCACATGGTCAAGCTGCGCGGCTACCGCATCGAACTCGGCGAAATTGAGTCGGTGCTGGCGCAGCATCCGGCCATCAAAAAGGTGGTGGTAATTGTGCGCGAGGACAGCCCCGGCAACAAGCGCCTGGTGGCGTATCTGGTGGCTGATAACGCGCCGAGCACGAATGATTTGCGCGACTATCTGCGGGCCAAACTGCCGGAATACATGGTGCCGAGCGCTTTCATGTTCCTGGATGACATTCCGCTGACCGGCAACCAGAAGGTTGACCGCAAAGCGCTGCCTGCGCCGGAAAAGACTGCGGCAGAAATCGACGAGAACTACATCGCGCCGCGCAACAAAGCAGAACAGGCTGTCGCGGAAATCTGGCAGGAAGTGCTGGGGCTGAAGCGTGTCGGCGTGTACGATAACTTCTTTGAGTTGGGCGGGCATTCGCTGATTGCGGTGCGGATTTTCGCGCAGATTGAGAAACGCTTCGGCAAGAAACTGCCGCTGGCGGCACTGTTCCGCGCGCCGACTGTCGAAGCGCTGGCCAGCCTGCTGGACGTTACGGAAAAAGAAGCGGTTAACCTGTTCTCGCCTGTGGTGGAAATCCAAACAAAGGGCAGCAAACCACCGTTCTGGTGCGTTGGCGGCGGCGTGATTAACCTGCGCAATCTGTCGAAGTATCTGGGGGATGACCAGCCTTTTTACGCGCTGCAATCGGAGAGCCTGGACGGGTATCAGGCGATTTACGCTAACATTGATGAGATTGCGGCATTTTTCATCAAGGCTATTCGCAGCAAACAAGCCAAAGGCCCGTACTATATCGCGGGGGCCTACGGCAGCGGCATGGTGGCGCTGGAAATTGGCCGCCAACTGGAAGCGGCGGGCGAACATGTGGCCTTTATGGGGCTGTTCAATACGCGGCCATCGCGCGAAAAAGTGCATACGATTCGTGATCGTGTGGCTGCGCGTACCAAAGGAAGTCTCAGCGAAGTGATCTACAACCTGCGCACTATCGACCTCACCCATCTGAAAGAGGCGGGGCAGCGCGTGCTGTGGAAGTATTCAGTCAAGGCCTTCAAACGCATCGGGCGTCCGCTGCCGCGCATCCTGCGTTCGGGTTTGTACGAGGAACTGCTGGTGCGGCGCGCGGGACAAAATTACAAACCGCAGAATGGGTTCAAGGGCGTTACGACGCTGATTTATACCCACGACTGGTATGAACCTTACATAGAAATGCCTAAGTGGGGTTGGGATGTGCAGTTTAATGGCGAACTCATCACTACGGAGGTGCCAGGCGTTCCCTGTGATATGTTCCTTGAACCGCATGTGTCGCAGTTAGCGAAGAAATTCAAAACGTCGCTGGAAGAAGCACAGGCAGCGGCGAAGCAGAAGGCGTAACAGCGTTGGTGAGGTGTCTACAGGATTATCGCTGGCGATTGAGCTGAAGGGGAGCTTGTCGATGCTGTGGACACCCACTTCTATTGTGCCAAGAGTGCTGCGGGAGGGGGCGATTCACGTCTACCGCACGTCGCTGGATGAAGGCAGCGTGGATGACTTTACGGGGCTGCTTTCCAGCGATGAACGCACAAAAGCCGGACGCTTTCACTTTGAAAAAGACAGAAGGCGATTCGTGGTGCGGCGCGGAACACTGCGACTGCTGCTGAGCCAGTATCTCAACATGCAGCCTGCGCACATCCGTTTTGCCTACACGGCGCATGGTAAACCCTACGTCCCGGACGCAAATGTGCAGTTTAACCTGTCAGATGCCGAACATGTGGCGCTGTATGCATTCGCCCGTGTGCCGATTGGAGTTGATGTGGAATACATTCAGGCGATGGCCGACATGGATGATGTGGCCGCGCTGATGTTCTCCAAAGCTGAGAATGCCGTCTATAGGGCGCTGCCCAAAAGTCAGCAAGCCGCAGGGTTCTTTAACTGCTGGACGCGCAAAGAGGCGTTTATCAAGGCGGTGGGCGAGGGGTTGTCTTATCCGCTGGCCGATTTTGAGGTGACGCTGCGCCCGGATGAAGCCGCCGCAGTGCTACGCGTTCATGACGACACGCAGGCAGCGGCGCGTTGGTCGCTCTACGACTTACGGCTAGCACAGGACTTCTGCGGTGCGCTGGCAGTGCAGGGAGATGGATGGCAGATGTCGTATTTTCAGTTGTCCTGACGACGCTCAGGAAACTACGGCATCTGCACGACGCGGAAACCAATCGAGCCGAACATGGTCTTGGGATTCAGATGGTAGTGGAAGCCGATGACCGCACGCGAGCAATCCCCGACGAATGCGCCACCCATGACAGCACGTTCATCGTCAGTTTTGATGTCAGTGCTGCCGTTTTTGGTGTCCACACACCATTCCCAGACGTTACCGCTCATATCCAGCACGCCGAAGGGGCTGGCGCCGCCGACGTAATGCGAAACCTGCGAAGTCTGCTTGATTTCGCTCTCACGGGTGTTGGCGAGATTCTTGTCAAAGTCATTGCCCCAGGGATAGAGGCGGGCATCGTCACCGCGTGCCGCGCGCTGCCACTGGTGCTGTGTGGGCAGGGTGATTTTGGCGCTGAGACGTGCGCTCAGCCAGTGACAGAAGGCCAGCGCATCATACCAACTGACCATCTCACGCGGGCGTTCGTCGCCCTTATAGCGTGAAGGCTGCGGCGTGGGGTTCATCATGCGCCAGTTGTGGGCGTGGGGTGAATACTGCCACCAACTGAGGTTGCCATAACCGGAAGCATCATCGAGGAAGGCCTGATACTGGGCGTTGGTGATGGGATACTTGCTGATTTTGAAGTCATCAACAAAGTAGGGACGATGGCCTTTGCCGGAAGGGTCATCGGTGAGCACCATACCCGCCGGAATCTCGCACCACTCCAGCAGCGACAGGGAAAACGGAGGTTTTTCGGGTGCTTTGGGCGCTGCGCCAGTCCCGTTGCTGCTCGGTGAGGGAGCGTCGGAGCAGGTACCCGCGATGCCTTCAGGATCGTAGTCCGGGAAGTCTTTCTGGAAGGCGCTGAAGGCCTCACAGCCCAGCTTGCGGGTTCGCTTGAGCTTCACCAACTGCACAATCTGCTTGTACTCGCGCTCGGCGACGCGCAGATAAGTTTGGCGGGCAAGCGCCGATTCTGCCTGTTCCAGCAGGGCTTCGATGTTGATGTAGGGCGATTTGTAGCCGTTGGCTTTGGCCTGTTTAAGCAAATAGACGGCCCTGTCAAACTGACCGTTTTCCATCGCTTCGGCGGCATCGACTACGACGCTGGTGGGATTGACGAGAGGCTGCGCAATTTCCTGCGATTTAATGACGCCGTTCAGGGGAACGGGAGGCTGTGACTGATGATGACGTTCGGCCATGTAGGTTGAGCTTAAGAGGATGCGCACGGCGTCCGGGGTCAAGCCTTTGCTGAGATCGGCATATTGCAGTTCGCGAATCGTGGGAGGAATGGGGGTTTCGTCCTGAATCAGGACAGGAAAGATGAACCGCCCCAGGTTTTGCGCCAGTTCAAATTCGCGACGGCAGTACTCAGAGGCGACAGAATCCGGTGAGAGCAGATAGACGAAGCCCTCACACCAATCCAAACGGCGCAGAATTTCCTTCCACCACTGCTGACCGGCATAAAGGCGCTGGTCATACCATACTTCGTGCATGTCTTTAAGGGTGTCTACGATTTGAACACAATAAGGTTTGTCTACACGCGCGTAACTTACAAAGAGACGCATAACTTATTTCCCCCGCCCAAATTCGCTTCACATTACGAAAACTCACGTCGCCAGCGCTGCACGGCGTTTTTCGCCTCTGGCGTTCCAATCAATTCCAGGGCTGCACTCGCAATATCACACACTCGCTGCGTTTCTTCCCACTGCGGCATCGCTGTGTCACGTAAATGTTCGATTAAAGCAGGCACAGCAGATGCATCGCCAATTTTTCCTAAGGCACTGGCGGCAAACCAGCGCATATCCAGATTTGTATCGCGCAGAGCATTCATAATTGGGGGGACGGCGCGACGATCCCCAATTTTTCCTAACGCGTCAATCGCAGCCAGACGCACGAAGTGTTCCTTGTCCGTCATGGCCTTGAGCAGTCCCGGCACGGCAGCATTGCCACCCAATATGCCTAAGGCCTCAGCCGCCGCTTCGCGAACGTTGGTATTTTCATCTTCCAAATAAGGCAGCACATAAGTCGCGGCTTTTTTGTCGCCAATTTCCAGCAAAGAGCGAATGACTGCCACGCGGACAGTCCAGTTTTTATCATCCAGATGCTTGATTAAGGATGGAACGGCTTCGCTGTCGCCAATCCAGGCCAGCGCTTCGGTCACGGCCCAGCGCACGACCCAATCGGGGTCTTCCAGCGCGGCCAACAAGCGGGCGACGATGGCAGGTTCCTTTGTGCCGTGCAGCATCTTGGCATATTCGCGCAAGGATTTGGCTGTGTTTTGACGGGCGTTCCAATCGGTGTTGTTCAATCCCTCCAGCAGCTTTTCCAGGATTTCCTTCTGTTCGAGGGCTTTGTCTTCATGCGTGCCCTCACGGTCAATGGGCATTTCCATCGTGGGCTGCTGCGCCTCACGCCACTGCCGCACGGCTTTGACGGCATCAGGGGTGCCGATGGTTTCCAGCGCTTTGGCTGCCATATCGCAGACGCGCAGGTCACTTAACCAGGGTTTGCGCGTGTCCTTGAGACACATCGACAATTCGGGCACGGCGGTTGCATCGTCAATCTTGCTGAGAATCTCGATGACCGCGCCGCGCACATTGGGGTTATCAGCACGCATGGCTGTGATCAGGTCGGGCAGCGCGCGCTTGCCAATGGTTTTCAGGGCATCGGCGGCGGCATCCAACACCAAAGGATCGGAGTCGTTCAATGCCTCGACCAAACCACGCAGCGCGCCATCACTGCCGATAATCGTCAGCCCTTTGACAGCGGCGATGCGCACCTGGCTGTCTTCGTCCTTCAGCAGCGGCAGCAGTTCAGGAAGCGCCGCCGCCGGGTCGATCAGCACGATTTCCTGAATCGCCTTGCGCCGCACGGTCCATTCGCCGTCGCGCAGGGATTCCAGATGCTGATTGAAGGCATTCTGGTTGCGTCCGTTTTTCTTTATGCGGTCATGCGCGACAGCCGCCGACTTCTTGGGCGCGCGTAGTTCGCCACTGCGCCAACGTTCCAGAGTCGTGCGTGCTTCATCATTACCCAACGCCTCTAAGACTTTAACGGCGATGTCTGCAATTCGCATCTTGCTCAGGCGTGTGCGGGCAGTGTCCCATAACGCTTCGGTCAACCGTTTCAACACGATAGCGTCCTCCCCCCAATTCTTCAATGCCTCGATAGAAGCGCCACGTACTTCAACATTTTCATCGTATGAAGCTTTCAAAATAGCTTTCAGCACCGCATTATCATGCGACCCTTTCAGCCCCTCAAGAGCAGCCAGCCGCACATCATCGTTGCTATCCCGAAGTGCTTGCAGCAGTCCGGCCTGCGCGGGTTGCCCAATCCATTCCAGAGCATTGGCGGCGGCCTTGCGCACGCGTGCGTTTTTGTGGCTCAGCGCCTTTAAGAGTTCGGGAATCGCGGCTTCGTCGCGTATCCAGCCCAAGCCTGCCGCCGCTTCGGTGCAGACCAGTGTATCCTTGTCGTAGAGGATTTCGGTCAGTGCGGGAACGGCTGCACGATCCCGCAGTTCCTTCAGTCCCCAGGCCGCGCCGCGCCGCACGAACCACTTTTCATCACGCAGAAGCTGTAACAGGGTGGGCAGCGCGTCCGTGCCTAGCTGGCGCAGAGCTAAGGCGGTGGCTTCGCGAATATCACTTTCCAACTCATGCAGAATGTCGGTGACGCCGGGCAGAGTCACGATGGTCATGCTCTGAAGGATGGCGTTGGCCTGTTTGCGGGCTTCCCAGGTGCCTTCACGCATGGCATCCAACACCGCCGTCAGCGCCAGCGGATGTTTAATCTGGGTCAGCAGATTGGCCGCCTCGACGCGTCCTCTGCGATCACCCTGAATGATGCGGCGCACGGTTTCCTCGTACACCTGCGTTGAGACGTGCGTCCCGGCGATGATGCATTTCAAAGCCAGATAAGGATCAACATCGTTCAACTCGTCGAGCAGAATATCGGCGTCGTCGCTGATACCCGCGAGCATGGCAATGGTGCTGTCCCACTTTTGCGAGACGCGCAGGCCATTGGTCGAAAACTGGGGCTTCGACAGCCGGGGCAGGAGACCGCGACGGGCAAGCCCACGCGCGGCAAAGTATTCCTGCATCAGTTGGTAGAAGAAGCGCACGTTGTCGCCTTCGATTTCGACAAAGTTGGCATTGGATGCGGTTTCCAGCAGGCTCTTGCTGCCCATGTGCTGGAGGGCATACTCGACACTGACATAGGTGGGCGCGTGGTTTTCGGTGATGGCAAAGGCCAGATCAGTGAGCGCGGTTTCCAGTTCTGCGAAAGTGTGGTCTGTCGTCGGCTGGCGCGCCTGTTCCAGCTCCCAAAGCTGCACGGTGAGCAGACGCAGCAGTGTTCCTGCGGTTTGCGGCAGGTTATCCTCCGGCACCTGTTTATGCGCCAGAATCAAGGCGTTCAGCAGGAACGGGTTGCCGACCAACTCATAGAGATGGGCAGTCATGCGGCTGATGAGTTTCTCCCCATCGTCGCGGCCCAGATATTCCATGATGAACTGATCGACGGCGTCCCGATCCATTTCAGCAGTGGTAATGATGGGCACGCCGAGATCGTACTGATCGGTGTAATCGCTGGCGCGGCAGGTAATGATGACGTGTTTCGGAGCGCTCTCACCCTGGAGCCAGTCATGCAGGAGTTTCGCCTTGGAGGGGGAAATTTCACTCAACTCATCGAGGTAGAGTGTGATGTCGCCTTTCGCCAGCAGTTTCAGCGGGTCACTATCGAGAGTCCAGTGGGCGCGCACAAAATCGGCGGGGGTGGGTTCATCGACCCAATGAATAAGTTTTAGGAATAAAGGAAGCGGAGCCTGACGTGCATCTTTTTGACGCGCACGGGCCGCATCCAGCGCCAGATGCTGGAGGATGGTTGTCTTGCCGGCCCCCGGTGTGCCCAACAGCACAAAACGCGGGAATTGTTCTACCGCTTCGTTCAAGCCGCCGAGAGGCTTGGCGCGCTGGCCAGGGTCGCGTTCGAGCAGTTTGAATGCGCCGAAACGCGTCCAGGCTTTGAGGAACGAGGGACGCGGGCGTGTATCAGAGTTCAGGGTGTTATCCGGCTGCGTGGAGACATAATCGAGCAGCCCCTTGTAGGTCTCCATCTCGGCGATGAGCGTGATGAGGTAGCGGGTCTCTGGATCAGGGGCATAGGTGACATCGCTGCCGAAACGGCGCTTTAAGGCCGCAACCAAACGGGCGAGGTTTTCGGCATACAGTTTCTCGTTACGCCAGTCGCTGAAATCGACATACTGCTGGCGCTCAATTTCAAGGGGCCATTCATCGTCCGGCAGACGACGCAGGATGACCGGGAAAATCGGTTTGCCGATGCGATCTGCACGCGCGAGTTCCCGCTGGCAGTATTTGGAATTGGCATATTCAGGAGTCAGCAGTGAAACCATAGCGGCGCAGTCATTGACGGCGCTGCCCAGCATTTTCATCCAATCATCGCCGGGCTTGATGTCCAACCGATCCATCCACAGGTTGATACCAGCGTTTTTGAGGTCGGCAGCAAGCTGCAAGGCGAATTCCACATCGACACTGCGATAGCTGAGGAATATGTGCTTGCTCGGTTTCATATTCTCGCACTCAAAAACATAAACAATCCTTGCTTAGCTGCGCAGAAGCAAAACAGAGAATCATTCGCTAACTTAACACTAAAGGAGACACTTAAACAATTAATATTGTGTCAATTTATCGCTCTGGCGCTTCGCATTTTTTATTTATGTTAGCTTTTTTAACAAGATCACTGTTAATACCATAGACGATTATCGTGGAAATTGCGACAATTTTTCTCATACAATTTTGCAACATGACTCTATATCAGGCGATGTTGCATGAAATTTTTATGACATTTTTCATCCTTTCTAATTTCTAATCAGTATGCTGAACGTTTACAATCGGTCTATTTGAGGCTAAGCATCCGTTTAAAGGCTGGAATATCACAAAATTGATATTCAATTAAGAAAATCTATATGACAATACAAAATGTTATAAACTGTTTCAAGACGCACATTCAGGGGATGGTGAGACTATCGGAAATAGTGGAAGGCCCTGTCTGTCATGTTCTCTTATCTTCAACATTACCCTAAAACGCGACGTTCAAAATCAGGCATGTGGTGAGTCTTTGTGTAAATAAAATGACCTAGCCAATTGACTAGGTGCCAGCACGTTTTATAAGACAAATGAGGAAAAGCAGTCTTTAAGGGGCTTGTTTCAGCCCTGCCATGAGGGAGCGCTGGCAGGAAGCTCACGCTGAAGCTGCCACAGGTGCTTGTGATATTCCACTTCGATGGTGTGCCTGGCGGATTTCATGAAGTGGGACTGGATATAGTTCACTTCGTTCTCAATCAGTTCTCGCATGTTGCTAGGCGGCTGATAATTGCCGATGATGTAATTGGCGGCCAGCCTGGCGTGCATATCGGCAAGCGGCCAGATACAGCCTAAGGGCTGCACCAGCCCAACAAAGAACAGGCTGGGATGATCCGGGTGGAAGACCCGCAGATACAGCGGCACATCACTTTCTGAATAGTCGATGAAATTTTTGTCGAAGAAGGGGAACGTGATGATGAAACCCGTTGCCGCGATGATCGTGTCGTATTCCTCGACTTTGCCATCGACGAAATGTACGGATTTGCCATCCAAGCGGGCGATGTCGCGGCGTGGGTGAATCTCGCCATGACGAATGAAGTACAACAGTTCCGAGTTCAGAGTCACATGGGCTTCGAGAATGCCGTGTTTGGGGCGTTCCAGACCGTACGCACGGTAATCGCCCACGTTGAGCCACATACTCAGGCGCAGCAGCGGCACCCGCAGCCAGTCCGGCAGCCGGACAATTTTCTCGTTCAGCACGTCGGTAGGCTGGCCCATCGAGAACTTGGGCACGATGTAGTAACCGCGCCGCATACTGATTGCCGTGAACGCTGACACGCGACAGGTTTCCACCGCGATATCGCAGGCGGAATTGCCACCGCCGATGACCAGCACGCGCTGATCTTTAAAGGAGGCGGCTGTTTTGAAGTCGTGTGAGTGCAGAAACTGCCCGGTAAACGCGCCCGGATAGTGCGGCATACGCGGGTTCCAGTGGTGACCGTTAGCGACGAGCAGGTAATCAAAGTGCTCTAGCGTGCCATCGCCGAGCGTGATGTTCCAGGTCTCGTCTGCCTGTTTTTCGGCTTTGACGACTTCTGTGTTGAAGCGGATGTATTTCGTAACACCAAAGTGTTCTGCGTAGCCCTGAAAATAGGTGAGAAGCTGCTTGTGTGAGGGGTAGTCAGGATAGTCCGCAGGCATCGGGTAATCTTCGTACTGAGACAAGCGTTTGGAACTGATGATATGTGTCGTCTCGAAGACGCTGGAGTGGCCGAGGCGCGGCGAATAGACCCAGTTCCCGCCAACCTGATTACTTTTCTCGTAAATCACGATGTTGCGCAGGCCGGCTTGCAGCAGATTTTTGCCTGCCGTGATGCCAGACGGCCCCGCCCCTATGACACACACACGCGCTTCTTTGCTGCGAATCACGGCCTTCTCCTTAAAATGTTTTTGGGTTCGATTATATAAAGAAGCCGAAATGTGACAACGCGGCGGGCTAACTGCTGATGTAAAACACGTCCCCTTTGAGCAGCGATTGCAGGCATGATATGGGTTAATGTGCCGAGCGTTACGACTGTCCGGTGCGTGTTTCCTCAATGGTCTGTTTCACGGTGTTCAAGACTGCGGAAAACTGAAGGTCATAATCAGCGCGCAAATCGGCCCACTGGGCGCTGATGAGTGTCAGCGGGATGGCGGTTTTTTCGTCGCCGCGCACCAGCAGGGGAATGATGGGCTTATCCTGTGTGACGGCGTAATCCAGTTCGCGCTGCACCCAGGGCGACTGCTTGCCGTCGGGCGAAAGAATCACGACGACGCAGTTGGCCTTCTCAATCGCGATTTCGATGGCCTGCCGCCAAAGGGGTGTGCCCGGAGTCAGGTTTTCGTCGGTCCACACGCTCACGTTGTTGACACGCAGGTCAGCGCTGATACGCAGCATGATTTCCTTGTCTTTGCGGCTGTAGCTGAGGAACACTTCGCAGGGTTCGTGCGGGTGCGAAAGCGGCCCGGTGCCGGGCAAGGCCAATGGGTTTTGCTGCCGCCGCATTTCAGTTTCCACCCCGGTTAAGGCATTGGGGTCTACGGGGATGTCCGGTTTCTGGGTTCTGATGATGGCGGCGGGCGGTGGGGCCGTTTCAACAGAAGCGGTTTCCAGCACGGAGGGGCTTTGAGGGCGGACGGCGGCTCTGGCAATCGGGGAGGTAAAGCGCAGACGCGCGCCCGACTGCTCCACGAAGCCAAGCTCGATGACATCACCATCCTTCAGCGGGAAACGCTGGTGAGCTTCGATCATCGTGCCTCCCACGCGAGTCCCTGAGCGCGAACCTTCGTCAATGATAACAAAGGTGTTCAGCGTGCGGTCAAATTCGATGGTGCAGTGGCGGCGGCTGACGGTGCTGTTGTCATCAATATCATAAAGCTGCAAATCACAGAGTTCACTGCTGCGGCCAATGCGCACCCGCCCGCTGTAAATTTCGACTTTGCGCCCGGCATTCGTGCCATCGACTTTGCCTTCTGGCCCGTCCATGATTTCAAGCGTTGCGATGACGCCAACCGAGGTGGTCTTGCCGCCTGCCCAACCGCTCTTTTTGGCGACGGCGGCAGGGCGCACCGCTTCGGTGACATCCGCTTCCAGCGGGGACGAGGTACGTTTGCGCAGGAAATACCAACCGCCCGCCAGCACGATGACAACAATCAGCGCAAGGACAACCAACAGGATGGGATTCATACTGTCAGCAGACGAGGCCTGGGCAGCAAGCATCACAGGAATGTTGTGAGCCAGTGAACTCAGAGAATGCATCAAGCTGCACTTTCGATTTTAAGCATACGCGCACTAGGATTGGTCGCTGGCGTGTTCCTGGTGTTCAGGTTCGCGTCCGAAATACATCACGATGCCGACGATGCCGCCAGCCGAACCGATGAGAAACACGGAGACCAGCCCGACTAGTCCGTTGGTGATCAGACCAAACAAAGCCGCTACGAGAATCGCGACAACTACTCCCCACTTCCACATAACGCCAGACTCCTTCCATAATCTGCTAACAGGCGGTGATCCTGTTAGCGCAGCCGATAATGAATAAATTCTATTGTAACAAACAATTGGCTCAGTCGTCTAAATCCGGTTGATAGGCAAAGTGAATGTGGCGCAGTTCACCGGGCACAGCGGGAATAGGCTGTGTCCAGTATACCGGACGAATGAAGCCGTTCTTGTTGGATTCCAGCTTCAGCGCGTGCTGCCATTCCTGTTTGACATACGGCGAATCGGCGGCGGCCTGTGACCAGAATAACTGGAAAATATCGGCGCGGTCAATCAGCTTTAACAGTTCTTCGCTCCACTCAGTGCCGCTTTTGAGCGTG
This sequence comes from Anaerolineae bacterium, assembly GCA_046328675.1. Lineage (GTDB taxonomy): Bacteria > Chloroflexota > Anaerolineae > Aggregatilineales > Phototrophicaceae > JACAER01. The sequence continues at coordinate 29,940 of JAXLWC010000052.1, forward strand.
GTGATGTCGCGCAGATAGTCCAGCCCCAAGGCTTTGTAAGCGCGCTCCACCCGTTCCACGATTTTGGTGTCGTCGTGGCTGTAGGAGCAGAATATTGACTGGTACATGCGGGTGACGGCGCTGCTGATTTCGCCTGTGGCGTTTTCGTCCCCCACGTAGACTGACAGCGGCACATCGCCGACAATCAGACCTTCCACCGTGAAGGTAATGCTGCCTGTGGCGAACTGGTTCAGCGGGGCATCCTTGGCACGCAGCTCAAAGTTAAAGCGCTGCCATTCGTCGTAAAAGCCCACTTTGATTTCCAACGGCTTAAACTGAAAGCCTGGCATCACTGGCCGGGCGACCACTTCTGCGCCTTCGGCAACGGGTACCTTGCCCTTGATGGTGACGACACTTTTACCCATCTGTTTGTCGCCAAGTTGGTGCAGCGCGTCGGCAATGACCGCCTGGGCCGCCGTCTCGCGGAAGACGTAGGCTAACAGCGGCTGCCATTCGTCGCGCCTGGCGGCTTTGGGCGGATAGGCGGAAAACATCACCGGCGCAGGAGCAGACGGCGGCGCGGCTTCTTCCTCAGCGACGATCAATTCATCCATGTCGATGTTGTCATCCACAGGTTCGGGTTCCTCGCCCCCACCTGCCGTTCCAAGGCCGTCGAGGTCAGCTTTGGATTCCTTACGCTTCTTGATTGGCCGGGGCGGGGCTGAGGTTCCCGGCGCGGTGATGGGCTGTGCTGGCGGCGGTGGTGGCGGCAATACGGATTTTTCAGACTCGTTCGCCCGCGTACCCGTTTCATGCTGTGGGGCTTCGGCGGCGGGGGCGGCGGGCTTATTTTCTGGCGCTGTCGCCGCAGATGGGGGATTAAAAATCCCGATCACATCGTCGATAGCGTCACGAATTTTGTCGGTGAGAGCCGTCTGATTCGTTTGTGATCCCTGATTTGGTGTATCTGATGATAAGGCAGGCGGCGGAGTCTCCGCGCCGTCTCTGAAGCGAGCACTGCCATCACGATTTGACATTGAATATTGATCAACGGCCAATCTCAAATCATTGCGCGTTTCGTCTAAATTCGATTTCAGTCTTTCAAACTGCGGCAAGATGTCTTGATACATATAATCGAAAAATGCATGGGCGCTTGCCCCTTGCCATGAGTTTTGAAGCCTACGGGTCATTTGACTTAGCCTGCTCACCACCTCGTCAAGAGTATCAATGGTTACAGCAAGTTCATGTTGAGCTTGGTGTATTTCTTCCGCATCTATACGAATGCTGCTTCTTATTTCATGTATTGCATATTTGATGATGTCCAGAAGTTTTGGGTCTAAATTTGATGTACCCAGTAATCGTTCTAGTTGAGATAAAGCAGGGTTATAGCGCAGCCGTGCAATTGTCATTACGGCCTGAATTTGTTCATTAACGTCGCTGCTATCCAAGGCAGCTAGTGCCTGTTCCAAGGTCATCTTATCAGCCATCGTTCTCATCCTCCCTGCCTGCGGCGTTCCCATTCCTGTAGAATTGCCTGCGCTTCTGGTGTGTTCACTTCTTTGAGCGCGCGTTTTGCTGCGGCGCTGACAATGGCGGAGCGTGTGATTTTCTCGAAGGTGGTCTGCTCGTAGGCGTGGCGCGAAAGCTGTGTCGTCTCCGCAAAGAGGTAGGTCGCCAAGGCATCCAAGGCCAGCGGTGTCCCGATAACGCTCAGGGCTTTCGCAACCTTAACAATCAACCCCACATCCACCGTTGGGCTGTCGAGCATTTCAATCAGTTTTTCTACCGCTGGAGCGTAGCGGTACTGCCCCAATACTTCAAGGGCGTCGCTGAGTTTGTAGAAATCACTGCTGTTTAATGCTGCAAAGGCTTGTTCTGGTGTCATGGGAATCCTCACAGTGCCGTTCTGGGCAAGTGGTTTGAAGATAGTTTACCAATTATTTCAATGTTTGAGCGAGGGAATTTCGTCCTGTGCGTGTTAAAATCCTGCAACTCACGAAAAGGCGCTTGTAGTGAATGGGTGCAACTGTAATGTTTCTGGTGGGGGATGTTTAAATGAACGTCTCTACATACACTCGTTTTGAACAGGAGCCAACGAAAAGGTAAAGCAATGCATACACGCCAAAAACTCCTCATCAGCTTCTTACTACTTCTATGGATTGCTTCCGCTTGCCAGCTTGTGGTGGGCGGCGGCAGCAGCACCGATCCCGGTTTTAATGACAACACGACAGGCGGTACGGTTCCTGAAGGCGAATCGGCGGTGGTGACCCGTATCATTGACGGGGACACGATTGATGTGCGGATAGGCGACGTGGGCTACCGCGTGCGCTACGTGGGAGTCAATACGCCGGAAAGTGACGAGCCATGCTACAGCGAAGCCACCGATGCTAACGCTGCGCTGGTCGAGGGCCAGACTGTGACACTGGTGCAGGATGTGAGCAATACTGACCGCTACGGGCGTTTGCTGCGTTTCGTCTATGTGGGCAGCACCTTCGTCAATGCGGAGCTTGTGCGCGAGGGTTATGCCGAGGCGGTGCTTTATGATCCTGACGACGGTTTCCACGATGAGTTCGTGCGTTTGGAAGAGGAAGCCACCAATGCAGGGCGCGGCTGCCACCCAACAGGGATTTTCAATGACGGTTCTTACACTCGTTGAACATTCCTTAAACAAAACATAATTGCAACAGCCAGCACGAATATGGTAAACTTAGGGTCAAGGAATTCCGTAAGATCGTAATGTTCAGCGTATCAACGCGGGCGTAATGCCCCTTACTGTTTCGTCTATGTTGCCCGGGGCAGACGCGCAGCGGCGCGGGTTGCCCCGGTTTTGCGTTGATGGGCTGAGGAGAAAAAGGAACCCAAGTTGGACGATGGCAGTTTATCAGGCATAGCCAGCCTGCTTTGGCTAATTGTTTTCCACGCGACCATTGCACTCGCCTACGCTGCACTCACAAACGCTCGCCGTGCAACACTGCGTGACCAGGCCGAAGCAGGAAACCGGCGCGCACAGCTCGCCACCCAGTTAATTGAAGACGGTTCGACTCGCCTTTACATCACCTATCAACTCAGCACCTTCCTGTTAAATTTCACGATTGCAGTTGTCGCGGCGCTGACCATCGCGCAGCCGCTGGTGGCAGCCAACACCAATCCGGGTCTGGTGTATGCCGCTATCCTGATTCCGGCTGTATTGATTGGATTCATTTTAGGTGAACTGGTACCCGCCGCCGTCGGGCAAGCGCACGCCGATAAACTGGCGCTGATGTTCATACACCCGATGCGTTTCCTGGTATATGTGTTGAGTCCCGTTGTCGCGGTGCTGGTGGCTATCAGCAAGCTGATTTCAGCGCTGTTCAACAGCGAAGCGGCGGTTAACTCGGTTACGCAGGAAGAAATCCTCACGATGGTCGAAGCTGGCCAAAAAGGCGGCACGATTGAGAGTGAGGAAAAAGAGATGATTTACTCGGTACTTCAGCTTGACCAGACAGTCGTGCGTGAGGTCATGGTACCGCGTATCGACATTATAGCGCTGGATGTCAACACGCCGATCAAGGACGCGCTGGGGATGTTCATCAACAGCGGCTTCTCGCGTATTCCTGTTTTCGAGGAAACCATCGACAACGTCAAAGGGCTGCTTTACGCCAAAGACCTGCTGGCTATCTGGAAAAACGGGGAGTCGCCGGACACAACGCCGCTGAATATCATGCTGCGTCCCGCTTACTTCGTGCCTGAGACCAAAAAAGCCGATGTGCTGCTGAAGGAATTGCAAAACCAGAACATCCACATGGCGATGGTGGTCGATGAATACGGCGGCACGGCAGGACTGGTGACTATCGAAAACCTGATCGAAGAAATCATCGGTGATATTCGTGACGAATACGATGTGAACGAAGAAGCCGAATACATCCGCCACAGCGATGACGAAATCACGGCAGACGCCAGTATGGACATTGACGACTTTAATGAACTGCTGGATGTTGAACTTCCCACCGAGGAAAATGACACACTTGGCGGGTTCATTTACTCGCATCTGGGGCGGGTTCCGCGTGCCGGAGATACGCTGGAATACGGCAACCTCGTCCTGAGTGTTGAATCGGTTGAGGGGCGGCGCATCCGTAAAGTGCGGGTATCGCGCAAAACGGTGCCCGTCGAAACCCATGAGCCTGCGCCCACCAACCCGCCGCTGCAACCACAGCAGACGCTTGCCACTACCCCTAACGAAGGCTAACTGCATGACTCCTGAAGATCGTGCCCTCATTGATGCTGCCATCGAAGCCAGCCGCCGAGCTTACGTTCCGTACTCCCAGTATCATGTAGGGGCGGCGCTGCGGGCAACGAATGGAACTGTGTATCAAGGCTGCAACGTTGAAAATGCCTCGTATCCGGTGACGATCTGCGCTGAACGTGTGGCGCTGGTGAAAGCGGTCAGCGAGGGCGTGCGGGAGTTTGACACGATTGCGGTGGTGACCGCGAACGGCGGCTCACCCTGTGGCATGTGCCGCCAGATGTTGTTTGAGTTTGCACCGGAACTGCGGGTACTGATTGCAGATGCTGAGGGCAACCTGCATCATGAGTTGCGCCTCTCAGAACTGCTGCTTCATGGGTTTGGCCCATCGAAACTGGAGCGTTAGCTGTGCCGCGTCCTGAACGCGCTTTTCGTACACAAGCGATTATCCTGAAACGCCGCGACATGAACGAGGCAGACCGTTTGCTGACGGTGCTGACGCCCGATCATGGCAAGATTGATGTGATTGCCAAAGGCGCGCGCAAGCCAACCAGCCGCAGCACGGGGCACGTCGAACTCTATACACGCGTCGATTTTCTGGTGAACAGAGGACGCGAAATCGGCATCGCGGCGCAGGCAGAGATGCAGGAACCGTATCTGCGCCTGCGGGAGGACTTACAGCGCGGCGCTTATGCCAGCTATGCCGTTGAACTGCTTGACCGTTTTACGGCAGACAGCGATGAAGACACCCGCCGCCTGTTCACGCTGCTGGATGATACGTTATCGCGGCTGTGCAGCGAAAAAGACCCGCGCCTGGTGATTCGTTACTATGAAGTTCATCTGCTGGATTTAGTGGGCTATCGTCCAGAGTTGTTTTACTGCGGCGAAGGGCATGAGGAGCTACAGCCGGAAGAACAGTATTTCAGCTATCTGCTGGGTGGCGCTGTCTGTCCGCGCCATACAGCGGGCAGCGCGTCGCTGATGCGGCTGCCGCTGACGATTCTGAAGCTGCTGCGCCACATCCAGCGCAACCCCTATTCGCAGGTGAAATCCCTGCAAATCAGCGGAACCCTCCACGATGAAGCCGAGCGCCTGATTCTTGGCTACATCACCTTTCTGCTGGAGCGCAAATTACAGAGCGTCGAGTTTATACACCGAATTCGGCGTTAGCGCGTTATAATGAACCATCCATTTACCCATTAGAGATGTACTATGTACGCCCTCAAGCGCATCATTTATGGCAAGCCAGCCGCCGGGAATCAACGAGTCTTGCATTTTGATGTCCTGGCGCTGACCGATGGCGTCACGGCAGCAGATATGCCTGCATGGCGCGCACTGGCGCCCCTGGAACCGCTGCCAGATGGTTCACAGGCCGTTGGACTTTTCGCAGGGCCAAGCGAAAACTGTATCTTTGCCCGCGCTCACGAGCAGAACGGCGTTCCCATTTATGGGTACACGCTGATTCCGCGTCCGGCGTTGGTGGAGCTTGAAGGCAATTTGGCGCAGTTGTTAGCGCTGTTTTTCAATCCGATTCCGTCCTTTGTCAGCGCGAATACACAGATTGAACCGCTGGAGTTCAATCCACGCCCCTGGACAGCCAGCGAACGCCAGGCGACTTTTGAGACCTTCCTTTCACGCTATGCGGGTGGAGACATCAAAAAGGCCGTGTATCTGCTGGCGGCGATGCTGGACGAACGCGCGCTGATGATCTACGGCTTTGCGCCCAACCTCACCGAACGGCTGCTGTTTGTACAGGGGCTGCTGGCGCTGCTGCCGTCGTATGCGCGTGCCGAGGTGACGTTCTCAACCCGCGTTGGCCCGCCCTCGATTGCCTATCCCCATCTGATCTTCATTGAGGATTTGATTGAAACGCCGAGGCACATTGCCAATTATGCGACAGACGAAGCCCCGGATTTATCGGGCAGATTCCAGACGGGCAATCTCCCAGCTTACTGTGAACATCTGCTGAGGTTCTGGGATGGGAACAGCGCGCACCTGTTGAGTGCGATTGATGCGATGCCCAGCGCCGAACCGAAACTTTTACATGAACACCGACTGAGTGAAGCGCTGAATGTGATGGTCGAACGTCACAAGCTGGATATGCAGGTGATGGAAGGGAATAGTGTGCCCCTCGAACGGCTGGAAACGGCGCTAAACAATGGCAGCGTTCAGGGTGATTTGCGGCGTGCCTACGTTAAGGCGCTGTTCAAGCAGTCGCTGGAAGCACGGGATGCGGAGTCGGCCTGCGTCGTCGCCAACGAAATGGACGTTGACCCCCAGCTTAACCACGAACTGAGCGCGGCGCTGGAGACTAATCTGGATGTGCAGCCGGACGCGGTTTATTCCTTTGTACGGGCGCGTCTGGCCTGTGGCAACGATGCGCGCTGGCAGCAGCGTTTGCAGACGGCGGCGCTGTGTTCGCTTCAGGTCGCCATCACGGACGGCGATACGGAAACGCTGCTGAACTGGCTCAAACTTGTGGCGCGGGAACCGCAGGTGTACGGCCTGAATGATGTGCTGCATCAGGCGATACTGGCCGCGCGCGAACGTGCGCGCAGCGATGGCGATCTGGGTAAGCAGCTTATCATGCTGGCGGTGAAGCGCGATCCAGCGTCTTTGGATGTGCTGCTGGAAGATGAGGAACTGATGCAGCATCTTCCCAGCGCGCTGGCTCATGCCTTACGCGAGTTCCGCCCGGAAGCGGTGGAAGACATCTTCAACATGAAGGGGCGCGAACTGTATCTGGCAGCGATGGCACGCGCAGCACAGGCGGGCGTTGCCGAAGTGTTTGATGCTACCGCTGTGGAGCGCATCTGGGCCTTTTATATCAGCGATCATCCTGCGAGCCTGCCAGGCGCTTATCAGCCGGAAGCGATTGTGCAGACGTGGATGCAGCGCGGCGCGAACTGGCTGCTGCCGGAAGCACGCGAGACACTGGTCACGCTGACCCTGTTTAACAACCGTGACGCTATGTTTTACCAGCTTGCACATGGGCTGATGAAGGACAGCAGCTTAACCCCACCGCCGCTGCTGACCGTCGTCACCGCGCTCAAGAAAAGCAAACGCAGCGCAACCGATATTGTCGAAATCGTTGTGCATCTGGTCAATGAAGGTGACCTGACGGTTCAGCAGGCGATTAATGTGTATGCGGCGCTGCTCAACAGTTGGGAATGGCGCAAGACCGCGCTGCCCGTTGTGGAACAGCTTGCGCGCACGCTGAACCAATCGTCTAACCTGAGTGTGCCAGCGGATACGCTGTGGCATTTGCTGCAAATGGGCGAGGACGCCAAGAGCGATTTACTGGCGCGCGTGGCAGCCCGCTACCTGTTCGCGCTGATTGAGGCTGTCGAAGATGAGGCACAGCTTACGGCTGACCTACTCAAAATGTACGAACTGCTGCTGTGGAATTCCACGATTCGCCAACTGCTGATGCATTGGTGGCGGGATTTTGTGCGGCGCGAACCGTTACAACGCCTGCTGCGGCTGGAAAAAGCGCTGGAGGGCAAACGTTCGCTGGAAGAAGCGCGCGGCATCGTGCAGACGGCGGCAGCCCTGCGCAAACTGCTGGGCAAGCGCAGTCTGCGGGATGTTGCCGAAGACATCCAACGTGCTTACACGGTGCTGGAAACCTTGGCGGAGTCGTTTGACCCCTCGCCGAAACATGAGGTTCACTTTGACCAGATTACGGTGCGCGATGAACTCCACGCACGCGAAAGCGAACTTACGCCGCAGGAGCGCACGATCATGGCGAACAACTTCAAGGAACTGGCGCAGTTGATCGCCACAATGGGCGACAACCGCAGCAAATCCAGCCTCGTGCGCCGTGACCCTGACCGCCAGTTGATGACGGGTGAACAGCAGCCACAAAGCGCTGTGGATGTGCTCAAATGGCTGGCGGGCTATCTCAGCGGCGCACAGGAACGTGATGTTGACGATGATGAGTGAGGCGTAATGCTAGATAATTTTAAGTGTGAGTTATCCGCCCGCAGCTAAAGGTGCGGGCTAGTCCAACTCGCTACACGAGTTATCTCTTGCGCAGCATATTCGACCAGAGCCTTCAATGCGCGGGTTGAGTACAAGGTTCAGCATTAGTGTACAACAGCCTCAACCTTTAACTTGAGGCGTCAACACTACAACATGGGGCAAACGGCTGAAGTAGTTATTTGGGTAGTTCCGCCTGTGGAATATCCTTGAGAAAACGGTTTTTCTGGTCACGCGGCGACATCAGCGGCGCATCAACGCCCCAGGGCATATTGATCTGCGGGTCGTTCCATGCCACACCGCATTCATCGGCACCGTCATAATAGTTGTTGACCAGATACGTCAGCGTACAGTCGGTCAGCGCCAGGAAACCATGCGCAACGCCAATGGGAATGAACAACCCCGCATTGTTTTCTTCCCCTAGATCAACCATTTCCTTCACCATGTAGGTAGGCGAAGATGGACGCAAATCCACCAGCCCCGCACGCACGCGCCCGTTGAGCACGTACCAGTAATCCACCTGTTTGTGATGATAATGCAGCCCGCGCAGAACGCCCGCCTTACTGTCGGAGCGATTGCCCTGAATAGCGTTCCATTCGATCCAGGGAAACCATTCACGGCGAAAGGTTTCGGTAAAGCGTCCGCGCTCGTCGCTGAAGACTTTTAAGGGCATGAGGTAGACCCCGGCAATAAGGGCTGAGGGCTGGGCAGGAGTTTGATACGTTGTCATCGACATCCTCAAAAAACCAAGGCAGACACGCGTCGTTAAAAGAAGTGCGGCCTGTGCTCAACTGTTTTGCAGATCAATTCGCAGATAAATCACCTGATGCTTGCGCACACCAATGTTGATGTCCAGCGTGTGGCTGTCGAGGAAACCCAGGCGGCGGTATAAGGCCAGCGCGCGCGGATTATCCACAGCGGCACCAATCTCGACACAGTCCACTTCCATCTTTTTGGCAGCTTGCATCAGATGCTGGATAAGCGCCGTGCCGATACCTTTGCTGCGATAGGCTTCAGCGACCATCAGGTCGGTGATTTCGGCACAGTTCGGCCATGCGGTTAGCTGTCCGTAACCCCGCACGACGCCTGCGCCATTGACAAAGACAACCCCTAAGCCGTTTTCTTCCTTCGCCAGCGAGATGGCGCGCCCTACCAGTTCATAAACCGATAAAAAAGAGCGCTCTGTCCAGCAGTGCGTTTGCAAGGCGTCAATATCTTCCATGCGCACCGCGCGAATGTTCCAGCGGGCATCAGGAGCCTGTAAAGCCAGTGGTAACGTCTTCATGCAAACCAGTATAACAAGCCTGAGGGGCTGGCGTCATGGCCGAGTTTGCCGTGTATTCAGCATTGCAGTACACTGACATGGCTTGAGGGACAGCACCCCTGGCCGGGTGGACTTGTAGAGTTGTTTGGGACTTATGATTGACTACCGCGTTTTACACAGCGTTGAGGAATTGAAGCAGGTTGAACAGTTAGAAATCGTCATCTGGGGGCTAAACCCGATTGATACGGTTCCGGTTTACGTCATGCACGCCGCGATTCTGAACGGCGGTATCGCGCTGGGGGCTTATGAGGGTGAGCGAATGGTGGGGATGGCGTTTGCTTTTACCGCCAAACGCGGCACAGAGATCTATCTGTGGTCGCACATGACAGGCGTGCATCAGGAGTATCAGGGCAAGGGGCTGGGCTATGAACTGAAGCAGATGCAGCGGCGTTGGGCGTTAAACAACGGCTACGAAACTATCCGCTGGACGTATGACCCATTGCAGCGCGGCAACGCTCATTTCAACATCGCTTTGCTGGGTGCGACGGCCAACGTCTACCACGAAAACTTTTACGGCGACATGGACGACGACATCAATCGCGGGCTGCCGTCAGATCGTGTTGAGGCAGAATGGTATTTGCCAGCCCCTAAAGGACGCGCGCAGCCGGATACCCTGCTGAAGAAGAATACGCCGCCGATTTTGAACCTGATCCGTGTGGACGACAACGGAATAGCCCAGACCCAACTGCCGCCGACGTGGGAATACCCGTCATACTTTGTGCCGCTGCCCCCGTCATTAGGCACACTGGAGCGTGAGCAGCGGCTGGCGTGGCGCATGGCAGTACGGCAGGCATTAGAAGTAACGTTTGCGCAAGGCTATGCGGCGTCGGCCTTTGTCAAGAACAGCAACGGCTACATCGTGGAAAGGGCAGCGCAGTGACGATGGCAACTGTAGACCGTGAACAGGCAGGGGCAACGCACGTTCGCGCGACACTCAAACGCTTACGTCGCTCCACAACGCGGATTATGGGCTGGTCTCCGTGATTACGGTATGCTGCTGGCCGCCTGCAACAGCGGCGGCATCAGCGCTGACACGTCTACGGCTTCCAACGCTGGCGATGCTGCCGAGCAACACGCCCACTGATCTGCCGCCCAGCGAAACACCGCCACCTGTGACGGCGATTGTGGGTATTCCTACGCCGACGCCTGCCAGCGCCTTCGGTGAGATGCTTGGTGAACTGATTGCAGACCAGATGCGGGGCGGATTGTTTGAAGCGAATTCGCTGGAGCAGGTCTACGTTTAACGGACAGCTCGGCGAAATCATCAACGTGCGCATGACACGGGTTTCAGGAAGCACCAACCCTTTCCTACGCCTCATCAGCCCTGATGGTGAGGTGTTAGCCGTTGACGATAACAGTGGTGGCGATAATGCGGCCCTGCTGCGTAACATTTTGCTGCCCAGCACGGGCACCTATCTGATTCAGGCATCCGGCGGGCTGACCCAGGTGGATACGGTATTTTGCTACTCGTTCAACGCGGCGCTGGTGACGCCCGTGTTCATCACGCCGACGCCGCTGGTGCCCGTCGTGGAAGTGCTGACGCCGACGCTGGCGACAGCCATCAGCGGTAGAAATCTGCTGGAAGATCATGTCCCGCTGTTGGGCAGCATCAGCCGCCTGGGAGATTTTGACGCGTATTCGCTCTCGGCGGCTGCCGGGCAGCACATCACGGTTGGCGTCAGTCCACAGGGGGATGGCGGGTTGCAGCCCAATATCGAAATCATCGGCCCGGACGGTGATGTCGTGGCGTCTGCGAACCCCACGACTTCGGCGGCAGAAGGAGATGCACTTGTCGCGGATTTCCCGATACGAGTCACGGCGGTCTACCGCGTACACATCACCGGGCTGAATGAGACGACAGGCGACTATCTGGTGTCGTTCGGCTTCGGCACGACGCGCGAAGATGTGCAGCACGGACGGACGCTGTCCGATGAACTGTACAACGGGCGGCTGTCCAAGCGTGGGCTGCGGGATGTGTGGAGCCTGTTCCTGAATGCGGGCGATGTGATTGCGGCGTCCGTCACGCCAGCAGATGCCAGCTTCGACCCTGTGCTGGAATTCGCACTTGCTAACGATGAATCCCCTGATGACACGTCAGACAATGTGATCGCCCAAGACGACAACAGCGGTGGTAACGGCGCGGCGCTGATTACGCAGGCTATCGCGCCGCAAACGGGATTGTATCATCTGCGCGTCTCGGCGGCGGGGGCAGTCTCGGTAGGCAGTTATACGATGGTGTGGCATTATGTTAATGCGGCACCCACGGCGACTCCCATGCCCGGCGTCGTACCGTTGTTCACGGTGCAGGATGTTGTGCCACAGGATACCTATCTGTTTTATCCATTTCAGGGGCAGCTAGGCCAGCAGATTCAGGTGCGCGTGCGGGCCATGCCTAACAGCACGCTGGACGCCGTTGCCGCGCTGCTGGACACCAGCGGCGAAGTCATTGCCAGCGCCGACGACAGTGATGGCACGCTGAACCCACGCTTCACTTTCACGCTGCCATCGAACGGAACCTACATGGTACGGATTAACGGCTACCTGAGCGAAGGCGCGTTTGAACTGGTGGTAGAGCGGCTGTTCCCGCTGCAAGCCGGAAGCTAAATCAAAAACACCCCTGCCAGACAGGTAGGGGTGTTGTATTTTCCAAGCCGCAAGCTGTACGGTATCGCCTTTTAGGTGAGGCGAGTGTAGAACTCAACGACCAGTTGTTCGTTGATAGGTACCGGAACTTCTTTGCGTTCCGGGACGCGAACGAACTGCGCCGTGACCTGTTCAGGATTGACGGCGATGTAGGTGGGCGGAGTCACCATGCTTTCGACTGATTCGACGATGTGGACGTTCTTGCGCATCTTGTCCGTGACACCGATGGAATCGCCGGGCTTGAGCATGTACGACGCCAGATTGACCGACGCGCCGTTGACGGTGATGTGGCCGTGAGCGACCAGTTGGCGTGCTGCCCAGATGGTTCCAGCGAACCCAGCGCGGTAAACCACGTTGTCAAGGCGGCGTTCCAGCAGCGCAATCAGGTTACCACCTGTTGCACCGGGCAGACGACGCGCACGCAGGAAGTACTTACGCAGTTGACGTTCACGAATGTTGTAGATGAACGACAGCTTCTGCTTTTCTTCCAACTGGGTGGCATAGTCGCTGCGACGCCCAGAACGATACTGCTTTTCCTTGCCGTGATCACCGGGAGGATAAGGACGCTTTTCCAGAATTTTCTGGTATTTGGCACGCGGGATCAGCACTTCACCGAAGCGCCGCATGATTTTGGCTTTTGGACCGTGGAGAGAAGCCATGAATAAAAATCCTCTTGTTTCTGTTCTACCGTCAGCTTGGCTGTGACAATCAAACTTACTTGCGAGTGTGTTATTGTACGCGCATTATAACGAATTTCCAGAGTGACTTTTGGGTAAACCCCTGTAGGAACTGCTGAATCGTGGTTTAAATGCTGGATGATGCGATTTTTTCGTCCCACAGTGTACCACAGCGGCGGAAATGGGCTAGGCGCGGTCTACCCCCAGCGCATAGACCGCACGCCGTTCCCATCCGGCTTGCTGGGCGACAGCTTTGGCGGCGCTGCTCAGCGGTTCGCCCTCATCCAGCCGCGCAAACAACGCCTGGCGGACGCGCGCCTCGTCCCAGGCTGCTTCCGGTTCGGCAACATAGCCGCCGATGACCAACACGATTTCGCCGCGCGGCGGGGTGGCGTTGTAGTGCGCCAGCGCATCAGCTACCGTGCCGCGATAAAACTCCTCGTACAGCTTGCTCACTTCGCGCGCGACACACACGGA